>NZ_PJIZ01000023.1 GCF_021596505.1 Nostoc sp. CMAA1605 | reverse complement strand
TTTGAATCTTGCCAAATTCAATAGCTGCGTCTAAGTCAAATGGTTCTATGGGTAATAGTTCAGTAAATTGCTGCAAAGTCTTCAGGTTTGTAGCTATCTGTTGAGAATAGTAAATGCCTTTATAAAGTTCCGCAACTATAATTGTGGATAGATAACATTGGCTAAAGTAGTGATTAAATTTATTCACTGCTTGGGGGTTATCTTTGAGAAGTGCAATGCAAATGTTAGTATCTAACAGATACATTAGCCGTTCTCCTGATGATCAATTGAGTCTATGGTTCTACCTTGGTAAGTATGGCGTTGTTGGTCAATTTCTGCAAATATTTCTGTTAAATCTGGTTGATTTTTCCACGCCCCAAATAATTTCCTTAATTTAGCTAATCTCTCTTCTTCTGTTAAAGGTAGTTTTCGTTCGGTTATTTGCTGTTCAATCAATTCCAAGTCAATTATTATTTCTGTACCATCGGGAATATTGTTTAGTTGTTCTAACAGTTCAATATTTTGACCACGTTTTATACCTTTAACTCTCATATTTACCTAAATTGTAGAATTTTTATATATTCTAATTTGATATTAACCAATTATTCAACATGAGACGCATTATTTATGAAATGCGCCTTTTTAAATTTACCTATTTTCCCATCAGACAGAAATAGCCATTAGGTAAGGAAACAGACGATGCTACCAGCAGTCATACTTGAGGGTGACGGTTTTCAATGCCTTAGCCAGTCCCAAACGTTGTTTTGGAGTTAGTTCTGTAAAACTGCTGACTGGCTGAATGGGAGCTATCCAGACTTCATAGGGATAGCGTGCACACACTGGGACGAAGGCGATCGCATCGCATCTTCATCCTGATATATAATTGGCAATTTAGCAGAGGCTTGAATGAGGTGGTTAAATTTGTTATTCCCACGTTTCTAAACTTTCTTCATCCTGATTTTCATCAGAAAGTTGTAAAGTAGGCGTTTGAATGACAAATGGCAATTCTGCACCTATCAGACCCCTTTGAATACGTTCTGAAGTCTCATTAAACAGAATAAATAAAGGATATATACTATTAGCCCCCTCACTGAAAATATGACTGTGACGATAGGGCATCAACCATTCATAATCTTGATCTAAAAACACCTGAGTTTGTCGCCAACGTCCTAACAAATCTGAAAAATCTTCATCGGGACGATGGATAAATAGTAAAATTTCTGCTCCGGTTTTCACCTTCCACTCAGGATCACACATTAAAATTGCCACATCACAGGGGAGATGAATAGCCTGTGTAGTTGCAGACTGAATGTTGCGTAAACGCACAATTGGCAGAGGAATAGAGATTAAGCTTTCATGTGGACGGCGCAGACTAGGGAGCATTTCCAAGTAGGGACGGTATTGCTTGAGTAATGCGATCGCTGCTAAATGATTGCTATACTCTGCTAAACTCGCTTCATAATAAGATTTCTGCACAGGCATAATCAATTCAAATTTTACAATTCATGGTTTATTTTTGACTATCCCAATTTTTCAAACACCTTAAATAAGGGTAGATACATAGCTAACAAAATTGTCCCCACCATACCCCCTAACACCAAAATCATAATTGGTTCTAACACGCTAGTTAATGCTTTTACTGCTTGCTCAACTTCATCCTCATAGAAGTCAGCAACTTTCATTAACATCCCATCTAGTTCCCCAGTTTCTTCACCAATGCTAATCATTTGAATCGCCATTGCTGGAAAAACATTCGCTTTCTGTAGAGCCAAACTAATCATACCCCCTTGTTGGATTTCTGCTCTGGCTCCATCAATAGCATTAGCAACTACCTGATTACCTGATGTATCTCGTACAATTTCTAATGATGTCAAAATCGGTACACCAGAACGGGTCAAAGAACCAAAGGTACGACTAAAACGCGCCACTGCAGATTTTTGAATTAAATCACCAAACAAAGGCATCTTTAAAGAAAGACGGTCAATAGTTTCCTTACCAACACGGGTTTTATAATATTGTGTAAAAGCAAATCTTACACCTACAAGTGAGGCAATAATTACTAATGCCCAAGGACTTCTTAAAATTTGACTACAAGTCATCAGAAATGCCGTCAGTGCTGGTAATTCTGTTCCTAATTCCTGGAAGATTTTTGCAAAAATAGGAATCAAAAATACAGTCATACCCACGAAGATAGCAGTTGCCAAAAAACCAACCACCACAGGATAAGCTAGAGCAGATTTAATTTGGTTCTGTAATCTAGCCATATCTTCTAATAATTTGGCGAGGCGATTGAGAACTTCATCCAGAACACCACCAACCTCTCCTGCTTGGATCATACTGACATATAATCCATCAAAACAATCAGGATGCTTCCGCATAGCATCTGAGAGATTCACACCACTTTGAACATCATTACTAATATCAATGAGAGCCTGCTTCATTTTAGGATTCTCGCACTGATCACCGAGTACACCTAAACCTCTCACAATAGCTACACCAGCATTGACCAAGGTGGCTAATTGTCTAGAGAAGACCGCCTTTTCTTTAACAGTAACTTTTGCAAAAGAATTCTGGAATTTTTGGAAGTCAAAACCACCGCCTGACTGCTTTAAGTCTTGAACTACAAAACCTTTATCTCTCAAATTAGTGCGAGCGTCCGCCAAAGATTCAGCAACCACTTTTTCGCTTCTAGTTTTTCCCTGTGAATCCCGAACACGGGCAACAAATGTTGGCATAATAATTCAAAATTCAAAATTATTAATTTAGTCAATAGTCCATAGTCAATAGTCCATAGTTTATTAGTGGACTGTTGACTGTTGACTATTGATTGTTGACTAAGATTAATGTGCTTTGACAGCACCGGGTTTTGCACCTGCGGCTTGTGGGGGAGCAGTACCAATGAGGCGTTGAATTTCATCAGGTTTAGAAGTTTTAGACATTGCAGCTTCAAAAGAAATTGCGCCTGCTTTGTAGTAATCTGCTAAAACTTTTTCTAAAGTTTGCATTCCCAATTTACCGCCTGTTTGAATTGCAGAGTAAATTTGTGATGTTTTCCCTTCACGAATTAAGTTAGAAATAGCGGGAGTAACAATCATGATTTCCTGCGCCATTACCCGTCCATATTCACCGGGTTTAGGATTCTTCTTCGGTACTAAGGTTTGACTGAATACTGCTACTAAAGAGTTAGATAATTGCACCCGTACTTGGGTTTGTCTTTCATGGGGGAAAACGTCAATAATCCGGTCAACAGTTTGGGCGGCGGAACTGGTGTGTAATGTACCAAATACTAAGTGTCCTGTTTCTGCGGCGGAAATGGCCAAAGAAATTGTTTCTAAATCCCGCATTTCCCCCACCAGGATAATATCTGGATCTTCCCGCAGAGCAGCTTTCAAAGCATTAGCAAAACTCTTAGTGTCTTCACCTAATTGTCTTTGGTGAACTAGACTTTTAATTGGTTCGTAAACAAATTCAATGGGGTCTTCTACTGTTAAAATGTGTTCGGCTTTAGTGCGGTTAATTAAATCAATCATTGCCGCTAGAGTGGTGGTTTTACCAGAACCTGTAGGGCCTGTCACCAGAATTAGTCCTCTGGGTTTATCAGACATTTCTCTGACTACATCTGGTAAACCTAATTTCTCAAAATTAGGGATTTTAGAACTCAGAGCGCGTAAACAAGCAGCATATGCACCACGCTCTTTATAAACGTTTACCCGAAAACGAGCTAGACCCTTAACACCATAGGAACAGTCCAACTCCCAGGTTTGTTCTAGGGTTTTGCGTTGGGTATTATTGAGCATACTAAAAATTAGTCTTTGGCATTGCTCCGCACTCAAGACATTATCCCCGATGGGTGTGAGCTTACCACTGATCCGAAAATAGGGGGGTAAACCTGCGGATAAGTGCAGATCCGAACCACCCATTTCAATCATCTGCTCCATCAAGTCTTCAATCATCATTTCCATAGGTTCGCTGCACTCCAATTCAAAATGCAAAAAGGGTATAGGGGTATAAGGGTGTCAGGGTATAGGGGAAACATCTTGGGTGTGTTTCCTCTTCTTTTCTGACTAATCATCAAACCGAGGTGTCATACAGTAGGGACAATCGAGCCATTCTGGTTGTAAGACGGCGTTGCAACTGCGACAGGTCAGTCCACTCTTACGTTTAGCTTTTAATTCAGCTTCTAAACCTGTGTCTGTGAATGTCACCCGTTCTACTTCTTCTAAGGTGGTAGAACCTTGGCGTACTAGGTCTAAACTGTAAGCCAGCAAGGTTTTCATCCCTTCTTCAACAGCTACCTCTTTGATGCGTTCTGTGGGTGCTTCTTCGTTGATTAAAGTTTGTAGCTGTTCAGTCACCCGCATGACTTCATAAACACCACAACGGCCTTTGTAGCCGACACCGTTACAGGCGGGACAAAGCTGATTTTTGTTTTTAGCTTCCGCGATCGCCTCTGATGGTACAGTATTAGCCTTATAGAAGGTGACGTTAACTTCTTGGGAAGCAGACATCCCATAACGGGCTAGCTCTTCTGGTGTGGGAGTATAGGCAATCTTACACTCAGAACAAACACGCCGCACTAGACGTTGTGCTAACACCCCAATTAGAGAACTTGACACCATAAATGGTTCAATACCCATTTCTCCCAAACGAGCGATCGCTCCAGGAGCATCATTTGTGTGTAAAGTAGTTAATACTAAGTGACCAGTCAAAGCAGCTTCAATCGCTGTTTTGGCTGTTTCTTTATCTCGTGTTTCCCCCACCAGTAGCACATCGGGGTCTTGTCGCAAAAACGCCCGTAATGCAGTGGCGAAATCTAGTCCTTTTTCCCGAATTACCTGGACTTGAGTAATCCCCGGCAAACTGTACTCAATTGGATCTTCTACCGTACTGATATTAATACCAGGAGAGTTCTTTTCTGCTAGTGCTGAATACAGTGAAGTTGTTTTACCAGAACCAGTAGGCCCTGTGACCAAAATCAACCCGAAAGGCTTGCTGACCATATCTTGAACAATCTGCAAGGTTTCTGGGTCGGTAATTAACTTATTCAATCCCAGTTGGGTAGAAGAGTTATCCAAAATTCGCAGACACACCTTTTCCCCATAGCGACTGGGTAGGGTATTGACCCGAAAGTCTACTTTGCGTCCCTCAAACATCCGACGAATCCGTCCATCTTGAGGTAAACGTCTTTCTGCAATATCTAAGTTGGAGATGATCTTAAATCGGGCTGTGACCGCCGGAATGATTTTTTTCGGTAGAGGATCAAAAGCCTCTCGCAACACCCCGTCCTTACGGAAACGAATCCGCAAATTTTCTTCTTGGGGTTCAATGTGGATATCAGAAACCTTCTCGTGCAAAGCTTTCGCCAGAATGCGGTTCACCAGATTAATCACTGGCGCATCCTCTGCACCCTTCATCGCCGCCCCTAAATCCGCCTCCATTTCTTCTGGGGCATCTTCCAGGTTGAGATTGCTGAGGTTTTCTAAATCCTGATTAATATCTGTAAATTTTTCTTGTTCTATGTGTTTTTGTCGGACAGCCAAATCATCCAGATATTGATTGATCAGTTGCTGATAATCCTCCTGGGTGATTACCATGCGCTTGAGTGCTAAACCTTGGGGGCGCAAGATACGATTCAGGTCATCAGACGCTTCTAAGTTATCTGGATCAACCATTGCCACCAGAATGTAGGGTGGATTTTGTTGATCATTTTTTGATAAGGGTACTAAACGATGACGACGGCAGATATCAACTGGAATCAGAGATTCTATCAGTTGACCCACCATTGTATCGCCAACATTGTTGGCTTCCGGATCAAGGAATTCGACACCGTATAGTATCTTCAGTTCAAATAATTGTTGTTTCTTGTATTGTCTGAGAAACTCAGGTGATAATTGTCGCCCGGTGATTGACTCTAGCACGTCTGTCAATGGTCTACCAGACTTGCGACTTTCAATCAACGCTTGCCTCATCTGGTCAGTATTGACATAACCAGACTGGACTAATTTACTACCAAAAGGCGAAAACTCCGTTCTTGTCGTGAGAGCGGTACTGCGCCGTTGCGGAGAGGATTGAGTCATAGATGAGCAATGAGTAGGGAAAACCTCTGCTTAGAGTATTCCCAACCTGAGCTAAATAATTTTCATTAAGACTAAGTAAATTCAGGTGAAAACTTTAAAATGTCTGGATTGGGGATTGGGGACTAGGGACTGGGGACTGGGGAATGGGGATTGGGGAATGGGGATTGGGGACTGGGGATTGGGGACTGGGGACTGGGGACTGTTGACTATTGACTATTGCCTATTGACTAATTTCGGTTTCTCACACCTAGAAGGTCTGTTCACCATTTGTCAAAATAAGATGACTGTAAAAGCATTTCTGGGGAAATTGCGGTCAAACATCAGCCTGAGTGTATAGCCATTGATCAAAATGGTGGGTACTTGTGGCGAAATTCTACCGTAAAGCACACCTGGGATGAGTAGACTTAGATAATGATGGACGAAAATAAACAGGTCAACAATACAAGCCAGCCGTTGGGTGAATCAACAGAGGTAAATCAAGCAATGATGAGCGACTCCCAAGCCCCAATTAATTCTCACGAATCTGGCAGCGAGGTTACTGAGCAAGTGGCAGCCCCCAATAATGTATCGGGAGACACTGTACTCACAGAAGAAAATAACTTTGCTGCACCAGAAACAATTCAGATCGAAACAGCCGCTTTGGCAGAATTAAATCAGCAAATTGATTTACTCAAAGCGCAACTGGAAGAACGTAGTACGCAGTACATGAGAATTGCGGCTGATTTTGAAAATTACCGTAAACGTACACAAAAAGAAAAAGAAGAGTTAGATTTGCAGGTAAAGCGCAACACAATTATGGAGTTACTGCCCGTAGTTGATAATTTTGAACGGGCAAGAGCGCACCTGAAACCGCAAACTGAAGGTGAGATGACAATTCATAAAAGTTATCAAGGAGTCTATAAACAACTGGTAGATTCCCTGAAGCGACTGGGTGTATCACCAATGCGTCCCGAAGGTCAAGAATTTGATCCTAACCTTCATGAAGCAGTAATGCGCGAACCTACGGATGAACATCCTGAAGGAACAGTGTTAGAAGAGTTAGTGCGCGGATATTACTTGGGCGATCGCGTTTTGCGCCATTCGATGGTGAAAGTGGCTGCTCCCAAGGAAGATGCACCACCTGCACCAGAAAGTCAGTCGAGTCCAGCCGACAGTTAATTACTGTATTTGCTCGCCTCACTGACCAATAGTGCCTGGATTATAGTGGAGGCGAGCATTGCTCAGTGTTGGGTATTGGGAACTGGCAACTGGCGATTGAGGATTGGTGAAACCTTGTATGAGGCATAATCGGAAATTTCCTTTCCTAAATTCCTCCAGTGTTGCACCCCTAAATCTCCCTCTTTGGCCTCAAGGTTGTCCGCGCATATAGCATTACGGCAACAGCAGTCAGTAAAAATACCTTAATATGGGAAAAGTTATTGGAATCGACTTAGGCACTACAAATAGTTGTGTTGCGGTTTTAGAAGGTGGACAGCCAATTGTCATCGCCAATTCCGAAGGCGGAAGAACTACTCCAAGTATCGTGGGATTTGGTAAAAGTGGCGATCGCTTGGTCGGTCAATTAGCCAAACGCCAAGCTGTTACTAACGCAGAAAACACGGTTTTAGTATTAAAAGATTTATCGGTCGTCGTTGGGATGACACGGAATCAGAGCGCGATCGCGTCCCTTATAACTGTGTCAAAGGTCGAGACGAAACTGTTGATGTGCAGATTCGCAATAAAAATTTCACGCCCCAAGAAATATCTGCCATGATTTTGCAAAAACTCAAGCAAGATGCAGAAAATTTCTTGGGCGAAACTGTCACGCAAGCCGTAATTACCGTACCAGCATATTTCACCGATGCTCAACGACAAGCCACTAAAGATGCTGGCACTATTGCTGGTTTAGAAGTATTAAGAATTATCAATGAACCGACAGCTGCGGCTTTAGCGTTTGGCTTAGATAAGCAAGACCAGGAGCAGCTGATTTTAGTTTTTGACTTAGGCGGCGGAACATTCGATGTCTCTATCCTGCAACTAGGGGATGGGGTTTTTGAAGTCAAAGCTACCAGTGGCAATAATCAATTAGGTGGTGATGACTTTGATAGTTGTATTGTCAATTGGATGATTGAACGCTTCCAACAACAAGACAACATCGACCTAGCTCAAGATAAAATGGCACTGCAACGACTCCGAGAAGCCGCAGAAAAAGCCAAAATAGAACTCTCTAGTATGGTCAGTACCTCCATTAACTTGCCTTTCATTACGGCCGATGCCACTGGGCCAAAGCATCTAGAAATGGAACTGAGCCGCTCTAAATTTGAAGAATTGGTGGGATATTTAATTGAAGCTACCATCCAACCAATGACGCAAGCCCTCAAAGATGCTGACCTCCAACCTCAAGATATCAACAGAATTATTCTTGTAGGGGGTTCTACTCGCATTCCGGCTGTCCAAAACGCCCTAATTAAATTTTTTAACGGCAAAACTCCAGACCGTTCTGTGAACCCGGATGAAGCGGTAGCTTTGGGTGCAGCTATTCAAGCAGGTGTTTTGGGTGGCGAGGTTGATAATCTTTTGCTGTTGGATGTCACACCTCTATCTTTGGGCATTGAAACTTTGGGCGAAGTCTTCACCAAAATCATCGAACGTAACACCACAATTCCCACCAGCAAATCACAAGTCTTTTCTACCGCCGTGGATGGTCAAACTTCCGTGGAAATTCATGTCCTCCAAGGTGAACGGGCGATGGCAAGAGATAATAAAAGTCTCGGCAAATTCCTCTTAGCAGGAATTCCGCCAGCCCCCCGTGGTGTACCGCAAATTGAGGTATCTTTTGAAATCGATGTTAACGGTATCCTCAAGGTTGCAGCCCAGGATAAAGGCACGGGTAGAGAACAGAGCATTCGCATTACCAATACAGGTGGATTGAGTACCAACGAAGTAGAACGGATGCGCCAAGAAGCCGAAGTTTTTGCCGAAGAAGATAAAAGACGCAAAGAACTTGTGGAACTCAAAAACCAAGCTGACAATCTGTTGTCTAGTTATGAATCGACTATCAAAGATAACGGACAACTGATTGGGGAGCAAATGAAAGCTCTGGCCAACGAAAAAGTCGCTCTACTTCAGAGTGTGATGACAAATCCTGCGATCTCCCTCAAAGAGTTTCAACAGTGTCTAGAAGACTTCCAACAAACTCTGTTTGCGATTGGTGCGGATGTCTACCAACGCGCAGGCGGTCAAGGCGATGAGACAATAGATGCGATCGCCGGTGAAGCGTTACCTCCCGAAATGGAACATCCGATGAATGGGACTCTGATCCCTCAATTTAATTTTGATTTTGATGAGGAAAGCACAGCGCAAGCTGATTATGAAGCGATAGATTAGGAATGACAAAGGCAAAAGTTAAAAGGAAAAAGGAAAAGGATGTTTTTCCTTTTGATTTTTACCTTTTGACTTATTGCAAGGGGGGTTTTCCACACCTGATGGTGCGGCTAGCCCCTCTAGTTTGTGGGCAGGCTTTTTTCGTGGTACGTAGCACAATTGTAAAAGAGACAGCCAAGTTTGTGAGTCACAAATCTCAGCTGTTGTTCTCTGACTCTCAAATGCAGTAGCTTTCTTTTGTTGAATCAAGAAAAGCTCTCTTAACTTGCTATTTGCTGGTGATTTTTGTAAAAGGTAAAAGGTAAAATCAATTATTAAAATAAGTTAACGTCTACCTTCTGCCTAGTTGATAGCCAGCCGCCCTAGTGGTGTCTGCTGCTTTAATTATCTATCCGTCCTCACTTTTACCTTTGCTATATGGCCCGCGACTACTATGAAGTTCTTGGCGTTTCTCGTGACGCTGACAAGGAAGAAATCAAACAGGCTTATCGTCGTCTCGCCCGGAAGTATCACCCAGACGTGAACAAAGAATCTGGTGCGGAGGAACGATTTAAAGAAATTAACCGTGCTTACGAAGTCCTATCCGAGCCAGAAACCCGCGCACGTTACGATCGCTTTGGGCCTGAAGGAGTTTCTGGTGCTGGTGTAGGCTTCCAAGATATGGGCGATATGGGTGGCTTTGCCGATATCTTTGAAAGTATTTTTAGCGGTTTTGCCGGTGGTATGGGCGGCCCCACACAAAGACGGCGTAGCGGGCCGGCGCGAGGCGATGATTTACGGCTAGACTTAAAGTTAGATTTTCGGGAAGCAGTTTTTGGTGGTGAAAAGGAAATTCGCATTTCCCATTTAGAAACCTGTGAGACCTGTGCTGGTTCTGGTGCCAAACCAGGGACTCGTCCCCGTACTTGTTCCACTTGTAGTGGTTCTGGTCAGGTACGGCGTGTGACCAGAACGCCCTTCGGTAGTTTTACTCAAGTATCCACTTGTCCCACCTGTAATGGCACGGGTATGGTAATTGAAGACAAATGTGATACCTGTGATGGTAAAGGTACTAATCAAATTACCAAGAAACTGAAAATCACCATCCCCGCAGGTGTAGACAACGGTACACGCTTACGCATATCCCAAGAAGGTGATGCTGGTCAACGTGGTGGCCCGCCAGGGGATTTGTACGTATATTTGTTCGTGAATGAGGATGAGGAATTCCAACGTGATGGCATTAACGTCCTCTCAGAAATTAAGGTGAGCTATTTACAAGCGATTTTAGGCTGTCGCTTGGAAGTGAATACCGTAGATGGGCCAGTAGAGTTAATTATCCCCGCCGGGACTCAACCCAATACGGTGATGAAATTAGAAAATCGTGGTGTACCCCGCTTGGGTAATCCCGTGAGCCGAGGGGATCATCTATTAACGGTGTTAATTGATATTCCTACTAAGGTGACACCAGAGGAGAGAGAATTGTTAGAGAAGCTAGCTAAAATTAAGGGAGACCGTACTGGTAAAGGCGGTTTAGAAGGTTTTTTGGGAAATCTGTTTAAGTAATGAAGTTATCTTCTCTATCAACTCCTGATGCTCAACTAGATTTGCGCGGCACTCCTTGCCCGATTAATTTCGTGCGGACTAAACTCCGTTTGGAGCAAATGTCCCCTGGTACTTTGTTGGAGGTATGGCTAGACCCTGGTGAGCCGATTGAGCAAGTCCCCGATAGTTTGACCATGGCCGGTTATCAAGTAGAAAAAATTACCGACTGTGCCGACTATTTTGCTTTGTTAGTTCGCCGTCCTGTAAACGCCTAATGAAACTTGGTACTACTGGACAGTTTTTGGGTACGGTGTTAGCCGTACAGGCGAATTTCTACAAGGTACAGCTAGATTTTGAGGCAGGGGTGCAGGGGTGCAGGGGTGCAGGGGGAGAATTAGATTTAAATTCTCCTCTGCTCCCCTTCCTCCTATGTACTCGTCGGACTCGACTGAAAAAAATCGGTCAGCAGGTGATGGTGGGCGATCGCGTGATTGTAGAAGAGCCAGATTGGTCTGGAGAACGAGGAGCGATCGCGGATGTCTTACCCCGTCAAACGGAATTAGACCGTCCACCAATCGCCAATGCGAACCAAATCCTGCTGGTTTTTGCGGTGGCTGACCCTCCCCTCGAACCTTACCAACTCAGCCGATTTTTAATTAAGGCTGAATCTACGGGCTTAGATGTGGTTTTATGCTTGAATAAAAGCGATTTAGTCACACCCCAAGAGCAAGCAGAAATTCGCGATCGCCTGTTAAGTTGGGGATATCAACCCCTATTTATCAGCGTTCAGCAGCAAATTAATATTGAGGAAGTAGCAAAACATCTCAGCCAGAAAATTACGGTTGTGGCTGGGCCTTCTGGAGTGGGTAAATCTAGCTTAATTAATGCCCTGATTCCCGATATCAACCTGCGCGTGGGCGAAGTTTCCGGGAAATTAGCTCGTGGTCGTCATACCACACGCCACGTAGAATTATTTGAGTTACCTAGCGGCGGTTTACTCGCAGACACTCCAGGCTTTAATCAGCCTGATTTAGATTGCAGTCCCGAAGAATTAGTACATTACTTCCCTGAAGCCAGTGAAAGCCTCGCCCATGCTCACTGTAAATTTAATGATTGTTTACATCGAGATGAACCAGATTGTGCTGTGCGGGGTGATTGGGAACGCTATGAACATTATCTAGAGTTTTTAGACGCAGCGATCGCCAGACAAACACAACTCCAACAACAAGCCGATCCCGAATCGACCTTAAAGCGCAAAACCAAAGGCAAAGGCCAAAGCCAATACGAACCCAAACTAGAAAGTAAAAAATATCGTCGCACTTCCCGACGTACTCAAGTGCAAGGTCTACAAGATTTATATCATGATGAAGAATAACAGCATTTCCCAGCCCCTAAATTTATTTATAGGGTTCTCCCCCTGTTTCCCGTTCCCTGTTCCCCGTTCCCTTTCTTGATATTTAATTTGCTGAAATTACTAATCTCCTACGATCCCCAGAAGGTCTTAAAATATTGTTAATTTCTGCCTACTCCCTAGACCTTCAATTTATAAGAATCACCCCAGAAAATTATGGCTATTGGCTACGTCGCGCTTGTACTTCATGCACATCTACCCTTCGTGCGTCACCCAGAAAGTGATTATGTGTTGGAAGAAGAATGGCTTTATGAAGCTATTACAGAAACTTACATCCCCTTATTAAAAGTATTTGAAGGCTTAAAGCGAGACGGTATAGACTTTAAAATCACGATGAGTATGACACCCCCATTAGTGTCCATGCTGCGTGATCCATTATTACAAGAACGCTACGATGCACATTTAGCACAATTAGAAGAACTTATAGAACTGGAAGCCGAACGCAATATCCACAATGGGCATATGCGTTATTTGGCGGAACACTACGCCACTGAATTTAACGAAGCGCGCCAGATGTGGGAACGCTACAATGGCGATTTGGTGACGGCGTTTAAACAGTTCCAAGAAACTAATAATTTAGAAATTATTACCTGTGGTGCAACTCACGGCTATTTACCGTTGATGAAAATGTATCCGCAAGCGGTGTGGGCGCAAATTCAGGTTGCTTGTGAACACTACGAAGAAACTTTTGGTCGTCCACCTAAAGGAATTTGGCTGCCGGAATGCGCTTACTATGAAGGCTTAGAACGGATGCTAGCTGATGCTGGCTTGCGTTACTTCCTCACCGATGGACATGGTATTTTGTATGCGCGTCCCCGTCCCCGCTTTGGTACTTACGCGCCAATTTACACTGAAACTGGTGTGGCGGCTTTTGGTCGAGATCATGAATCTTCTCAGCAGGTATGGTCTTCTGAGGTGGGTTATCCTGGTGCGGCGGAATATCGGGAATTTTACAAAGACTTGGGCTGGGAAGCTGAGTATGAGTACATCAAGCCCTACATTATGCCCAACGGTCAGCGTAAAAATACGGGGATTAAGTATCACAAAATCACCGGACGCGGCTTAGGTTTATCTGATAAGGCACTTTATGATCCTTATTGGGCGAGGGAAAAGGCGGCAGAACACGCGGCTAACTTTATGTATAACCGCGAACGACAAGCAGAACATCTTTATAGCATTATGCAGCGTCCGCCGATTATTGTTTCGCCTTACGATGCGGAATTATTCGGTCATTGGTGGTATGAAGGCCCTTGGTTTATTGATTACCTGTTCCGTAAATCTTGGTATGACCAAGGAACATATCAAATGACCCACTTGGCTGATTATTTACGGGCTGAACCGACTCAACAAGTGTGTCGCCCTTCCCAGTCGAGTTGGGGTTACAAAGGTTTCCATGAGTATTGGTTGAATGAGACTAATGCTTGGATTTACCCTCATCTGCATAAAGCTGCGGAACGGATGATTGAAATCTCCCAATTAGAACCAGAGGATGAATTAGGCTGGAAGGCTTTAAATCAAGCCGCGAGAGAATTATTATTGGCGCAATCTTCCGACTGGGCGTTTATTATGCGGACAGGAACAATGGTTCCCTATGCGGTGAGACGCACGCGATCGCACTTAATGCGCTTTAATAAACTCTATGAAGATGTGAAAGTCGGCAAAATCGACAGTGGTTGGCTAGAAAAAGTCGAATTAATGGACAATATCTTCCCTAATATCAATTATCGGGTTTATCGTCCTTTGTAAAGCATTGGGAATGGGGCATTGGGCATTGGGCATTGGGCATTGAGTTTTCTTTCTCCACTTCTCCCTTACACCCTTACACCCTTACACCCCTACACCCTTACACCCCTAAAAAACAAACCCCCAGCGTCAATTACTGGGGGTTTTATTATTGCTGTCCATTACAGCTATTGAGGTAAATTGCGGCTAGTGTAAGCATCCATAGCATAGGCGGGGGTGCGATCGCTATAGTCTATGTCTGCACCTGTAATCGATTTTGCTAATTTTTCAAAAGATTCAGAACGCCAGTTTCTTTCGTGGATGGGCTTTTTCTGTTCTCCTAAGAAGTAGGCTAAAGTGCCTAGTACGGAAGCTGCTACCCAACCTAAAAGTGTTACTGCAACTAGAATTGTCATAATTAACCTCTTTTTTATACTTTTGTAACTTTGTGTAAATAAATATAACACTATTGCAACAAAATTTGCAATATGTGCAGCAATTTCTCTTGGTGCTAGGAGTTATCTAGATTTGTAAAAGCGCGTCAATTTGTTTTTAAGCAAATATCTTTAAATGATATTTATCGACTGTTAAGTAGCCATCATGAAGTGTGTGCTTCACTAGGTTCACAACAGTTATATTCATGTAATTTAAATTACATGAATATTTTATATACTTATATAAATATGCGGTTTGAGATATGTTCACAATTAAACTGGATTTTGATATCAGAGGTTTTGAGAATTTGTAGCGATCGCAACTTTCAACTAATATCTAATATCTGAGAAATGAGCTATTCTAGCGCATTTTAGATTTGGATGATATCTAGAAAGCTGAAAATCATCCTAGAGATTTCCAGAATACTACTTGGGTATTAATTGAAGCTACTGTTGGCAAACGATAACTTTACGATTTTTGCAGTTTGTCTTGCGATATACAACAGCTTTATAGTTATGGAACTATCTTTAAGAAAGAGGAGATTAATTACTGGTTTTGATGAGTTAAAAATTTTATTTTTTAACTTACATTGACCATAAACTTAGGATGTTAAGTATCTGCATTTGTTCCACGCTTATTTTGCATAAATTTTAGACAAGCCAAGTCAATCACGTATAATCTACATATTTTTTCTGATGAAAAAATCACATCAACGCAACCAAACGGTTCTGATTACAGGAGCTGCTAACGGTATTGGTTATGAATTGGCATATATTTTTGCCCAGAATAACTATAATCTTGTATTAGTAGATATCATGCCGCAAAAGCTAGCCGATGTTGCTGATAAAATTAGGCATCAATTTGAAATTCGGGTAAAACCAATAGTTAAGGATTTGTCTATCAATACTTCACCAGAAGATATTTTTGCAGAATTACAACAAGAATCTATTCAGATTGATGTTTTAGTAAATAATGCTGGATTTGGTATTCATGGTTTATTTAGTGAAACTAACTTGAATACTGAACTAGAAATGCTGCAAGTAAATTTAGTAACTCTGACTCATCTAACTAAGTTATTCCTTAAAGACATGGTCAGAAAAGGTGATGGCAAGATATTAAATCTTGCTTCTGCTGCTGCATTTCAACCAGGCCCTTTAATGGCAGTTTATTTTGCCACCAAAGCTTATATTTTATCTTTTTCCCAAGCACTAGCGAGGGAATTAGAAAATACAGGTGTAACTGTAACAGCCCTTTGTCCTGGCCCAACAGAGTCAGCTTTTCATAAACGCACAGGACTTGCAGGTGCTAGGCAAATAGAAAGTAATAATATGATGGATGCCAAAAAAGTCGCAAAAATCGGTTATCGTGCCTTAATGGCAGGTAAAACTGTGGCTATTCCTGGGCTGAAAAATAAAATGCTGGCGGAAATGGTGAGATTTATCCCCAGAAATTTGGTCACAAAGATTGTGAAAAATATGCAGGAAGTTACTTAACAGGGGACGGGGAACAGGGGGATTTAAACCCCACCCAACACAAGGGAATGAAACAGCCCTGCTTGCAGTAAGCTAATCGTCATTCATTTTTCCAGACTGATTCGCGGCGTTGCTGATTAGTGGGATGATTTTTGTCTCACGCAAAGGCGCAAAGGCGCAAAGGCGCAAAGAATTAATATTCTGCTTTGTACAAAAGTCTCAATTCATCCCGCATTTATGCAACGCCTGATTCGCTTGTAGTAAGGGCTTTAGCCCTGGTTTTATGCCAATACGGTTCAGTTAACTGAACTGTATTGGGTTTTATGCAACTTAAATGCTGATTAGCTTATCTAAGCTGGAGGTGGTTCTCTCCACGCCAGTTGCTTCTGTTTATCTAGGCGAAATATAAATTTTTAATTAAGTTTATCTTGATCTCTGCTGTCGAAATCGCCGTTGGAAATGGCTAACTTTGCTATTGTGAAAAATTTAAACTTTCCTTGATGGTTTTGCTGACTGAATTACAGAAGTCAAACAACTTCATGAGGGGTGACAGCTATCTTGGCAACTTTACGGCAATTAGTTAGCCATATCTGCGAAAATCTGTAGCACAGGATACATAATAGCTGTTTTAAATGCTTTAGTATCTCTCTCTTGGGTAGAATTCTATCTAAAAAAAATAAAAAGCATTCACAATTTTTGGTTTGATTTTCCGGTTATCTAATCAATAACAGGAAAGTGTAACTAGGTTAAGAAAACTATCAAGTCTCACAAATAAAATTTATTTTGTGTATGTATAACCGTGTTAATCTACCCAATTAGGATATTACTAAAAACAGCAAAATTTAGTTCTTAGTGAACATTTAGGGAGTGGAAAAATTACTTTTAACAAGTTTTTAGTAGAAACACTGTGGGAATAATTCCAAGACTGATTAACAAAGTAAATATAGGCTTCTGGCAAATTACTCAGTTTTGACTTTGCGCTTAATTTTCTCATGAACAGCCACCAGATCCCCAAAGCTAAGTTTATGAACACTGGTTAAAGAATTCGTGAAAATTTGATAAAATTGGCAAGTCACCCTGAATGCCACTCAGATCAATTCAAAAATAAGTCAAAGTTTATGCCAAATTGCTGATTTATTGATGATTGGCTGGTGGTGAAAAAACCATTTTGCCATAAAGCAATTATTGGGGAAAAATCTCATGATTGCATGAATAATGAAATGTTGAAATGAACCAATTTTCATGATTCAAATCAGCATGAATTTTTGACATTGGCAACTTTGAGCTAAATCTGACCAAGAGTTTATACACCAATCTGAAGTTAAACCATGAACCCCTCTTCGCCGTTAAGAGTTTCGGGAGGGCTGAATCAATATGCTAGCAATCAGCCATCTTCCACTCCAGTCGCGCCTATCCTCAAATTGCTGAGGTTAGTTGCAGGGGATACGAGTCTAATGACGGAGTTTAGCCAAGCTTGGGTGGTGCGGGAATTCCAGCTAGGTGATGAGTTGACTAGCTATAGTTTAGGTGGGGAAGTTGTAGATAGTAATAATATTGTTTCTTTAGTTTGTCAAGGCCGAGTCCGGTTGTTGAGTTTGAATCACAAGTTAGGGCGGGAAGTTTCGACTCAATTATTGTTAGATGGACAAGTTTTTGGGGGAGATTATTTATTTTGGCATCATTGTTTACCATATCGAGCGATCGCAGCTAGTCCTGGTAGTCTGGTGCAAATCTCTGTCACCGAACTAGAACAGTGGTTAGAACGCATACCCCAACTAGAAGATTATTTACAGCAGTTAGCTAATGAACGACAAACGCTAATTTTCTTCAAAAGCTACACTGATTTACACTCGCTCAAAAGCACCACACTGCGAGAATTATCACCTTTATTAACCACTACACAAATCCCCGCCGATACACCTTTATCAACAGCTACTCCCCCAGAAGCTGGACGATTTTGGCTAGCGCGTGGCCAAGTCGAGTCTATATCTGTGGGGAGTGTAACCCCGGCGATGGGTGATAGTTGGGGATATCCAGAACTGACACCACCAGACGGGAAGGCGCAAACAGACTTGTTAGTGTATCACCTATCTATAGAAAACTGGGATACAGCCAAGGCTTTAGCAGCTAATTTTTGGATTAATCATCATCCAGCAGTAGCAGCCAAACCAGTGGCGAAAACTACGGAGAGTAAAACTAAAATCCTCCTACCACCAATTACGAATGTGTCAGTGCGGGAAAATCATACCCATCATCCCGAAGCAGATAGCAAAGTTGTTAACGAGGAACGAGGAACGGGGAACAGGGAACAGGGAACAGGGAATGGGGAAGAGGGAATTGACTTCCCCCAACAAGAAGTAAAACGCAGGTTTTGGTTTACTTATCCCTTCATTCAGCAACAGAGTTTATCTGATTGTGGGGTGGCTTGTTTGGCGATGATTAGTCAGTATTGGGGTAAACGCTTAAGTTTTCCTACTCTACGTCAGTTAGCCCAAGTCGATAGATTAGGTGCAACTTTAGAAAGTTTAGCCAACACCGCCCAAACCTTGGGTTACGATGTCCTACCAGTCCGCGCTAGTTTAAATAAATTAGAATGGCAAACTAACCCGTGGATTGCCCACTGGCAAGGCATTCACTATATAGTAGTGTGGCAAATTAAAGGCGATCGCATCTTAATTTCTGACCCAGCTTTGGGTAAACGATGGCTAAAACGTGCCAAATTTACAGCTAATTGGACGGGTTACGCCCTGTTATTAAATCCCACTGATGTTTTTTATGCCCTCAAAAGTGAGAAAGTATCACTAGGTCGCTATGGGCAAATATTGTGGCATTACCGAAAGTTACTCAAGCAAGTTATTCTCGCTTCCCTCTTAATTCAGATATTCGGACTAGCCGCACCTCTTTGTACACAAATTGTTCTCGACCAATTTATCCCTAGTAAGAATTTAGATACATTAAATGTCTTCGCCATTGCTTACCTATGTTTAGGGATTTGGCGAAACATCTTAACGGTGCAACATCAATACTTACTTGATTATTTAGCCAGTCGTCTTGACCTCAATCTCATTGGTAGTTTTATTCACTACACCTTACAATTACCCTTGCAGTTTTTTGCTACTCGTTCCGTAGAAGATATTGTCAGTCGCGTCCAAGAAAATCAAAGAATTCAACAATTTATTACTCGTCGGGCAATTGGTGCAACTATCGATGCTTTGATGGTCATCATTTATTTGGGGTTGATGATTTCCTACAACTGGCAATTAACTTTGTTGGTATTAAGCTGGATTTTAGCGATCGCATTTTTTGCGCTAGGTGTCAGTCCTTATATTAAGCAAGCATCCAGAGAAGTTTGGCAAGAATCCACCGGACAACAAACAGCAATTGTCGATATGATTAGTGGGATTACCGCCGTCAAAACCGCCACAGCCGAACGGGGACTGCAAAAGTATTGGGAAGAACGCTTCTTGAAAATGTTAAAAGCGCGGTTGCAAGGACAAAAATTAGCTAATCGGTTACAGCTAACCCGCAGCTTAATTAACCATATCAGTAGCACCCTGATTTTATGGTTTGGGGTGACACTAGTCATGGGAAAACAAATTTCCCTTGGTCAGTTTGTCGCTTTTAATCTACTAATTAGTAGTATTACTAACCCAGTTTTAGCCTTGGTGGGATTATGGGATGAATTTCAACAAGTGCTAATTGCAGCCGAAAGACTTAATGATGTGTTTGCAGCCGGTGCAGAAGAAAATCAGCAAACTACACTGTTGGTAATGCCTCCTATTGACGGGGAGGTAAGGTTAGAAAGTGTGTCTTTTCACTATCATGACCGACCAGAACGGGAAATTCTGCAAAATATTTCCTTGATTGCCAAACCAGGACAGATTATTGGCATTATCGGCCATAGTGGTGCCGGTAAAACCACTTTAGGTCATTTACTCGCAGGCTTATACACACCCACATCCGGCAAAATCTTCATTGATGATCATGATACAGCCATCATGTCTACCCAATCCCTGCGGAGTCAATTGGGACTAGTATTACAAGATGTGTTTCTGTTTTCTGGGACAATTTTAGAAAACATTACCTTACATGATCCAGAGTTTAGCCGAGAACAAGCCATTGCGGCTGCCAAGTTGGCTAACGCCCATGAGTTTATTCAAGCATTACCTTTCGGTTACGATACAAAGATTAGTGAAAGGGGTTTAGGGCTTTCCGTCAGTCAAAAACAAAAAATTGCGATCGCCCGCACTTTAATTAGAAACCCCAAAATTTTGATTTTTGATGAAGTGACTTTTAACTCCGATATCGACACCGAAGCAGACTGGCACGATAATTTAGCTCTCATCACTCAAAACCGCACTACATTTATCATCTCTCATCGCGCTGCCAATGTGCGCCATGCCGACTATATCTTAGTCCTAGACAGAGGCATGATTATTGAGCAAGGCACACACGAACAACTGATGAACATTGCAGGTATTTATCATCAGTTAGCAGTGAGGTAGGGGTTGGGGACTGGGGATTGGGGTCTGGGAGACAAGGGAGACAAGGTAGACAAGGTAGACAAGGTAGAAGAACTATCAATAACTAATGACTAATGACTAATGACTAATGACTAATGACTCAACATTTTTAGTAAAAGTTTTTTGGATAAATTGAATAATACTGATACTGAATACATATTTATTCGTTTTTGAAGGCAAATTTTATATTTATTTTATTTTTGTGTAAGTAGATAATTAATAATCATTAAAAAGTAGTCTATATCTACATTCTGTATCAGTTGTCTGCTACCGAATAGTTTTGTGTCTCTATGCTATTCATTTAGCAGAGACGGTATCTGGCAAATCAATAAGTGACATAACTGAAGAATTAAATTAACGTTATTCCTTCTCCTCTTGTCGGCTGTTTACTGCCTCACAAGCAATTGCGATTACATTCAATCATTGAAAAAGGGTTTGACCCCTCACCCAAAAAGTTATTTAATGAGCTTTTATACGGTATTAATTCTGAATTTTAATTGTTGCTTATAACCCTATTTAGTGGTAAATTTTCTTAGTGGGTTTAAAGTCTCAAATGCACGACGGGCGAGGGGTTAGACCCCTCATTACCTAGTCAAAAGTATTCAATATGAAAAACAGTACAGCAAAAAAATCCACATTGAAAATATTCCGTAAATTTAATGGTTAAAATCCCAGATCCGTAGGTGACATTCATGAAAAAAAATAGTATAAATACGAATATCACACTTGATATATTGAGTATGAATCAATAATTTTTCAGTAACATACTCAAAAACACTGAAGATGATAAGTATTTTATTCTTATACAGAGGAAAATATCACACAGTGAAAATATCAGGGGTAAGATAATTGGGAAATGTGACAGTTAAGTACGAAAAACTGTATCTACCAAAATCCGAAGTGAGACTTTTGTCTGCTAGTCAAAATCAATGACAAGGAGCAGTTAAAAGATGAAGCCAGATAATGTTTACCAAGACTTAAGAGTAGTCATCAAAAGGGTAACAATTAGCAGTAGCGATCGCGTTGTCAAATTAACAGCACCTTTGGTAGAAATGTCCCAAACTGTAGAAAATGCCACATCTTACATTCAGTTATTTAATACAAAGCAGCAAGTATATTTCTGGCAGATGTCATCTGCACCTACTTATCTAAATATCCTTAAAAAATTTACTTTTATTTTTCCAGGTATGAAACAAGACAAGTCTTGCTTCATACCGAAGACACAGCAAGTTTTGTGTGCATTTTTAATCTAGCTATTTATTCCTGCAATATCTGCTAGTACAGCTTTTTCATTAAGTTAATTGAATTGCGATCGGCAAGCTTTAAATGCCGTATCAATCATCACACACACAGCCAAAGTAGTATTTCTTCAGACAACAACCACTATGAATCAACATATTACAAGCATCAACAACCCCAATAAAGCAGTTAATCCTCAGCAATTTGACAAAGTAGTTGAAGCAATTTTGGCTGGGAAATATTCTTGGGCTTGTGTTTTAATGCTACGTATTGCAGGCTATAATCCCTTACACTATATTCCCTACCGCACCTATAATCGGCTACTCAAAGAAAACTCGGAATCTGGAAGAGCGCAACAATCACATCAAAGTAATGCCACAATGGGTAAATCATCCGAGACGCATACTTCTTCTAGTTGTTTAAGTAAGATTAAAGACTTGGCATACTTTGAAGTAGTGGGTAAGCAAAAAACAGAGATTCGTGGCGGTAGTATTGATTCGTGGTTTGCTCAGAAAATTTACGAAACTCAACCCATACAATTTGATTCAGAATCCCTAAATGCTGGTGAACTGAATCTGATCAATAATTAGAAAATTATTTATTATTCAGTTCGTAGTAAGGACTTTAGTCCTTTTCTGAGAACTAAAGTTCTTACTACTGACTTGAAAAAGGGGTGTAGGGGTATAAGGGTATAGGGGTGTAAGGGAAAGACTTTTTAATGTTTTCTTGTGTACGCAGTTCATGATGGCTACTTACTTCCACACTTGAAGGTGTGGGATTTTTTTAACATCCATCTTACTGAGAGTCTGATTGTCAGGAATTGCTGAATTTACCGCTAAACTCTGCCAAAATGGCAAATATTCAGTAATGAAATCTTATATATTAAGGGTACGACTCAAAACTTGGGTAATTAGCTGGCTGACTCAATTTTCAGGGTAAAATCAGTGATTAACCGACTATGAGATATACCTAACTGATAACTTGTGCTGAAGTCATCAGTTGATAAAACTAAAGTGACAAATTAACTATTACTATTAGTAGTACAATTCTCAGGAAATGTGAGCAGGTAAAACTGGGAGTGCTGGCTTCCTTAAATTTACACAGTCAATGCTCTTTGTCGAGTTTCCCAATGGTGGAGGAAAAGTAGATAATTTTCCTGACTAGGGCTAGTTTAATTTGAGTATTTATACTCTATTTATAGCCACAGTAGTCAAAATGAGAATAGACTCAGTAATCGTTGAAATTTTGTCATCAATTGTAGAACCTGTAGTTCTTATTTCTGTCAAAAACTGTAATCCTCGTCCTCCCAGATAGGATTACTAATACTTGATAAACTTTTAACTTATACAACAAATTGAACTCAAGCAGGGAGTTGACTATTTTATAAGCTTCCTGCTTTTTTCTTTGCCAAAGTGCAGAATTTTTGAAAATGAGTATATGATTGAATTTTCAACAATTCTGAAGAGATGAACGAACCAAATCCCATATTGATTACACCAGAGGAAGTGGTGAACTTACTCAAAAGAGAGATGACTTTTAAGGAAGTTTATCAAAAAATTCTGTTTAATAAAGTGATTTGGCAAGTTACCCAAGAACGTGGGATTATCGTCACAGATGAAGAAATCGAAGCTGAAGCCAACCGCCAGCGACGGGAGAGGCATTTAGAGAAAGCCGCCGATACGTTAGCATGGTTGCAGGAAGAAGTCGTGACGACAGATGACTGGGAACTGGGAATTCGCGATCGCCTGTTGTCGGAAAAATTAGCTAATGTATTATTTGCCGCCGAAGTAGAAGATTTTTTCTATAAAAATAAACTAGACTTTGAGCAAGTTATTTACTACCAAATCATTGTCGATTCTGAAAAACTTGCCCAAGAAATTTATTATCAAATCGAAGATAGCGAAATTAGCTTTTATGAAGCTGCTCATCTTTATAATATAGATATCTCGCGCAGGAGAAAGTGCGGTTATGAGGGTCAAGTGTATCGCTTTAACCTGCTCAAAGATATTGCTAAAGTTGTATTCACATCCCAACCCCAACAGTTAATCGGCCCTCTAAAAACTGAACAAGGTTATCACCTACTCATGGTAGAAGAATTTATCCCGGCTGAGTTAACACCCCAAAAGTATCAAGAAATTCTTCATCATCTATTTCATAAATGGTTATTAGTAGAAAGTCAAAAACAGAATCAATGACAATGGGCATAGGGCATAGGGCATTGGGCATTGAGTAAAAATTCTACCTTCCCTTGTCTCCCCAGTCCCCAATCCCCAATCCCCAAAAACTACATAAGGTCAACCAGCCTAGAATTAAGAACAGATGTCAGGCGATACTGCTATTGATGGTTAAGTTGACATACTTATGGGTGTGACATCGCGATATTGGCAACTGGTGAAAATTGATGGAGTAGGGCGGCGACAGGTTCAAGAAATTACGCCAGCTAAGGTGTTTTTTGCTGAATTGTTTCCGGCGATCGCACATAATGCAGATAATGACCTTCCCGATGCAGAAATTCAACGGGAATTGCTGCAAGTGGCGCAGGATGCACCCATTGATAGATGCTTGTTAGCACAGCGTTGTCTGTTGTGCTTGATCTCTTGGCAAATTGAACAGGCTTGCTTGCAGATAGCAGAGAAGTTTGGAACTACTCATGGGTTTAGTAGTGTTGATTTATTACCCTATGTTTTAGATGATGACGGTTCTATTCAACCTAGTGATGACTATCAATGTTCTGCACGCAAGATTTTGCAAACTTTTGACCCCCAACAAAGCAGCCTGACAACCTGGACAACTACAAGAGTTAAACATGATGCCGGACTCAATAAATTTTTGCTAGAGTGCGGGGTGTATTTGGTGAGTGATTGGGCAATTTTGAATGATACTCGACCTCATCAAATACAACGTATATTTACAGAGTTTTACTCACTAACGCCCCATGAAATCCAACAAGCACAACAACTTTTAGAAAGCTATCATGCTATTTATCGTACTGCACGTTTACAACAACGGGCGCAGGGCAAAGGGGGTAAATGTAGTGTACCAACAACACAACAACTCCAACAAATTGCCACTCTTCTAGCAAGTAAAACAGGTCAAAATTTCAAAAGTGAAATTGTGTTGACCAAATTGCAACAACTCGCTGACAGACTGCGACAATATCGGATTTATATTCGTGGTGGATATTTACCGACGGAATCTTTAGATAATCTCCTACCGAATAACTATATTGATACTCCAAAACTGTTAGATAATGAAGATGAACCATTAGAGTTTTTACAGTTATATCGACCACAGTTTTTAAGTTGTTTAGAACAAGCGTTAGCTGTCGTGACACAATCACGAGTCGATAAGTTACAAAGAAAAAAGGGCGAAAAAGCTAAACAGTTTTTAACAGCACTCCAGTTATTTCACTGTCAAAATTTATCTATGACAGATATCGCCGCTAGGGTAGGATTACGCGCCCAAGATGCTGTCACACGCCTTTTAAAACTCAAAGAATTTCGCAATGATGTTAGTCAGCAGCTTTTAATGATGTTATGCGATCGCGTGCTGGAACTAGCTAAAAAATATTCCCAGATAGAAAGCCTGACAACTTTAGAACAGCAAATTAAAATAGCTCTAAATGAACAAGTTGAATCTGTCATTAGAGAAGCAGAAATCCAAGCACAAACGGCAAGACCTTATATTAAAACCAGTTTATTTAATGATAGACTCTGCCGCTATCTTGATGTCATTAATGAGGTGAAATGAATAACTTAACAACTAACGATTCCCCAAAGCGGCTAGAATTTGAAACTTTACCAACAGCCGCCATTACTCTGACTACTGCACAAATTACTCAGGCTGTAGAAATCAGTAATCAAATTAATCATTCGCCGCAACAATGGCAAGTTTATCTTCAGGCTTTAGCGTTAATTGCCTTTGAGTCATGGCTAGATGAACGCTCAGATTCCCTGAAGATTAACCGTGAAAATTGTACCCTTTTGCAACCAGGATTAGCAACTGCGATCGCGGCTGTTGCCAATTTACAAATAGGTGAATTCAAGCTGTGTTTACTCACAACTACTAGTCTCACTGATAATCAAGTTATTTTACCGAGAGCCGTTGTAGATTTACCAGAGTATATTGCTCATTTTTATGTTTTACTGGAAGTCTTAGAAGAACAAGATACTGTAATTATTACTAGTTTTTTAACCTATCACCAATTAACAGAAAATTGTTTAAAAACCAACTTAAAATCGACAGCCGACTGGAATTATCATATTCCTACAAATTGGTTTGTGTCTGATCCAGACCGCTTACTGTTATACTTGCGGTGTTTAGAACCAGTAGCAATTACTTTACCCCTAATAAACAACAAGAATAATCAGGTATTAGCCAAAGTTCAACAGGAATTATTGAATTTATTACCTCAATTGCAGTCACCAAAAATTGAACTGTGGCAAATATTAACTTGGGAACAGGGAATGGCTGTAATCACCCATCCAGAATTACTCACTTGGGTGCATAATTTACCCCAGCAACCACATGATTATTCATCACAAAACAGTTTAAAAGACTTACTCAAATTATTAACCCAGCCTGCTTTAAATGTAGGTCGTTGGCTGTGGGATGAATTAGATGAATTAGCACAAGAATTTGCTTGGCAATTATTACCAGTTGTCACCCCCGCCGCCGCTATGAGGAGTCCGACAGAAGAATTTACAGCAATTGTCACTCAACTACAACAGCGAAATATTGAAATCCCCATGCAAGCGCGGGGTGCATATCAAGATTTTCTCTTAACAGGAATTCCCCTGCGTTTATATGCTGTAGCTTGGCATTTGTTATCAGAATCAGACCCGCATTTATGGACATTGTTGTTAGTCTTGGGTACAGCTTCTCATCAAACTTTACCTGTACACTTAAAGTTAAGAGTAAGTGACCAAACAGGGGTGTTAGTAGAAAAGGGAATAAATCCACAGCAGGGAGAAGCTTATTTATTTACGCGTGTAGTTGGTAATTGGGATGAAAAGTTTTTAGTAACTGTGAGTTTAATAGATGGGGTAGAGGTGAATTTACCTCCATTTACATTCTGTCCCAAGAAAGTAATTTAGGTGTGCTGGTTACAGTTTTGGTAACAAAATTTTGTGTAAGAGTGAAATATTTCACCAATTTCTCATCCTGACTTTTTACGCTATGTGGAAAAGTTAACGTGAAACCTAACCCCTAACTCCTTACCTACCAGGGAAGGGGAGCAATAATCAACTGTGAAGTTTCAATACCTTAAATGAGACAAAATTTTTGCATAACCTTCCAAAGCATGAGAAGTATATAGAAGCAAGCAAAATCTTACTCTGCTTGGAGGATAGCTTCCTGTGCATCACCGTCTCGTATTTCTGTTTCTGGTTACTTCAGTGCTATGGCCAGTCTTCCATGTAAGCGTTGCTGAGTCAAAAATAAATACACTGACTACTGCACAAACACAAACTACCCAAGAACGCAGGGATGAAGTATTACGCCTGAATCAATTAGGTCTTCAGCAGCTAAACCAAGGCCAATTTCAAGATTCTTTGAAAAGTTTTGAGCAAGCCTTAGCGATCGCCAAACAAATTAATGATACCGCAGGTATAGCTAGAACTTTCAACAATATGGGGGGAGTTTACGTCAATCAAGGAGAGTACACCAAAGCTTTAAACTCCTTTCAACGAGCCTTAGCGATCGCCAAACAAATTAATGACAAGGCAGGTATAGCTAGAATTCTAAACAGTATAGGGTTTGTTTATAGTTATATGGCAGAGTATACCAAAGCTTTAGACTTATTTAGGCAGGCTTTAGTAATTCGCCAAGAAATTGACGATACAGCAGGTGTAGGTATAACTCTCAGCAATATTGGGCATATTTATAGCTATATGGGAGAATATGCTAAGGCTTTAGACTTTTATCAGCAAGCTTTAGCAATTCAAAAACAAATTAATAGCACAGCAGGTGTAGGCACAACTCTCAACAATATTGCAGCAATTTACGAATCTCAGGGAGAATATGCTAAGGCTTTAGACTTTTATCAGCAAGCTTTAGCGATTCAAAAAAAAATTAATAGCACAGCAGGTATAGCTACAAATCTCAACAATATTGGCTCAACATACCGTAATTTAGGACAATATGATAAAGCTTTAGACTTTTATCAGCAAGCTTTAGCGATTTTCACACAAATTCGTAATCCAACCAGTCAAGCGGTTATTCTTAACAATATTGGAGTAATTTACAACACTCAAGGAAAGTATGCTAAAGCTTTAGACTTTCATCAGCAAGCTTTAGCGATTCAAAAACAAATTAGTGACAAAGCAGGTATAGGTACAACTCTCAACAATATTGGTAACGTTTACCGCAATAAAGGAGAGTATACCAAAGCATTAGAACACTATCAGCAATCTTTAGCGATCGTCAAAACTATTGATGACAAAGCCAATATCGGTGGTTCCCTCAACAATATTGGGACAATTTACGATCATCAGGGAGATTATACTAAGGCTTTAGACTTTTATCAGCAAGCTCTAGCGATTTTAAAACAAGTTGGTAATACAGAAGGTGTCGGTACAACGCTCAGTAATATAGCAGCATCGTACAACAGTTTGGGTAACTATGCAGATGCAGAAAAAACCTTGTTTGCTGCTATTGAAGTTTTTGAATCTTTAAGAACAAAAGAATTATCTGATGATCAGAAAATATCAATTTTTGAAAAACAAGCTTCTAACTATCGCTTTTTACAACAAGTCTTAATTAACCAAAATAAAATTAACACAGCATTAGAAATTGCCGAACGTGGTCGAGCTAGAGCTTTAGTTGAATTATTATCCTTAAATATATCGCTAAATAATAACAATAATCAAACTATCAAGCCACCTAATATTGAGCAAATTCGACAAATAGCAAAAGCACAAAATGCTACTCTAGTAGAGTATTCAATTATTGACGAACCTCTGAGAGTTAACAGTAAACAAGAGCCGCAAATATCAAAACTTTATATCTGGGTGATCAAAGCGAATGGCGAAATCGCTTTTAAACAAGTAGACTTAAAATCATTAAAAACACCACTGACCACATTAGTAAATAAAAGTCGTCTAGCCATTGGTGCTGGGGGAAGAGGTATTAAAGTAAACCCCAAAAACGGAGCTAACAAAAAACAATATTTGCAGCAATTACATGAAGTATTGATTACACCTATTGCTTCACTTCTCCCTAACAAACCACAAGAGAAGGTGATTTTTATTCCTCATGATTCACTCTTTTTAGTACCATTCGCAGCCCTACAAGATAAGAATGATCAATATTTAATTACAAAACACACAATTGTAACTGCACCAGCAATTCAAGTTCTCGATTTAACTCGTCAACAAAGACAAAAAATCACAGGTAAAGAGATGTTAGTTATAGGGAATCCTATCATGCCAAAAGTAGGAATTCCACCTGTACAACTTGATCCGCTTCAAGGCGCAGAAAAGGAAGTATTAACTATTGCGAATTTATTTAAAACTAAGGCGATCACTGGTAAGGATGCGACAAAAGCAGCATTAAAACAAAAGTTATCAACAGCTAAAATTATTCATTTAGCGACGCATGGATTGTTAGATGATCCTCGTCAGAGGATACCAACTGCCATTGCTCTTGCACCCACCAGTAATGACGATGGTTTACTCACACCGGCGGAAATTCTGAATTTAAAAATCAATGCAGAATTAGTAGTTTTAAGTGCTTGCGACACCGGGAGAGGAACAATTACGGGTGATGGGGTAATTGGCTTATCTCGCGCATTTATTACAGCAGGCGCGCCAAGTGTGATTGTTTCGCTGTGGGCTGTTCCTGACTCTCCCACTTCAGAATTGATGACAGAGTTTTATCGACAATGGGAGAAAAATTCCGATAAGGCTGTGGCGTTAAGAAATGCCATGCTGATAACTATGAACAAGTATCCAAATCCTAGAGATTGGGCTGCATTTACTTTGATTGGTGAGTCCGAAACAGTTCAAAATTAAGTAATTAAAAGAGTTAAAAGTTTAATTTGTCAGCGTTTATTGGCGGATAATTATGATTGCAACAACGTTTTATTTAAAAGTTCAACAATTTGAACAATCATGTGCTTTTGAATTATCCTGGGGCAAGGTCAACAAATTTTAGTGACAGTTGCCTATCCTGACGAACTAAAATTAAAATATCAAGAATGGCAGCGTATTTATCTGCGATTTTATAATAATGGAATGCGAGGTAGAGTAGAAGAAGTTGGTAGTTTAGTCGCACCTCCTGTAGACTGGAATTCACAATTAATTCAAGCAGAAGCCCAACTTTTAGCAGCGTTTCATCACTGGTTACGCAGTGCAGAATTGTACGAAATTCGGGCAACTATCGCCCAGGCTACTACTAATATTGATGTTTTTCTGACTTGCCATCCTTTAGATTTAGCGCGTTTACCTTGGGAACTCTGGGAATTTGGTGCAGAGTTTGGGAAATCGTCTACTAGGAAGATTAGAATTGTTCGCACAGCTTTAAATCGCAAGGAAGCAGTTAATCATAGGCGACGCAATGGTAAAGCTAAGATTTTGGTGATTTTAGGGGATGAAACAGGTTTAAATTTTCAGGTTGAAAAAAAAGCTATAGCTGCTTTAGGTTCTCTTGTAGAAACAACTTTTATTGGTTGGCAACCAGCAGTTAATATTAATGAATTAAAAACGCAAATTGTAAAGGCGATCGCAGCAGATTCAGGTTGGGATATTCTCTTATTTCTCGGACACAGTAATGAAACTAGTTTGACTGGGGGAGAAATTGCGATCGCTCCCCATACTGCTTTATCTATTAGTGAAATAGAACAGTCATTAATTACTGCTAAATCTAGAGGATTACAGTTTGCAATTTTCAATTCATGTCAAGGGTTAAGCATCGCCAATAAATTAATTGATTTAGGCTTAAGTCAAGTAGCAGTGATGCGCGAACCCATCCATAATGATGTAGCTAAAGATTTTTTGAAGCAATTTATCCAGGCTTTAGCTAACTATCAAGATGTCCAGGAAGCATTAATCACTGCTGCTCAATATCTGCAAATAGAAAAACATCTAACTTATCCCAGTGCTTATTTAATTCCGTCTTTATTCCGTTATCCTGAAACCGATTTATTTCGCCTCCAACCCTCTGGAATTCGGCAATTAATTCAAAGTTTTCAACCAAGCCGCAAAGAAGCGATCGCCCTAGCAATTATCTTATTTATTAGTCTACTATTACCAGTACAAAATTTTTTATTACAAAGACGTTTATTAGTACAAGCTATTTATCGCCAATTAACTAATCAGGTAGAAACCACCAATAATCAGCCACCAGTGCTTTTAGTAGAAATTGATGAAGAGTCTATCCGCAAAGCCAAAATATCTAACCCAAAACCATTAGATCGCAAATATCTAGCCAGTATCGTTGACAAATTAGTGGCTAATCAAGCAAAGGTAGTCGGTATTGATTATCTCTTAGATCGACACCAAGAACAAAGCGATCGCTTCCTTGCTAACTCCATTCAAACTGCGGTTTCTCAACCCCAACCGACATGGTTTGTCTTTGCAGCTACTTCTGATACTAAAGGCGAATGGCTACAGACATTACCAAATATTGCTAGTCTCAATTGGAGTTTACAGGGCGAGATTGAATTTCTGCCTGGGTATATGCAATTATTCCCTATAAATGATTTACAAGCACAACCTTGGTACTTTTCGAGTTTATTAACACTGTCATACCAATTACAAAAAATACCCAATTCACCACAACCAAAATTAGATAGTCAGATTGACTTTTTACAACAGATTAATGTGTTTTTAAAAGAGGGTAATAAAAGTCATCAAACTATTTTATCATCACCGCGATCGCATCTACAACCAGTTACCGCCTTGAGTTATTGGCTAGAACAAATGTGGATGCACCCAATTGTTGATTTCTCAATTCCGCCTCAGCAAATATATCAAACAATCCCCGCTTGGCAATTACTCGAAAATCAAGGTATCCCGCCAAATTTATCCCAGCAAATTGTGATGATTGTGCCTGGTGGATATGACGACGCAGGAGTTGATTTTGACGGTGAAGATAATTTACATGGCACAGATTTACCTTTAGCTGTTAAATATTGGCGACAACAACAAAATACTTTCAATCACAATCGGGTATTAACAGGAGGAGAATATCATGCGTATATGGTACATCATTTATTAACTAAAAGATTAGTGACACCCATTCCTGATATTTGGCTAATTGCTATATCGATTATCTTGGGGAAGAGCCTATATTTATGGCAAAATCATCAAAAACATGATTTTAAGAAATTATTAGCTATGACTACAATAACTACAGGCTTATACGGTATACTCAGTTTGCAATTATATATGACATCATCTGCTGTGCTATTGCCTTGGTTTTTACCATCAGCTACATTGTGTTTTTATATTTTGCTTATTGTCTTCCCTAGAAAAAAATATGGTTAAAACTGTAGTTTCAAATCTATCTATTTTAGCCCTCAGCTTAATTAATTTTATGGGAATAACCCAGCAATTAACTATAGCTGAAAAGAAAAATCCACCTAATACATCTTGGTTTAATATTTCTCGGCTGTTATTTACGAAAAAACCACCTGTTAGCCCGCGCAAAGGTGGTTCACGCCCCACAGAAATCATCTGTATGATTTCTCCAGATGCGCCCAAGACGACAAGGAAAATTTGGAGCGATCGCCCGTTATTTATCTGGCAAGGTAATGTGAGAGAAGTTACTGTGAAACCGGTAAATAAGAATCAGGTTTTGTGGTCTGAACCAGTCAAAGATACTCAGCAGATTATCTATAATGGTGAACCTTTAAAACCGGGTCAAAGCTATAAATGGGAAGTCAATTCCAACAGATTTATTACATTTCAAATCATCGATACACAACAGCGCGATCGCATCACAACCCAATTGCAAACTATAGAAGCACAACTGCAAAAACAAGGGGCAAATCAAGAAGCGATCGCCCTTGCTAAAGCTAACTATTTCGCCGAATATCAATTATGGTCAGACGTATTGCAACAAATATATTCTGTCAATACACCTTCCGCCGAATTAAATAATCTGCGTCAACAAATCACTCAAAATCTCTGTAAAGACCAATAGTCATAGATTTTCATCATCAATACAACGTCTCTACGACCAAAAGAGCGCTGAGTAACCTAAAATTCTGGGTCGCTCAATCGGTTGCTGGGGCGACTTTGATATAAGTCTTGGATGACTTGCACCGCAACGACTACAGCCACTAAGGTAATAACGGCAATGGGTAATAAACCTTTGCCAAAAATAGCGATCGCTACTAATAAAATTGCCCCTATGATGCGATATTGAGATCGGATTTTGCAATAGCGAATCACACCAAAATTATGCAAAATACTGATGGCTGTTAAACATAAAGCTACAGCACCGCATATTAACCACCTTTGCGGATCAGGAAGTGCTACCTTGGACTGATTGAGGATGACTTCTTCTACACCAACACCAGCAGCTGCTATCCCAATTACTAGAGGTAAGTGAGTATACAGCCAAATATTCATAATACTGACTTTGCCACTAACTTTTGCGGCTTCAATGGGTGTTCCGCCTAAATTATCGAAATAAATCCACCACAACCCAAAAGCAATACCTAACCCAAATAAACCAGAAATGGCGGTAAGAATATTCCAATGGTGTTCAGAAACCCCATTGACGACAGCAATGATGGCTTCACCTAAAACAATAATCGTAAACAGCCCAAATCTTTCAGGGAGGTGGGAAGCATGGGGAAGAAGTCCCATTTGGACTTTGTGTGCTGTTAAGGGTGTGGCAAAATCAATGATGATTCCTAAACCCCAAAGCACAAATCGCCAAGGAGCAGGTAAAAAGGCGGATAGTAGCCACAATACAGCAGCGATCGCAAAACCGATGGCATAATGAGTAGTTAGAGCCTTGGCTGCTGGTATATGTATTCCCGCCAAAACATACTGAACTACTAAAATCGCTCTCCCCAAAGCATAGGCTAAGGCAAATCCGGCTGCACTCTCACTCAAACCATGATGTATATTCACCGCCATCGCTGCGGCGGTTAGCATTTGTACTCCAACTAGCAGGCGATGTCCAATATCATCACTATCAAAGCGGTTGGCGTAAAATGTTGTACCAATCCAAGACCACCAAACAGGTATAAATAAAACCACAAATCCCCATAATCCAGACGGGGAGATATCGCTTTTTAAATTGTGTGCTAGCTGAGAGACTGCAACCACAAACACCAAATCATAAAACAACTCCAGCCAAGTTGCGCGTCTTTCTTCCTCGTTATCTTCGCCAATACGTAACCTGGGGGTGTGCAGAAAATTTGCCATGGTGGTATATGCTCATTGCTAATTGTTTTTTACCATTAGTCGTGCGTGAGGGGAAGAGAGGAAAGCAGGGGAATTTCTGTTCTATAAAGAAAATCTGCCCCAGAGGCTGAAGTGCTTGTGGGGGGAAGATTAGAAGAGTTTAGTAAACAAGTAAGTCTGTTGAGGCGTGTTTAGAATGAAATAGTTAGCAGCTGATTCTACACACAGAGCTACAGAGGAACGCAATGCTAATTTTTGAGGAACACTTTCAAGATAATCGCTGTAGTTGGGTGACACGGGATAGCTCAGAGTGCAGCCTTTACATGGAAGTGGGTCACTATGTGTTTGACCACAAACGGGCAGGGGATGCTTATTGGCTATCGTGGAATTCGACGGAGTTCTTTTACGACAGAAGCGATTTTCATATTCACATGGTCTTAGAAAAAGCTGCTGGTGTAGAGGATCACGGTTATGGCTTCGTTTGGGGACTATTGGACGATCGCAATTTTTTTGAGTTTGTGATTTCTGGGAATGCTTGTTATCGCATTGCTGAGGTGAGGAATGGTAGCTTTGTCAATTATACAGATTGGAAACGTTGCGATCGCATCCAGCGCGGTAATGCTGTTAACTTACTAGAGATTTGCCGAGTGGGCAATTTTGTCGAGTTTTACATTAACAGTACCCTGGTAGATAAATTTCCCGCCGATAAGTTAATGGATGTCCCCGGCCGGAATTTTGGTTTTGTCATCCACGACAAAATTAAAATGAAAGTTCACAGTCTCATGGTTAGCGCGCCGGATGCAGACAAAGATTTGGGTGATAGCACTCTAGAGGTTTATGATTCGAGATACGAAACCAAAGCTAACTTTGTTGAGCATGAGCCACCTTTGGAAGATAGTCTAGAGCAAGTATTTGCAGATTTAAAGGCGTTAGTTGGACATGAGCGCACCAAACAACAACTTTTTTCTTTAGCAAATTACCTCAAAGTCCAAACTGAACGGCAAAAACGGGGTTTAAAAACTGTAGACATTTCCCTCCACCTGATGCTGTATGGGCCTCCAGGGACGGGTAAAACTACAATTGCGCGCTTGGTGGGGAGGTTGTATAAACAGTTGGGATTTCTAGAACGGGGACACGTTGTAGAAACTGACCGGGCGGGAATTGTCAGTGGCTATATTGGTCAAACTGCGCTGAGGGTAGAAAATGCTGTCCAGCAAGCTTTAGATGGTGTCTTGTTCATTGATGAAGCTCACGCCCTAGTCCCCGAAGATAGCCCTAATGACTATGGTAAGGAAGCATTGCAGATATTAATTAAACGGATGGAAGATTGCCGCGATCGCTTGGCGGTGGTCATTGCTGGTTACACTGAAGAAATGGATCGGTTACTTGCTTCTAACCCTGGTTTTAAATCCCGCTTACACCGCTTATTTTACTTAGATCACTACAATCCCCAAGAGTTATTATTAATTTTCAAGAAATTCTGTCACGATAACGGCTACACTCTAGATGCTTCAGCCCATATCATCTTACAGGCTACCTTTGAACTGGCTCATGTCAAACGAGACAGAAATTTTGGCAATGGCCGGTTTGCCCGTGCTTTATTTGAGCGCAGTATTGAACAACAAGCAAATCGCATTGTCCATAATCTCCACAAGCTAGATAATGTTGAGCTAACTTTGATTACGGCTGAGGATTTATCTGGAGGTTAATTTCCGTAGAGCCAGTTGTAATTTGTATGATCATACTTTCTGAACGCTTCCGCCAAGCTTTAATCTACGCCACAGAACTACACGCTAGCCAAGTGCGTAAAGGTTCTGGCGTTCCCTATATTGCTCATTTATTGGGTGTAACTAGTATTGCTTTAGAATATGGTGCGAATGAAGATGAAGCGATCGCAGCTCTATTACATGATGCCATAGAAGACCAAGGGGGTGCAGCTACACGCGCCGAAATTCTCCGCCGCTTTGGTGAAAATGTCACCAACATCGTAGATGGTTGCACGGATGCTGATACTACTCCTAAACCGCCTTGGCGACAACGCAAGGAAGCGTATATTGCCCATCTACCCACAGCTTCGCCATCAGTGCTACTGGTATCGTCTGCCGATAAACTCCACAACCTGCGCTCACTCTTACAAGATTATCGTTTAGTGGGTGAATCTCTATGGCAACGCTTCCAAGGTGGTAAAGACGGTACTTTGTGGTATTATCGCACACTCATAGATGCACTCAGAAAAATTCAACTGACTGCCATTGTAGAAGAGTTAACAAGAGCGATGACGGAACTGGAGGAATTAGTAGGAGGCAGGGGGCAGGGGGCAGGGAGCAGGGGGGCTAGGAACGCAAATCCCATTCCCCATTCCCCATGCCCAATGCCCCATTCCCCATTCCCTATGCCCCAATTACCGGAACATACTACTTACAGAAGTATCTTCATGAATGCGCCAGATGGTTTCCCCTAATAAGTTGGCTACTGATAGCGTCACAAGTTGGGGGAATCGCTTTTCTTCGGGAATAGGAATCGTGTTAGTAACAATTACTTCCTCGAACAAGCCACTCGATAATCTCTCAATTGCAGGTGGCGAAAAAACTGCGTGGGTAGCACAAGCATATACTTGGCGTGCGCCTTCTTCCCGCAACAACCGCGCACCTTCGGCAATAGTTCCGCCTGTATCAATCATGTCGTCAACTAAAACGGCGGTTTTACCTTTGACATCACCAATCACATTTAAGACTTCCGCTACATTGTGTGCTTGACGACGCTTGTCAATGATGGCTAGGGGCGCATCATTCAGTTTTTTCGCAAAAGCCCTCGCTCTGGCTACACCACCAACATCAGGGGAGACAACGACAATATCATGCAGTTGTTTGCTGACTAAATAGTCTAATAAGACTGGTGAACCGTAGACATGATCAAAGGGAATATCGAAATAGCCCTGAATTTGCGCTGCGTGTAAATCCATCGCCAAAACGCGGTTAGCACCTGCTTGGGTAATCAGGTTAGCCACTAGCTTGGCGGTGATGGATTCTCTACCGGCGGTTTTGCGATCGGCACGAGCGTAACCATAGTAGGGTAAGACTGCTGTTACTTGTCTAGCAGAAGCACGCCGACAAGCATCAATCATAATCAGCAGTTCCATTAAATGGTCATTAACGGGCTGACAACTCGGTTGGATGAGGTAGACATCACAACCGCGAATTGATTCTTGAATTTGGACATACAATTCCCCATCTGCAAATCTTTTGCGAATCATGGGGCCTAAATCCATACCCAGGTAACGGGCTACTTCTTGGGAAAGTGATATATTGGCAGAACCAGAAAAAAGCCGCAAGCGATGATTTTCAGTCAGCCCTGTTGCGGCTGGCTGCATTCTAAAAGCGGTAGAACTGAGTACAGCAGATCCTCGATGTGCATTCATGGCGATATTAGCACTAGATATTTAGTAGGTTTAACGGAAATAGACCAAAAAAAACATCTGTGAGTTTTCTTTAAGCTTTGATAATGAGTTTAAATATCTCTCAACATAATTATCAATTGCTCATATTCCCTTCCTTGTTGTAAGAACCGTTCCATAGATGGACTGATACCAATTCTGTAAACTAGTCTCATTAGTTAAACCTGGGGTGATAAGAAAAAACCGCACTTTCTTGTGGTTGCTGCCTCTACCCATTGTATGTCTGAATTCAAGAATAAATTAATCTTGAACAGAGTTAACAATCCTATGGGATTGGGAATAATTCCGAGCATAAATTTTATTTTTCGAGAAACACAGGTTCTCAGCTCTGGGGAATAATTGAGGATTGCCGTAGCATTCAGAAAACATATACTTCTACCAACAAGTAAGTTGAGGGTATCTGTAGTGTTTGCTGAATGTCTAACTGATAGTGGTTGCAAAATTATAATATAAACTGACTGACTATATTTTTGGTTGAAAATCACAAAAATTTTTCTGTTTTCGATGTGGCTGGGTCAAAGTTGATTTGTAGAAGTCTTGACTGATGAGTCTTGTGGTGATTGGGTTTCGCTGGTTATGAGTGTGGGTAAATAGTGAATGTCTCAAATATTAAATAGCAAGATTTGACTACTAATAATCAGGACTAGTAGAGCTATGTAGACTAATAGAACTAAAACTATGAAACTTGGCTGTATTTACCGCTAGAGACACTACATTTACAGGGAATAGATTTACGGTAATAATGCCGATAGCATACTTCTAGCAAAGTGAGCAACGTGAATAACTGCGATTGTTTTTATTGTTTCAACGCAGTTATTATTGCTGATCTGGCACTTAAAGATGATGCTAGCTTCACAAAGTTATGGGGTGATTTTGGGGTGAGTTTATCACTTTGATGTCAGGGCTGTTGCTGACAGCAGATTTGAGATTTACGACTGTATATATTTTGGGCAAATATATCTTACCACGGTAATTAACGATGTCAAAACTATATTTGTTTGATATCCTTTCGCATTTACCTACTCCGCAAATTGCGATTCCTGTAAATCTTCTGGTGTGAGATGAGAATGCACTACCTGACCATCCCGAAACCAGACAATGCGTCGAGTTTGACGCGCCACTTCTGGTTCATGTGTCACCATAACGACGGTAATTCCACTCTGATTAAGTTCGGTGAAAATATCTAGAACTTCTTGGGTAGTGCGAGAATCGAGTGCGCCGGTTGGTTCATCAGCCAGGAGAACAACGGGACGGTTGACAATGGCACGGGCGATCGCTACTCTTTGTTGTTGTCCACCAGAAAGTTGAGTAGGTTTGTTACTCAGTCGCTTTTCTAACCCTACTTTAATTAGTGCTTCTGTAGCGCGATCGCGTCTTTCGTTGGGATTAACACTCGCATACACCATTGGTAACATCACATTTTCTAAAGCCGTGAGTTGGGGTAGTAGGTGGAATTGTTGAAAGACAAACCCCAGTTTTTTGTTGCGAATGTGCGCTAAATCTGCATCATTCATTTGTGCCACATCAACGTTATCTAGATAATATTGTCCAGTGCTTGGGCGGTCGAGACAGCCGATAATATTCATGGCTGTGGACTTACCTGAACCGGAAGGCCCCATAATGGAACAATATTCACCTTCGTCGATTGCTAAGTTGACATTATTTAAAGCCTGAATTTCAGTTTCTCCACTACCGTAGATTTTAAAGATATTTTCTAGACGAATGATTGTTGATTTCGGTACTGGATTAGGAACGAGTGAATCAGTAATGGAAATGGTTGGCATAGGATTTTAGTCAATAGTCAATGGTCAATAGTCAATAGTCAATAGTCAATAGTCAATAGTCAATAGTCATTAGTCAATAGTCATTAGTCATTAGTCATTAGTCATTAGTCATTAGTCATTAGTCATTAGTCAACAGTCATTAGTCATTATGTTATTACTCAGCACTCATTACTCTATATTAAAAGACTGTGACCTTTGTTACCTGTTCCCCAGTCCCCAATCCCCAGTCCCCAGCGAAGCACTGAGCTTGTCGAAGTGTCCCCAGTCCCCAGTCCCCAATCCCCAATCCCCAATCCTCGCGACTAACTCTTGGGTAAAGTAATGGTAAACGTACTTCCTTCATTTAACCTAGAACGCACTGTGACATTACCATCCATGCTTTCTACAAGGGTTTTGACGATAGATAATCCTAAACCAGAACCACCGATGGAACTCGTGCGAGCTTCGTCGGCGCGGTAGAATCTTTCAAAAATCCGTGATTGTTGTTGTAGAGGTATGCCATAACCTTGATCAGCAACTTGAATGATAGCGGCTTGTTCTTGTTGATCTAACTTCAAAGTTATAGGTGTATTTGCTTCAGAATATTTTACGGCGTTATCAATTAAGTTAAGTAATACTTGTTTGAGGCGATTGTAGTCGGCTTTAGCGATAATTGGGTTAGTTTTATTTTCAATAATAATCTGGCGATCGCTATATTTTTCTGCCATCCCTGCTACTTCTACAATTAAATCATTTAAGACACATTCTTCTAAACAAAATTGCAAGTAACCACTATCGGCTCTTGCTAAATCTAATAAATCTTGTAGGAGTCGAATTGTTCTTTCGGCTTCTGATGCAGCAGTTTCTAAGGCTTCTCGCTGCATTTCATTCAGGTTTGTTTGGCGGCGTAAAACACTTTGTAAATAGCCGTGTACTATTGTTAGGGGTGTGCGTAATTCATGGGAAACATTACTGACAAATTGACGCTCTTGTTCCCAAGATTGGGACAGTCGAGCTAACATCATATTGAAGGTTTGGGCTAATTCTTTGACTTCACTTGGTGCTTTATCTAGATATAATTTAGCTTGTCCTAAATCCGCAATGGAAATTACAGATGTCATTTGACTAAGCTGCATTAATGGTTGCAAGGAACGCTTAACATAGATGGCGATCGCGATGGACATGACGATAATTGTTACAATACTGCCAACACCCAAACTCCGCACCATCACTAAAAACATTTGCTGTTCACGGGTGACATCCTGAATCACAAATAAGTTACCTAGAATTTTTCCCTTGACGGGAACAGCACCACCACACAACACAAAATAACGTCCCCCTACTTTTTCTATGCGTGCTTGTAGGATCATTTCACCCAGGGACATTAATTCAGTTGTGGTTTTATTCGGTAACTGGTTCCAGTTATTAGATTTACCTATAATCTGATTTTCAGAATTTTTTACCCATAAATATGTATTGGTTGCTGTGAGGCTATCAATTGATTTTTGCAGTGCAGCTTCTGGCGGCATCATTTCACTATAAATCTGCACATCACGAGGTAGCCGTTGAGCAATTGTTTCAGTATTATTTTTATGGTTATTGATTAAAATTTGCTGTATTTTCCACCCCGTCCAGAATGCTAAGTTTCCTAGACCTAAAGTAGAAAGTACAGCAATCCCAATTGTTAAACGTAAGCGTAAGGAAAACGGATCTATTTTTGGGTGCAATTTGTGAAGTTGTTTCACTTGGGAGCTTGATTATTTGGAGTTAGACAAGTTTTTTGGACGTAATTACATTGATAAATATATGACTCTTGCCAATTTAAGGGAATTTCTAATAAGTCTCGTGAACCTGTAAATCCTTGACCGAGAAAAAGTAATAATGCCACACAATTTAAAATTGTATGTATTAACCGCCAACGATGTGATCTATCTTGATAAATATCTTGGACGATCGCCACAGAAAAAATCATGAGTAATGATGCGGTAATACCTATATAGTAGTGTGACCAGTACCATTCATTCGTGCGACGAAATACGCCATCTTGACAGCCTAAAATGACTAAAGCTGTACCAGTTAATGTGGCGAATACACCACGCCATAAACGTTCTCTTGCTCGCAACAGTAAGACTAAACAAATTATAGCCAAAACAAACATCAATAGAATAAATATTACTGGGAATAAGTTTTGATTCCACAGTTGCTTTTTGATGATATTTTTCCCAATGGGGTAGGCTAACCCTAATAAGCATAAACCGACAACAGCAATACATAGCCATTCGCCAATTCGCTTATGTTCTCCCCCCACAATTGGCGGAATCTTGCTTTTACCACCGTCTGCGCTTTGTAATCTGCGTTCCCGTGTCTGCCAAGCAAAATAACTCACAATACCAATGCAGGGAAAAACAATGGTAACTGCGATCGCCGGATGTATAAGTCCTAAGAAATCTACTAATTCCATATTAATAACAGATATTCAATTTTTATTTCTATGTAAATCGATTCACTACACAAATTTAATATTTATGTAGCTTTATAAAGCAGCATAACCAAATGTAGCATTAAATTTACGACACCAAATAGCTACAGATTTATAGTTTGCTAGCTTGATATTTTGTGGCACAGCATAACGTTGTTTACCACTAGTTTTTTGCAAAGCCGCAATCTGAGCATAATCTTGTTCTTTAATACCGGTTACTGGTGGTGCATCAGTACGATAAAGAATCACAAATAAGTCTGGGCCATTATCCGTTTTGAAATTTTCATCAAATTCTAGATATTGTTTACCCGCTTCTGTGACAACTGCAACTTTCCCCTTAGTTGGGTGTTCTCCGGCTTGAAAATTACCAGCTCCAACAGGCGCACTAGCACTAGTTTTAGTAGTATTGGGTGTTGGATTATCAACTTGATTATTGCTAGGCTCCCCTGTACAGCCAACAAATATATTAGTAATAATTGCCAAAATGATTAAATATTTCCATTTCATTTTTTAACAATCCTCAAACTTTCATACCAGAATTAATTTAATACTTTTTCTGTCTAATTAAATTAATTTATGCTGAGAATTTGTTAAAAATTAATGCCTTTGATAATTAGTTTGAGTAATTTCTAGTCATATTTTTTAAATTTGTTGCATTTTTTATATTATTGTTGCCATATTGACCAAGATTTTACTTAAATTTAAGTGTATATTAACTTACGCAATACACCAGTAAGACAAACTATATAAAGACAATCTCCGGAAGTAGTGATTTGCTCTTGTATCTTTAATAAGGAGCGAAAATCACCATTTTCAGTGAATTTTACGGAGTATACTAATGCTGCGATCGCTGATCAAAACACTTGTATTAACAGTCCTACTAGTGTTTTCTTTCTTACTACAGCCTAACACGGCTCTCGCTTTCATCTCCTTTGATGGTCAATTCACGGCTACAAATGCTTGCGAAGCGGTAGTTTCTATTAAAAAAGCAACTAACCCCGGCAATGTGAGATTAAAGCTGGGAGAAACTTACCAAATTGTTGGCAAGAATAAAGACATACCCTCTCACTACTTGTTACAAATTTCTCAAGCTAATCCTCCTCAACGTTGGGTTGAGGCTAGTTGTCTGAATATCGCGAGTTTACCAGTTGATACAACTCCTAATCCCACTCCCGATACGCCTATAATTCCAATTACCGTCGGTGAAGATTACTTATTAGCTATCAGTTGGCAACCTGCATTTTGTGAAAGCAAACCAGACAAAGAAGAATGCAAACGATTAGCACAAGATCCCAGTCGTCCTGAAGCCACTAATTTCACATTGCATGGTCTTTGGCCTCAACCTGAAGATAATGTTTATTGTGGTGTTAGTAGAACTGACAGGGCTTTGGATGGCGATCCAAAGATCAATAATGGTAATGATAGAGACTGGTCAAAATTACCAGCAGTAGAAAAAGAGTTGTCCCCTGAAACTTGGCAAAAATTACAAGCTGTAATGCCTGGCACATTATCCAATCTGCACCGCCACGAATGGATTAAACATGGTACTTGTTACCAAGCTACACCAGAAGAGTATTTCTCTGAGTCAATTGTGCTTCTACAAGCCTTTAATCAATCACCCGTGCAGCAGCTATTTGCTAATAGCATTGGTCGTCAACTTGCTGTCAAAGAAATTGATAAATCATTATCATCTTTTGGTGCTAAAACAGGAGATAAAGTAGAAGTAAAATGTGATAAATCATTCCGCATAGGTGAACTTTGGGTCAATCTCAATGGTGAGATTACCCCAGATACTCCAGTTTCTCAATTGCTGGTTAATAGCCCAAATGCCGAACCTGAAAAACCAACTAAATCCTGCTTAGTTGATGACGCTCGTGATTAGTATTGTACTTCTCGTATCAATATTTTATTGAATTGGTATAAGAACAAAAGCGATCGCATTTTGAGATACTTGAAGTGCGATCGCTTTTGTTTTTAATATCAAAGATTTTAGGTTCCTAATTTGCGGATGATACGTAGACTATACTTGTAGTAATAAAATCACTGCCTTAAATATCAAATTTTACATGAAACAACAAGGTGCTATTCTCTGGCTCACAGGGTTAAGTGGTGCTGGCAAAACAACAATTGCTCAAAGACTATCCCAAAAACTACAAGCACGCAATTACTCAGTAGAATTACTAGATGGTGATGTCGTTCGCACCCATCTTTCACAAGAGCTAGGCTTTAGCAAACAAGACCGAGATACAAATGTGCGTCGGATTGGCTTTGTGGCTAACTTGCTCAGTCGTCATGGCATAATTGCGATCGCTGCCGCTATTAGCCCCTATCGTCAAGTCCGAGAGGAACTCAAACAAACGACTACCAACTTTATCGAAATTTACGTCCAAGCACCGCTAGAAGTTTGTGAATCTCGTGATGTCAAAGGACTTTACGCTAAAGCCAGGGCTGGAGAAATCAAACATTTTACTGGCATTTCTGACCCCTACGAAGCCCCAAATAATGCAGATATTATCTGTCAAACAGATAAATTTACAGTAGAAGAATGTGTTAACCGAGTGCTTGATTATCTAGAAACGCAAGGTTTGATTATGACAGTTTTGATTTAGCCTGTCTGTTTGGAGAACTTTATCAGCAAGCCGTTCTAGAAGAACGGAGCTTTAAACCGATTTTCTTGGTAAATTATGAAAGGACTTGGGCATAGTCATTTGGGGAGATGTCAATTGTTCTAGTTGTCATCTAGGTTGAGAAGGTTGAATAATTGATGTGATAGACATGATTCGACCTCAAGCTATTTACATTCCCGACCCAGAAACCAACCCAGAACCCAACCCATCACCAGCACCTACAATTCCCCCGCCCTTACCTGAGCCTGTACCAGAAACCGTACCTGCTCCTATTCCCCAAACAGTTCCGGGGACTATTCCCCAAACAGTTCCGGGAACTATTCCCCAGACGATACCTAATCCCGTTTAGTTTTTCTTTGTCAACAAACTCAAAATCACATCTAAAATGCTAAGAGCCGGAATAGTCGGACTTCCCAACGTCGGAAAATCTACTTTATTTAATGCTGTAGTCGCTAACGCCAAAGCAGAAGCGGCTAACTTTCCGTTTTGTACCATTGAACCCAATGTCGGCGTTGTCGCAGTACCGGATGAGCGTTTAAACAAACTTTCTCAAATTTCCGGTTCAGCACAAATTATCCCCGCACGTATTGAGTTTGTCGATATCGCCGGCTTAGTCAAAGGTGCTAGCCAAGGTGAAGGACTAGGTAATCAATTTCTCTCGCACATTCGCGAAGTAGATGCGATCGTTCATGTGGTACGTTGTTTTGAGAATGACGATATCATCCACGTAGCAGGTTCAGTTGACCCAGCACGAGATATTGAAATTATTAGTTTAGAACTAGGTTTATCTGACTTAGCACAAATCGAACGCCGCATTGAACGCACCCGCAAACAAGCACGCACCAGCAAAGAAGCACAATTTGAAGTCACAGTTCTAGAAAAGTTAGCTGCGGCTTTAAATGAAGGTAAATCAGTACGTCAAGTCAGTTTAACTGAGGAAGAAGCCGAGACTATTAAAGGCTTAGGACTATTAACGAATAAACCTATTATCTATGCTGCCAATGTCTCGGAAGATGACTTAGCCACAGGTAATAATTTTGTAGAACAAGTGCGACAAATTGCAGCGCAAGAAAATGCTCAAGTGGTGATTGTTTCGGCTCAAGTAGAAGCGGAACTAGTAGAATTACCAGAGGCAGACAAAGCTGATTTTCTGGCTTCTTTAGGTGTAGAAGAAGGCGGTTTAAAATCTTTAATTCGTGCAACTTACACCCTCTTAGGTTTACGCACATATTTTACTAGCGGCCCCAAAGAAACCCGCGCCTGGACTATTAATGCTGGAATGTCAGCACCCCAAGCAGCAGGTGTAATTCACTCCGATTTTGAACGTGGTTTTATTCGTGCTGAAACCGTTGCTTACAATGATTTAGTCACAACGGGTTCTATGAACGCAGCGAAAGAAAAAGGTTTAGTGCGAAGTGAAGGTAAAGAGTATACTGTGCAGGAAGGCGATGTGATGTTGTTTAGATTTAATGTGTAGTTAATTAAGGGTGTAGGGGTGTAAGGGTGTGGGGGTGTAAGGGAAGAAAATAAAATTTTACCCATTCCCAATGCCCAATGCCCTATTAACAAAATTTAGGGGTTTTAAGTCCCCGGCTTCTATCAAGCCGCAAGTGTTGTGGCGGGGTTGAAATCCCCGTTACAACACGGAAAAATCAAATTGCGAATTGCGTTAGCGTAGCGGGACGTTAGTCCATTGCGAATTGCGAACTGGGTTAATTATCTTGTCCCAAAGTGTAAATATAACCACCCAAATTTTCATCATCTGTACCCACAACTAAGCCACCATTTGCACCAGGAACTAGTTCCAGAGCTTCAATTTTGTGATAGTTAAAACGGTGGAGAGGAAATAGCTGTGGGTTTTGTTTCCAGGTGATTTTGTCACCAGATAAACCCAAATAGCCAGCAACATAAACAGCAGATTCAAACGGGCCATCATCACCTGTGTCACTAGCAGATGTAATGTAAACAATTCCGGCTGCATCTACCTTAATATCAGAAATGTGGCGGACATTGTTAGTGGGAAATGGTACTTTTATCTGTGCAGAACCTATGGGGGTAATTTGATATTTCACTAAGTCAAATAATCCCCAATAAATAATCGCTGGTTCTTTATCTGCGCCTCGATGCGCCCAAACTGCAATTAATTTATCGTCGATGTTTTGTAATGTAAATCCTTCAAAGTTACTGTCTGGAGGAATTTTAGTTAATTCAAATATTTTGATGAGTGAGATAGTTCTATCTGTAGGATTTAATTGCATATCATAACCCTTGCCAGCACTGCTAAAAGCTATAAACCGAAAGTTGCTTTTACCAGGAATAGATGTTAAGGCTTCTAAATCTAGGGGTAATTCAGTATTATTTGGCCAATCTATAGGAAAATATACTGGAGATTCCTGACCTTGAATACTAATAATTGCTAAACGACCTTGATTTTTCTGCTTGTTGTCATGAACAATTAGGAAATCTACAGCATTATCTTTCTGGCTTAATACTGACATCCCACTAATACCAAAGGTAATACCACCGCGAACAGGTCGCCAAGACTGTGCTAAGACTTGCTGGGATATCAGTAATAAAGCCACCACAATCAAAATCTTGATAACTAACTTGTGTCTCAGGTTTTTCATTAATTAGCTCTGGTATTGAATGTAACAAAAGTAACATGAAGATGGCGATCGCCTAAAAAACCTCGCCACCATACTAGCTTGGTGTATTATATTCTGGTGAGATTATTAAGAATTTTTCCTATTAACTGCTATGAGTTTTTTCTTTGGTATTGAACATGAAGTGGCTTTCCTCAACAGAGAAGGAAAGTTTGCAGATTTTACCTGTACAAAATTTGCAGATTTCGCTCAAATTGTAGATCAACTACCTATATATCCTGATGACCATTTGCAATTGCGCGTAGGTGATGCTGGTATTAGGAAAAAAAGATGGTATATCGAAGGATTTGAAAGATTTGCTGATTCCGACGAAGTTATTGACTGTACCTCCAAAGGGATTGAAATTAGAACTACAATACACTCCTGTATTCGGGATGTAATCCAAGAATTATCCAATAGTTTTGATTTACTATCTCAAGTAGCTGCTCAATTTGGATTTTCACCAGTTTTAACGAGTTTTAATCCCTACAAAACGGTTTTTGAACCAAACCCACCATTAAATGAATATGAAATTCAGCAGTTACAAGCCTATCCTGATGAACAAACTGCTTATATTTACATGGTTTCATACGGGCCTGACTTAAATATTTCTTGCCCAGATTTATCTATTCCGCAAGTAATTGATATTGGGAAAAAGTTGACTTATTACAGTCCTTATATTGTGCCTTTTAGTTATAGTTCGCCTTTTTATAACGGCACACTTTGGGAAGGTTTATCAGTGAGGACATTTATCAGAACAGGTAAAAGGTCAGCTACTTTAGTATTTGTACCTGAAGCAGAACAATTAATTAAAAGTGTGCCGTCACTCACAAAAATAGCTCGTTTACCCGCCGAAGTCGGACGCATTGAGTTTAAAGCCTTTGATACTTGTGATGATTTTAATATCTATGCCGCATTATTAGCCTTATTAAAAGGCTTAATACTAGATGATTCCTTAAATGGTAGAGCTATCACGCCAGACACATCTCTACATCAACTATCAGCAAAAGTAGGTTTTGATCACGAAGATATATTTAATAATGCTCAACAAATCCTGCAAGCGGCAACAGTTGCACTAGGAGATGATCCTGATGTGAAATTGTTAACACCATTGCAGTTAATGTTAGAAAACCGCCGTACAAAATCTCATGAATTAATAGATATTTTTCACAGTGTAGGGTCTATTGAGAATACACTTAGAAAAACTTATTAGTAAGGGACTGAGGACTGGGAATTTTAGATTGTGGATTTTAGATTGAATTCAATCCACAATCCACGCAATAAACCTGATAAATGATCAATGTTTTAATCTCTAGGTGCTGGTTTCTTATTATCTGTATTAGATTGTGAGTCAATATCTTGACTGGGGGGAATCTTTTCAATAGGAATTAGAGCATCCATCACGGACTTGACGATGGGGGCTGCAACAGTTGAACCGTAAGCGTTTGCACCTTTGGGTTCGTCAACTACAGCTAAAACTACATAACGGGGAGAATTCACGGGTAAAATGCCGATAAAACTGGTAATCCTCGCACCAGGAATGTAACCACCGTTGGGACTGGCTTTTTGGGCTGTACCTGTTTTTCCACCTATGCGATAACCAGGAATTTGAGCAGCTTTTCCTGTTCCTTCCGTCACCACAGTTTCCATCATTTCTACAACTTTTTGTGCTGTGCTTGCTGAGAAAATTTGGCGTGGGGCTGGGCGATTAGGTGTGTAGTGAACTTGTCCTTTACTATCAACTAATCCTTGTACGATATGAGGCGTGACTAATTTTCCACCATTAGCTAACGCGCCTTGCATTTGGACTAACTGTAAGGGTGTTAGGGAGAAACCTTGACCGAAAGAGGCGGTTGCATACTCGATAGGTGAACGAATAAATGTTTCTTGATTTTTGAGTTTACTAGTAGCTACAGAGGGTAAGTCTGTATCGACTGCTTGTCCTAAACCCAAGCGTTCTAACCAGTTGTAATAAACCGAAGGTTTTAACCTTTGGATGATTTGCACCATCCCGATGTTGCTGGAGTTTTGCAGAATTTGAGCAATATTAATGCGCCCGTAACCATTCAAACCAGCATTTCTAATGGTGTATTTTCCTACTTGAATTGCGCCAGGGTCGTTAAATGTATCATCGGCTTTGATGACTCCATTTTCCAATGCGATCGCCACATTTAACGGTTTAAATGTTGATCCTGGCTCATAGAGATCCGAGACTGTCCAGTTTTTAAATAGAGAAATATCGGCTTTAGAATAGTCGTTGGGGTTATAAGTAGGCTGAGAAACCAGGGCTAAAATTGAGCCATCAAAAGCATCCATGACAATGACAGCCCCACGTTTACCCTGAAACTTTTCTAGTTGCTCTTTCAGTGCAGTTCGAGCCGCCCTTTGCAGACGGCTATCAATTGTCAATTTCATCCGTAAATCATCAGCATTCAGAAAACCTTCAGGCGCGTAGTCTGGCATTAATGCGCCATTTCCAGCCCGACTTAAACGCACAGTTTTCACAGAACGTTCCAACCACTGTTGTTGAGAAAGTTCCACACCAGCTTGACCTAGTCTGTCAACATTGACATATCCCACAATATCCGCCAGTAAGTCTCCTTGGGGATAATATCGGGAATATTTGGGGATCAACTCAAAACCATTTAACCTTAAGGCTGTAACTTGATCAGCTGTGGTTTCCGGCAAACTTGAGGAAAGGGTAATCCCCGTTTTGCGGCTTTGAAAAATTTTGACTAAATCAGCCGGAGTTTTGTCGAGGAGGGGAGATAATTTTTCCGCTATGGCTTCTTGGGACTTGTCAAACAACTTGGGATGGGCATACAGAGTATACACAGGACGGTCAACCGCTAACACATTATCATTGCGATCGACAATTAAACGACGGGGCATATAAGGACGCAAATTCACCATTTGCTGGTTTCTTGCTCTTTGTGTGAGCTTGTTACCCTGGATAATTTGCAGATTATACAAATTGATAGCCAATCCTAATCCACAGGCCATTAATATGCCCCAAACAGTCAATAATCTGGATTTAGGATTTGATGTTTGTTCTGGAATGGAGGGGACTGTGTTGTTCCGATTCCGTTCTCGATTAACCCTTTGCCGTCCAGGAAATTCCGCAGGCTGACGCAATTTTCTGAATTTTAATTGACTTGGTGATTTTGGCATTACCCTGATTTTTTCTGGTGACTGTTGACTGTTGAGTGTTGATTGTTGACCGAAAATCAATATGCCATCGGGGAGGAAGTAGGCTGTTTTGTTTCTGAAGTTGGTTTCTTGTCTGGGGATTTTAGAGGGGTTGGTGGGGATGTCGTAGATAAGAAAACGCTATTAGCCGGAGATGGCGATACTAACCCTGTACTTGATTTTTCTGCTTCCTCGGCCATTTTATTTTTGAGGGTGGCGTTAGTAGTTGTCATTTGTCGTTCATAGCGTTGGAGGTTTTGCAACCTCCGGTAATTTTGCCCCCAAAGTTCCTGGGCGTAAACTGTCCACCCATAGACAGCTAGAACTGAACTCACCAGTAAAAAAGCGATGATCGAGGAATGGCGATGTAACGAGTTGAGTCTTAACAACCACAAGGGCATAACTTGGGCGTTAGGCACTACAGGTAAGTCGAGAGATTCTGAGTTTGTGTTTCTTAATTTCGGGTGTGATGGACTTTTGAGGGTTGAGGATGCTGGTGAAAGAGGACTTTCTCGTCGAGGATTTAAGGGCAGAGACAAGCCTTTTGAGGTAGGACGTTGTGTTTTAGTGATTACTGGAGAGGATTCGGTGATAGCACTAGAACCCAAACTTGTCGATTTTCGCCTTCTGCGTCTGGGCGTAGAACCTTGGCGAAACCAACTACCAGTTGTAGAAACAGCTGATTTACGAACAGCAGCCATAACTTTTTACGATAAGAAATAATGTATTGTAATCTGATTATCCGTTTTTGCTAAGGTTAGACTTACCCTCTAGTTACAAATGCGAATAATACTTGGATTGATGCCCATCAGGTTAGTTTACCGAAAAACTGGTTTGAACGACTCAAGTGTTATCCCCACGCTATCAGCAGGGCGATCGCATACTATAATGTCTGATCTATTTACTAGATTCTGATAATTGACAGATTTTCGGTTTCTGGCACGACCCGCACATCATAATAAAACTAATAAACTCCGCCCATAGTATAGATTTTCAATATACATTCGCAGAGCTTTAAAAAATTTAAAAAATCAGCAAAATAGGTTATCGTATTCAACAGGCGAGATTGTTTTATTGCCGCAATTGGTGAAAGAGGAGTTATGAAAACAAAAATCTTTGGTTTTGCTTTACTGTTGAGTCTGGCTGGATTTTTAGGAGCTTGTGGCGAAAATCCCCCTGCTCCCGATGCTACTACCCCTGCTACTACTACTACCACCCCTGCTGAACCTACTGATTCAGGTACAACCCCACCTGCTACCCCTGCTACTACCCCAGCTGCTAGCCCTGCTACCACCCCAGCTGCTAGCCCCGCTCCTACCACTCCCTAGAAGATAGTTTTGATTCTTCTATAAAAAGGTTTGTAACTAATCCTCATGAAACTCAATGAGGTCATTAGTTACAAGTGAAAATATCGATATAGCTGCATTTTGCATCACATAACGGCTCAAAGCTCAATCAGAGCCTTGCCAGTAGTTTATTATTGGTAGAGCAGTAGGTAAAGGACACTGATGAAGATTTTGAATTTATCACTTCAGTGTCCAAATCACGTAGAAAGCAAAACTAAGTCCTGAGTCGGAAAGACCTAAAAATTATAGGGATTGTGATTTGTTAATTTATAATTAAATCAAAGTATTATAGTTATATTTATTGCACCCAAATAAGTATTTTTACTAGAAAATTAAAAGCGATCGCCATCTGTAGAGAGAGTTGAAAACTTGCTGTTAGCCTCAAAGTACGCCAAATTCATGAAGTGGATGAGGTTTTTTTTGATTAGCCTCATTAGTAGCATTTTGGTGTGGTTAGTGAGCCAAATAGGAGCGACTGTGATGGCTTTACCACCTGTAGAAGATATTCCCGAAGAAATACTACGTACAGAGATTATCATCGAAGCGCGATCGCCCATAGATGGGAAACCCTTAACAGCCGTTGAATATGCACAACTACAAGAACAACTGCGAGTCAGTCCCCCTCCCAAGTTAAGCAGTAAATTACGACAAACAGTCTTCTTATTAAGGATACGTGGAGTGTTACTTCAACTTTTCCCTTTTTTAGATTTGTGAAGATTAGTTATTAGGGAACAGGGAAGTTTTCACCCCATCCTCAATCCCAGAACAAATAAAAAGTATAAAACCAATTCGCAATTCGCAATGGGCTAACGCCCCGCTTCGCTAACGCAATGGACTAACGTCCCTCTTCTCTACGAGACGCTACCGCGTAGCTTGCTTCTACGGAGTGGTACGCTAACGCAATTCGCAATAGAGTAAATATTCTTTTACCTTTTACCTTTTGCCTTTTTACTTTTGCCTTTTGCCTTCACCAATCCCCAGTCCCCAGTCCTGCGGTACAATGCAAAGAAATGTTTAAATTATGAGCTGCCGATCCCAATGATTTCATCTGAAGCGAACACAACATCTAGCGATAAAAGTTTAGAGGCCATGCGCCACTTTTCAGAACAATATGCCAAGCGTACAGGAACTTTCTTTTGTGCTGAACCTTCGGTGACTGCGGTGGTGATTGAAGGGTTAGCGAAACATAAAGATGATTTAGGTTCTCCTTTGTGTCCCTGTCGCCATTACGAAGATAAAGAAGCTGAAGTTAATGCTGCATATTGGAACTGTCCTTGTGTGCCAATGAGAGAACGCAAAGAGTGTCATTGTATGTTATTCCTGACACCAGATAATGAGTTTGCCGGACAAAGTCAAGAAATCTCTCTGGAAACGATTAAAGAAGTACGAGAAACCATGGCATGAGTGAAACCATGCCTTTAGAATACTGGCAAGGTGTAGAACAATTTAACGCTGGACAGTTCTACGCCTGTCATGACACCCTAGAAGCTTTATGGATTGAAGCCACCGAACCGGAAAAAACCTTCTATCAAGGTATTCTCCAAATCGCTGTGGCTCTTTATCATATGGGAAATCTTAACTGGCGGGGTGCGGCTATTTTATTAGGGGAGGGTAGCAATCGCCTCAGACGTTACCCATCTATTTACGGTGGGATTGATGTCGATGAATTACTGAGTCAAAGCGCGATTTTATTAAAAGCCATACAAGCGATCGCAGTTAATCCCAATAATAATGATAACCTTGACGAAAATATCGCCTTACCCATCCCCAAAATTATCCTGACTAATGATTAAAGCAAGGTGAAATACTGTCAAAAACAAGATAACGTCTTCCCTAGCGACTATCTCAAACATCTCTGGGGAGAAATTCACGCTTGTCCTTACTTTTCTATCAACAACCTCAACCGCGATTTTGTGGGTACTAAAGGATTTTCTGTGGTGTTTCAAAAATCCCACATCCCACAGGTAGAGACACAATTTCCCTACTTTAAGCCTTACCTAGATTTAGCCCTCCGTCCTGACTGTAACGCTTTTTACCTCAATCCTCTATTGCTCAAAGAAGGCTCTCGTGTTGATCCGCATATCGATCGCTCTTTGCGTTCTTATTGTAAAACGGTTGAACCGCCTACTGTAGTCAGCGTCCTTTATGTGCGCGTACCACCGGATATGGAAGGGGGAGAATTGGTACTCAAGTCCCACAAACGACTACTGGGACAAATTAAGCCGCAAATGAATAGCTTAGTTTACTTTCAAGGTGACTTAACCCATTCTGTAAACGCCGTCAAAACTCCTGGAAATCGACTGAGTTTAGTTTGTGAACAGTATAGTTTGAGTGAGGCTGAACTCTCAGAAATACCAGAGTTTATAGTGGAGTCTAGGGTGGCGAGAAGAAATTAGGGGCATTGGGCATTGGGCATTGGGCATTGGAAAATAGGAATATAATTATCCTCCCCTACACCCCACACCCTTGCACCCTTACACCCTTACACCCTCATACCCTACTAACACAACATTTGCGCTTCTTCTGCTACTCGTTTGAGGCGGCGTAGCTGTAATTGCATATCTTCTTTTGTCCATTTGGCGGCGAAGGTGTTAAATCCCCAATTGACTATGGGGTTGGGAATCTCGAATTCAAAGCGGTTGAGTAATAGTGTACCTGATGGTGTCGGTTGACATTCCCAGCGATCGCGTCCTTGAAAAAATCCCTGAAATTCCCACACTACTAAGCCAGGTTGTCTCTCCACCACCACACTATTTAAGGTGGGTTGAATAATAGGAATTTGAATTAAAAAGCGGCTTTTGCAGCCTACCTCTGTACTCCAAGTTTCACCTACAGGTTCACAACGCAGCACAGGGTTGAGCCATCGGTGCATTAATTCTAAATCAGTGAAGCACCGTTCTACTGAGGTGGCTGTGGCGTTGATTTGTATTGATTGTTCTAGGAGTTGGGGCATTGGAGGATTGGGGATTGGGGGTTGGGGATTGGGGACTGGGGATTGGGAAAGGCAAAAGGTAAAAGGTAAAAGGTAAAAGTAAAAAGAAAAGAGTCTTTGGCTTGTTTCCTGTTCTCTGTTTCCTGTTCCCTGATGTATAAGTTTTACTGAAAAAAGTAAAAAAATACTCTACTGGTTCATGAAAAATGGATTCTTACTGCTAAATTAATACGCAAAACAATAGAACACAATAGGGAGCATCGTTTTTTGGCGAATTTACCGAGATGTCTTTACTAAGCCCCGTTGGGGCGGGTGTAGGGGTGTAGGGGTGTAGGGGAAGAGAGTTAGACTCAAACTAACCCTTGGGTTAAAAGTCCTTCTCCTTGGGGCAGCCGTGTTGGACTCTTGTTAAATACCTGTTTAACACTTTCAACCCCTATACCCTTACACCCTTAAACCCTTACACCCCTAATAAATTGTAGAGTTTCTCGTCCAGGAGTTTCTGAGTAATGATTGCAACACTTAATGTTGGCGATCGCTGGGAATGACTGGATTAATTCGCTATAAATATTGATGTTTTTACACATGATGAATACTATTTTCTCAGGAATATTACAGACGAGTAGAGTAGATGTATCATTGAGGTGGGCGCAACTACTAGCACAATCACCCAACTTACCCGTAGACTCACCGGAGGTTAATCAAGGTCTGGCTGATTTACAAGGCATATTACAGCCAGTGCTGCAATTTATACCGAGATTGCTAGGGGCAACGGCAATTTTATTAGTCGGCTGGTTAGTTGCGGCTGGTGTGGCGGCTGTTGTACGTAAAGTCTTGAACAACACCGATATTGATAATCGCATTGCGGCTGGAATTACGGGTCGTCAGGATGTACCTCAAGTTGAAAAATTTATTTCTGGTCTTGTTTTTTGGAGCATTATCCTTTTAACAGTTGTAGCTGTCTTACAAACATTAGGCTTAGAGGTAGCTTCTCGCCCACTCAATAGTTTTCTCGAAAAACTCATTGGATTTTTACCCAAAGTAGTAGGCGCGTCTGTACTTTTAGGTTTGGCTTGGGTTTTAGCGACTATCGTCAAGTTGGTGACAAGACGCGGACTGCAAGCATTGAAACTGGATGAACGTTTGCAGCAAGATGAATCAGATGGTAGTTTCAAGTTTCAGGGTTTATCTTTAAGTGAAACCATCGGACAAGCTTTATATTGGTTTATCTTCCTGTTGTTTCTCATTCCTGTTCTCGATACCTTGGGACTCAAGGAAGCATTACAGCCCATACAAGCCTTAATTACAGAAATCCTCTCGATTCTGCCGAATATCTTAGCTGCAACACTGATTGCTGGAGTTGGTTGGTTTTTAGCGAATGTAGTTAAACAAATTGTCACTAACTTGCTAGCGACAACGGGAGTTGATCATTTAGGTAGTAGATTAGGATTGTCACCTGCGGCTGGGATGCAGTCTTTTTCAGCTATTACAGGGACAATAGTTTACATCTTGATTTTAATTCCTGTCGCGATCGCCTCTCTCAACGCCTTAAAAATCGAGGCTATCTCTGTACCTGCGATCGCCATGTTACAGCAGATTCTCAATGTTTTACCAGCCATCCTCACAGCGATCGCCATCTTGATTTTCGCCTATTTTCTGGGACGGTTTGCAGCAGATATTGTCACCAGCATCCTCACAAGTTTAGGCTTCAATAATATTTTCGCCATTCTGGGTTTACCCGTACCCAAAGCCAAGTCTGTCACCGACGCAGATGATACACACATCCCCACAATGGCGACACGCACCCCATCAGAAATTGCTGGGATTGTGGTGTTAGTCGGGATTTTATTATTTGCTACTGTAGCAGCCGTTAATATCCTCAACATTCCAGCACTAACGGTTTTAGTAACAGGCATTCTGGTAATTATTGGACGAATTTTAGCTGGCTTAGTAGTCTTCGCCATCGGCTTATTTTTAGCCAATCTCGCCTTTAATATCATTACCAGTTCTGGCAACCGCCAAGCCATGATTTTAGGTCAAGTAGCGCGGATTTCCATTATCACCCTAGTTTCCGCAATGGCATTACAACAGATTGGCATAGCCAGCGATATTGTCAATTTAGCATTTGGCTTATTACTAGGTGCGATCGCCGTTGCCATTGCCCTAGCCTTCGGCCTCGGCGGCAGAGATATCGCCCGTGAACAAATGCGAGAATGGGTAGAGTCTTTTAAGCAGAAAAGTTGATTTATTAGGGGTGTAAGGGTGTAGGGGTGTAGGGGTGTAAGGGTGTAAGGGTGTAGGGGAGAATAACTATATCCCAGTCCCCAATCCCCAATCCCCAATCCCCAATCCCCAATCCCCAGTCCCCAGTCCCCAATCCCCAGTCCCCAGTCCCCAATGCCCCATGCCCTATGCCCCATGCCCTATTCCCAATCCCTCAAATCCCCAAATCTTCGGGAACACCCAACATAATATTGAGATTTTGGACGGCTGCGCCGGATGCGCCTTTACCGAGATTATCGAGACGCGCTACTAATAAAGCTTCTTGGGTGGCATCATTGGCAAAGACGAATAACTGCACAATATTTGTGTCATTCATTGCCATTGCATCCAAGAAAGTACCATCTCTGAGTAAACTGGTATCTTTAAAAGGTGCTACCTGGACAAACTTTTCACCAGCGTAGTATTGTGCGATCGCTTGATGAATTGTTTCACCTGATGGGGGATTAGCTAAAGTCCATAGAGGTAAGGGTATTTGCACTAACATCCCTTGGGCGAAATCTCCCACAGAGGGGACAAATAATGGCGGTGATGCTAAACCAGAATGCTGGTGCATTTCCTTAACGTGTTTATGTCCGAACTGCAAACCATAAATACCGTATGGATAAAGAGAATGTGCTACCGTTTGCTGTTCATGAAAAGTATCGTATTTTTGGATGAGATTCTTACCGCCGCCAGAGTAACCAGACACCGCATTAATTGTAATGGGGAAGGTGTGAGGAATAATCCCTTGAGCTATCAACGGACGAATGCAAGCTAAAAATCCTGTAGGATAACAGCCAGGATTACTCACAAACTGAGCATGAGCGATTTTTTCTCGTTGTCCTGGATTCAATTCTGGGAAACCATAAACCCAACCCGCAGCCGTGCGATAGGCGGTACTAGCATCGAGAATCTTCACCTGATCATTATTCACTAAACTGACAGCCTCACGGGCTGCATCATCAGGTAAACAAAGAATTAAAACATCAACCGCATTAATTAATTTTGCCCTTTCCGTCGCATCCTTGCGTTTAGATGGTTCAATACTAACTAATTCAATATCATCCCGTTGATTCAAGCGCGAGTAAATCTGTAAGCCAGTAGTTCCCGATTCCCCATCAATAAAAATTTTCGGCTTATTCATACTAATTGCTAACTATTGACTGTTGACTGTTTTACGAGCAGGTTTAGTTAAATTCTCACTGAACCCACCCGCACTGACTATTGACTATTGACTATTGACTATTGACTGTTGACTATTGACCATTGACTAATTTTTGAATTTTACCTTGTGCATCAATTCATCCTTAATACGATTTAAAATTGATGCTTCATCTAGAGTAGACAAAATGCGATTAATGACAGCTTTCGGCCCATCTGGCCCCCAAGTTGCGCCATTAGCTAAATACACCTTGGTAACTTGTCCAATCCCATAGGAAGAGACACCAGCTACCCCAGCTTGGGTTAAAGCTACGGAAATATAAGGGCCAAGGGCAAAACCGGCTGTGGCTGATGCAGAGATACCTAGTAAAGTTTTCAAGCCACTTAAACCCAAGTTGGCTAATAATTCACTAACTCCGATACCACCCATACTGATGGCAATTTTTTGTAATAACTGCACAGCCCCAGCTTCAGTCATAGGGATGCCGTAGAGTTTGGATAAACCTAAAATCAAAGCTATATCAATAACTATACTACTCAGTATATCTACTACTGTAACGGGATTGAGTGCGATCGCCACAGCTTTAGCCATGACTGCTTTCCAAATTAACTGATTGGCGTTCTGTTCCCGAATCAGCAATTTACGCTGCACTAGTTGCTCATTTACTGTGTCAGCATAAAGCATGGTGTTGAGTGCGACTAAAGCTTTCCCTTCCCGTTGCAAAATCTCTAAGATTTTCAGCTTTAACTCTTCCACCTGCGCCGCACCAGGACGCATCTGTACACCCCTAGTCCCATCTGCACGCCGGACAGCAGTTTTTACCAATGGCGATGCAGCCGCCATGACGATTTCTAAAGGTGTGAGTAATTCCCGTACCCGATCATCTTTAATTTTCCGATAAATTGCCAAGCGATCGGCTTCAGGATATTGGTCTACTTTGTTAAATACCAAAATTATCGGTTTACCTGCTTCCCGCAATTGTGATAAAGCCACCTGCTCAACTTTAGTCATATCACCCGCAATCACAAACAGGATTAAATCTGCCTGTTTTGCTATTTGTTCCGCTAAAGCTGTGCGTGTTTCCCCGTCGATTTCGTCTAAGCCTGGGGTATCAATTAATTCCACCTGGGATTTACCAACACCTGGTAAAGTCACCCGCAAAGCGCGTTCTGTTTTGCCAATAGCCTCTTCGCTGATACTCCAATTGACACTTTGAGCAGTACGAGTCACACCATGTAAAGGGCCAGTTTCAAACACTGATTGTCCCACTAAAGCATTTAACAGCGAAGATTTACCCCTGCCCACCATGCCAAAAGCCGCAATCTGGACTACCATACTGTCTAATTTTCCCAGCATAGTTTCCAAATCAGCAATTTCCGACTCTAAACCCGCTTTTTCCTGGGGACTGAGATCCAGACTAGCCACTAGATTACGCAGTGCCGTTTGTGCTTGTTTATAGTTGAGTTCTGCTTGAATGTCTTCAAAGCTAAAAATGGCACTATCTAATTCTTCCTCCCAGTTGGATGAGTCATTATGATGCGGTTCGGGCAATGTGGATGTCACTTCGCTGCGCTCCGAATTTAAAATTTAACAGTCCTTTTTAATCGTAGTGTGTAAACAACTCACCGCTCAATCGGAGTACCGATTATAGCGGGAGCTTTATCCCAGATTTCGCCTGTCGGGAAGAGAGACAACTGTCCCTCTAATTGACAAGCAATCCCCGAAATTTCGGGCGAGTTTACAAAAGTCACCCCAAGAGCAGCAATATTATTAGCCGCATTCATATCAGCATCATGTTCAAATCCACAATGTCCACACTTAAAAAATTTTCCACTGCGGTACGACTTACCCTTGACCGGGTGGACGTGGTGGCAGCGCGAACAAGTTTGAGATGTGTAAGCAGGTGTCACGAATACCACTGGAACGCCAGCAATATTCGCTTTGTATCCAACAAACAAACGCAGTTGATAGAACGCCCAATTATTAGTTCTGCGGCGTTCAGTTTTACTTCTTGGCTTCTGATTCAAAGACTCCCTGATGTTAGTTAAATCTTCAAAAGCCAATGCTGTATTTATTCGTTTTGCATCTTGAACAAGTTGCTTAGAAATATTGTGGTTCAACCATTCTTGAAACTTCCGTTCTCTCCCAGAAAGCCTTCTCAGAAGTCGCCTAGACGACCGAGTGCGTTTGGATTGAACTTTAGCCCTGACCTGGCTGTAGCGGTCACGAACCGATTGAATCTGCTTACCATTCCACGATTTACCAGTGGAAGTAGTTGCGATATCTCGCCTGCCCAAATCAACCCCGATCACACTTCGGCTGCGCTCAGTGCTAGCTTTAGGGGTTTTGCCCGTAGGTTGAGTTGGGATATCAACAACGAAGTTGATAAAGTATTTCCCCTGCTTGGTTTTCTTCAAAGTCGCACTGGTCGGAGTTTGACCCCTCAGCAGCGCAATTTGATAACCTCCGATGGACAACTTAAATTCAACTCGCCCACACATCAAAGTCACCCCTACAGATTGGCTCTCCTCCTTATAGGCAAAGGTGCGAACATCCAAACTGATAGAGGTGGGTCTAAATTTGTGGATCTGTTTAACTGCTTTAGCATTACCAATAACTCGTCTAATAGCTTGACAAACATGGTTAGCTTTCAGCCCCGTCGTTTCACGCACAGGCTTATAAACCTTGTGGTGAAGCTTGGTAGTATTCCAGCAATTCTCACGCTTGGCTACCTCCAATATCTGGTTACAGGCATCAGCAAACCCCTCCAGTGTGCTGTCAATTTCGCCGCACAAGTTAAGGGGGACTATAAGCTTACATTTAACAGATATGGATTGAGTCATACATATATTGTAAATCATACACATAAATTATTAACAGCAACTCGCTCACCCCGCGCATTGTCTGAACTGCGTTCAGAATTATTTGGGGGTGAAGCTCCTTGCTGTTCCCCATTTCTGAGGCAGCGCGTTGGGCGGCTCTGCCGACTTGTAGCAAGTGGCGTTCGGTCATTCGCGGCAGTTGAGCGTAGTCGAAACTTATATCCCCCACTTAAAAGACGTATGAGGCACAAAACCAATAAGTTTTGTGCCTCATACTTGGGGGCTTTACGCTTCACGACTCGTAAGTGCTATGTAAAATAGGTATGTTTATCAAACGCCATTCGTAGCCAATTTGTATGCTCACAACAGCTGAATTTCTGCAATACACTCAATGGTCAGGTATTGCCACACTGGTATTTGCTGCTTTAGCAATATTAGCTTTTTTGTTTAAATGGGGTATCCGCTTTCGGCTTGTAGGTACAACTGGCTTTATGTTGGTGCTAACTGCTGGTTTGTTTGGCCTGTCGATAGTTCCTTTGAGCCGTACCGTGATTCCTGGCGCAGTTAAATATACCCTAGTTTATGATAATGGTTCAAATCAAGCAGTTATTGCCACTTCACCGCAGATTTCGCCGGATCAAGTAGAAGCTACCTTACTGCAAGCTGCTAGTAATCTCTATTCTTTCGGGCGTGGGGGTAGAAATGGTGATAATCAGCTAATAATTCGGGCGCGTACCATTATTCACCCAGAACCAGGCTTATCTATTCCATTGTACTTAGGTGAAGCTAGGCGATCGCTTGTGACTCGTGAAGACCAAAATTTAACCGTGGAAATATATCCCGAAAAGTTCGCTCAATTACCTAAATCTGCCGCTTAATTAACCTATTCTCGTTTACTGAACTGCAATTGAGGTTTTGAGACTCTCTTGTAGTTCAGCGCGTATACATACGCTAATTATCAGCGTTTCCTAAGAAAAAATTATTTTTTGTATTTAGATATACAATATTTGTTAATTTTAGATTAAGATATTACCTAACTGAATTTAACAGCGTCATCCACGCAATATACATACGGCCTACCCTGTATCAAATTCGTTAGACGCTCTAATATTTACTTTCCCTGAGTATTCTGACAGTGGTATCTTTAATAAACCATATAGTTATTCAAAACTTTGATATTTCTGAATTTATGGACAATGAGCAGTATCCGTGAATGCCTCCCAGTAGAAACACAGGGGTGTTTATGTCCGAGCAGCTATTGCGATAAATTTAAATTTATTAAGAAACATCAAGGTTTTTGGCAAACTAGAGTATATGTCTAATCAAATATCTACTCCAGCCTTGTCTACTCAAACTTCTACTTCTCTACTCACGCTAGCAGTAGCCCCTGCCAAAGTGATGCGTGGGTCAAATATATTGTCCGTCGCAGCTTTAGAGATTGCCAAGTTAGGCAGTCGTCCGTTAATTGTGGCAGGCAATAGCACTATTGCGATGGCCCAAGAAATTTTACAGCCAATTTTAGAACAGCACAATCTCTATGTCACCCCTGTTTCCTATGGTGCAGATTGTGCCGAAACTAGCTTGAAATCACTGAGAAAAGCCGCAAAAGAACATAAAGCCGATGTGATTATCGGTGTGGGTGGCGGTAAGGCTTTAGATACAGCCAAATTAGTTGCCCATCAATTACAGTTACCCATCGCTACTATCCCCACCTCAGCCGCTACCTGTGCCGCTTGGACGGCTTTATCGAATGTCTATTCTGAGTCGGGGGCATTTTTATATGATGTGGCTTTGTCTCGCTGTCCTGATTTGGTTGTCCTGGACTACGATTTAGTGAAAACTGCCCCACCACATACTTTAGTAGCAGGAATTGGGGATGCGATCGCTAAATGGTATGAAGCATCGGTTAGCAGTGGGCATTTAGAACAGACTTTAATTATCGCCGCCGTCCAACAGGCGCGAGTCTTACGGGATATTTTATTCCAAAAATCAGCCACCGCCTTGGAAAATCCAGGGAGTGAAGTTTGGCAAGAAGTTGTAGACGCTTCTGTTTTACTAGCTGGGGTAATTGGTGGCTTGGGTGGGGCGCAATGTCGCACTGTGGCTGCCCATGCGGTGCATAACGGGTTAACGCACATAGCCGGACACAGCAGCATCCACGGGGAAAAAGTCGCCTTCGGCATTTTAGTGCAGCTGCGTTTAGAAGAAATGGTACAAGGCAATCAACTAGCAGCCGCATCCAGACAACAATTATTAAAGTTTTACGCAGAGATTGGACTGCCACAAAAATTAGCAGATTTGGGTTTAGGGAACATTACCCTGGGTGAATTGCAAACCGCCGCCGAAGTCGCATTAGCACCTGAATCTGATATTCATCGACTCCCATTTAAGGTTGCATTAGAACAGCTAATGGCGGCGATGGTTTCTACCACTGCACCGACAGAAAGTAGAGACTTAGTTAATCGTGTCTCCACCAGGGAAACAAGTAATGAAATGAATAATTCGTAATACTATCCTCTGGCAAGCAACACGCACAACTACAAATTACTTTGACTGCTGAAAGCTAGTGCAAAGAATTTTGAATTTTGTAGGCGCAAGCCTTCTCGTAGAGTATTTTGAATTCCCCACAGGGGTTGACGAGGTTGAGGAATGAGTTTGGATTGGATTAAGCCAGCAGATCGGATACAGCAACTACCACCCTATGTATTTGCCCGTCTTGATGAGTTAAAAGCTAAGGCTAGAGAACAAGGCATTGATTTAATTGATTTGGGGATGGGGAATCCCGATGGCGCGACACCACAGCCAGTGGTGGAAGCGGCGATGAAAGCTTTGCAAGACCCTAGTAATCACGGTTATCCCCCCTTTGAAGGGACTGCTAACTTCCGCCGTGCGATTACAACTTGGTATAAGCGTCGCTATGGTGTGGTACTAGACCCTGATAGTGAAGCTTTGCCATTGTTGGGTTCTAAGGAAGGATTATCGCACTTAGCGATCGCCTACATTAATCCTGGGGATGTGGTCTTAGTTCCCTCCCCCGCCTATCCCGCCCATTTTCGCGGGCCTGTGATTGCGGGTGGTCAAGTCCACAGCCTGATTTTAAAAGAGGAAAACAATTGGTTAATTGATTTAACCGCCATTCCCGACGAAGTGGCAAGAAAAGCCAAGATACTGTATTTCAACTATCCCAGCAACCCCACAGCCGCCACCGCACCCCGTGAATTTTTCGAGGAAATCGTGGCCTTTGCCAGAAAATACGAAATTCTCTTGGTGCATGATTTGTGTTACGCCGAGTTAGCTTTTGATGGTTATCAACCCACTAGCTTACTAGAAATTCCTGGGGCGAAAGATATTGGCGTAGAGTTTCACACCTTATCTAAAACCTACAATATGGCTGGTTGGCGTGTGGGTTTTGTAGTGGGTAATCGTCATGTCATCCAAGGCTTACGGACATTAAAAACTAACTTGGATTATGGGATTTTTGCAGCTTTGCAAACAGCCGCCGAAACAGCTTTACAACTACCGGATATTTACCTACACGAAGTACAGCAACGCTACCGCACTCGCCGAGATTTCTTAATTGAAGGTTTCGGAAAGCTGGGTTGGGATATCCCCAAAACCAAAGCTACAATGTACTTGTGGGTGAAATGTCCTGTGGGTATGGGTTCAACGGATTTTGCTTTGAACTTGTTGCAACAGACAGGCGTTGTTGTCACCCCTGGTAATGCTTTTGGGGTGGCTGGGGAAGGATATGTGCGTATTAGCTTGATTGCAGATTGCGATCGCCTGGGTGAAGCCTTACGCCGCATAGAAAAAGCCGGTATTCGTTATCAACCCGAAACTGTCATTGCAGGCTCAGAACTAGGAGTATAAATCATGGCTTCGGTATTTCCAGGAATGAACCCATATTTAGAACACCCGGATTTATTTCCTGGATTACATCACTGGTTAATTATTGAAATTGCTAGGTTTTTATCTCCCCAACTGCGTCCCAAATACCGTGTCGCCGTTGAAGTGCGGATGTATGAAACCGCCGATAATCCTTCGATAACTGTTGGGATTCCTGATGTGATGGTAACAACTCGCCAGCATAACAGTGATGCTGACGGTACAAATGTAGCTGTTGCCACACCAACATCTAAACCTGTCCAAGTTACAGTACCAACACCTATAACTGTAAAAGAAGGATATTTAGAAGTTAAAGAAGTAGGTACAGAACAGTTAATTACTACGATAGAAATTCTTTCTCCCACTAATAAACGTCCAGTTAAAGGCAGAAAAGCTTATGAAAAAAAACGAGAAAAAGTGTTAAGAAGTCAGACAAATTTAGTAGAAATTGATTTCTTACGCAAAGGCGAACCTATGCCAATGTTCGGTGATCATATTGCCAGTGATTATCGAATTTTAGTTTGTCGGGGAAATCGTCGTCCCCTAGCTGATTTATATGCTTTCAATTTACGAGATGTCATTCCTGCTTTCCCTTTACCCTTGCGTCCTGGTGATAATGAACCAGTGATAGATTTACAGATTTTATTAAATGAAATATATGACGTATCTGGTTATGATTTGGTTGTAGATTATCGTCAAGAACCAGTTCCACCATTGTCAGCAGCAGACACGATTTGGGCAGATCAGTTATTGCGTGAGCAAGGTTTAAGATAACCTACATCATCCTCTCAATTCCTTGCTTCTCCACAGTAAAATAGAGGATATTAATTAACGCCAAAAACGAGCAGAGATTTAATATATTACTGGAAGAAGTCCGTTATTTGAGACGAATAAATGAGCAAGACTAGAAATGCTTGAATATAGCAAGATTTATACCGTTGCCGAACCAAGGTTAAGTTAATGCAATCTCCTAATGCTACCACTACCAGCTTGATTGTTGCAGGCTTTCACGCACTTTCTGACCCTATTAGACTTAATGTCATAGAATTGTTACGCCAGCGTGAATTGTGCGTCTGTGACTTGTGTGAAGCATTAGGGGTGAGTCAGTCGAAGTTATCGTTTCACCTCAAGACTCTCAAGGAAGCTGACTTAGTTAACTCCCGTCAGCAGGGACGTTGGATTTATTACAGCCTCAATTTACCTCAATTCACCGTCTTAGAGCAGTATTTAGCAGATTTTCACCGCTTGGGGCAGATATTACCCACGCGTTGCTGTGATAACATTTCCTGATATATCAATTTTTTTTGATGAATTTTTGTGAATACCACCCTTGAACTGATTGACATATCAATTTTTTTTGAAATGATAGAAATAATTACAGGGAAAGAGGAACAAGTTTTAAATTGATGAAATATTTCCTCAAAGAAGTTGCTCAATACCAACGCGAAATTTTAGCAGAGGCTATCGGCACATTTATTTTAGTGTTTGCTGGTACTGGTGCTGTGATGGTCAATCAAATTAGTCAAGGTGCGGTGACACATTTGGGGATTAGCTGTATTTTTGGTGCAGTTGTAGCGGCTTTAATTTATAGTCTAGGACATATTAGCGGCGCACATTTTAACCCAGCCGTGACCTTAGCATTTTGGACGAGTGGATTTTTCCCAAAAAGGCGAGTTTTGCCTTATATTTTGGCACAATTATTAGGTGCGATCGCAGCTTCTATTTTACTGCTTTTCAGTTTGGGTAGAGTTGCTAATTTAGGTGCAACATTGCCTTTAAATAATAGCTGGCTACAGTCTTTTATTTTAGAAATTGTCCTCACATTTATTTTAATGTTGGTGATTTTTGGTTCAGGATTAGACCGTCGCGCACCTATTGGTTTTGCAGGTTTAGCAATTGGCTTAACAGTGGGAGTAGAAGCTGCCCTTTATGGGGCCGATTACAGGTGCAAGTATGAATCCGGCGCGTTCTTTCGCACCTGCTTTTGTAGGGGGAATATGGCAACATCATTGGGTTTATTGGATTGCACCAATTTTAGGAGCGCAATTAGCAGTAATAATTTACAGTCAGCTTTCTAGAGGATTTCGTGATTTTCAGGAATAAAATGTATGACTATTTGAATTTTACCAATCTTGATCAACCAGAAGAAATTTATTGAATAATTATTGTTGTGTTAATAAAAACATGAAATCTTTCGATCATCCTCCCAGAATATTATTTTTATATGGTTCTTTGCGAGAGCGTTCTTATAGTCGCTTGTTAGCAGAAGAAGCCGCCAGAATCATTACAGAATTTGGTGCGGAAGTGCGGTTTTTTGACCCCCGTGAATTACCAATTTATGCCAGTGTTCCAGATACTCATCCCAAGGTACAAGAGTTACGAGAATTAAGTATGTGGTCTGAGGGTCAAGTGTGGTCTTCTCCTGAGATGCACGGTAATATTACTGGCATTATGAAAAACCAAATTGACTGGATACCTTTAAGTTTAGGTGCAGTCAGACCCACCCAAGGGAGAACTTTAGCAGTTATGCAAGTTAGTGGTGGTTCGCAGTCTTTTAATGCTGTGAATACAATGCGAATTTTGGGTAGATGGATGCGAATGTTTACAATTCCCAATCAATCTTCCGTAGCGAAAGCTTATCAGGAGTTTCATGAAGACGGCACAATGAAGGATTCATCATACCGCGATCGCGTGGTTGATGTCATGGAAGAAATGTATAAATTTACTTTCCTGTTGCGAGATAAAGTTGATTATCTCACAGACCGCTACAGCGAACGTAAAGAACAAGCCGCAAAAGCAACTATTCAAATAGCAAACAGTGCATTGGAAATCAAAGCTAATTAATTCATCAAAAATAAAAAACAATGAAAAAATCATGTTTGTCTGCAAGAAAAATTCTCGCCGTTCCCAAATGGCTGAAGGATTTACCAAAGTTTTAGGTGCAGGTAAAGTAGAGGTTTCTAGTTCTGGTTTAGCTTCTAGCGAGGTAGATCCCATCACTGTACAAGTCATGTCTGAAATTGGTATTGATATTAGTAATCAAACTTCTAAACCATTAAGTGATTTCAATCCTGAAGATTACAATGCGGTGATTTCTTTATGTGGTTGCGGTGTGAATTTACCAGAACCTTGGATATTAAGAGAAGTCTTTGAAGATTGGCAATTAGATGACCCTGAAGGAGAATCTATAGACACATTTCGCCGTGTTCGTGATGAAGTCAAAGAAAGAGTTGTAAAATTAATTTCATCTCTTAGCTAACTCTTTGCAACCAAGCAAAGATATCATTAACAGCAAGCGTTAAATTCATACCTTCTAGGACTGGTAATACATCTGCTCCTGATAATATATCGGGGAGTACATCTAACCGATAAACTATGATTGAGCGTTCATAGGGATCTATTAACCATCCTAGTTGAGTACCATTTCTCATACAGTGCAGAATATTACCTGTTACTCTAGTTTGACTTTGATCAGGTGAGAGAATTTCAATTATCCAAGCTGGTGCGAAATTAATACCTGTGCTGCTAATATCGCCACTTTCATCTAAGGGAATTTGGTTACTAGCAACCACTGCAATATCAGCAACTATGGAACGATTAGCGAACGTACAGCGCAATTCAGGAAAAGCTTCGTAATTACTTCCTGCTGTATCAATTACTCCCACTAAACGTTTTTGTAAAAGGCTATGTTTTCCACCTGGCATAGTTTTTTGAAGTGCCTGTCCGTTAATATATTCCCATGCTGGTGACTCATCTATGTGTGGAAGTTTCAAAAATTCTTCTAACGTAATGTTTTCTATAAATATAGCTGTCATCATGAGTCACCAATTTTAGGACTGTTGTAGCTGCTGTCTTACCCAAATCCGAAAGTTCTTGATAGTCGTGTTTCTGCCAATGATTTTACTTTGCTCAAGATATTGTGGTATGACATCAATTAAAGGCAATTTGGGAAAAATTAAGCTAGTTTCAGATTCTATATAAACACCATCTTGCAAAACATTAATTTGTAGATTACCTTTTTCAAACCGCCACAGTTCTGGCACTTGTAACGATTGATAAATTTTGGGATGGGTGCGAGAAGTAATATCAATTTCTAAGGCTAAATCTGGTGGAGGGTCTATAGTTAAATCTAGTCTCTTTTTGCCACGAATTTGAGGTTCATTTTTGATATAAAAACACTGATCAGGTTCTATACCTTGAGCCATGAATTGATTTTTGAAGGTGGTAGAACCAAGACTAATAAATTCGGTATCTAGTTCTTCTAACAGTGCTTTGACTAAATCACTGATAATTTCTTTACCGTATTCATGCTCTGGCAATGGTGCCATAATTTCTAACATTCCCCTATCATAAGCAATGCGGGCGGCGCGGTGTTCTCCTAACTCTTCGAGAATAGTTTCTAATTCTTGCCAAGTTACATCTCGTAACACTACTGTTTGTCCAGGTGGAATATAGATGCGCTTGAGTTCTAATAACATCATTGCCACTCACAGAAACTTATATCTAAGCTAGCTCGTTTGATAGATTTTGTTGATCGTAACTCTGTGATATTGATGTAGTATTTTTTACGCCCGTAGTTGGATACGCATTATAAATTTATCAGGCTAAGATAGCAGTCAAATATAATTGATATCTTAATTTACTCAGTAATTGTGATTAATCAACATTCTGCAAGTCTGATACATTCTTCAGCAACTACAACTCAGCAACCATATCAATTTAGCTGGTTTGACTGGTTTTGTTTGTGGTATCCTCCTGGTTGGTTAATTTTATTTAACCGTCATTGGCAACATTATCACGCAGATCCCGACGGTTGGCATTGGCTAGAATATTTACTATTTTTAATTCCTGGGGGATTCTATCTGGCGTTTTTAAGTCGATGGTTGCGTTTGGGTTGTCGTTCTCCTCGAACAGAAATTATAGAATTTAATCCCGACTATCAACGGGCTTTTCGTGAAGAAATTTTAGCTTTTATTGTGAAATATTATTTTCGTGGGGAATTGCACCAAATAGAGAATTTACCCTCCACAGGCTCGTTAATTATAGCTATGAACCATGCAGGGATGTGTTTTCCTTGGGACTTTATTAGTTTGGGTTATTTATTGGGGGAAAAACAAGGTTGGACAGTGCAACCTTTGGCGGGAGTATCATTATTTGAACATCCTTGGATGGTGTGGTGGCTACCTCCAAAATGGTCGCAGGTTTTGGGTGGTGTGCGTGCAGAGTTGGCTGATTTTGAGGAGGCTATTTCCCAGGGTAAAACTTTGTTATATGCGCCGGAAGGTTTACGTGGCCCGTTGAAGGGTTGGGGGAAACGCTATCAACTCCAAAAATTTGATGTGAGTTTTTTACAGTTAAGCGATCGCTATCATATTCCCATTTTGCCAGTCGTTTGTATGGGTAGCGAATCTTTACATCCTTGGACGGTAAATTTACAAAAGTTACAAAGACTATTTAATTTACCCTTTTGCCCCATATCGCCTTTAATGTTCATCCTCATTCTCTTTCCTTCAATGGGAGTTTGGGCGATGAAAACTCGCCTACGTTATTTTATTCAACCACTGGCAACAATCAACGGCAAAATAGATTGTAATCACCAAGGCAATAATGCTAGAAGATTAGTTTATCAACGTGCTAATCAATTGCGTGAACAATTACAAATGCAAATCAACCAACTAAGTAGAACGGTGTAAATAACTCAAGGTTTGTAGTGTACCCCTCCGGGGAAGCAAGCTACGCGCAAGCGTCTCGTAGAGAGGACTTTAGTCCTCTCATAAGGACTGAAGTCCTTACTACAAAACGAATTTTCCAATCTTTACATTGCTTAATGTAGTTTGGTTTTTTCGCACCGGCTTACTTACTAACTCAATTGTCTTCTATTTCAAAAGTCTGTGGTTAATTGACTTTTTTAGTTGATGACTTTGTCCTGTTATCACACATTCTCCGGTGAAAGTGATGGTAGTTTATATTTGCACAGACTCCTTGACCCCATCAACATACAAAATATGACACTCAATTTATACTTACTGCGACATGGAGAAACTACTTTTAGTCAAAGTGGTAACTTCTGCGGTGCAACTGATGCAGAGTTGACATCAGAAGGAATACAGATGGCCAAGAGTTTTGCCGATGTTTATCAAAAATTGAAGTGGGAAGCAGTCTATGCTAGCCCGATGAAGCGCACAATTGCAACTGCCAAGCCATTTTGTGATGCTACTGGTATGGAGATGCAGTTGCGAGATGGACTCAGAGAAGGGAGTTACGGTGCATGGGAAGCTAAGAGTAAATCCTTTGCTCAAGATAATTACGCAGATAACTATGTAAAATGGCTGACAGAACCCGCTTGGAATGCACCAATAGGTGGAGAAACGGCGGTAGAGATTGCTAACCGTTCCATGACGGTAATTGCTGAAATTCAAGAAAAACATCCCCAAGGAAATGTTTTAGTAGTTTCCCATAAAGCTACGATTCGGATTATACTTTGTAGCTTACTAGGAATTGATTTAGGACGCTATCGCTATCGGGTGAATATTTTGGTTGCGTCCGTAAGTATGGTTAAATTTGATGTTAATGGCCCTTTGTTAGAAATATTAGGCGATCGCCATCATATACCCGATCATCTCCGTTCTCGTCCAGGAACATAATATTTTCCGCTAGTAGTTTCTCAAAAAACTATAGAAATGGTATCTGTAGACTTTGAAAGTATTCATTGAAGAAAAATCAACATTCTTCAATGAATAAATTAAGTTAGCAATCAAGTCAACAAAGTAACTTTACCACTAGCTAAATCATAACGACCACCAACAACTTTCAATTTACCCTCTTTAATTAAACCTCTGAGGATGGTGGAACTTTCTCCTAATTTTTCCGCTTGATACTGCACATTTGCAATAATAGAATTTTCTTCCAAACTGCCGGTTTTATTTCTCACTCTTTCTACAGCCGGCTTGATTTCTTCCACAAACACACCAATTCTTCCAGGTAAGGGATCACCTTTAGCTGCTGCGACTACTGCACCACATCTTGCATGACCTAAAACTACAATTAATTGCGCGCCTAAGACAGCTGTAGCAAATTCTAAACTACCTATTGCAGTTTGACTTGCAACATTACCAGCCACCCTTACCACAAATAAATCACCCAATCCCTGATCAAAAACAATTTCTGCCGGTACTCTAGAATCTGCACATCCCAGTATGGCAGCAAAGGGATATTGAGCTTCAGCAGTTTCCTGCAATCTGAGTTTTGATTGATTAGGAGTTAGACGTTTACCTTCAACAAACCTTTTATTTCCTTCTAATAAACGAGTTAAAGCAGCCTGGGGATTAACTGGCTGTGGTTTTTCTTCTGTAACTGTGGTAGGTGTTTGTGCAACTGCTGATTCTCCTGATAAAAGTACATTCCCAACCGCACTAGCACCTATACCAACACCACCTACACCAGCTAATTTTAAAAAGTTTCTGCGCCCAACAAATCCATTAACTTTACTCACGATTCACCCTCACTTTCCACAGCAAATTTTCACTAAGTCGCGATCAAAAATCTATAAACATATGCCCTAAAGCGTTATCAAGGAAATTTAGACAACACTTTTAGGGCAATAAATGATAAGTTATCGCAACCTAGTAATATCAAGCTTTGTTATTGTTAGGAATATATCAAACTTATGTATAACAGTTAAATAAATCTATCATTTGAATAGCTTATGTATTTACCAGCTTTTCATCTATAATTTTGAGCAAAATCTATCTCTCGTCCACAGATGAAGTCCCAAAACGATAGCCCTTACCATAAACTGTATGAATTAAGGGTTCTTCCTTACCTACTTCAATTTTCCGTCGCAGTAGCCGAATTAAGGCAGCTATCACATTACTGCTAGGTTGTTCTTCATCTTGCCAAAGATATTGCAGAATTTGGGCGTGAGTGAGTAACTGTCCCGTATGTTCCATAAAATATTGCAACAGCTGACTTTCTTTTTGGGAAAGTTCAATGACTCTACCTTGACGGTAGGCGACTTGATTGTCATGATCCAGTTCTAAGTCAGCTACAGTTAATCTGGCTGTAGTTGTTTCATAGCTGTGCGAACCTGAACGCCGCAACAAAGCGCGGACTCTAGCCAATAATTCCCGCAGTTCAAAGGGTTTAACTAAATAGTCATCCGCACCAGCATCTAAACCTTTTACCCTATCATCTAATGTATCTTTGGCTGTGAGAAACAAAACAGGGGTAATTTGTCCTTGATTACGCAATTCCTGGCAAATTTCCAAGCCTGTTTTGCCAGGCAGCATCCAGTCTAAAATTAGTAAGTCATAACTTCCTGATTGTGCCATTTCTCTACCAATTGCACCATGATAAGCCGCATCAACGGTGTAACCTTCCCGCGTTAAGACACGACTTAAAGGATCGGTGAGTTCTACTTCATCATCAACGAGTAAAATTTTCATATTGCTAGGGGTGTAGGGGTATAGGGGTATAGGGGTGTAGGGGAAAGAAAAATATCAATGATTTGGCTTTAGTCAGAGTAGGAAACACCAAAATCACCTTTTTTCTTCCTACTGTTGTACTGACACTGTGGGTTTTGCAAAGCTATATACGTAAGACAAATTCATATTATCAATCAGTAACACCAATTAATTATTCATCCCCCACACCCGTACACCCTCACACCCCTAAACCCCCACACCCTTACACCCTTGCATAAATCCTGATAAAGTGTCCATAGCCAAGGATACCAAGAAAGAGAATGTTAACTGTTGCACTGCCGAAAGGGGAACTACTAAAAAATAGCATCAGCCTGCTGCAATCTGTGGGTTTAGATTTTAGTGCTTTTTTAGACTCAGGAACTCGCCAATTGCAAATTACTGATGCTAGCGGAACAGCCAAAGGATTGTTAGTCAGAGGGCAAGATGTGCCTGTGTATGTAGAATATGGTCAGGCGCAAATTGGTATTATTGGTTACGATGTTCTGCGAGAGAAACAACCACAAGTTGCTCATTTAGTAGATTTGGGTTTTGGCTATTGTCGGATGTCAGTAGCGGTGAAAGCATCTAGTCCTTATAAATTGCCTGTGGATTTACCACCCCATAGTCGGGTTGCTTCTAAGTATGTTAATTGCGCTAATGAATACTTTCAAAGTTTAGATTTACCAGTGGAAATTGTGCCGCTTTATGGTTCTGTAGAACTAGGGCCGATTACAGGGATGTCAGAGGCGATCGTTGATTTAGTGTCTAGTGGCAGAACTTTGAGAGAAAATGGCTTAGTAGAGATTACTACTTTGTATGAAAGCACAGCCAGATTAATTGCTCACCCTCTCAGCTATCGACTGAATACAGGTAATTTACATAATTTAGTTGAACGTCTTCGGGATGCAGTTTTAACACCAGCATAATCAAGTAAGTAAGTGGGCGAAAATCAATCAAACTACATTAAGTAATGTAAAAAAATTCGATTAGGCTCGTAGAGAGGACTTTAGTCCTTCTCGGAGGACTAAAGTCCTCTCTACGAGACGCTTGCGCGAACACTACAAACCTTTAATTATTTTTGCCTAGCTACTTAATTAAGCAAATTTATTGAGTAAATATCCCCGACTTTTACCCAAAAGTTGGGGATATTATTTGTTTGGAATGATTCTGAAGTAAGAAATATTCAGATGGAATTTTTGTTTTACTGATCAGAAGGTTAATTTATTTAAATTAAGTTTTATATCCTAAAATTAGTGCAACGTTTTATTCTAGAAACAGATATTTAAATCAAATTTTGTTGCGTTTTTTAACCAAAAATTAGTCTCAATAAAAACTCCAATGTTGCAAATCTGACAACACTGACTATATTTTTAATCAAAGTCCTATGACATCTCACTTTACTAATCAGGAACAGGCGAGACTGGCAGAACTATATCAGTATCAAATTCTAGATACTGAACCAGAAGCAGCTTATGATAACTTGGCACATTTAGCAGCCTTTATCTGTGGTACATCTATAGCTTTGGTAAATTTTATTGATGAACATCGTCAGTGGTTTAAGGCTAAATTGGGTTTAGATGTCTCAGAAATGCCGCGTAATGTGGGTTTTTCATATCTATGCCAACAACAACAAAATGTTGTCGTCATTCCCGATACATTAGCAGACGATCGCCTCGCCCAAAATCCAGTAGTAACCGCATACCCATACGTGCGGTTTTACGCAGGTGTACCCCTACTTAGTCCGCAAGGTCAGATGTTAGGAACTCTCTGTGTGCTTGATCAAAAGCCTAAAGCCTTGAGTCAACAACAAATTGATGCGCTTGTAGCTTTAAGTCACCTAGTAATTGCTCAACTAGAACTCAGGCGGAATGTGGCTCATGTCGCACAGATTAGCGAACAAATGATCAATCAAGAGCAGAATGCACGCAGAGAATCAGAAATAGTGAGCGATCGCATTAGTAATATCCTCGAAAGTATCACTGATGCGTTTTTCACCCTAGATCAACAATGGCGATTTACTTATATTAATAATCAAGCTGCCCAGCTACTACAAAAAAATCGCACTGAATTACTAGGTCAAAATATCTGGGAAACATTTCCCGCAATAGTAGGCACATCCTTTGAAAGAGAATATCAAAAAGCAGTAGCCCAACAAACAAGCGTAGAATTTGAGGAATTCTATCCACCGCTAGATAAATGTTTTGCCGTTCATGCTTATCCTAGTAAAGACGGTTTATCTGTGTATTTTCAAGATATTACCGAAAAACATCACACAGCCTCCGCACTCAAAGAAAGTGAAGAACGTTGGCAATTAGCTTTACAAGGTAACAATGATGGGATTTGGGATTGGAATCTCAAAACTAATCAAGTCTTTTTTTCTCCACGTTGGAAGCAAATGTTGGGATATGCAGACCATGAAATCTCTAATAATCTAGAGGAGTGGTCAGAGCGAGTCCATCCCGATGATGTAGACTGGGTAATACAGGCTATTCAAGCTCATTTTGACCGAAGAACACCGTATTACATTACAGAACATCGAGTGCAGTGTAAAGACGGTAGCTATAAATGGATTTTGGATCGGGGACAAGCACTTTGGGATGAAACTGGTAATGTAGTGCGAATGGTGGGTTCTCATACAGATATCACAGAACGCAAACAAACAGAAGCCGAACTCCAAAAGCAAAATTTGCGATCGCAACTATTTGCAGAAATCACCGTCAAAATTCGCGAAACCCTACACATTCAAGAAATTTTACAAACTTCTGTCCAAGAAGTACAAAAACTCCTGCAAGCTGACAGAGTATTAATTTTTCGTCTGTGGCCTGACGGTTCCGGCACAGTAGAACAAGAAGCCGTGTTACCAGACTGGCCTGTAATTTTGGGCAAAAACATTGTTGATCCTTGCTTCCAACAAGGCTACGTAGAAAAATATCGTCAAGGTAGAATCAGTGCAATTACAGATATTACTCAAGCAGATATTCAAGATTGCCATCGAGAATTTTTACAACAATTTGGCGTAAAAGCTAACCTTGTCGTCCCCATTCTCAACCACGCGGGCATTTGGGGTTTACTAGTCGCCCATCAATGTCATACACCCCGCGACTGGAATCAATTTGAGTTGGATTTACTACAACAGTTAGCCAACCAAATAGGTATAGCCTTATACCAGGCGCAGTTGCTAGAACAACAAACCCGCCAAAGCCAAGAACTAGCCCGTTCCAACGCCGAATTAGAAAGTTTTGCCTACGTCGCTTCCCACGACTTGCAAGAACCATTAAGGATGGTGACTAGTTACTTACAATTACTAGAACGCCGCTATAAACCTCAACTAGACGGCACCGCAGAACAGTTTATCAGTTACGCCGTTGACGGAGCGCAACGGATGCAAACCCTCATCAACGATCTCTTAAACTATTCTCGTCTTACCACCCGTGGACAACCCTTCATCTCAGTAGATTGTGCCGCCATTTTAGAACGAGTCAAAACAAACCTCAAAATCGCCATAGAAGAATCTAGCGCAATCATCACCCATGATCCTTTACCCACAGTTACCGCCGATCCCACTCAACTCACCCAAGTTTTCCAAAACCTCATTGCGAACGCCATCAAATTCCGGCGAGAAGTTCCCGTCGAGATTCATATTGGTGTAGTTGGGACTGGGGACTGGGGACTGGGGACTGGGGACAAGGTAGATGTTACTCCCATACCCAATGCCCAATGCCCCATTCCCAATGCCCCATTCCCAATGCCCCATTCCCATTCCCAATGGCTATTTTCAGTCCGCGACAATGGTATAGGGATAGAAAAACAATATCTAGAACGGATTTTTGTGATTTTTCAACGTCTGCATGGACGCAGTAAATATCCTGGTACGGGGATAGGGCTATCAATTTGTAAGAAAATTATTGAGCGTCATGGAGGTCAAATCTGGGTTGAATCTCAACCAGGTGCAGGCTCAGTTTTCTACTTCACAATTCCAGAGCAGGTCAACAATCGTGATTAATACCAATAATGTTATGCCAATTCAGGTTTTGTTAGTAGAAGACAATCCAGGGGATGTGGAATTGACACGCATTGCTTTAGAAGATAGCAAAATCTCTGTCAATCTCAATGTTGTGGAAGATGGGGTGGAAGCAATGGCATTTTTGCGAAAAGAAGATAAATATGCCGATGCACCCCATCCCGATATAGTGCTACTGGATTTGAACTTACCGAAAAAAGATGGACGGGAAGTCTTAGCCGAGATTAAAACCGATGACAATTTCAAGCGTATTCCTGTAGTAGTGCTGACAACTTCCCAAGCTGAAGAAGATATTCTTAGGGCTTATAACTTAGCTGCTAACTGCTATATTGCCAAGCCAGTTGATTTTGATCAATTCGTTAGAATTGTACAATCTATAGAAAACTTTTGGTTTGCGATCGTCAAACTGCCACCGGAGTAAGGCTATGGCAGATAAAAATATTCAAGTTTTATTAGTAGAAGACAATCCTGGTGATGTTTTTTTAATTCAAGAGTTAATCAAAGAAGTTCATACAGTTAATGTAAATTTACATACAGTTGAGCAATTGTCAGAAGTTGTTCACCTGCTAACTAGAGAGGTTAATAGCTCTGAGTTTGATGTCATATTGTTAGATTTATCCTTACCCGATAGCCAAGGCATTGAAACTTTTATTCAAGCTTATAACCAAGCTAAAACCATTCCCATTATCGTCCTGACTGGTATAGATGATGAAAACTTGGCCTTAAGAGCCATGCAAGAAGGCGCGCAAGATTATTTAGTCAAAGGACAAGTAACTGGTGATTTACTTGTCCGTTCTATGCGTTACGCCATAGAACGCCAACACATAGAAGATGCACTGCGTCAAAGTGAAGAACGATTCCGAGTAGCTTTAAAAAACTCTCCTATTTTTGTATTCAATCAAGATAGAGACTTACGTTATACCTGGGTTTATAACCAAAGGGCTGGGTGGACAGAACAAACAATGTTGGGCAAACAAGACTGTGAAATCATGCCCCATACCGATGCCCAAGCTTTAACGGCAATTAAGTATCATGTTTTAACTACAGGGATAGGCACTCGTGCTGAAGTATCGATTACGACTCATAAAGGTATGAGATATTATGATTTGACCGTTGAACCCTTACAAAATGAATCACAAGAAATTGTTGGTATAACTTGTGCCAGCATCGATATTACTGAACAACAAATTGCTTTACAAGAGCGTCAATTAGCAGAAGCTAAAATTCGTGAGCAAGCAGCATTAATCAACATCAGCACCGATGCTATTTGTGTACGTGATTTACAAAATCAGATACTTTTTTGGAATAAAGGGGCAGAAAATTTATACGGTTGGCAAGCGCAAGAGGTAATCGGAAAAAATGCCAGTGAAGTATTGTTTCCTGAACCTTCCCCAGAGATCGAATTAGCTCTTCTACAAGTTATTTCTCAGGGGAAATGGCAAGGAGAATTAAACAAAGTGACTAAAAATGGTAAAGAAATTGTCGTTGCTAGTCGCTGGAGTTTAGTTCGTGATGAAGATAATAAACCAAAATCAATTCTGACTGTAGACACAGATATTACCCAGAAAAAATATTTAGAAGCCCAATTATTGCGTACCCAAAGATTAGAAAGTATAGGCACTTTAGCAAGTGGTATTGCTCATGATTTAAATAATATTCTGACACCGATTTTAGCCGGAGCGCAATTATTACCTCTAAAATTTCCCGACGTAGATGAACGCACACAGCATTTATTAGAAATTTTAGAAATCAATGCTAAACGTGGTGCTGATTTAGTCAAACAAGTATTGTCTTTTGCTAGAGGTGTAGAAGGTAAACGTATCACTTTGCAATTGAGGCATATTATTGCAGAACTGGCCAAAGTTTTAAAAGAAACATTGCCTAAATCTATTGAAGTAATTACAGATATCTCGAAAGATTTATGGATGATTTCTGGAGATAGTACGCAGTTACATCAAGTGATGATGAATCTTTGTGTCAATGCTCGTGATGCCATGCCTAATGGGGGAACTCTGACGATTACGGCGGAAAATCTCCTAATTGATGAAAATTATGCGCGCATGAATTTAGAAGCTACCGTCGGCCCTTATATAGTGGTGACGGTTGCAGATACAGGTGTAGGTATTTCTGAAGATAACTTAGACCGCATTTTTGAACCGTTTTTTACTACCAAAGCCGTAGGACAAGGCACAGGTTTGGGACTTTCGACAGTAATTGGGATTGTGAAAAGCCACGGTGGTTTTGTGAATGTAGATAGTGTTTTGGGGAGTGGTACTATATTTAAAGTTTACTTGCCAGCCGTAGAAAGTACAGAAATATTTAGTACAGACGAGTTGATTCCATCCACGGGCAAGGGCGAATTAATTTTGATTGTCGATGATGAACCAGCAATCCGCGATATTACCAAAACATCCCTAGAAAGCCACGAATATCAAACTTTAGTTGCTAGTGATGGGATTGAAGCGATCGCAGTCTACGCTAAATATGTAGATAAAATTAGTGCTGTATTAGTAAATCTCATGCTTCCAGGACTGGATGGTTTAACTACTATCCGCACTCTCAAAAAAATTAACCCCGATGTCAAAATTGTTGCCACCAGTGGCTTAATTGCTAAAAATAAGCTGGGAGAAATAGTCAACACCGGCGCAGCCACGTTTTTATCTAAACCCTACACTATTAACGAATTATTGTTGGCTTTAAACCAAGTAATGGGTTAACAGGGAATAGGGATGCTTTTGGATGGGGATTTAAACAGAGTCTAAAACTTGATTTTATATAAATCAAATAATTCTCCCGTTAGTCTGGTGACAATTTTAGCCCCAGATGCTTTGATGGTTTTTTCCCATTCATTGACAGTTTCTAGAAATACTTCTGCACCTAAGTAAGTTTCTAGCACCGCCCAATCTTCTGCTAAAGGGTGTTCGGGATTGAGAATATCAAAGACAAACAGCCCGCCTGGTTTCAACACCCGTTTAACTTCTGTTAAGACCGCACTCCAATATTCTAGGGGGAAATAGCAGCTAAAACCGGTAGCGATCGCTAAATCAAATGTCCCAGAAGCATAATTTAATTGATGTGCCGCCCCTAACTCTACCCCTTTAAATAACTTAGAATTCAACTGTGAACCACGAGAATTCAACGTATCTCGTGCCACATTACTAATTTCTTGACCGTAAAAAAACGCCTGCCAATCACGCCAAGGATAAATCAAAAAACTCACACCACAACCAATATCTAAACAGTGGTGATTTTTTTGGGGTTTAGCTATTTCCCAAAAAGGCGAAACAATTCTTCCTGTCAAAAGTCCCGATTTCCACTCTTGAAATATAGGCATCGCCTGCACTTCTTCAGGCAATTCAAAAAGCTGATTTTGATATTGTTTATTAAACCGAAGTGTAACCTGTGCTATGCGTTGCTGCCATTTTTCCTGTTGAGAATTGAGAGAAAACAAAGGACTGTAAGAAGAATTTTTAGACATTTTGGGGGACTATTGACTGCTAAGTGTTAACTTTTGACTGGGTATTGAGGATAGGATTTTACCCCTACACCCCTATACCCTTATACCCCTACACCCCTATAATCTACTTCACCCCTAATAATTCCACATCAAACACCAGAGTAGCGTTAGGGGGAATCACGCCGCCAGCACCACGAGAACCATAACCTAGTTCTGGGGGGATGATTAATTGACGACGACCACCAACTTTCATGGTACTAAGTCCTTCATCCCAGCCTTGAATTACTTGACCAACGCCAATAGTGAAACTAAAGGGACGATTGCGATCGCGGGAACTATCAAATTTAGTACCATCTGTTAAAGTACCAGTGTAATGTACTGTCACAGTTTGTCCCTTTTCTGGTGTTGCACCAGTTCCCTCTTCTAGTTCCACATACTTTAGACCAGAAGGGGTAGTAACGGCGTTGGAAGCATCAGACAAAGCATCAGACATATGATTATTCGCTATTAAGGTATTGTTTTCTGTAACGCTTGTGGCCACTACTGGAGTAGTTGGGGTCACAGTCCCAGCAATAGCAGATTCCTGCTTACCACCAATTTGTGACAACACTAACACTACAACACAGACCAGCATGACAGCCACGCTGAGTAAAATTGCTTTCAAAATTAGCCCTCCCTACAGAGGTAGTTTGGCAATGAAAATTACCAACAGGACAAAATTAGTTTAAAGCACAAGCAGTTCTTAACGCCAAAGCTTATTCTCTAAATCTCTGACTTGTCTTTCTAAACGGTCAATTCTCCCCCGCAGTTCATCTACCTCTGACTGACGCGCCACTCCTAAATCCTGCATCATATTTCGCATTTGCCGTTGCATTTGAGTTTCCCAAGTTCCCTGCTCGGACTTTAAATGCTCTACAATGTCATCCATCACGGTTTTTGCTTGTTCAGGATTCAGTTTGCCATCCTTTACTAATTCATCGCTTACTTCTTTGAGTTTCTCCGCCATTAGAGAAGTCGTCCCAATACCAAGCATCATTAGTTGCTGCAACCAGTTGTTGCTGTCCATACTTCCTTCCTGTTATTTATTTCAAACCAGCTAATCCTTGCTTGTGAGTGTGTGCAATCAAGCTATGCTGGAAGCTTAGTTTAATCTAGCCTACAGCTCTATTCTGGCAAATTGGCGAAGAGACGGGGTGAAAGGTTTTGGTTATAGAATTTCTGAAGTTTAAAGTTGCCCCTGAAACACGAGACAATTATCTCCAACAGGATGCAGCTATTTGGACAACTGCCTTAGCTAAGTATCCAGGGTTTTTAGGTAAAGAAGTATGGATTAACCCCCATGATCCTACAGAAGTCACATTTATTATCCGTTGGGCAACCAAAGAACAGTGGTTTGCCATACCCCCAGAAGATTTAGTCACCATAGAGCATAAGTTTAGCCAAGCCGTTGGTAATACCTACGAGTTAATAGAATCAAAAGAGTATCAAATATGGTAATTCTTTGAATAATGACTATTGACTAATGACTATTGACTAATAAATTTCAAAATCCCAAATCTAAAATTTTTTATGCCATTTTTACCACCAATGAATATGATGGACTTCTTTCGTAAGAGTGAAGGGGTCTGGTTTACACAACGTACAGTACATCACTTTGATGCGGTGGCGGATCAGTCGGGAGAATCAAAGCTTTACGTAGGCGTGATTACAGTCGATGATCCGCGAGTCCAAGCCATTTGTGAACAGCAAGGTATTGATCCTACAAAAGCCAACGGTGGAGCTAGCTTCATGTGGCAAGAACATGAAGATGACCGAGAACCCAATCCTGATCATGCAGCTGTACTGGTGGATGTACCTGATGACGAAACTGGCACATCAGGTAAATTACTTCGTAATCAAGGCTATGTAGAAAGGATTCCTGTGGTTAGTCGCTACTGGTTTGGTAAAGATGGGATTTTAACTATCGATACTGAATATGAGAGTAACCAAGGACAAGAACGCTGTTGGTTTATGACAGATGATTTCCGCGTGCGTGTTAGTACCGTGCGGATGATGAGCGGTGTCTATTTAATGACCTACTGCTCTGAACGCCGCTATTTGACTGATGCGAATTTAGCAACCATGATGCAACACAATTTGTCTAGAGCATCAGTCTAAACAATGGGAATAGGGAATGGGGAATAGGGAATAGGGAATGGGGAATGGGGAATGGGGAATGGGGAATGGGGAATTAAAAATTTGTAAATCATACGTTTTATCTATTGGTTAATCGTAGATTTTATAAGTAATTGCTTGAATTTTATTGCCTTTTTTCGTGTTTCAGCACAACTCGTATAAATTCAGATTTCACTGATTACAAAAGTCAGACTCAGCAAAGCTTTTAGAAATTGCCTCGATATCATAATTTTTGGTGAATCAGTAGCAATTCATCGCATATTTATAATTTTTGGTGTCCTTAAAACAGTATAATTACTACCCCAGAATTAACTACGTATATCTGCTGATTTTTTACGCATACTTCATGAGAATTTAGTATGAGGCGAACAACAAACTCAGTATAATTCTGTATTAGTTGAGGGCGACCGGAAATTTATTTTTGTATGAGGGAGTTGGCATGATTACCCGTGATGATTTTTGGATTCTCGCAGATGATACTCGCTTGGAAACTGAATATGTAGCTGACAGGAAATTACATTATTTACAGATTGCTCCACTAGAAACACTACAAAATATCTGCCTTCAATATCGGTATTTTATTCAAGAGTATCCTAATAATCTCGGTGTTTTAGTTTCTAAACTTCCTTATGGAAAGATGAAAAGTTTAATGGCACAAATCTTGGCAGAAGAATTAGGAGAAGGGGATAACAAGCTGACACACCTGAGACTGTTTGATGATTTTCTCCTCAGTATTGGGATTAGGGAAGATGCACTAGAAAATTCCATCAATCAGGAAAATACCGCTTTATTGAATGAGATTAAGCAATTAACTATCCATAAGTCGCCAGCATATGCTATTGGCTTGTGTGGCATGGGAGGAGAATGTCTTTGTCAGATTTATCTGACTAATATGTATAAGAATCTGCTCAAGAATCCTTATATTAAGGATAATAAAAAAACCATTGATTGGGAATTTTGGAATATTCATGTTGGTGATGCTGATGTTACTCATCGCAAATTAGTTAGACAGGGAATCAATGAAATAGTAGATGTTGATCTGGCTTGCGTGAGTGATTTAGCGGCTGGTTATCAGAAAGCTAAACAAAATTGGGATACATTTTGGGGTAATATTTACCGCATCTCTGCACCTCAATTACAGGAAGCAATGACTTTTGCTTAATTTTTGGTAGCAGTGATTTGATGAATTTTGTGTAACCCATAGCCTTGTAGGGGAGAAACTTCAAAAGTAAGTTTCAGCCCTTTTCGCCATTGGAAAATAGTTCAAGAACAATAAGGTTGAGTTAAGCAAAGTTCTGTGGTGGAGGGAAGGGAACAGGAAACGGGGAACAATAAAAGCAAAAATTGGCTGTTCTCCAAGTTTTGGAAATCTCTTTGATGACTTACAGAAAATAAATTATCCAATTTCTGAGAGAGAATATTTTAATTTTCCCCCTGCTCCCGTTCGGCTGACGCTCACGGCGGAAGCCTGCCCCCTGTTGCCACAGCGATTGTATTTTTTTAGTTAGAAGTCCCTTTTCGCTCACGTTAAGGATCGTTACTTTGTTTAACGTATTCGAGACTACCTGTCCTGAAATCCTTTATTCTGATGGGTTAAGGCAGATGAGTCTATAAATTCTTATGTATAAGTGCTTTGTTGAGCATCTAGAAAAATCGCTTTTGCAACGGTTTTCATTACAGAGTCGCCCAATTCCAGCAGGACTAGAATATAAAGTTAGCGATCGCGGTAGAAACCCTGCTACCATCCAAAGCTGGTGTTATCAATGTCCTGAGTTGCGGAAAATTCGCTATACATACATTGACGCAGGCGCAAGCGCGCAAATTATGAATAGCGTGATTTATCCTAGTCACCACTATGATTTACCCTTACTAGGTATAGACTTTCTGTCTTTTGGTCAGGTGAAAAACCTGATTGTGATGGATTTCCAGCCCTTATTTCAGGATGAGGCTTATCTAAAAAAATATATTCAGCCGTTGCAGACATTGCACGAGAAATATCCAGACCTGTCACAAGACTTGGAAATGAAGTTTTATGATGCTAATCAGTATTTCTCCCAATATCTGCTATTTGCTAAAACCGATGCAGAAACAGTGAAAACACGGGTGTTTGCCGCCTTCAAAGATTATCTGGACTTATACTGGCAAATGCTAGAAGCCGCAGAGCCTCTAAGTGATCAGTCAGACATTCAACGGATTGTCAAAGCTCAAAAAGATTACGACCAATACAGTGCTGACCGTGACCCCGCCTCTGGTTTATTTAGCAGCTATTTTGGTCATGAGTGGTCAGAACGGTTTTTACATGAGTTTTTGTTTGAAGACGCTGTGCCTTTAGCCGCTAAGGTTGGTAAATAAGAGTCAATAGTCAATAGTCATTAGTCAATAGTCATTAGTTATTAATCATTTTGAATTTTGAATTTTGAATTTTGAATTGAATATGACTCTCTATCAGCCGTTTTTAGATTATGCGATCGCGCTGTTGCAGGAGCGTTTGGATTTGCGTTCTTATCCCATTCCTGCCGGCTTTGAATCGAAGCAAGCAACTGTAGGTAAAGGTAAACATCAAGAAGAAGTCTTGACGACTAGCTACGCCTATCAATCTCCTAAACTTCGACAAATCCGCGCAGCTCATGTCCAGGGAGGAAAATCCCTACAAGTGTTAAATTTCGTAATTTTCCCGCATTTAAACTATGATTTGCCCTTTTTTGGAGCAGATTTAGTTACTCTGCCAGGAGGACACTTGATTGCCTTGGATATGCAGCCTTTATTTCGTGATGATCCGACCTATCAGGCGAAATACACCCAGCCTATCCTGTCAATTTTTCAAGCACATCAGCAGCATTTGCCCTGGGGAGGCGACTTTCCCGCCGAAGCTCAACCATTTTTTTCGCCTGCCTTTCTCTGGACGCGTCCCCAACAAACGGAAGTTGTAGAAACTCACGTTTTTGCCGCATTTAAAGACTATCTCCAGGCATATTTGGATTTTGTAGAGCAAGCAGAAGCCTATACCAATGCTGAATCCTTAAAGGATATTGAGCAGGCGCAGCTACGTTATCTACGCTATCGAGCCGAGAAAGACCCAGCCAGGGGAATGTTTAACCGCTTTTACGGTGCGGAATGGACAGAAGAGTATATTCACGGCTTCTTATTTGACCTAGAACGAAAGCTACTCGTTACCAGTGAGTAAGGGAATCTCAGGCATGGGGGCAGGGTGCAGGGGGCAGGGGAGGAAAGGTAGACAAGGTAGACAAGGTAGAATTTCTGATCCGATGCCCAATGCCCAATGCCCAATCCCCAGTCCCCAATCCCCAATCCCCAATCCCCTTTCATTTTCGCAACATTTCTTAATATTCGCCGCTCAGATTCCTGTAACTCAATATTCCCGGACGAATTTTTATGTAATTGATTGCGTTTCATTAAGCTGTATGGGGCAGTTTATGCCTTGAAAACCTTACCCTGTAAGCAATACACCTGTGTTTACAGGCTTGTTATAACGAAACAAGTGTTTGCAATTTGTAATAAATATCGATCCAACGACATAGTATAAACAAAGTAATGGAAAACTTAAGGACGAGGTGGCGGTGAGATATACCCAGTCACCTGTATGAATAAAGTTTTCCGACTATTAAAGAAATGTAAATTTTCCCAAGCTTCCCTGTGGAAGATCAGGGAGCATTTCAAGGGTTGTCATCCACTGGCGAAAGCATTTGAGCTGAATCCAGTTTGGCTGTAACCTGAACCAGACTCGAATAAATCCATTACGGAGATTGACGTTATATGTTCGACGCTTTTGCAAAAGTGGTTTCCCAAGCTGACGCACGCGGTGACTATCTCACCACTTCTCAACTAGATGCTCTGAGCGCAATGGTTGCAGATGGCAACAAGCGCATGGACACCGTAAACCGCATCACCAGCAATGCTTCTACAATCGTTGCAAATGCAGCTCGTGCATTGTTCGCAGAACAGCCTGCATTGATCGCACCTGGTGGAAATGCTTACACAAGCCGTCGTATGGCTGCTTGCTTGCGCGACATGGAAATCATCTTACGCTACATCACCTACGCAATCTTCGCTGGTGACGCAAGTGTATTAGACGATCGCTGCCTCAACGGTTTGAAAGAAACCTACTTGGCTTTGGGAACTCCTGGTGCTTCCGTAGCAGTTGGCGTTCAAAAAATGAAGGATGCTGCATTGGCGATCGCAGGTGATACCAATGGTATTACCCGTGGTGACTGCTCTGCATTGATGGCTGAAGTAGCTAGCTACTTTGATAAGGCTGCATCAGCAGTTGCATAAGAAGGCGACTGAGCCAATCATTTAACCCGCCACAAGCGGTTTTGAGTCATCAATAAAATCCTTAAAACAAGATTATTTGGAGAGAATCCGACAATGAAAACCCCTCTAACCGAAGCAGTAGCAGCTGCTGATTCCCAAGGCCGTTTCCTCAGCTCCACCGAAATTCAAATCGCTTTTGGTCGCTTCCGTCAAGCTTCTGCTAGCATCCAAGCTGCTAAAGCATTGACCGAAAAGTCTTCTAGCTTGGCTTCTGGTGCTGCTAACGCAGTTTACCAAAAATTCCCTTACACCACCTCCATGCAAGGGCCTAACTTCGCTTCTACCCAAACAGGTAAAGACAAGTGTGTACGTGACATCGGCTACTACTTGCGGATGATCACCTACTGCTTAGTTGTTGGTGGTACAGGCCCATTGGATGACTACCTCATCAGTGGTATTGCTGAAATCAACCGCACCTTCGACTTGTCTCCTAGCTGGTACATTGAGGCTCTCAAGTACATCAAAGCTAACCACGGTTTGAGCGGTGATCCTGCTGTTGAAGCAAACTCCTACATTGACTACGCTATCAACGCATTAAGCTAATTAGCGATAGTTCTTTGCCCGGAGGGGTATGCAATTGCTGACTCAGGTTAGTTGTTGTTTACTCCTCCGGGCATTGCTATTTTTAGGGGTGTAGGGGTGTAGGGGTATAGGGGTGTAGGGGTGTAGGGGTTTAGGGGTTTAGGAGAAAATAATCAATTAAATCTTTACACCCTCACACCCTCACACCCTTACACCCTTACACCCTCACACCCCTACACCCCTTCAACTCCAAGATATAATCAAGCCCTTCCCAATTAAAAGTTATGGATGAAGTCTCTGAAATTCAAAGTGATGGTTCATTAACGGTAGAACAGGCGATCGCCAATCTGCAAGGAGAGGATTTGGGTTTGCGTGTGTATGCTGCTTGGTGGTTGGGACGGTTTCGGGTGAATGAGCCGGTAGCAATTGATGTTTTAATCGCCTCCTTAGAAGATGAGGACGATCGCACAGATGCAGGTGGTTATCCTCTGCGACGTAATGCAGCTAGAGCTTTAGGCAAATTAGGAGACAAGCGAGCTGTTCCAGCATTAATCCACTCGTTGGAATGTTCTGATTTTTATGTCAGGGAAGCAGCCGCCCAATCCTTAGAAATGTTGGGAGATTTATCTTGCATTCCCAGATTAATCGAGTTACTTAATGATCAAGTTCCCGGTACATTACCTGCACCAGAACCGCCTCAACTAGCTCAACCCTTTGATGCAATTTTAGAAGCCTTGGGAACTCTCGGCGCACAGGAAGCGATTCCTGATATTTTGCCTTTTCTTGATCATTTTGTTCCCCGTGTGCAGTTTGCCGCCGCCCGTGCTATGTATCAACTGACTCCAGAGCCACAATTGGCGAGTCAGTATGGCGATCGCTTAGTACAAGCCCTAGCTAATGATGACTTACAACTGCGACGCGCTGTATTAGCAGATTTAGGTGCGATTGGATACTTACCAGCAGCCGATGCGATCGCCCAAACCCTAGCAGAAAATAGCCTCAAGTTGATATCACTAAAAGGTGTATTGGAAGCACAACTAAAATTCACCACACCCCTAGAATTGTCACCAGGGGCAATCAAAGTCATGACCTTGATGGATGAATTGTTGTAACAGTCCAACCTGAAGACATTAAAATATAGAA
>NZ_PJIZ01000022.1 GCF_021596505.1 Nostoc sp. CMAA1605 | reverse complement strand
TGGGAAGTCCAGAAATAATTAGCAAAGGAATTACAAGAAATACCACGACACAAATTAAGAAAGCATAATTCCTTTTCTTACCTCGCCATCTTTCGGCAATAAATCCGACGGGGGTAATGTTGTGTAGAATTGCAAGAACTAATAATGTCAGAGTGGCTGAAGCAAATATCCCAAATGACAAAAGTAAGCATAATATAGTTCCGAAAATTCCGAGCCGCCAGTCTTTTTTGGCTAATATTGGAATGACAAGAATAACTAGTGCTACTACACAACTTAATTCTAAAGTGATGCTTAACCAGGTGGGTATTAAACTCAATACTTGTAAACTTCGCAAACCAATGATGAGAATTAATAACTGACTCATCCGCCAACATAGATTATTTCCGAGACGTTGACGAAAGCGATTATCAACATAATGTAGTTCCGTTAACACATGAGTCAGCCCAAAGGCTGCTAGAGTACAAGTATAAGTAGCTAGAGGAAACGCTACTGATAATATGGCACTAGTTAATACTAGAGCAACAGCCGCAAATATTGACATCATCTGTAAATTAATTTTGATTTCTAAAAATTTTAGTGCGGCGATAAACTAGCATAATCCCAAAGATAGATATGCTCGGAATTATCAAGTTAAATAAATTAAATTTATGCTTGAGAGAAGGTGAAGGTCGATTATCTTGTGATTGATAAGGTTTTCTTTCGGAATTACCTTGTTGATAGGTGTAGATAATTTCCTGATATTTTAAATCCAGAGATTTAGGGGCAATAGCTGTAATTTTTAGGACTTCTGTTACTTGTTTAATGCCATATCTATCAGGTAATCTTTCTACAGGATTAATAGTATTTTTGGCAGGAATTAATTGAGATTTTCTGCTGTTAAAGTCTTTGAGTGATTCTCTATTTCCATTGATGATAATATCTTGAGATTTAACCTGAGATTTTCTGATGGCATAGATATTACTGTATTGTCTGTATCCATTTAATCTTTCACACTGCCCTGGTTTGAGAATTACATTGTATGTGCCTAAACCGGGATTGGCTGATTGTATATTAGCAATTAATAAGTAATTAGAATATTTGTTAAGATTTGCTACTTGAAAACAGTAATCTACGCGAGATGTTCCAGGGGATAAAACATCAGCCGAGGCTGTAGGTAGTTGGATAAAGGTAATAAAAGTTAGTAAAATTAAGCTTTTGAGGACGTTCTTGAGTAATTGCATAAGACTATTCAAAATAAATTCATCGTTAATAGTTATAACCTCCTCATTACCAATCGTCAGATACTCGAAACCAATACCAGTTTTCATCTAAGGAAAAGACTTGATAATTCGCCATCCCAAAAGGACTTCCTTCTCGATTAGGTTGATAAACAAAACCATAGGATGTGGTATCGGGACTAAAACCACTACCACCTGAGTAGACACGGAAATATACGCCTCCACGGGAATCAATGGCTAATTCATCTACTGTATATAAACCTAGTCGTCTATCTAGCGTCGTTTTCCTATTAACAGAGAAGGGAATTCGCACTCTGGTTTGTTCAAATGCTGATCGCGATATCATAAAAGCTAAACGACGCGGAATATAGAATTTGAGTAGGATATAAGAGACTAGAATTATAGTAGCGATCGCCCCTATCCTCCGCCAAGGAACTTGTATATCTCTCAAATTTATCCTTCGTCCTACCACTACTAAAAACATGATTCCGACGATGAAAAACCCAGGAATGCTAAGAATTGATACTAAGGTAACGATAAAAATTAGACTATCCAGTACGCCTGGATAGATGCTGATTATCAGCAGTGCGGTGCAAATGACGCAGATAATAAATAATGCTACATTAATAATAATTTTCATGTCATAAATATAAGTTTTTTAATAAATTTGGCATCATGCGAACGATAGTAGTTGGTGACATTCATGGTTGCTATGAAGAATTACTTCACCTATTAACCAAAGTCAAACTTACAGAGGAAGATTGTTTAATTTCATTAGGTGATATCGTTGATCGCGGTGTTGATTCCGTGAAAGTATACGAATTTCTCAAACAACGTCCTAACACAATTGTGTTGATGGGAAATCATGAACGTAAGCACCTACGTCAGACTCTCTCCTATTCACAGGAAATCGTCAAGTTACAATTTGGCGATCGCTATATAGAATTTTTAGAATGGGTGAGTCATTTACCCTATTATCATGAAACGGAAAACGCCATTTTCGTCCATGCGGCTGTAGAAGATGGTATACCCCTCCATCAGCAAAAAGAAGAGGTTTTATGTGGCTGTACGGCTGGGGAAAAGCATCTAGAAAAACTCTATGGTAGGACTTACTGGAGTCAGTTGTATACTGGCGCAAAACCAGTTATCTTTGGTCATCATGTTGTCGGAAATGAACCGTTAATTATCACAGGAAAAATATACGGTATTGATACAGGTGCTTGTCATGGAGGGAGATTAACTGCATTAATTTTACCTACCTTTGAGATTGTACAGGTACAAGCCCCTAAAGACTATTGGCACGACGAGATGATTAAATGGCAATTACCCGTGATGCAGGCTAAACCGTGGGGTAGTTATAAGTGGGATAAAATTCAAGCCATCTGTAATGATTTTAAAACCTCTTCTCATCGAGATGTAGCAGCTTTTATGCGTGAAAAGCAAAAGTGGGTAAATCATTTACTCAGCTTTGCTCCTACAATCATTCTGAAAGTAGAAGAAAAACTCACAGAATTGATTTCGCTTTATGGTCAAGATAATTTCAAGAAACCAGCTAGCTGTTTTAGCTACGCCACTCTTTTATATAAAGCTAACGCCAGTCATCTTACAGTAGACTTTCTCAAGGAAACATTACCAACACCAGATAAATGGTTGCAGGTAATGAATGATTTGGAGATTAGGTATTAAATCAACATAAACAGCTTCCTAATTTCTTACTTTTTTACTATAGGAATCCGCTTTGATTCCTGAAATTATTTGCGTAGGGAGAGAACAGGAAACAGGGAACAGGGAACAGGAAAGAAGGAATCAAAGTGTACTGAGTTCTTTTCAAAAATCAGATAGGAATCCTATATCTAAAACTTATTTATTTAATTACGCCTTGCTTAATCAAGAAGGTTTTAATAGTGGCATAAATTTGCTTTTTCTGCACCTTACTAAAACCTCCATGTTCTGCACCCTTAACAGTAAATAATTGATTTACTGTTCCAACGTGACGCAATGCTTGATGTAATCTAATTGCATGGCCGTAAGGCACAAAATTATCTTTTTCTCCATGTATAGTCAGAATTGGGGGTAGATTACGACGCACAAAGTTAATCGGAGAAACATTTCTAGCAATTTCCATTTCTCTTGGGGAATTACGATTACCAAACCACTGCACAGCAAAATACTTTTGATTACGACCAACTAACAAATCATTAACATCCGTAATTCCAGACCAATTAACTATAGCAGCAACTTTTGTTTGTTGACTTTCTGGACAATTTTGATTAAATTTTGTCACATCAGGCATCATTCCTGTAGTTAATGCTAAATGTCCCCCTGCGGAAAATCCAGTCAAAACAATTTTTTTCGTATCGAAGTTATATTTTGACGCATTACTCATCACCCAATTTAAAGCACATACAGCATCTTCCACGGCTGCTGGTGCTAGTGCGACATTTGCTAATCTATACTCAATATTGACTACAGAAAATCCCCAATCAAAATAAGGCTTAAAAAATAATTCATCTTCTTTTTTACCTTTGATCCAACCTCCGCCATGAATTACCATTAATGTAGGACGTAAGCCAGATTTTGGGTTTTTATAAACATCTAGTGTTAATTGATGAGAGTTGACTGTTTCGTAAGTAATATTACGCTCTAAAGCATAATTTTTTTGTTGCTTTACCTGTAAAGTGGTATTGGCAAATGCTTGTTCCCAATTCAAAAGCGTAATGGCTAGAGAGATAATGGCAGCAATTATATAAAAACGATAAGATTTTTTTTTCAGCATCATGAAACTAATTAACTTAAGAGAAGATTTTCAATTATTTTTGAGTCTGTGTTAGTGGTTTCGATTTTGGTCTTAAAACACCCTCTTCTATCATGTGTTTTTTGAGAATTTCCATCATAATTTTTGCTCCATGTTCAGTAGGGTGTAGCCCATCATTATATCTAACCCTTGCTTTTCTACCCGTACTATCAGCAGCTATAGGATAAAATTTACCATTGACAGCAAAGGTATTCCAATAATCAACAAATTCAATTTTAGGATGGACTAATGAGACTTTTTTATAAATCCGATTAAAAATTGGAAAGAACTTATTATATCTAGCCACATTAGATATAGGATGACCTATCCAGTAAACTTTTTTTACAGGATATTCATCCAGCAATTTAGCATATCTTTCCACACGCTCTTCATAAGCTTTTTCCCATCCTGGAGTTAATTCTTCGTGGAACTTCTTATTGGCATCTAAAATATTTTGATCGTCATTACCACCAAAAATTACTACCATAACATCAGGGTTATTCTGTTGAATAAGTTCTCGTGTGTGTGAATACCAATCATAAAAGTCGATGCGATTTAGTCCCGTAGAAATTTTATAAAAGACTTTGATTTGTTCCAATCCGTAATCTGATTTTTTGACGTTATTCTCAAATGCAACTCCCAGAAAACCCATAATAGAATCACCCAGAAATAAAAAACGTTTGGCTGGTTCTAGTTGCTTGACAGGCGGACTAGTCAATGATTGTTTTGGACTAGTAGTTACTGGTTTTTTCTGAATCTTAGTTTCAGTTTTGATATCCGAGGCTTTAGCTTGGGCAATTATTTGTGATTTACCGTTAATTTCTTTGATACTGTCCCAAAAATCAGATTCAACTTTACTAAACCCTTCTAACTTAATTTGTTGAGCAGCCTGTTTAATTTCTTTAGGAGCAATTTTACTAGATGCTAAACTCTTAAAAAAAGAGGCTTATTAACCATGATGAGACAGAATGAAACTAAACCACAAAGGGTTAAAAACTTTAAGTCTTGCATAATATTAGTAGAAAATAGCTAGAAACCAAAATAAACAAATGGTGGTACAGTATTTGGCCCTAATCTAAAAACTGTATAGAGAAGAGTAGATATCAAGATTGTTTGTATAATTAGATTAGATTTCGACAGGATATTTTGTAAGTAACCACTAAATTTATCTCCATAAAAGTTCATGATAAATATGATGATAAAGGTTATGTATAATTGCCAGACATTAAATTGCGATCGCACCTCTATATTTGATGACGTATTTACCATCTGCTGCAAGAACTTTAATGATGTTTCCCAGTTGGAAGTATTGAAGAATATCCAACATAAAGTCACGTAACTGAAGGTCAATATACAAGCAAATGTCGGTCTCAATATAGATGTAATTCTTTGAAAATAAAACCGTAGCCAACCAATAAATACTTGCCTGTGGCTAATCTTGGAGGCAACAATAATGTGATGATTTAATGAGTCTTGATGAGATTGTTTTTGTTTTTTAAAATTTTTAATTAAATCTTGCCAAAGGTGAGTAACAACTAAACCAATTCCGTGTAAGAATCCCCAAATTAGGAAATTTAAGCCCGCACCATGCCAAAAACCACCAATTACCATTGTCATCAGCAAATTAAAATACTTTCTCCAATAACCTTTGCGACTTCCACCCAAGGAAATATATAAATAATCTCGCAACCATTGCGACAGACTAATGTGCCATCTCCGCCAAAAATCCTGTAAACTTTGCGCGCAATAAGGCATATTAAAATTTGGAACTGGTGGAAATCCTAAGAGGCTAGAAATAGCATTTGCTAAATCAGAGTAGCCACTAAAATCAACGTAAATATAACAAGAATAAGCCAGTGCGGCGAGAATTAGGTCAAAACTGGAATATTGTTCTGGTATTTGAAAAGGTGATTGGGTGAAGTTAAACAGAAAGCTTGATAATGTATATTTTTTAAACAGCCCAGAAATTATTAATATCACGACTCTTTCTGTCTGATAGTTATATTTTTGATCACTGTTTAACTGCTGATAAAATTCTTTGGCTCTAGCTATCGGCCCTGAAGCTATTTGAGGAAAATAAGTAATATATACTAGATAATCTAAAAACTTTGGGCAGGGAAGTTGATTTTTGTAGGAGTCAATTAAATGGGAAATAATACGGAATGTGTAGAAAGAAATCCCGACTGGAACTAATACAGATAAAATTTGAATGTCGCTCGAAATTTTGAGTATATTAAAGATTTCTTGTAAAGAATCTATGAAAAAATTATAGTATTTAAAGAAGCCTAAATAACTTAGATTCAAAAGTATGCCAGAAATTAGAAACGGAAGTTTGTTTTTATTTGTATTTATGCCTTCAAGAATTAGATAATTAATGATGATGTTTATGATTAATAGTTCTAAAAATTTTAAGCCGAAAAAAGAATAAAAAATTATATTAATAAGAAGAACAAAGTATTTATAGGTATTTACGTGCTTTTTTAAAAGACTAATACAGGCAAATGTAATGATGAAGAAAACTAAAAATTCGTATGTAGGAAATAACATTTTTCAAGTGTGAATAGCTGGCTGTAATACTTAGAAAATTTAGAATAATCAAGTTACTCATGAATTATTATGAAAATTAAGTAACCGAAATAAGATAAAACTAGGTGTATCTTATTAAGAATGTATTTAATTGTATAATTAAGGATATTGCATACTAAACTTTCTATTCCTAAGTAAAATAATCAAATTATTTGAATATTCGTAGTTATCATTAGGAATGAAATGGAAGCAGGTAGAATACAAGAAATATTGCTTACATCGGAGGAAATTGGTAATTTTATGATGAAGCTATTAGTTAATATTAAGTATATTGTGATTTACACTAATAGATTTTGTCTTCCGTGTATTCACCTGATCGAAAATCACTAACTAATTAAATAAATAAATAAATTCTACTTTTGCGTGAGGATACTGCACCTATAGGATTCCTATTTGATTTTTGAAAAGAACTTAGTACACTTTGATTCCTTCTTTCCTGTTCCCTATTCCCTCCCTACCCAAATAATTTCAGGAATCAAAGCGGATTCCTATAGCTGTTGACAGTAAATATATTTAGATATAAATATATTTTTATACTAAAAAATGCGGTTTCGCTAGGGGAAAGCTATTGCCAGTGAATTTTTAATCAAGTTGTGCGTGAAAATTTCCTCAAGTCTGAACGACTCCGCAAAAATTTCTGGTGAAAAAACTGATCTGGTTGGGGAAGAAACCAGGATAATGAAGCATAATTAACCTTTATAGCTTGGAGTTGCCATCAGCCAAAATGGTTCATACTCAAAGCTTGTGATTCAACTTAATTAATTGACTATGAGTACAGCAAATATTGCGCCAGCTATACGTGTGGGAGTATTGGGTTTCGGTGGACTCGGACAAGCCGCCGCTAAGGTGTTGGCTGGGAAACGGGAAATGAATTTAGTCGCAGTCGCAGACCAAAAAGGTTATGTTTACGGGGCGACTGGTTTGAATTTTAAAGACTGCATTGCTAGCTATCAGTCTCAAGGTTCAGTGGGTTATCTAGAACCTATCGGCAATTTAACCAATAACAGTATTCAAGACTTAATCGACAGCGCGCAACCTGTAGATGGTTATTTTTTGGCATTACCTAACCTCCCCAATGATTTTATTCCTTCTGTTGCGCGTCAGTTTATCCAATCGGGTTGGCGTGGTGTACTAGTGGATGCGATTAAACGCACTAGTGCAGTAGAACAGCTAATTGCGATGAAAGACGAACTGCAAGCAGCCGGAATTACCTACATGACAGGCTGTGGTGCAACACCAGGGCTATTAACCGCCGCCGCCGCTTTAGCCGCCCAAAGCTATGGGGAAATCCACAAAGTAGAGATTACCTTTGGTGTAGGTATTGCCAACTGGGAAGCTTATCGTGCAACTGTGCGGGAAGATATTGGGCATATGCCAGGTTATACAGTAGAAGCTGCACGCGCCATGACTGATGCCGAAGTCGAAGCACTACTAGATAAAACTAACGGTGTGTTGACCTTAGAAAATATGGAACACGCCGATGATGTGATGCTAGAGTTAGCAGGAATAGTGGATCGCGATCGCGTCACTGTTGGTGGTGTAGTCGATACCCGCAACCCTAAAAAGCCCCTCAGCACCAACGTTAAAGTTACAGGACGCACCTTTGAAGGTAAGATTTCTACCCATACTTTCACTTTAGGTGACGAAACCAGTATGGCTGCTAATGTCTGCGGCCCCGCTTTTGGTTATCTCAAAGCTGGCATACAATTACATCAACGTGGCATTCATGGTATATTTACAGCCGCCGAAATTATGCCCCAGTTTGTGAAATAGATAAGTAGCATTGCTACATAAATGATGTTCTCTCCCGTTATACCGCTAGATTAACGGGAGCTTTTAATTTATGACATTTTATATTTGATTATGTCTGCCTACTTATGAGAATTCAAATAGTCAGAAAACTTAGTCGTTTTCATGAAGTAGATGGTTGACCAATTTTTAAATATCTACTTTTGTTATTTTTATTTTTTTGATAGGTGAGATGCACCTAAAGCTCGTAACGCCCTTTGCTTTGTATTTTTTGAATATAAATTAAATTGAAAAATAAAACCTCTACCTTTTGACTGGTTTAAATTTATTTTTTCATATAATTACGTCTGCCTTTTTATAGTGTTTTAAACATAGATATTTTTTTAACTTAAACGAAGTGAACACAATTATTTGGCAAATTTAATTTGGCGTTGACTTTTTTACTTAGTGAATAAAATTAAAAATGATTTGAATCCATAAAAAATTACATTTGCCTTGGTGACAAATTGATAATAGTCTTTTAGGAGGGCTTTATGACTTCTACCAATGTTAATCCCGTAGAACAAGCCGCAGCACATTTTCAGCAATTAGATATAGACGATCGCCTGGTAGTATTGGGTGCATTGTTCGACCAAGTTAGTGATACAATCTGCACCAGTGATATAGATAAATTACCCACACAAAAAGCTGCGGAATTAGTAGCCCAAATTCAGCAAGTTTCCCCAGAAGAACAGATTTTTGCCTTGCGTGATTTGCTACCGGCTACCAGAAATGATCAAGATGAAACCATGTTAGATCCCCATCCGAGTAAAGCGATGGTGGAACTAGCGCAGGGTGGCACAAAAATTCCCACAGGCGAATATGGCGCACTCAAAGCCGAAGAGAAATTAGCTTTTTGGTATTACTTAGGACAAAGATTAGGCAGCACCGTTATCGACATCCCAGACGACTACATCCCCTCAGACCAAGCTACAGAAGTTTTAAGCAGTCTGCAATCATTAGACACGGATGATTTAGTCTCTTTCTTGAAACAAGTGCTGCAAACTCAAGTCTAAACATAAAGAATTTCAGTGTTGCTGAAGACGGGGAAATTAGGTGCTTTACCTTGTTTCCCCTTTTTTTGGGCATGGGGCATGGGGCATTGGGCATTGGGCATTGGGCATTGGGAATATCATTCTTCCTTGTCCCCAGTCCCAGTCCCCAGTCCCCAGTCCCCAGTCCCCAGTCCCCATTCCCATTCCCTATTCCCTATTCCCTATTCCCTATTCCCAATCTTTTGATATTTACCCAGGGCAATTAAGGGGAAATATTGTTGGTAATAGTGGTATTTCAGATAAAAGTGACAGGGGAAGCCTGTACCTGTGAAGTCTGCTTCAAACCAGCTACCATCTGATTTTGAGTGGATACTAGATAATTAATTCCTTTGGCTAGAGATTCACGAGCAAATTTACCGGTGGCTTCTCCGGCTGCTATTAAACCAATAATTGCCCAAGCTGTTTGGGAGGCGGTGCTGCGTCCTTTGCCTTTGAGACTAGGATCATTGTAACTTTGGCAGGTTTCACCCCAACCGCCATCAGGGTTTTGACAGCTAACTAACCAAGCTGCACCACGTTCGATTTGACGTTGATATTTTGTAGGTGCGATGGTCGAAGACCCGCCTTTGGCGATCGCAGCTAATGCTGAAAGTACACCACTTGTCCCATAAATGTAATTTACACCCCAACGTCCAAACCAACAACCTTCTGCTTCTTGTTCGTTTAATAAATAATTTAACGCCCGTTCTAGGTTGTGCGGTGCAATAGATAAGTCGCATAAACCCAGCATTTCTAAAACTCTAGCGGTGACATCGGCTGTGTTGGGGTCAATCATTGCTTTTAAATCACCGTAGGGTATGGCGTTAAGCCAATCTTGGTCATTATTAATATCAAAAGCTGCCCAACCACCAGATTTACACTGCATTGACTCTACCCACTTCAAGGCGCGATCGCAAGCCATCTGTTTTAATTGTTCATTGGGTAGCTTGGCGGCGTACAGTGCCATAACTACTACAGCTGTATCATCGACATCGGGATAAAATCGATTGTCAAACTCAAATGCCCAAGCCCCTGGTTTCCCTTGGGGATTTTTCACCATCCAATCACCATAGTCGAGGATTTGCTTTTGTAATAACCATTCTCCTGCTTTAGCGATCGCTGGATGATCTGGGGCGATGCCAGAATCTATAAATGCTCGTATTACCCAAGCTGTATCCCACACTGGCGAAACACAAGGCTGCACACAGTAACTATCTTCTGTTTCAATGGCAAAGTTATCAATGGCTTGCAAACCCCGTTCCACAACGGGATCATTGACATGATAATTTAGACACCGCAAAGCCAACATAGAGTTAAGCATAGCGGGAATAATTCCCCCCCAGTCCCCTGTAGCTTCTTGGCGTTCTAAAATCCATTGTTCTGCGGCTTTGAGACCTTCTTCCCGGAAGGGAATAAAATTAAAACTTTCGGCTAATTTAAATCCTGCATCGAGAGTGAGAAATAAATCTGTCCAGTCATTATTGCGGGGTAACTCCCACTGGACATTTTCTACACCTTCGGCGTATAACTCATCAAGATTAATACTGGGATTAACGGCAAAAACAGGTTTCTGGTCAAAGACAATTAATAACGGCACAGTGCTAGAACGCGCCCAACTCGACATTTCATAGATATTCACCGGAAATTCTTTTGGTAATAGCATCACCCAAGCTGGGAGAGAAGGCAAACCACGCCAGTCATAACAACCCACCAAAGCCAAGTGAAACTTAGTAAAGATGCGAGTTTTACTAATGCCGCCCCGTTGGAGAATAAAATCTCGCGCCCGTATCATATCTGGGTCATTAGCCGGCACACCCAGCAACCGTAACGCCATATACGCCTCAACAGACGTACTCAACTCACCACCATCATCATAAAATAATTCCCAGCCTCCGTGCTGCCGTTGCTGGGAACGCAGATATGCTGCTATTTTATGCAGAGGTCTAGTTTGATCAGTTCCCCAAATTTTGTGGAGTAAAACCACCTCAGCCGTGATAGTAACATTAGACTCCAACTCAGCCCACCAGTAACCATCAGGATTTTGCAGTGATAGCAAATATTGTTGACTAGCTGCGATCGCTTCTGCAAGTTGATTGACTTGTACCCTGTCTTGTGTCTGCATTAAATACTACTCAATATTTTCGCAATGAATACGGCAGTACGGAGAAAAAATTTTTCCCGCATTTAGCAAATATTGTATTGTGTTTGAGGGATTTATTGGGGATTGGGGACTGGGGATTGGGAAGACAAGGGAGGAAAAAGTAATGAGTAATGAGTAATGAGTAATGAGTAATGAGTAATGAGTAATGAGTAATGAGTAATGAGTAATGAGTAATAAGTAATAAGTAATAAGTAATAAGTAATGACTAATGACTGTTGACTATTGACTAGGAGCAATATGGGTGCATTTATCTTGGGAATCACATTACTATCTTTATTGATTTGGTTGGGGTTGTTGACTTTGCGGGGGCAATTTTGGCGAGTAGATCCGCAGTTAGAAGCGGTTGAGGTTGTGTTAACGTCTTTACCTAAAGTGTGTGTAGTCGTGCCGGCGCGTAATGAGGCGGAGTTGTTACCGATTACACTGCGATCGCTTTTACTTCAAGACTACCCTGGGGAGTTTCATGTCTTCTTGGTAGATGATCATAGTACAGATGGGACAGCTGCTTTTGCTGAAGGGGTTGCCCATGCTGTTGATAAGGCGCAACAGTTACATATTATTTCTAGTGTATCTTTACCGCCTGGCTGGTCTGGTAAACTCTGGGCGGTAGAACAAGGGATTCAAAACGCTACAAAATTAGCACCAGATTATTTTTTCCTAACTGATGCAGATATTGAACATGATGTCAATAATCTGCGGCGATTAGTTGCCCAGGCTGAACAAGAAGATTTAGATTTAGCTTCTATTATGGTGAAGCTGAGATGTCAAAGCTTTTGGGAAAAACTGTTAATTCCGGCATTTGTTTTCTTCTTTCAAAAACTCTATCCCTTTCGTTGGGTAAATAATCCTCAAAATAAAACTGCTGCTGCTGCTGGTGGTTCTATTTTAATTCGCACTACAGCATTAGAGAGAATTGGCGGTATTTCAGCCATCCGTCAAGCTTTAATTGATGACTGTGCTTTAGCGCAAGCTGTAAAAGGGACTGGGGATTGGGGATTAGGGATTGGGGACTGGGAAAGAGGGAACAATACTCCCTCATCTTTCCCAACTCCCTCTAAAAAAATTTGGTTGGGTTTGAGTTCTTTGACTCGCAGTCTGCGCCCTTATCCATCTTTGCAAACTATTTGGGATATGGTGGCGCGGACTGCATATACTCAATTAAATTATTCTCCCTGGTTACTGTTGGGAACTATAGTGGCGATGACGTTGATTTATTTAGTTCCGCCTTTGGGTTTACTTATAGGTGCATTGCTAGGAAATCAACTTATTGCACTTACTGGTTTAATTACATGGTTGTTGATGACTTTGGCTTATTTTCCAACAGTGCGTTTTTACCGATGTTCATTTGTATTTGCTTTTAGTTTACCGGCGATCGCTTTTCTTTACACCCTCATGACTATAGATTCTGCCTTCCGCCATTGGCAAGGACGCGGCGGTGCGTGGAAAGGCAGAGTTTATCCCAGTTAACCCAAAATAATATTAATGGGGTTAGGGGGGATCAAAACCTTAACTGAACCGTATTGCCCTATGCCCGATTCCCCATGCCCAAATTATTAACCTCTAGATAGTAATTGGGCATTTAAGGCTTTGGTGATGCGATCGCTAGAAAATTGTAAGTGAGCTATTGTATAAATATCCAGTTGGGGGGCGAATTTTTGCAGTTGATAGTCAATGGCTCGTTGGAGTTGGTGTAGTTCATACCAAGCTATAGTACAAGCATCCTGGGGTAAATCATTTTGATGGAGGAGCATCGCTAGGAGAATATTCAGGTGTTCTCGTTGCAATGAACGACGCATACTAGAAATCTGCTTTGGTTGCGTGTTGTGGAAAACTTCTGTCCAAATACCCGTTTGTAAGCTGTCAAACAGTTCGGGAATAGACAAAGCTTGATTATCGGGGTTTTTTAATTCTAAATCCCGTAAGCGATGCAAGCGATCGCTAGCTAAGAGCGATCGTAACACCCTAGTTTGAAACTGCAAAATCCGTTCGTGAATGGGGTAGTCGAGGCGGTTACTAGGTGTCATGCTTCCCCAGTGTTCCCATCGTGACGGTGCTAACTGATTTAATAGTTGTGGTGAAAAAGTGAAAGCATCTTCAGCAAATACATACTCCTGTAGTTTTGTCAATGCTTGATGTTGTTTGTCTCGTGGAACTCCGACAAACGCCCAAGAATAATCATCATCTACATGGAGACGCTGAAAAGATTGTCCACCGATGTACTTTGAAAGTAAAGTGGCATTGCGAAAATAATATTGCAATATCTTATTAAATAAAACACCCAAATTACTATAACTTTCGCCCTTCGCCAAAGAATGCTCATTCAAATGCTGCCACATCACACGGGCGTTATCCATTTGCCATTGAGAATAGACTAAAACATCACTACTCATATCCCAAACATTAGCCAGGGGATTAATATCCCAAATATCTTCATCAGTAGAGTAAGATAATTCTGGTTGTGGTGAAGCTAAAGCAATCTGCTCTAAAAAATCTTTCTCTGCTTCTGGGATGTAGGGTTTAAGTGCTGCGTGTGGACTGGGTTTATAACCATACTCTATCGCCCACTCATCATAGGGGCCGACAACCCAAGGAAAATAGTCTCCCTGTTCTACTCCCTGGGGTGCAATATTCACAGGTACATAATCCATCACCGAAGCCACTAAACCTTTAGTATGGGTAATGGCAGTGTTATTTAATTCTTCAGGCGTTAACATGGTACTGCCTTGAAAGTTGTGGCGTAAACCCAGAGTATGTCCCACTTCATGCGCCACCACAGAACGCAGATATTGATGTACATATTCTTGCATCAGTTCTGGTTGCGGTGTTGTTTGAGGCAAAAGTGACAACGCCAAAGATCCAAACGCAGCTTGATTTGTAGATTCCATCCCATAGCAAAATTCTGAAGAATCCTGCTGTTTATCTAGAGTCGGACAGGAATTATCACCCAGGGATGTAGTTGTAGTTCTCAAGGCGCGATATTGCTGATTGACTGAACGCACCATATTGGCATCAATAATGATATCTGCGTCTAATATTTCCCCAGTCAGTGGGTTGACGCGAATTGGCCCCTTGGCAAAACCTGCATCTAGAGAATTAAACCAGCGAATCGTATTGTAGCGCACATCAGCAGGTTGCCAATCAGCATCATCAGGCATTTGCCGCACTTCCACCGCATTTTCAAAACCAGCTTTTGCAAAAGCTTTGTTCCACATCAGCACACCTTCGCGGATGGCATCGCGGTATTCTAAGGGAACAGCATTTTCAATCCAAAATACTATCGGTTGTTTGGGTGGAGATAGGGGTGCTTCAGAATCAGATGGTTCTAAATGCCAACGATTAATGTAGCGCACAAAGGTATCTAACCCGTCATTGTGCGAAAAATCTTGAAACGCTGTAATGAAATATCCTACTCGGTCGTCAGCCAGTCGGGGAATATAGCCGTTATTTTCTGGGAGTTGGGAAAAACTGTAATGTACCTTCAGCGTCAAGGCTCGACTATCAGGTAATGTAACTAAATTTGCTCCTTCTGCTGAGGAAAACCCATAAATGGCATCTATTTCTACATTCTCTGGAAAGCTGCTGATTTTACCAAAATAAGACTTATCGATTTCTAAACGGTAATCAGTTTGAAGTGAGTATTTTAATAAAGGTGTTAAACCTGGAAAATCCCGCATTAAAAGATCATGCAGGTTAATCAGAATATGATGATTGTAGGGATTAATACTATCTATAGGCAGGGAATACAGAACCGAATCACTAAAAGAACGAGCTAGCGATCGCTGTTCTGGTTTTGTAGCATCAGTGCGAAATTTAACATTACGCACCACAAAATGCAAGTGATTATTCACTGGGCGCAGGTAAAATAGAAAGTCCGCCAACGGTAAACCACTATAAATTCCACCTTCCCCAATTCCCGATTCCAAAGTTACCGCCGCAAGATAATTTTTATTTAACTGTTCAGGCTGAATTTCCCAGTAAATGTTTCCAGAATCAGGACTTTGATAAAAGTTAAACAGCCCCTCTTGTTTGTCTGTTGCTTGAATTATCTCCCGAAATCGCCAGAAATCACCCTTTCTACCTAACTCAAAAGCATCAGCAGCAACTAAATTTTCCTCCATTGCCATTGAATTTAGTTGCTGTGCATCAGGACTGGTAACTTCGTTAGCTACTGCATCATTAACATTAAATAGAAAACTACACAACACCAATAAGGTGTAGATTGCCAATTTCCTGAGCCAATTTTTCATATTAAGTCAAAATGTGGATTAATTTGCCAAAAATCCACCCTGGAAAGATTGAATTGCGATTTCACACTAAAAACGCCACCAGGCTTTCATTAGCGTTTATTTCATCATCGCTACTAGCGTTTTTGAGTAATTTTTTTCATAAATTAGCGATCGCTACATAGCAATATATATCTCTTAGGATAGATGAATAATTATATATAAAATTGTGTAACACATGACATTTATGGGGACTGGGGACTGAGGAAGGTAGGAGATGAGCAATGAGTGCTGAGTAATGAGTAATGAGTAATGAGTAATGAGTAATGAGTAATGAGTAATGAGTAATGAGTAATGAGTAATGAGTAATGAGTAATGAGTAATAACTGTTGACTGTTGACTGTTGACTATTGACTATTGACTATTGACTGTTGACTAATGACTAATGACTAATGACTAAATCCTAAAATTTTTCCTAGATTGCATAACATCACCCCTATTGAATGATACATAAGTAACAAACGCCCTCCTAGAAGTGAATCACCCCCTGATTTTCAGGGGGATTTTTGTTTTTTGGGTAATTTTCCCAATCCCCAGTCCCCAATCCCCAGTCCCCAATCCCCAGTCCCCAATCCCCAGTCCCCAGTCCCCAGTCCCCAGTCCCCAGTCCCCAGTCCCCAGTCCCCAATCCCTATTCCCTTGCACCACTATTGATTTAGGATTGCTATATCTTCACGATCCTCATTATGATTTTGCCTAAACCCGATTTAGAGGACATTGAAATTCAGTTGCTATTGCAAGGTTTATACCAATATTACGGTTATGACTTCCGTAACTATGCTCAGGCTTCTCTGAAAAGACGCATTCTGAGTTTCATACACTCTCAGGGTCTAAAGAATATTTCCGCACTACAAGAAAAATTACTGCACGATCGCACATCTTTGGAACAATTTTTAACTAACATCACCGTCAACGTGACATCAATGTTCCGTGACCCTAGTTTTTATTTGTGCTTTCGGAGTAAAGTTATACCATTACTCAAAACTTACCCTTTTATTCGCATTTGGCACGCTGGCTGTTCTACTGGTGAAGAAGTCTATTCAATGGCAATTCTCCTCCATGAAGAAAACCTGTATCATCGTTGTCGTATATACGCTACTGATACTAATGAAAAGGTACTGCAAACTGCCAAAAGTGGGATTTTTCCACTGAAATTAATGCAAGAATATACGCAACTGTATCTCAAAGCTGGTGGCAAGCAATCTTTCTCAGAATATTACACCGCCGCGTATGATCACGCAATTTTTCGCACTACATTAAAAGAAAATGTGATATTTGCCCAGCATAATCTAGCCACAGATAGTTCTTTTAATGAATTTAATGTGATCATCTGCCGCAACGTTTTAATCTACTTTAATCAGATATTACAAAAGCAAGTGCATACACTATTTCATAATAGTTTGTGTAATTTTGGTATCTTGGGTTTAGGTAAACAAGAATCACTCAGATTTACCCCTTATGAGCAATACTATGAAGAAATAGCTAAAGGTGAAAAACTTTACCGGAGGCTGAACTAGTGTGTTTTAAAATTGTTGTAGTGGGGACTTCGTTGGGGGGATTATCAGCTTTGCAAAAAATTCTGGGTAATTTACCAGCTAATTTTCCCACTGCGATCGCTATTGTGCAGCATCGTCATAAAGAATCAGATGCTACTCTCAAAGCATTACTGCAAACATATACATCATTACCAATTCAAGAGGTAGAGGATAAAGATGAAATCATCCCAGGTAGAGTTTATTTAGCACCACCTGATTATCATTTGCTAGTTGAACCTGGTTATTTTGCACTGTCGATAGATCAGCCTGTATCTTATGCTAGACCATCAATCGATGTATTGTTTGAATCAGCAGCCGATACCTACGGGGGACGCGTGATTGGTCTAATATTAACAGGAGCAAATCAAGATGGTAAACAAGGACTGAAAAAAATTCAGGCACGAGGAGGTATTACCATCGTACAAGAACCAAGTACGGCTGAAAGTCCGATCATGCCTGCCGCAGCTATGGCTGATCTGGCGGTAGATTGGATTTTGCAATTACCAGAAATTTCGGATTTACTCGTCAATCTTTGTTATTCCACAGGGAACTGAACTCATGCAGCCCGAACTCAAAGTTAACATCCTCTTAGTGGATGATAAGTTGGAAAATTTGCTCGCACTAGAGGCGATTTTAGAACGTTTGGGCGCAAATCTCGTGCGAGCTACCACCGGCGAGGACGCTTTAAGATGTCTGCTAAATCAGGATTTTGCCGTCATTTTATTAGATGTGCAGATGCCGGGAATGGATGGTTTTGAAACGGCGACAATGATTCGCAGTCGGGGGCGATCGCGTCAGACTCCCATTATCTTTTTAACAGCATTTAGTAGCAATGATCAAATGTTATTTAAAGGCTACGCTTTAGGAGCTGTAGATTATCTTCTAAAACCTATAGAATCTCATATTTTACTGTCGAAAGTGACAGTATTTGTGGAATTATTTAAAAAAACTCAAGCAGTCCAACGTCAAGCCGCGCAACTCACAGCCATGAATGCAGAATTGCGCCAAAGTGAGGAAAGATTCCGTTGTTTGAGTACCTGTTCTCCTGTAGGCATTTTTGAAACTGATACAGAAGGACATTGTAAATATACAAATCCCCGCTATCAGGCAATTTGTGGCTTGAGTGCGGTAGATACCTTACATACAAAATGGATCGATTCAGTTCACCTAGAAGAGAGAGCCAGAGCCGTCGCCAGTTGGAATGCTTATATTCAACAAGGTGGCGACTACTCAGAAGAATTTCAGTTTTATACCCATGATGGTAGCCTGCGATGGGTGCAGGTGCGCTCCTCTCCTATGCTTTCTAATCAGGGGGAATTATTAGGCTATGTAGGGACTTTAGAAGATATTACCGCCCGTAAACAAGCCGAAGAAATCCGCGCTCAAGTAATTCGGGAACAAACCGCAAGACAAGAAGCAGAAGCTACCAATCGCATGAAGGATGAATTTTTAGCCGTATTATCCCACGAACTGCGAACACCCCTCACCGCCATGTTAGGCTGGTCGAAAATCCTCCGCGCTAAAAAACTAGACGCAACAGCCACAGCCCGCGCCCTAGAAGCTATTGAACGCAATGCCAATACTCAAGTACAGCTAATTGAAGATATTTTAGATGTATCGCGGATTATTCGGGGTCAACTGCGCCTCAATTTATGTGCAGTGAATCCTGTTTCCGTCATTGAAGCCGCTTTAGAAGTAGTGCGCCCCTTAGCAGATACCAAAGATATTGAATTACACACTTTCTTGAATACACCCTTGGGTTCAGTGTGTGGTGATCCATCACGGTTACAGCAGATTGTCTGGAATCTCCTCACCAATGCCATTAAATTCACACCCCAAGGTGGTAAGGTAGAAGTCCATTTAACAGGGATTGAACTGGAAGGGGCTGAACTAGAAAATCAGAAAATTTCGGCTTCTATTCCTGTGGGTATTCCTAAATCTTCTATTTACGCGCAAATTCAAGTCATTGATACAGGAATTGGGATTAGTCCCGAATTTCTGCCGAAAGTCTTTGAACGTTTCCGTCAAGCCGATAGCACCACCACGCGATCGCACAGTGGACTAGGTTTAGGACTAGCCATTGTCAGGCATTTAGTAGAATTGCATGGTGGTACAATTACCGCCGATAGTCCAGGGGAAGGACAAGGTGCCATCTTTACAGTCCGACTCCCTTTAATCGGTGCAAATCAAGAGAATGTCAATCAGCCACAAGAGGTAAATTTTTGGCAAAGTTCTACACCCCTCCAAGGAGTCAAAGTCTTAGTAGTCGATGAGGAAATTGATACCTGTAATTTATTAGTTTGCTTATTAGAAGAATCCGGCGCGATCGCGGATGCCGCCAACTCTACAGAAGCAGCGTTAGCAATACTAGAAGAATCACAACCTGACATTTTAATCAGTGATTTAGCAATGGCAGACTCAGAGGGTTATAGTTTCATTCACAGATTACGCAACCTAGAAGCACACCAAGGCGGTAATATTCCCGCGATCGCCCTCACAGCATTGTCTCCTGAAGCCGCATCTCCTCCATCTATTCCACTGGGATTTCAGGAACATCTACTCAAACCGATTGAATCCGATAAGTTAATTACTACAGTCATCAATCTTTTGGAGTTAGCCGCAGTCGGGAAAATTTAATAATTTGTTTGGCTACTGTATTTTCATGTTTTAGTACAAATGTACTAAAAACTGTTAAAATGCCTAAAAAGCTTAGTAACATTGCGAACAACAATGAAAAAAATTGTAGCCAGCAACAAACAGCCTATTTCACTACCATTAGCACTATTACCAGCAAACTTAAATACTGCCATAGTGCCATTACAGCCACCACAAGACACAATCAGCACATGGGAAAGATTAAATACACTGGTACAGAACATTAATCAAATAGCAGCAGAATTAGAAGCCAAGATATTAGAATTGAAAGCGATCGCTAGCAATATCAACAGTCAAATCAATAGTCAAATCAGTTATTCGACAGCAAATAGTCAGCAGTCATATCAAAGTATTTGCCAGTATTCATCTGTAAGTATTCCCTGGGTAAGACAAAAGCCAGATTATTCCTTTCTGCTCACAACCAGAAAAATTGATTTATTTAAAGCCGAAAGAGAAGCCGCACTCCTCGCACAACAGCTGCGTCAACGCGCCCATAGGAAAAAATTAGGCAAGCAGCGTCGGAGGAGATAGGGGATTGGGGATTGGGGATTGGGGACTGGGGATTGGGAATAAAGCCACAGGGTTTTCAGCATATCCTTTATAATTTGACGGAGGAAGCAAATAGCAAATCGCTCGACGTATCTTAAGAGGATGAGAGAAGTTTTTAGGACACTTTTACTAATTACTATTGGTTTGTTCCCTTCCCTGTTTTCGCTATGGGTAATTCGTAAAACCCATTGGCGAATACGTTTACGGTTGCGCCAAGCCGCTATTAATGCTTCTAGAGCTAGGATACAACAAAGTCTTAGACCAGTAGAAGGCGATCGCTATTACCTAGAAGGGGTAGGCTTTCTCATTGGTGACATTAGTTGTAAATTTAATGCCCGTTGCGGTTATCTCCGTTGTGCAGTCAACCCCCACGGCCCCTGTAAAGGGTGTAGGTATTATGAGGCGAGGGATTAAGGGCATGGGGCATTGGGCATGGGGCATTGGGCATTGGGCATTGGGCATTGGGCATAGGAAGTAATGAGTAATGAGTAATGAGTGCTGTTAGCGGTAGAGGGGCGTTTAGCCAATGCTGACTAATGACTAATGACTAATGACTATTGACTAATAACTATTGACTATTGACTAATAACTATTGACCATCCTTGGTAGAGTGAGAATATAAGCAAAATATAAACTCGCCAGATTTTTACGGCAAAACATGGGCAGTATTTGGGAAATAGATTTTTACTCCCGTCCGATTTTGGACGAAAATCAGAAAAAAATTTGGGAAGTCTTAGTCTGTGAAAGTCCTTTAGATATTCGCACAAACTTAGATTCTCTATTCCGTTATGCAAAGTATTGTCCTAGTACACAGGTAAACTCAGTCTGGTTAAGGACAGCATTACAGGAAGCTATCGATAAAGCTGGGGAAGCACCAATCAAAATTCGCTTTTTCCGCCGCCAAATGAACAATATGATTACGAAAGCTTGCGAAGATTTGGGAATTCCTTCCCTACCTAGCCGCAAGACTTTGGTACTTAACCAATGGCTGCAAGAGCGTATGACTGAGGTTTATCCCCAAGAAGTCGGCTATCAAGGGGGGACAAATCCTTCAGTTAGGTTAGATAGTCCTTTACCCCAGAGATTGCCTGATGCACTAGAAGGACAACAATGGATATTTGTCTCCTTATCGGCTGGGGAGTTGGCGGAAATGCCAGAGTGGGAAATCGGCTTTAGTGAAGCTTTTCCCCTAGATTTGGCACAATTAGCCCCCGAAACCCGCATCCCTGGTATTTTGATTTTCTCACCCAGAGCTTTACCTTTAGCTGGTTGGATGTCTGGTTTGGAGTTGGCATTTTTGCGAATTGATGAGAAACAAGGCACGAGGTTAGTTTTAGAAACTGGTTCTACAGAAAGTTGGATTTTAGCCAATATCAAAAATTCCACCACCCTAGCGGAAGCAAAGGGTTTTGAAACTGCCAAGCAAAAAGCCAATGGTGTACATTTTCTAGGCGTACAATCTGATCCGCAAGCGGAAGCTTTCGCAGGATTTTGGCTGTTACAGGAGATTGGTTTGCCTTAAATGGGGCATGGGGCATTGGGCATGGGGCATTGGGGTTAAATCTGTTCTCATCTTTCTTGTGACTGTATTTACCGATTCCCAATTCCCAATTCCCGATTCCCAGTCCCCAGTCCCCAATCCCCAATCCTAATAAATGCAAAGAGATACCGATCATTTGGGATAATTATCTGCGTCCGTCTGCATTGCGAATTTATCAAATGCTAATTTACGCGGATAATTGCTAATGATTTGGGATAATGATCTGCGTTGAGTGGCGGTTCAAAATCCAAAATCCATCATTTACCGAGAGTCATGGGTTCTGAAAACTTGTTACAGGATACACTAGCAGAACGGCTACTGGAGTTAGCTATCAAATCGGGCGCAGAAGCAGCTGAGGTGTATCAGTCGCGATCGCTATCTCGTCCGGTTTTTTTTGAGGCTAACCGACTCAAACAACTAGAAACCAGTCAATCTGAAGGTACGGCACTGCGATTATGGCGCAATGGCCGGCCAGGACTCACGGTGGCTTACGGTTCTGTGGAACCACAAGCAATGGTAGAAAGGGCGATCGCTTTAAGCAAACTGAACCAGCCAGAAGTCTTGGAGTTAGTCAGCGATTCTCAGGGTGTTTATCCCAATTTAGGAACATCTGTACCTGTAGAAGTTTTAGTGGGTTGGGGAAAAGAAGCGATCGCCATCATCCGTGATGCTTATCCAGATGTGGTCTGTAATAGTGACTGGGAATGTGATTTAGAAGTAACAAGAATTGTCAACAGTAGAGGTTTAGACGCATATTATACTGATACTACTCTAAGTTGCTATATGTCGGCTGAATGGGTGAGAGGGGATGATTTTTTAAGTGTTTCCGATGGTCAAACCCAGCGCGACATTTTAGAACCGCAAAAATTAGCCCAGCAAATTTTACAAAGATTGACATGGGCGAAGAAAAATGTTTCGTCTCCTCATAGACGTGTTCCGGTGTTGTTCACATCGAAAGCGGCGGATATGTTATGGGGAACTGCCCAAGCGGCGTTAAATGGTAAACGAGTGCTAGAATCAGCCTCGCCTTGGGCAGAACGTATTGGTCAACAAATCATTGCTTCTAGCCTGACTTTATATCAAGACCCCTCAGCAGGCCCTTATAGCTGTCCTTTTGATGATGAAGGTACACCCACCAGTCCTTTAGTATTCGTCGAAAATGGCATCTTACAAAATTATTATTGCGATCGCACCACTGGAAAGAAACTAGGTACTGGTACAACTGGTAACGCCGTCCGTCCCAGCTTAAGTAGTTATCCCACCCCTGGATTATTTAATTTTTTAATCAAACCAGGTACAGCATCATTACAAGAGTTAATTCAAAATATTGATGACGGTTTAATAGTGGATCAAATGTTAGGTGGCGGCGGCGGTATTTCCGGCGACTTCTCCATCAACATTGAATTAGGTTATCGCGTCCGCAAAGGAGAAGTTATCGGACGCATAAAAGATACGATGGTAGCAGGTAATATCTATACTGCCCTCAAACAAATAGAATTAGGTAGTGATACTGATTGGAATGGCTCTTGTTACACTCCATCTTTGATAGTGGAAGGACTATCGACAACGGGGAGGAATTAGTGAGTGATGAGTGCTGAGTGCTGAGTGCTGAGTAATAAGTAATGAGTAATAAGTAATGAGTAATGAGTAATGACTGTTGACTAATGACTAATGACTAATGACTAATAACTAACAACTAACTTATGGACTTTCGTAGGTGGTTGCAGCCAAGAAAAGGGTTAGCGATCGCAGAAGCTTGTATTATCGGGGTGGTGGCTGCTTTCTCTGCGGTCATTTTAAAGGTGGGTTCGGGTTCGTTGGGTGCATTGCGGGTTCAGAGTTCTCATATTTTACCGGCGTGGGTGGCTTTACCTTTGGTTGGGGTGAGTTTTGGGTTTTTAGCTGGCTGGCTGGTAGAAAGGTTAGCACCACAGGCGGCGGGTAGTGGTATCCCTCAAGTTAAGGCGACTTTGGCTAATGTCCCGACGAAATTATCTTGGCGGGTAGCTTTAATTAAGCTGTTCACTGCCATTATTGTTTTAGGTTCGGGGATGACTCTAGGAAGACAAGGGCCGACGGTGCAAGTGGGTGCTGGTTTAGCGGCGGGGATGAGTCATCTAGTTCCGACTTCGCCAGATCATCGGCGACAAATGATTGCGGCTGGTGCAGGGGCTGGTTTGGCTGCGGCGTTTAATGCTCCCATCGCTGGGGTACTATTTATTATTGAGGAATTACTGCAAGATTTATCAGGCTTAACTTTAGGAACTGCAATTATCGCGGCGTTTATTGGTGGGGTGATGTCGCGGTTGTTGGGCGGTGGTAGTCTGGATTTAAGTATTGAATTAATGCACTATTCCAGTAGATTTTATTTTACAGAAATTCCCTTTTTTTTGTTGTTGGGTGTTTTAGCAGGGATACTGGGGGCATTATTTAATCAAGGCTTAATTTTAAGTATAAAATTATATCGCCGCTTGCATATCAGCTTACCCTTGAGGATGGCTTTAGCTGGCTTAATTTCGGGAATTATTGTTTCTTTATTGCCGGCTTCTTTTCGAGATAATACGGGATTACGAGAATATATTATTACTGGTGAATTACAGCCTACCATAGCCGCGATCGCTTTTATCTCTCAGTTCATTCTCACCTTAATTGCCTTTGGTTCGGGCGCGCCGGGAGGATTATTTGCACCAAGTTTGATTTTAGGTTCAGTTTTGGGTCACATGGTAGGGGTGTTGAGCTTCCAATTTGTTGATCAAGCTTCTCCCATTACCTATGCTTTAGCTGGGATGGGGGGATTTTTTAGTGCGGTTTCTAAAGTCCCCATCACCGCTATTGTGATTGTCTTTGAGATGACCACGGATTTTAATTTAGTGCTACCTTTAATGATTGTGGTAGTCACGGCTTATTTAGTAGCTGATAAAGTATTTCCTGGTTCGCTGTATGAAAAGCTTTTGCAATTAAATGGTATTACCTTAACTAAAAAAGTTTCTGTCGAAGGTATTTTAAATCAGTTAACCGCTAAAGATGTGATGCAACAACGGGTAGAAACCCTAGATGCAGACATGACTTTAGAAGAAGTCACCCAAGCCTTTTCTACTTCCCATCATCGCGGTTTTCCGGTAGTGGAGAATAGTAAATTGGTGGGAATTGTCACCCAATCAGATTTAACTAAAATTCAACATCGCCACTTACAAAAGGATACGGCTTTACGAGAGATTATGACCGCCAATCCCATGACAGTGACACCTGTGCATAGCTTGAGTAATGTGTTGTATTTACTAGATAGATATCAACTCAGTCGTTTACCTGTGGTAGAAGGGAAAAAACTAATTGGGATTATTACCCGTGCAGACATTATCCGCGCCGAAGCAGATCAATTGAACGGAAAAAACGCAATTCCAGGGCCACAACCAGAACCTTCCTATGTAGTTTACCAAACGCGATCGCCTAGTGTTGGCAGAGGTAGGTTATTAGTCCCTGTCGCTAACCCTGAAACCGCCGAAACATTATTAGAAATGGCCGCCGCCATTGCCCGCGATCGCCACTATGAAATAGAATGCGTCCAGGTTATTTTAGTATCTCGCCACAGTTCCCCCGCCGAAACACCAGTCAGAACTACAAAAAGTCGCCGTCTTCTCAGACAAGCGGAAGTTTTAGCCAAAAAATGGCACATTCCCCTACATACTCAAATTCGCGTCGCCCACGACACCGCCCAAGCTATTCTAGAAACCATCAATGAAAGCCATATAGACATAATTTTGATGGGCTGGAAAGGTAACACCTCCACCCCAGGACGAATCTTTGGTAACGTCGTAGATACCATCATTCGCCAAGCCACCTGTGACGTAGTGCTAGTTAAGCTAGGTACTAGTCCCCAGTCCCCAGTCCCCAGTCCCCAGTCCTTTAATCGTTGGTTAGTACCGATGGCTGGGGGGCCGAATGCAAGATTAGCAATTAAATTATTACCGGCTTTAGTCACCTTGGGAGATCATCCCCAAATTTGTTTAACACGGGTGTTTAAACCCTTGGAATTTCAGCCAGATATGACGGTGATAGAACAAGCTTTGCGTCAATTGATGCGCCGCCGTCAATTAGCGAGTACAGTAATTGCAACTCCTGTACAAGCTAATTCTGTGGCTGAGGGTGTAATTGAATTAGTAGAAAATCAAGGCTTTGATGTGGTGGTGTTGGGTGCTTCCCGTGAAGGCTTACTGCAACAAGCTATCCAAGGTAATATACCAGAAGCGATCGCCTCTGGTGTAGATAGTACGGTGATATTAGTGCGGGGAGCAATGACATAATTGTGGTATCACCGCATAATCAAAGATATTGATATTTAAACTTCTACATTTCCGAACAATACAAAACTATCAGCAGTTAAAGCTGCACGGTTAGAGAATAGACCAATTTGCACTTGTGCAGTCGCACCGTTACCATCGGCATCAAAGAACAGTTCACCCTTAGCTTGATTGTAGATGAAGCGATCGCCCGTCTATAAGAGCTACAACTTTCAAGTTTGCGTAATACGCCCGAAATCTTAACGGAACTGTATTATCCGATAAGCTACATATTTTGGTGGAATTACATTACAAAATCTTCGCTAAAATTCGTCTCACCTAAAGCTATTTGCACAGTAAATGCTTCTCCCACTGTACAGCTAAACTTGAGTTGGATATAAATGTCGGTGCATCTAGCTATAACTTCTCGCAATATATTACCAGAATTATCCAGCAGTATCAGTTTTAAATCAGGTGGTAAATAATTATGATTACCTGTGGGATAAATTTGTAAAAGTACGCTAACATCACCATCAATCTTGTGTAAAAATGCCACTGCTAAAGCTATATCTTTACCTGCAATCTCTATTCCTAAATCAATCAGTTTAATTCGTCTGATACCAGCAGCCTGATTTGCTGGATCAAGTTTTCGCAAACTTTCTACAGCTATCCATAATGTTTCATCATCAGCTGTGCTGCGTAACAAATTCACCAAGGCTTGAATTGCATCACTATTACCAACAGCAACCTCTCCTAAATCTTTAGCTGCTCGCTGGCGTTGTTTTTCGTCATTTGTAGATGATAATTGCTGAATAATTGCCGTAATTTCATCAGGGTTGAGGGGAGAGTGTTGTAATTCCCTAGCACTGCGGGTAGCAACTGCGAATTTTGGTAGTTGAGAAGAGTTTTGCCATTCGGGTTCAAAAATATTTTGTGTCCAGCGACTGAGAATAGTATGGGTTTTATTTAAGGCTGTCGCTAGTGAAGTGATGAATTTATGTTCAGTGGACTCAAATTCTGCTAATTCTTGCTCTATATCTATTTGCTCTTGCAGAATTTTATCAGTAAAGTTTACAGTTTTAATATAGGTATGATAAGCTGCTACGGATATTGTTAGAACGTCACTCCAGTCTTGTTCTTGTTGATGAAATAGAGTGATTTTATTGATGTCTAAAGATGTTGTAGCGTTTAATTTTAAACCTAATTTTTCAATATGATGATTTTCTAGTTGTTGATCAACTAAACCATGATAGTAGTCTCCTACTGTTAGTAAAACATCGTAAATCTTCCTTGATAACCTTTGACCAACTGGCTGTAATAAATTACTAACTAACATCGGTTGTACGTGCCAAGTTTCTGCTAATAAATCTTGTGCTGAACCAGAAATCTGAGCAGGAATTAATAAATTAATATCAGAAATAAAATTAGTTTCGGTAGACAATACCATGACAGAAACAATCTCTGCTTCCGGTTCTGTGATAATCATGACGTAACGAGGTGGAGTTTCCCCCCGTAAAAAGCTTTGAGCTGCGGTAGAGTAGAATTGATTTTCGGCAGTGGGGGAAAACTCACCATAATATTGTAAGTGGCGACTGATTTCCCAGATTTCTCCAGGTTGTGGTGCTGCTAAAGGTTTTCGCAGATTAGCAGATTGAGATTTTTCAGATTCTCTACGCATAGGTGAAAATTTCCCGATATTGAAGGGTTGTTAATTGTGTTAACAAGTCAGTGGATTATTCTATGCCAACAAATAATAAATTCTTCCAAATTGGCGAAAAAACTACCATGTGGCTTGTGAACGCTTGCGAGTAGCTTTGGTTTGAGTTTGTGCGTGTTTAATGGCTTCGGGTTGTAATAGTCCTAATTCCATAGCGACACGTCCAACTAATTCTTTCCAACGCTTGGAAACTTCACCTTGACTAATTCCTAATGCAGACGCTTGTTGGGTTTGGTTTTTTCCTGCAACCATTAGCTGCCATAATTTGAGATAACCGCGATCGCTATACCGCGAATCTAGATTGATAATTGCTTGTTTTGCTTGGATAATTAAATCGGCGCGGGTGACAACATCCCATAAATTACTATCATCAGCAATGGTATCAACCCAAAACAAATCTGTACCAGCGATAGTAGTATCGAGACTTTGGTAGTGACGCAGCTGTTCTTTTTTCACAAAGTTAATAATCTCATATCGCGCTACAACTGTAGCCCAACGCTGAAATTCTGCCATTCCCCCTTGGTGAAACTTTCCAGCTTTGACAGCTTCGTAAACTTTCATCATTGCAGTTTGCACCGCATCTTCCCAAGACATAGAAGTGCCTCTAGTATATTTGCGCGCAATCTTGGCGATTACTTCTTGATACTCGGCATCAATGATGAAATGTGTAACGGTATCTGCGATTGGTTTTGACTGCATAAGTATATTATCTCAACTTACATAAAAAGAGAGCAGATCATAAGAGGACGGCGATTGCAGATTACTCAATAGACTAATCCTTGATACGTCTGTTCCAAATGAAATTGCTATTTGTCAGATCAAAAACACTGACATATATAGGTTTGGGGATAAGATTTTATGCACCTGCTAAAGATTGCATGAGTAACGAAAAGCTTACTGAGTCTTGCTTTGCAGTCTTTTTATGATGTTGAGCAAAAATTTTTTAGCAAATTTCGGAATATTTTCTCAGCCTCACCTGTTATTGAAAGTGAGGACGAAATCAACTAACTCTCGTGATGGCAGAAAGTTAAGTAGGAGGAAATATCTATGAACAAATATATTAGATTTAAAAGCCTCATTCTGAGTTTACTTGTACCCACTACTGCTGTTTTGACTGTACAACAAAACAGTGCGATCGCGCAGCGACTCCCCTGGAGTATCGCTCAATCTCCCACAACAGAGGTTTCCGCTTTAGATGTAACCATTACTACTGGTGGTGATGATTTGCGTGGTGGTTCTGTTGTGTACGGAATTGTGGAATTAAGAGGTGGAAGGACAGAAAAAGTTAATCTAAATCGTGGTAGAAACTGGGGTAACAACTCCACCTACAGGGTTTCTCTACCTTTACCCACAGGTACAACACTTGGGGATTTAGTTTCTTTCACCCTAGAACATGATGGCGCGCCCCGGCGATTTCCTGATGGCTACGATAACTGGAATGTTGATACCCTCAAGGTTGCTACACCTAGAACCTGTTCTGCTGGGGTACAACTAGCAAACACATCTGGACGGCCATTGGTGCGTTTGACTGGAGTCAACACATTTCACGATATTACCCTCAATGCCCCATCCTCAGCCAGAAATACACCTATTTCATCCTTGCAAGTAGCCATTACCACTGGCGGTGATGACATCAGAGGCGGTTCTGTAGCCTACGGAGTAATTAAACTACAGAATGGCACAACACTGTCAAAGGTAAATCTTAACCAGGGAAGAAATTGGCCAAATAACTCCACCAATACAGTAACTATTCCTTTACCATCAGGGACAAAAATTGGTGACTTGGCTGGATTGAGAATCGAACATAGTGGCGCACCCCGCAATCCTTTTGATGGTTACGATAACTGGAATATAGATAGAGTCAGAATTGCGACACCTGAAAGTTGTTCTGCGGCGGTACAACTGGTTAATAGAACGGGACGGCCACTGGTACGTTTCACCGGCGGAGATACCTTTAGGAAATATCCCATTAACCTGCGCTAAGAAATTAGGGACTTACCACTAGAAAAATATACTATCACTTTGTAGGCAGAGGGGCAGGGGGCAGGGAGCAGGGGGAAAAATCACGATGTCTTCTCGCAGAAATTGGATAATTTATTTTTTGGAAGTCCATTAATCCTAATTGCAAGTTAAGTAAATAATCAAAGGTTTGTAGTAAGGACTAAAGTCCTTACTACGAACTAGCTTAAAAAAATCAGAGCCGCACAAGAAGGTCGTGGAGTTAGAATTCCCCAACCACAACCAGACCCATTTCCTCAATTGATTCCTGCTTCTACTAATCCCCGCAATTCTCGATAAATATATCAAGAAAAATCTCACTAATTTGCGTGAAATTTTCCGCCTGAAAATTACATGAATTTAATTGATTAGATGAGGAAAGTTAATATTTCCTCATCTTGGGTTAAGAGCGATCGCTTATTATTTATCTAACAGTTGTCTCCTGACTGTTCACAAGCTCCAATACTTACCCAGGTACTAGATAAAGCCCCATTTTCTGCACTGTACCATTCCTTTTTCCAAATGGGCGCATTGTGTTTTAAAGTATCAATTGCATAACGACAAGCATCAAAAGCTTCACTGCGATGCGGACAACCAATTGCTACTAAAACGCTAATTTCTCCTATTTGCAAACGTCCGATGCGATGATGAATAACTACACGATTTACATCAGTCCATTGATGGCGAATCTCAGCCGCAATTTGATAAAAAACTTGCAAGGCCATCGGTTCATACGCTTGATATTCCAGCGCAATCACTGGTTTACCATCAGTTTGATTGCGAACCGTTCCACTCATAATTACAACAGCACCATTAGCAGGATCATCGGCTCGATGATAGATTTCATCTATAGATAATGGTGCAAAGGTAATAGCAAAGCTATCTTCCTCTCTAGGTTTTTGAATAGCAATATGGTTAGATGTCAGCACTGATTTCATAAGTTTATTAAAAAATTATCCTAAATCTAAATCCCAATTACTAATTACTATCTCATAATTGGGCTACCATGATGATGCACTAAATACCACTTACCTCCCAATAATTGAAATATATTGGTAGCTATTGAGCGTGCCTCTAACCTTTTACCTCTAACCACTTGTAAGACATTTTCTATCACGCTTAAATAAGCTAAACTATCTACTAATTCTATATTCAGAATATCAGTATTAATTTCCATATAAGCCGTATTTTTAAATATTTGTTCCCAAGAAATGCTGATTTCTTGCCAACCCCGTAGCGCATCGCAACCAGGGTGAATACAGCAACTACCAGTACCTTTTGACCACACATTACTCATCGCATCTATATCTTTTTTTTCAAAAGCTCGATAAAAGGCTGTATTCGCTGCTAAAACTTCAGATTTTATAGTTTGGTTAGTTTGCATGACACCAGTATTCTAAGTGTTATTTCTGTTTGAAACTCCGAATTTTAGATTTTAAATTTTGGATTGAATCTAAAATTTAAAATTGATTGACTCTACTGATTGTTTGTAATAACTGACTAGCTGTATAGGGTTTTGCTAAAAAAGCTTGAATACCTATATTATGGGCTGCACTTACTTTATCACTAGTAGCCAGTCCACTGACCGCAATAATTTTGACTCCAGGGTTAATTTTTTGTAATGTGCGAATCGTCGTTAATCCGTCCATTGACGGCATGACCATATCTGTTAATACCAAAGATATTTCTGATTGATATTCTGCATATAAAGCTATAGCCTCAATACCATCACTGGCTGTGATAGCTTTGTAGTTGTGGCTTTCTAGGGATGTTTTAGTAATGTTTCTAATTGCATCTTCGTCATCTACAACTAAAATCAGTTCTCCATTGCCTAGAGGTGATTCTGCTTCTATTTCCTCCAGCGTTTCTTTAGCTTCTTGTGCTGGTAAATAGATTTTAAATTGACTACCTTTGGCTATTTCCGTAGTGACATTGATAAAACCCCCGTGACTTTTAATAATACCAAGAACAGTAGAAAGACCAAGCCCAGTCCCTTGATTTATTTCTTTGGTGGTGAAAAATGGCTCAAATATTCGGTCTAAAATTTCTGGACTAATACCGCTACCTGTATCTGTCACCGTTACCATCACATAAGAGCCGACCTTTGCATCTAAATTCATCCTGGCATAATTTTCATCGATGAAAAAATTCTCAGCCGCAATTTGTAATATCCCCCCATTTGGCATAGCATCACGCGCATTCACACACAAATTCATCAGCACTTGATGAATTTGTGTAGCATCAGCCGATACAGTCCAAAGATTTGGTAAGATTTTAGTAGCAACTTCAATTGATTTCGGGAATGTTTCTTTAATTATTTGTTGCACTTCTAGAATTAAATGCCTGAGTTGCAAAAGAGTGCGATCGCCTTCTAGTCCACGGGTAAAAGAAAGTACCTGTTTAACTAAATTTGCGCCTCGTTTAGCATTACTAATTAATATCGGCAGTAGTCGCAAAGAACGCTCATCTTGAATTTGGGATTCTAATAGTTGTGCTGTCATTAAAATAGGAGCTAAGACATTATTGAGGTCGTGAGCAATTCCACTAGCTAAAGTGCCGATACTTTCTAAACGTTGAGCGCGGAGAAACTGTGCTTCTAGTTGTTTTTTCTCGGTAATTTCTGTGTTGACTACAAGAATCGATTCGGTTTGTTCTCCAAATTCATTTACTAGCGTCCAACGACTTTCAACAATGATGTTTTTTCCAGTTTTAGTTTTTTGATTTAATTCACCTTCCCAATAGTGATTTTTTTTTAAATCTTCTAAAGCTGTATTTAATAGTTGTAAATTAGTTTCTTGCCACAGTTCATGTGTTTTCTTCCCAATAGCTGCTGCTTTCTCCCAGCCGTAAAGTAACTCGGCAGCTTGATTCCAAAATAAAATTTGTCCGGCTAAATTCTGGACAAAAATGGCATCTTTCGCAATATCAAGTAAAGCAGCTTGTTGCTTAATTTGTTTTTCTGTGTCTTTGCGTTCAATAGCATAACGAATCGCACGTTCTAATAAAGGTGCATTCAATAATCCTTTTTCTAAATAATCTGCTGCGCCTGCTTGTATTGCTTGCAGGTCGATTTCCCTGTCTCCTTGACCAGTCAGTAAAATTACGGGTGCTTTGCAACCATCATTAACTGCTTCACGAATTAATTCCAGTCCGCTATCTAGTCCTAAACGGTAATCTACAATATAGATGTCATGTTGAGCTTGAGCGATCGCAGCTTGAGCAGCTTGATAATTATCGACCCATTCTAGTTCACAGGTGATTATTTGACACTCACTTAACCAATCATGAGTGAGAACGTAATCATTTTCATTATCATCAATTAACAAGACTCTAATTGGACTCTTTTCCATTGCTTCCCATCGCTGCTAGTAGCAGTTCTTCAGTTTCCAACCAGCGTTTTGCTCTCAATTGTTTTATCCAAGCAAAATTATGAAAGTGTGTAGTTTGATAATGAAGGATTTTTAAAGTAATGATTAAATATGATATCTATATCCCTCTACTTTGATGCTGTCAAAACAATAAAAAATAACATTGCATCTTTGTCTATGAGGTCTAAATTGAGTCATCTTGAGATAAAAAATATATTTTGTCCTATGTCGTCAACAATTCTAAGACTTACTTTTACAATAAACCTTAATTTAGGGCGGTTTGGTAATCCCTCTACAGGAATAAAAGCGTTTAAACGAGGTAAAGAAGAAGACAGTTGGTCAATAGTCAATAGTCATTAGTCATTAGTCAATAGTCATTAGTCATTAGTCATTAGTCATTAGTCATTAGTCAATAGTCATTAGTCATTAGTCATTAGTCAGTACCTGCTAAACGCCGCGCTACCGCTAACAGCACTCAGCACTCAGCACTCAGCACTCAGCACTCAGCACTCAGCACTCAGCACTCACTACTCAGCACTCAGCACTTGCTGAATTAATAACCAATTAATTCCACTGCATCCTTACTGTCCCAATCTTGGAAATAAACTTTCACAACTTCCTCTTTGGCAGTGGGTAATTGCTTACCTATAAAATCTGGATGAATAGGTAATTCGCGATGACCTCTGTCAACCAGCACAGCTAAACGAATCACTTCTGGTCTACCATATTCATTGACAGCATTTAATGCAGCACGAATTGTTCTGCCTTTGAAAATCACGTCATCTACTAACACCACTGTTTTTCCTGTCAAGTCAAAGGGAATATTGGTTTTGGCTGGAGTTCGCAAACCAATTTGATCTAGATCATCCCGATAGAAAGTAATATCTAATGCTCCCACTGGTGTATCAATACCTTCTAGTGTCTCAATTTGACGGGCTAATAGTTCAGCTAACGGTACTCCACGGGTATAAATGCCAACTAATACCAACTGTGATAAATCGCGAGTTCTTTCGATAATCTGAGAAGCTAAACGCGTTACAGTACGGCGTAAATCTTCGGCAGAAAGGATTTCAACAATTTTGCTTGGTGTAGGCATAATTGGGGAATGGGGAATGGGGAATGGGGAACGGGGAATGGGGAATGGGGACTGGGGAATGGGGACTGGAGAGAATTTTTTACCTATGCCCAATGCCCTATACCCTATGCCCAGTGTATGAAATAATGACTAGTTTATTAGGATTGCGATCGCTATTCCTAACCATAGTAAAAAGCAATATCTGGTAAGCTGTAAGGCTTGGTTAATATGAATTGGTTGAATGGGATGAATGGGATCTCCTAATAGCGGCTTTGGCTTAGGAACTCCTCGATACCAATTTGTACCACCCATTTGCACACCCAAAATCGCTGCATAAACGCACTCACTCCAACCAGAATTAGGACTAGGATCAGCTTTAGCATCACGGCGACAAATGCGCCATACATATCCAGGTTTCCCTGATAATAAACCTAAAGTTAACACTGTGAGACGACAAGGCAACCAAGTTAAACAATCTTCTAGTCGCGCACTACACCATCCTATATATGTATAAGGAAGTTCTCGATACCCCACCATTGAATCTAGGGTACTACTAGCTTTGTATGCTAACGCTAGAGGTGCAGCTCCCACACCTGGAATGCAAGCACCGATGATAGCGTAAAACAGTGGAGATGTTACACCATCGGTAGCATTTTCTGTAACTGTTTCTAAAACCGCGCGTAAAATTTCTGATTCTGATAGATTTTCTGTGTCTCTACCTACATATTGACTTAATTTTTGGCGTGCTAACGGTAAATCTTTAGCTGTTAGTGGTGTTAAAACATCAACTGCTGCATTTCGCAAACTCCGAAAAGCAAAACAGCTAGCTAAAAGCATAACTTGAACAGCGATCGCTAATAATGGATGTAACCATCCCGCTATGTAAATCACCACCCAACCCACACCACCACTACCAATAATTAAAATCAAAGCCAAGATAATTCCTACTAATCTTTGGGTGAAAGGTTTATGGCAAAATTGCAGAAATAATTTACTCAAACGAGAAATCACCCATCCCATCACCTGCACAGGATGAGGCCAACCCCAAGGATCACCAATTAAATAATCTAAAATTGCCGCCAAGAGAAGGATGAGAGCAGATAGCACGTTTTTGGGGGGACTGGGGACTGGGGACTGGGGACTGGGGACTGGGGACAAGGTGGACAAGGTAGCAGAGGAGAAAAGCTAATGACTAATGACTAATGACTAATGACTAATGACTAATGACTATTGACTATTGACTATTGACTATTGACTATTGACTATTGACTAAACCACAAAACTCGCTTCTTCTCCTAAAGATGCTTGCCAACTACGAGCATCGTAATATAAATCTGCCAAAGTAATACTATACAAAGCCTCTTTCAGCTTTTGGTTGAGTCTTTGCCACAAGCTAAATGTTACCCAATCTTCTGTTTGCGCTGGTGTGGGGGTATGATGAGGTAAATTTGTGACTGTTTCTCCTACGGCTTCTAAAATTTGCCCTATCGAAATTTGCGCGGGTTTTTTTGCTAGTTGATACCCTCCTACACTACCGCGAATTGATTTGACAAGTCCAGCACGGCGCATTTCTATTAGTAATTTTTCCAGGTATGGAGCCGGAATATCTTGACGTTTAGATATTACTTTCACAGATGCAGGCCCATAACCAGGTTGTAAACTCAAGTCAAGTAATGCTTTGACGCTGTAGTGTCCTTTAGTAGTTAGTTTCATGGGGATTAGTCATTAGTCATTAGTCATTAGTCATTAGTCATTAGTCATTAGTCAACAGTCAACGGTATGTGAGTAAGTCATCGTTTCTTAGGAACTACCCTTTAGCAATTATCAGCACCATTTACCACATCTTCTATAAGCTAGCAACTGTATTGAGCGATTTACTATTGAATTTTGACTATTGACCCTCCTAATTTTAGATTTTGGATTTTGGATTTTGGATTTTTTAGGTTACAAGTCCCACCGTGGGTGGAAAAATATAAAATACTCGCTGCACTACGTCTGCTACCTTGGCGCAGCATCTCGTAGAGAAGACGGTCAATCTACAATCTCTAAGCCCCACACTCAACGAGTAATCGGTGTCAATCCGAAATCGCAAATCTAAAATCCAAAATGGGTTGACTAAGGATCAGTTTTGCTTATCACTTTTCACTCCAATGATCAATCTCAGTAAATAGACAAGTTTTTTTGCACCACTTTAGAAAACTTAAATAAATATAGTTTAGCAGTGATCAACAAACTAAAGATATTTATCATCATTATCTAAAATAGATGGTCTTAACAATATTGAAAAACTTGCAACATTTTTACCTTTGAATGTAATATACTTGGCTAGGCTGAGATAAAAACTAAAGGATAATGTTCCTATTAGCTTAAGTCAGCTAAAAGAAAATCGATTCAACTACTTTAACCATTGATTTTTGACCTAAGTTGATGCCTAAACAGAAAAAGATTGAACCCCTAGTCGGTGAAGAACTGCTCAAGAAAGTCAAAGAGCTAGAGAACCTTAGCAAAGAAGAAAAAGCAAAGCAGTGTGGCTACTATACCGTTACTAAAAATGGTGTAGAGCGCGTCAATATGATGAAGTTCTTGAATGCCCTAATTGATGCTGAAGGCATTCAGTTAGACAGCGCGCCCAATGCGAATGGACGCGGTGGACGTAGTGCTAGCTATAGAATTAGTGTGCAATCCAATGGTAACTTGTTAATTGGTTCAGCCTACACAAAACAGATGAACCTCAAACCAGGAGATGAATTTCTCATTACTTTAGGTAAAAAGCACATTCGCCTGCGTCAAGTAGATGAAGATGAAAAGTTAGGCGTAGAAGCTGAGGAAGCTACAGCATAATTAGTCAATAGTCAATAGTCAATAGATTTTAGACTCGATATTTGACTCATAAAATGAGTTAAATCAATGACTAAAGACTAAGGACTAATAACTAATGGCCATTGGCTAACCCATGAATTGCTTTACTTGTAACTGCCAAGTCATAGGTGAGTGCGATTTGCTCTCGATCTAATAAACCTAAAATCAATTCATGGTTATCCCGTGCTACCACTGGTAACTGATGCAAACCTCTGAGAGTCATTCGATCAAAAGCCTCAGATAAAGGTTCATCACGCCAAGCATAAAGTATTTCAGTGGTACAGATATCCATGATAGTTTGACTGGCAAAATTACTCTGGTTTTCGGTGGAAGAATTAGAGTAATTTTGCCATAGGGAAAGCGTGCGGTTAATGTCTTCTAGAGAGAGTATCCCAACTAATTGTTCTGCTCCATCAACTACTAAAGCACTACGGGTGCGATCGCGTGTCATTTCTTTTGCAGCTTCCAAAACTCCCAAGCTAGCAGGGAGTTTTTTCGGGCAAGAAAGCATTGCATCCTCTACTAAAATTTGCTGTAATAATTCCTCCTGTTCATCTTTCAACTCTGCTAGGCCAATTTGTTGCAGATTGGCATTAGCATCAGCATTGGGTTGAATGCGGTCTACTAGCCATACACTTAAACTGACAGCCGCCATTAAAGGCAAAACAATTCTATAGTCGCGCGTTAATTCAAACAACATTAAAATTGCCGTTAAAGGAGCGCGCACACTCCCAGCTAATACAGCCGCCATTCCCACCATTGCATAAGCTGGTGGTGCAGCCATATATTCAGCAAAACCAGGAGCAATCAGGGGTAAAATCTTGGCATAAGCTGATCCTAAAGAAGCACCCAGAAACATTGCAGGTGCGAACAAACCCCCCACAAAACCACTACCTGCACTAATAGCTGTCATCAACAATTTCACTAGTAGTAAAGCTAAAAGTAAATTGAGGGAAAGTTCTACATCTTGCAGCATTGCTTGGACTGTTTCATAGCCAGTACCCAAAATTTGCGGGAATTGCAAAGCCGCAACACCAACAATTACACCTCCGATAATGGGGTGTATGGGTTGAGGAATTTTGCCAAAAAAACTGAAGCCAGGAATTGAGCCAGCAAAACAAGCCTTTGCTAAACGAATTGATTGTGTGTATATCAGAGAAACTAAACTAGCACCCAAGCCCAAGCCCAAATAAATCGGTAACTCCAAAGGGCTACGGACTTGGTAAACCGGTAAAGCAAAAGCAGGTTGCGCCCCCAAACCAATTTGAGCAATTAAAGCTGCAACCACTGCGGCGAGTAACACAATACTCACCGCCGAAGTAGCAAAAGAAGTTGCTCCCATAACTACTTCTAGCGCGAAAAAGACTCCGGCGATCGGGGCATTAAATCCGGCTGCTAATCCCGCCGCCGCACCAGCACCCAAAAGTAAACGCCGCTTTTCCTGGGAAACCTGCAAAATTAGAGACAGCAACATCCCAAAATTCGCGCCAATTTCCACACTCGGCCCTTCTGGCCCCAAAGAAGCACCACTTCCCAAAGAAACCGATGCAGCCAACATTTTAGTCACTGGGCGTAATTGCCGTCTAATTTCTGTACCATCAGAAGCAGCAATTAAAGATGAAAGTCCGGGGCCAAAATCTTGAGTCCGCCAGCGCATCAACCCTACAACTAAGCCACCTAACATGGGGACACAAGCTAGAGTCCAAGAACCCCAAGCCCCAATTACACCCATCAAATTTTCTAGCATGAGCTGGTGAATCAACTCGATTAAATAATGAAAAGTCACCACACCCATACCAGTACCGCCGCCGATAATTAAAGCTAAAAACAGCACGACGGTTTCAGGAGAAAGTTGAAAACGGTTAATGAGATGCAATAAACGGTTAGGGGAGGAAGACAAGACAATTTGTTCCTTTGCCTTCCCCAGTTCAGCAGAGGGCAATAGAGTCATTGAAAAAACAGGTAAATCTAGGAAGAAATTTAAGTTTTTATCTGTTATCTCTTATTGTGAGACATTATTCATTCAGCAGACAAGTCAGAGTCAATGGTCAATAGTCATTAGTCAATAGTCATTAGTCAATAGTCATTAGTCATTAGTCAATAGTCATTAGTCAATAGTCATTAGTCAATAGTCATTAGTCATTAGTCATTAGTCATTAGTCATTAGTCATTAGTCATTAGTCATTAGTCATTAGTGTTTCTTACCTTCTGCCCTGTCTACCTTGTCTCCCATGCGCCATGCCCCATGCCCTATGCCCCATGCCCAATTCCCCATTCCCTAACACCTGGTTGCAAAGATTTAGTTAAAAAAATTTTGCGGCTCTAAATGTTTCTGGAGATAATGGTTAAATTAAAAGAGAAGCGATGGTTAATGAACAACACCAACATCAAGGTATGAATAATGACTACATTGATTCTCTCATAGAGAGAATATTGCCAATAGCAAATAATTATACTGCCATTATTCATATTAGAGATTCTTACCTATCTACAATATCCTTATGTTGCAAGCCTTGCATAACTTTCAGTATGGATAAGTAAGTATGTAATTAATGATTAAGTTATACACAAATTTTTAACTTACTCAGTATTGTTTGGGAATTTAATATCACCAGATCAAGAGAGTCAATTAACAGGATTAAGCGGAAGATGTAGATGAATACACACACCTTTGATCATCATTATGTTATTTGCCCTATCTGCCAAAGACATACTAGGGCAAAGGTATTGAAAACTTATATCGGTTTATTTAGTTGTCCGTATTGTCAAGAAAGACTAGTGGTTTGTCAAAGCGGACATTATGTGCGTGATCCGTTTGTGTTGAATCAAATGCTGATTTGTTCAGCAATCCGTCGTCAAAGCAGTCCTCTAGCTAGAATTATCCGTGATTTTGTTCTGTGTAAGCGTCCGTGGCTGGCTTTAGCTTTAGGGGGTGCGATTGTGTTTGGGGTGCTGGCTGTGACTCAAAAAGCTACTAATTATGAAGAGCAGAGGTTAACGCCAGAATTGGGAATGGGGGATTGGGGAACTAGGGATTTGAGGTTTTAAATTGGAGATTTTGGATTTGAGATTTTGGATTTGAGATGGAACAAGTTCCCAATCTCAAATCTCAAATCATTAAAAATCAAAGGTTGTACGTAATACTCCTACATATTGCGTATCGTTGTGACTGTTGTTTTCGGGGTTTAAAATCATCCAAACACCAGGAGTCACTGAGATATGATCGTTAAGTCGCAAGCGATAGAATGCTTCGATGTGATAGGAGTTATCCCCTTCTTCTCGGACATCACTGTGAGTAACACGGGGCGGTAAACCTAAGAGAATTCCTGGTAAGTTGCCTTTACCTCCCACATCTGGAAATGACATCCCAATCGCCCCAAACCAAGCGTTGGCGTTGTCTCCACTATTGACGAATAAGGAATCTGTGCTACCTCTACCGTTGGAAATATTACTGAAGCCAGAGTTCTTGGCAGTTGCCCAGATATAGCCGCCCCAAGCATGAACTTGGAAATTAGGAGAAAACCGATAGTATCCTTGTACACCAACCATACTATTAGAAGTGGCAATGCTATCACCAAAAGGTGCGCTAGATAAAGCACTACCTCTTCCGGCTGTGATATCTACACTGCCACCAGGGCTATATCCTTGGGAGTAAGCCACACCTACTGCACCTTGTTTACCGTAGTAAACAAGATGGGCTAAGGCGTTGTATCCGCCGTCAAATAAACCATTTTTTGGACTGGGGTTATTGGGACTGTTGGCTAAATAGCCGAGAGTTAAAATCAAGTCTTCGCTAATTTTCCAGTTAGCAGCAGCACCGCCGCCACCCTCTCAAACAGCAAACTGTTTTTCCCAAATAATGAAGGGATACCATTACCATCATCGGCGATCGCGGCGGGTGTGACATTATCTGTGATGTCGTTATAGCCGATACCTACAGGGCCAACAACGAAGGAGAGGGAATCACTGACGGGGAAGTAGTAACGAATGTGCGGCACGAATAAATCATTGTTACTATCATGATCAAAGTTTAGGCGTGTCATGCCTGTGCCTGTAGCTGTGGCTATTTGACTTGAGCCTGCATTGTTGGCAAAGTTGCCAAATTCTAATCTGACTCGCAATAAATCTTTGCCAGTAAAACTACTTTCTAAGTTGAGACGGCCACGGGTGGCAAAAAAGAGGTTAGATTCATCCCGTGTACCGCCGACTTTATTGCCAAATGTGTCGCTAACCGCAGTAATAATTTGACCACTCAGCTTGGTAGTGGTGGAAAACTGCTGCTGTTCTAACGTGGCGGTACGTGCCTCTAAACTATCTACTCGACCACGTAGGGTTGCTAATTCGGCTGCAAAGTCGGTTTGTAATTTTTGCAACACTGCTAGGTCTTCTTGATTGACTAAATTGCTAGTAGATGTGGCAATTAATTCATTGATGCGGTCTAAGCAAGCATTTATACCTGCGGCGAATTCATAACGAGTTAAAGCACGGTTGCCGCGATAGGTGGCGTTAGGATAACCAGCAATACAACCGTAGCGTTCTACTAATGATTGCAATGCGGCAAATGCCCAGTCCGTTGGTTGGACATCGGAGAATTGAGAAACTGAGGTGACTTGTCCTTGGTCGATATCTGCGGATTGAGAATTATCTACGGGTGCGGCTAGGACGGCTGGAGATGCCAACAATAGAAGCGGCAAACTCGATAAAAGGTGTTTCAGCATTGGGTGTAGTGTGATGTTTGGCTAGATATGGGTAAAAATCTGCATGAAAAATTAGAAATCTCTCGTTATATGTATCGGTGTTGGAGAGGTTTCAATTTTTGGCGTTGCTGATTGAGAATATGAATTGTCTCACGCAAAGGCGCAAAGGCGCGAAGGAACAAAGGAAAAGAAAAGTATTGTACAAGGACGGGGTTTTCAACCCAATTTTTCGATAAAAGTGCAGAGAGGAGAGAAGGAGAGTTATGAATGAACAGCAGGGGAGCAGGGGGAAAAATCACGCCACTTGCGGGTGAGGTACTTTTAGTTCCCCCTGCCCTCCTCACCCTGCCCTCTGCCTCTGATCAAACCCTCCTGTAACTGTGGTTTTTAACGTCGAGAACGTCTGCGGAGTCTGTCAATCATGACTGCGGCGATGATGACTAAGCCTTTAACGACTAGTTGCCAGAAGTAGGACATATTGAGCAGAGTTAGGCCGTTGTTGAGGACGGCAATGATTAATGCACCAAGGAGTGTACCGCCGATAGTGCCTATCCCACCTGTGAAACTTGTACCACCTAGAATTACGGCTGCGATCGCATCTAATTCATAACCCTGTCCTAAAATGCCTGTGGCACTATACAGGCGACTAGCACTCATAATTCCGGCTAAACCTGAGAGTAATCCACTCAAACCATAGACAAATAGCAATACGCGATTGACTTTAATGCCGGTTAATCTGGCGGCGCGTTCGTTACCACCAACGGCGTAAATCTGCACACCTAAAACTGTTTGTCGCAGTACAAACCAACTTACAGCTACCGTCAGTAAGGCGAGGATCACTAACCAAGGAAGAGGGCCGACATAGCTATTACCCACCCAAGCAAAATTGATGTTGCGGTTAATTACTGTCGTACCGTTGGCAACTAGAAAAGCCGCACCCCGCAAGGCAGTTAATGAACCCAAGGTGACAATAAACGGCGGTACATCCAAAAAGGTAATTAACGCACCGTTGAGTAAACCCAAAAGCAATCCCGTGACTAAAGCCGCAGGTACAGCTAACCAACCCAACGCCGGTAGTAAAGATACTAAAACTGCAACTACCGCAGATACGGCCAAGATTGAACCCACGGAAAGGTCAATACCACCGGTGAGAATCACAAAGGTCATCCCCGTTGCCAAGACAATATTAATTGATGCCTGACGTAAGATATTGACGGCGTTACCTGGTGTGAAAAAGTTGGGACTCAGCAGGGAAAATAAGATACAGATGATGACTAAAATCGGTAAAATCCCTGCTACTTGCAGTAAGTTGTTGATGGATTTGCGCCGATTAGCTGAGGAATTTTGATTGGGTCTGTTGTTGATTGGTCTTAAAGTTTGACTCATGATGCAGATACCTCCGATGCTCCAGTTGCATAGTGCATAATGTTTTCTTGGGTAATTTCCTTGCCTGGGGTGTCGTCAAGTTCACCGACTAACTTGCCTTCGCGCATGACTAAAACGCGATCGCTCATACCCACAATCTCTGGTAGTTCACTAGAAACCATGAGAATTGCTACCCCTTGGGCTGCTAAATCGCTAATAATGCGGTAAATTTCGCTTTTCGCGCCGATATCTACGCCGCGTGTGGGTTCATCCAACATCAAGACTCTAGGATTAATGGCTAGCCAACGGGCTAACAGCAGTTTTTGTTGATTACCACCGGAAAGATCCACGGCTCTAATTTCCAAATTAGCCAGTCGGATATGAAAGTTTTCGACGGCTTCCGTGGCAATTTTATTGACTGAACCCCAGTTGACAATACCTGCTTTGGCATCCTGTTTGAGTCGATTGAGTCCAATGTTCTTACGGGAACTCATTTCCAGAAATAAACCTTGGTCTTTGCGGTCTTCTGGGACGTAGCCAATCCCAGCTGCAATGGCATCAGTCGGGGAATTAATCTCTAATTTTTTGCCATTGAGGAAGACTTCACCACTGATTTTGCGGTCAGCACCGAAAATCAACCGTGATATTTCGGAACGGCCTGCACCAACTAACCCCGATAATCCCAAAATTTCGCCAGCACGCAGTTGAAAACTAGTTGGCTGCACTTTGCGTCCGTCACTAATATTTCTGACTTCTAGCACCACTTTTCCAGGATTTTTCTGCCGTTGATGTTCGTAAAAGTCCTGCATGGAACGGCCAACCATCATCTGTACTAATCGCTGGGGGGAAATTTCCTCACGGGTGAGACTGCCGATATATTGACCATCTCGCAGTACACTAATCCGGTCAGCTAGAGCATAGATTTCTTCCATACGATGGCTGATGTAGATAATAGCAATGCCATCATGGCGAAGTTTGCGAATTACCTCAAACAAACGCTCAGTTTCACGGTCAGACAGGGCTGCGGTTGGCTCATCCATCACCAAAATCCGACTGTTGTCTTTTAAAGCCCTGGCAATTTCGACTTGTTGTTGTTCTGCGATCGCTAATTTTCCCACTATAGTCTGCGGTGAAAAACTAGCTCCCAAACTGTCTAACACTTGTTGGGCTTCGAGTTCCATGCTTTTGCGGTCTAAAAACTGACCCTTTTGCAACTCACTCCCCATAAAAATGTTTTCAGTGACAGTTAAATTGGGTGCAACATTTAATTCTTGGTAGATCAGATTAATTCCCGCTTGTCTTGCTGTACCTGGATCAGTAATTTGCACAGGTTGACCATGAATGCAAATCTCACCTTCATCGGCAATATAAGCCCCAGCTAAGATTTTCATTAATGTGCTTTTACCTGCGCCATTTTCACCCATGAGGGCGTGAACCTCTCCTGGATAAATGGTGAGATTAACACCCTGTAAAGCCGGAACACCATGAAATCGTTTCGCAATCCCTTGCATTTCTAATACAGGTGTGGCAGTCGCCGGGGGGAAATTGGTTTTAATATTTGTTGTCATGATTATTAAGTGATGAGTGCTGAGTGCTGAGTAAGGAGTAAGGAGTAATGAGTAGTTGGTAGGAAATCTTACTTCTTCCCTCCCCCATGCCCCATGCCCCATTCCCTATGCCCCATTCCCTACCATCCAGTCGATGTACTAACGTTCTCTTTGGTGATCAGCTTGGCGGGAATCAATATGTTGGGTGATGCGGGCTTTTTGCCATGTAAGATGTCGTTACCTACCTGAACTGCTGTTTCTGTCATTCCTCTGGGGTTTTGGGTAGCTGTTGCTGCATAGAGGCTATCTTGAGAGGCGATCGCTTCGATGGCTTCGGGTGCGCCGTCAACTCCTACAATGAAAAAGTCTCGCCGTTTGGCTTGATTGGCAGCTAAATCTACTCCTACGCCACTAGGATCATTGATGGCGAAGACTGCATCTATCTTGGGAAAGGTGACTAGTAAATCACTCATCACTCTTAGTCCCCCATCTCGGCTACCTTCGGCGTTTTGGTCTTTGGATAGGATTTTGATATCGGGATATTTGGTTAATACTTTTAAGCAACCATCCACTCGCTGAATTACGGAAGTGACCGGTGGCCCGTTAACTATCACTACGTTGCCTTTACCTTGGAGGCGATCAACAATATATTGGCAGCTAATTTCACCGGCTTGCAAGTTATTAGTGGTGACGGTTGCGTCTACTTCTGCGTCTACGCCTGTGTCTACTGCAATGACAATTTTGCCTGCTTTTCTAGCTTGGTCAACTGCTGGTCTAATGCCTTTAGAATCAGCCGCATTGAGAATAATAATGTCAGTATTTGCAGCTACGAAATTTTCAATTTGGTTAAATTGCTGATTTAAGTCATAGCCACTAGAAACTACTGTCACTCTGACATCATCACCACCAATTTTTTTCGCTGCTTTTTCTGCACCTTTAGCCATGACGACGAAAAAAGGATTACTTAAATCGCCCAGAGTTACACCAACGGAACGTAATTTGGTAGTCTGTATACTGTTATCACTAACGTTTTTAGCTTCTGTTGGTGTGGCTAGGTCAGCATTGGGAGAAACGTTTGTACAGCCGACAAGAGAGCTACCGATAATACTTAATAAAGTTGTTGATAAAGTAATTTTATTCACATTCCTTGACATCCTATAACGCATTTTTAGTTAACAAAAGTCAACAGAATTTACATCTGTTAAATGTTCATATTCTGAAATATCAAACCAACTACCCAAGCTGAAGTAATGGGTTGTGGAGTGAGAGACACCTATAAATTTTGGTGTGATTAATTGTTAGGGGTGGTGTTTATGCACAGGTGTGCATTACTGATGTTTTTTATTTTTGCACACCTGTGCATAAAAAATATGTTAATTTTATTTACGTTACTTACAGCCATGCTGAACATGAGTAAACGGAAAGTGTCCATTGAAGATATTGCTCGCAAAGCGGGTGTTTCCCATTCCACGGTTTCCCGTGCTTTACGAGATAGTCCGTTGATTAGTGCGAGGGTGCGGGAGGAAATCAAACGACTAGCGCAGGAGATGAACTATGTACCGAATGCGATCGCCCAAAGTTTACAAAATCAACGTACCTATACTGTTGGGGTAATTGTCACTTCCATTGCTGATCCCTTTTTTGGTGAACTAGTAGAGGGAATTGAAGAAGTCGCCAAACAAGCAGGTTTAAATGTTTTATTAAATGCTTCCCACGGAGACTTTGAGCAAGAACTAGCCGCCATTGAGAATTTTCACTATCGGAGAGTAGACGGGATTGTCATAGCTGACTCCCGCATTAGTAAACAATACACAAAGCAGTTAACACAATTGACTGTACCAACAGTTCTGATCAACGTTGATACTGATGATCGCGGTGAAATATTTCACTCCGTTTCTATAGATGATCGCCTAGGTGGTTCTTTAGCCGTCAAACATCTCATAGATTTAGGACACACCTGCATCGGATATCTAGGTGTAGGTGATGGTAGCAAAGCCGAACAACAGCGTTTAGAAGGGTATAAAATAGCTCTTAATAATGCGGGTTTACCACAAAATAATCATTGGGTGGCAATTCCTGAACGCAATTCTGAAAACTATAAAAATAAAGACATTGATATTGGTAAAGAAATGCTCTCTCAACTAGTAGAGGCAGGAGTAACTAGTATTTTTTGTTATAACGATATGGTGGCAGTCGGCGCACTTTTAGCTTGTAAAGAATTAGGTGTGATAGTTCCAGAAGATTTAAGTCTAGTGGGATTTGATAATACGGCTCTCAGCAGTTACGTTACACCACCACTGACAACGGTTAGTCAACGAATGTTAGAAATGGGTCAATTGGCTATGACAATGCTACTGGAATTATTTCAAGGAAAAACTGTAGAAAACCTGCTGTTATCGCCGTTTTTAGTGGAAAGGAGCAGTTCTACAACAGTTAGTCAACGGAAAGTTTCTGTGGTGTCTGGAAGAATGTGAGGTTTGTTGAGTATTGGCTATTGTAAGGGCGGATCTCACAAAAATATCTGTTTTAAGTAGAACAAGGTAAATAATTAAAGGTTTGTAGTGAGAACTTTAGTTCTCTCTTCGTTAGCGTAGCGTGTCGTAGACAGACGCTCCGCTAACAGAAAAGGACTAAAGTCCTTACTACAAACTGAATCCTCGTATTTTTAGATTGCTTAATATAGTTTGGTTTTTCCACTCGTTCTACTGAAAGTGTGAATATCTCACAGAACCCGCCCCTACTGACACCAATTAAAAATGTGGTTATCTGCGAACATACCGGCTAGCTAATTGGATAGCGTCAGCGATATCAACATCGCCGTCACCGTCTGCATCTAGGAAATTATTTAAAACTGGATTTCCAGCAGTTTGAGCATTTTGGACATTAGATCCAGATTGCAGGAAATTCAACACTAAAGGTACAACAATCGGGAGTAATTGTTGAATTGTGTTTGCATCTAAACCAGTATGCTGGGCTGCTATACCTGCAACTTGTTGTTGTTTGTCGGGAGAAAATAGCGCGTTAACGGCTTGTGGATCAAAAGAATTACCAGCATACTGATTTACTAAAGCCTGTGCTGATTCATTGCCTTGGCTGGCTTGCTTTTGTTGTAAAGCGGCGCGGACATAGTTACCTACAACCCCGATTACAGATTGTATGGTGCCTGGATCTGTACCAGTTGTTGTACTCAAATCCTGTACAGTGTTGATAATACCTTCTATTTGACCCATATTACCTTGTAGATTTGGGTTGTTGACAGCACTGAGAATTTGATCAAAAAGTCCCATAGTGTTGATTTCTCCTTTTGTCTTAGTAAGCCGGGGCAGAGGACAAGGGGCAGGGAGCAGGGGAAGCAAGGTAGAATTTCTGAGCCGATGCCCAATGCCCAGTCCCTATTGTGCAGGAATTGTAGATGTAAAACTATAGACTTAAGGATGAGAAATAGAAAGAGCGATCGCTAATATTCCAATACAGTTCAGTTAAGAAAACAGTTTGTAGTGAGGACTTTAGTCCTCATCTAAGGACTGAAGTCCTTACTACGAACTTTCCCTTACACCCTTACACCCCTACACCCCTACACCCTTACACCCTTACACCCTCACAACGTTAAGATTAGAAGCATTGGGATAATTAGTATTTGACCAATGCCACACATACCTCTGTCGCGCCTAGTCACGTTAATTGTTGGTTTAATTGTCATTTTGGGACTCGCCTTGTGGCTGATTGATTCCCTGTCTCGTTTGTATTGGCAATTATCCTATTCGCCATTTTTGGGCAATTTGCTGCTGTTGCTGCTGATTGTCTTAGTTGGTGGTTTGGTTGCAGCGTTTGTTTATTATGTACTGGTGTTACAGGCTGGTGAACAACGTTCCCGTCGCCGTCGTCAACGGGTGACACCAGCACAAATTCCGGCGGCTAAATCAGATGCAGCTTCTTCTACTTTGCAAGCTGTCAGACAACAAGTGGCGCAAATTCAAGATGAAGTCACACGCCAAGCTTTACTCAGCCGTACCAAGGAGATTGAAGCTAATTTAGCCAGGGGTGAGATTCAAGTTGTGGTGTTTGGCACTGGGAGTGCTGGCAAAACTTCCTTGGTGAATGCGATTATGGGGCGCATGGTAGGGAGAGTAGACGCGCCAATGGGGACGACTACAGCCGGGGAAACCTACTGTTTACGGCTAAAGGGAATGGAGAGGAAAATTTTAATTACTGATACACCAGGGATTTTAGAGGCTGGGGTAGCAGGAACAGAACGGGAACAATTAGCTAGGGCGTTGGCAACGGAGGCAGATTTACTATTATTTGTGGTGGATAATGATTTACGACGGTCAGAGTATGAACCACTTCGAGGTTTAGCGGAAATTGGTAAGCGATCGCTTTTGGTTCTCAATAAGACAGACTTATATACAGACGAAGATAAGGAAGTCATCCTAGCACGGTTACGCCAACGGGTGCGGGGATTTATTGCTACAAACGATGTAGTGGCGATCGCGGCGAATCCCCAATCTGCTCAACTAGAAACTGGGGAAATCTTCCAACCAGAACCAGATATTGTCCCCTTACTGCGGCGCATGGCGGCTATTTTACGGGCTGAGGGTGAGGATTTAGTTGCAGATAATATTCTCTTGCAATCTCTGCGCTTAGGGGAAGAGGCGCGCAAACTCATCGATGCTCAACGCCGCCGCCAAGCTGATAAAATCGTCGAGAGGTTTCAGTGGATTGGGGCCGGTGTAGTATCAGTGACACCTCTACCCGTAGTAGATTTACTAGCAACAGCCGCCGTCAATGCCCAAATGGTCGTTGAGATTGGTAGAGTCTATGGTTGTGAATTAAACATGGAACGGGGGCGAGAGTTAGCCCTATCTTTAGCCAAGACAATTGCCAGTTTAGGTATAGTCAAAGGGGCAATTCAATTACTCACGACAGCTTTGCAATTAAATGTAGCAACATTTGTAATTGGCAGAGCTATTCAAGGCGTGACAGCCGCATATTTAACCCGTATTGCTGGGAAAAGTTTTATTGAATATTTCCGCCATGATCAAGACTGGGGTGATGGCGGAATGACGGAAGTAGTACAGCGACAGTTCCAAATCAATCGTCGGGATGAATTTATTAAAGCATTCGTGCAGGAGGCGATCGCTAAAGTCGTCAAACCACTCACCCAAAAAGCGGAAGTTGTTGAGGAAGATACAGAAGTACAGGGTTAATGAGTAATGAGTAATGAGTAATGAGTAATGAGTAATGAGTAATGAGTAATGAGTAATGAGTAATGAGTAATGAGTAATGAGTAATGAGTAATGAGTAATGAGTTGAGAAATGAATTCTACCTTCCAATTCCCAATCCCCAGTCCCCAATCCCCAATCCCCAATCCCCAATCCCCAATCCCCAGTCCCCAATATTCTCGTGAACAGCTAAAGTTGTACAATCATACAAATTTAGTATTAACGTAGCTTATTTCTCAAGTAAAAATACTTAACAAACCTGCTGCGAATAATTAAATCCATGCCTTACTGATTTATCTTTAAGTCATTCCGGAAACAGTAGGGAAGGGAGGAAAACTTATATAAGGACTAACTCAGTAACCAGCTCATGAACCACCACATGATCGGTAAAGTACTGCAAGCACGCTACCAAATTATCCAAAGCCTGGGTGCAGGCGTATTCGGACAAACATACCTAGCGGTGGATATTCAGTACCCACATACACCTAAATGTGTAGTTAAACAACTCAAAGTTAACCATCTACACCCTAGCTACTTAGACACTATTAGATTACGTTTTCTCACGGAAACCTCTACTCTCAAGCAACTAGGAAATCACGATCAAATTCCCGAATTTATCGCTTGTTTTGAAGAAAATGAGCGTTTCTATCTAGTACAAGAATATATCGCAGGTCACTCCTTATCGGCGGAACTCCCCATCAGTCAACAATGGGGTTGTTTGTGGACTGAGGAAGAGGTTGTGACATTTTTAGAGGATGCTTTGGAAATTTTAGAGTTTGTTCACTCCCAAGGTGTCATTCACTGCGATATTAAACCAGAAAATATCATTAGGCGTGCTGCTAATGGGAAGTTAGTCCTGATTGATTTTGGTTCTATCCAATCAATCAACTTGGGAATGGATGCCGATTTATCAATTTATCAAGCTCCAACGACTTCTTTGGGTTATATTCCAGCAGAGCAATTTGTGGGACAAACTCAGCCCAATAGTGATATTTATGCTTTGGGGATGATTGCGATTCAGGCTTTGACTGGATTAGAACCACTGCAATTAAAAATAGATCCTCTAACGAATGAAATTATTTGGCGTTCTGCGGATACACCGGTTGGTGATTATCTAGCGGCTATCTTAAGTCAGATGATTCGCTATAATTATCAGCAACGTTTTCAGTCGGCGGCGGATGTGTTGCGTGTCCTCAGACAGATGGTGTGGGAAACTGCAATCACAAAAGTTACCACAACCGAGGAAATTCAAAATTACGTAGCAGAACCAACTTCAGAATCGGCATCACCGTTACTGACAGGAATTAAAGTAGGATTGGCGGTCAATTCTATTTTGATGGGTGTGGGAGCTTATTCTTTAGTCAATACTTCACCAATTCCATCTGAGACAGATATTTTATACAAAGCAACTAAAGAATATCAAGGTGGAGATTTAAAGCAGGCGATCGCTCTAGCTAGATCGATTCCGTCTTATAGTAATGTGTATCCAGATGCCCAAGCCACTATCGAAAGTTGGCAACAGCAATGGCAAGTAGCAGCGCAAATATATTCTTTAGCTGAACAAGCGTTAGCTGAAGGGAACTGGTCAGATGTCTTCTCAGCTGCTAATCAAGTGCCTGATATTTTATACTGGCAAACTAAAGTTCATGAATTAACAAAGCAGGCTCAAGGAAATATCGAAGCTCAAACAAAAAATTTATTATCTCAAGCATATGCCAAAGCTGAAGTTAGGGATTTTTCGTCAGCATTAGAATATCTGCGTCAAATTCCCAAAGAAAGTTCGGCAGGTTCTTTAGTACAAAAGAAATTGGTCGAATACAATCAAAAACGTCAAATTAGAGCCGCCTATTTTTTACATCAAGCGCGTAAACAAGCATTAGCTGGTAACTTTGACCGTGCAGTGAAGTTTCTCCATAAGATTCCTAAAGATACCCCTGTATATGCTCAAGCTCAACTAAAGCTGAATGAGTACAATCAAAAGCTAAATCCTCAAAGTCAAAATTTAGCTTACAACGCCGCTTCTGTAGCTCGTAATCATCAGCCAGTGATTAGGGTGCAGAATGTGCAGCCAGAACATGAACTACAAGAAGTCAATATTCGTTAGGGTTAAAAATGCAACTACAAGATATCTTTAAGATATGGGCAGTATTATATTAGGTATCTATGTCTGCTAAAGATATCTTTCATGAGGTTGTGAAAATAGCTTTACATAAGGACGGTTGGCAAATCACCCATGACCCGCTTTTGTTTAATGTGGGGGGTGTAAAAATGTCCATTGATTTGGCAGCAGAAAAGCTGATTGCAGCAGAAAGGAAGGATGAAAAAATTGCTGTAGAAGTCAAAAGTTTTCTAGAGAGGTCATCTGCTATCTCAGAATTTCACACTGCTTTGGGTCAATTTATTAATTATAGAGCTGCATTAAGACTGAGAGGGTGACAAGGCAACTCTAAGCTAGATGGGACAAAACTTTGAGAAGATAGTGGAGACAAAAAATAGGGAGCATTTTTGCGGCTCCCTGGAAAAAATATGTTTCCTGAATCTTACCAAAAAACCCTGCGTACCCATCTGAATGAAACCCAGTATCTAACTTTACAGCTTTTGTTGTTATTGCTACAAGTTCATCGTCAGGTCAAACTCTCCGTTTTAGCGAGTGTTTTTCCCCAACCGATTCAATATGGCAGTCGCAAACGCAACATACAACGCTTTTTGAACTTGCCGCAACTCCATGTCAAACTTTTATGGTTTCCCTTGATAAAATATTGGATAAGACAAGTACAAAGGGGACGAAACTTAAATCGAGACCAGCGTCGTCGTCTCCAGAAACTCAAACACCATAAATATGGATATTGGCTCATCGCAATTGACAGAACCCAATGGCAGGGAAGAAATGTATTTATGGTGAGCTTAGTCTGGGGAACTCATGCTCTTCCTTTGTATTGGGAGGTTTTAAAACAGGTAGGAAACAGTAATTTTCACACTCAAAAACGTCTCCTAAAAACAGTGCTGACTTTATTGAAAAACTATCCGGTTTTAGTATTAGGAGACCGAGAATTTCACAGTCCTAAACTGGCTCAATGGCTGGATGAAAGGGGTGTATTCTTCGCTCTGAGGCAGAAAAAAGACCTGCATTTCCAAACAGCATTGAATCAGGAGTATCAAGTTCTAAAAAATCTGGGATTCCAACCGGGAATGTCTAAATTCTATCAGGGAGTGAGGTGCAATAAAGGGGATGGAATTGGACTATTTAATCTGGCTATCTATTGGAAACGAAAATATAATAATCAGGGAGCAAAAGAACCTTGGTATATCTTAACTAACCTCCCAACATTACAACAAGCATTGGCAGTCTATCGTTGTCGTTGGGGTATTGAACAAATGTTCAAGGATTATAAAACAAGTGGCTATAACTTGGAAGATACCAAGGTTAATGACACCCGTTTTTTAGCCTTAGTCTTGTTGATTGCCTTAGCTTATAGTTTGGCGACAATGCAGGGGCAACAAATGAAAAAATTAGGCATAGATATCTATGCTGGACGTATCCAATCACACAAAGACCAGACCCCACGCCAGAGTCACTTTAGCTTTGGACTCTACGGACAACGATGGCGTTATGGGATGGAATTATGGGCTGATTGGGTCTTGAGTCTGATTGCCCTCAAACCCCATAAACGACTCTATTTTCAGCGTGGCTTTTATGCCCTCTCCCTTATGCACCAACCTTTATAGGTAGCTTGTCACCCTCTGAGGCATTAAGACGGCGAGACCCAGAACGAGTTTTATATTTGGCAGTACCTTTGACGACTTACAGAACATTTTTTCAACTTGAGTTTCCCCAGGAAATGGTAGAGGAAAATCGAGTCAAAATTATTGTTTATGACGTTGAAAATGAGGTGATTGCCGAATGGAAAAGATAATTAAATATCGTCAGATTATACAAAAGATGCTTTTAGATTATGGTAATCAAAAGCCTGCTTACGGTAATATTGAAGTAGAGACAATTTTCGATACAGATCGTGATCATTACCAAATTGTTTATTTAGGTTGGGAAGGTTCGGATTGGGTACACAGTTGTATCATCCACATTGATATTAAAGGTGATAAAATTTGGTTACAATGGAATGGTACAGAAGATGATATTGCTGCTGATTTAGTGAATGCTGGAGTGCCAAAAGAAGATATTGTTTTAGGATTTCAGTCCCCATTTATGCGGCAGTTTACAGAATACGCTGTAGGTTAGTTTGTAACTATAGGTTTAATAACCACCCGATCTAGCCAAGTTTTTAAATTTGGTGAATTGCGGGTCAAATAATAGTTTTACAGTTCCAGTGGGGCCGTTGCGGTGTTTGGCAACTATGACTTCTGCAATACCGCGATCGGGGCTATCTGAGTTATAGTAGTCATCTCGATATAGCATGATGACTAAATCTGCGTCTTGTTCAATAGAACCAGATTCTCTTAAATCTGACAACATAGGACGCTTATTTGTCCGCGCTTCTACACCTCGACTTAGCTGAGATAAGGCAATTACAGGTACAGATAATTCCCGCGCTAAACCTTTGAGAGAACGGGTAATTTTTGATAACTCCTGCACACGGTTATCACCGCCACCTTCCATCAATTGCAGGTAATCTATCACGACTAAACCTAGTTCTACCCCCTGTTCTGCTTGTAGTCGTCTGGCTTGACTCCGCATTTGGGTAACAGTAATATTCGGTGTATCGTCGATAAATATGGGCATTTCCGATAGCATACTGATGGCGCGGCTTAACGGTTCCCATTGGGTTTGACTTAAGCGTCCACTCCGCAAATAACCGCTTTCAATTTGTGCTTCGCTAGCTAATAGACGTTGGACTAATTGTTCCTTGGACATTTCTAAGCTAAACACAGCCACAGGTAATCGCATAGAAGCAGCGATATTGTTAGCTAGGTTCAGGCAGAATGCGGTTTTCCCCATTGATGGTCTACCAGCGACGATAATCAAGTCAGAACGCTGGAAACCGCTTGTCATGGCATCTAAATCATAAAAGCCACAGGGAATTCCTGGTAGGGCAATGCCTTGATTTCGCTCCTCGATTTCTTGAAAATTATTAATGAGGGTTTCGGCAATGTGAATTAATCCCGACTGGGGGCGTTCTTGAGTAACACCGAAAACTTTTTGTTCTGCTTGGTCTAAAACAATGGGTAACTCAGTTTCAGTTTCGTAACCAAGCTGGACAATTTCATTACCAGCTTTAATTAATTGCCGTCGCAGGTATTTTTCCATGACCAACCCTGCTAAGGCATCAATATTGACGGCGGAAACTGTACGATCTACCAAGGTGGCTAATTTATTTCTCCCACCTATGCGGGTCAGCAAATCGTTGTCAGCTAGCCAACTGGTAACTGAGAGTAAGTCTGTGGGTTTACCTTGGGCGTGTAGCCTGATAGCGGCTTGATAGATATCTTTATGAGCCTTAATATAAAAGGCTTCGGGAAGTAGGCGATCGCTAACTCGACTAATGGCTTCTGGATCTAGTAAAATACCCCCCAAAATCGCTTCTTCCACTTCGATGTTTTGGGGTGGCAGACTGTTGCTACCACGCGATTCAAAACTTAGTTCTTCAGGCATAATTCTGGGGGATTGGGTACTGGGGATATAAGAGGCAGGGGAGCAGGCTTCCGCCGTGAGCGTCAGCCGAACGGGTGCAGGGGGCAAGGGGGAGAAAGATTTCCCTCTTTCTTTTGTGCAGTTGTTTCCTGTCTCTTTGACTTTTGTTTCCTAGTCCCCAGTACCCAGTCACCAATACCTAGTTTAACTAGCCACAACTTGAATATCGATTTGTGCTGTCACTTCAGAATGTAGTTTGATATCTGCTTTGTAAGTGCCTAACTTGCCAATATCAGGAATGGTAATACCACGACGGTCTATTTCTTGACCTGTTGCTGCTTGGATAGCATCAGTAACGTCTTGGGTGGTAACAGTACCGAAAATTGCTTCGTTTTCACCAACTTGCTTGGCGATTTTCAAGCTACCAACTTTTTCTAATGCGGCTTTTTGCTCTTGTGCTTGTTGCTTGAGTTCTAATTGGCGTTGTCTTTCGATTTCCCGACGGCGTTCTACTTGCTTAAGAAGACCAGGGGTGACGTTGGCTGCCAAATTTTGAGGAATCAAATAATTACGAGCATAGCCAGGAGCTACTTCCACTAAATCGCCAGATTTTCCTAGCTTGCTGACATCCTTAGTTAAAACTAATTGTATGCGTTTCGCCATTGTTCTCTGTTTTTCCTGTAAAATCTCATTAACTTGGGTTGCAGCTGGATAATCTACGTGAGCGTAGCTGTATCCCAACCTATACTATAATCCCAAAGACTACATATCATAGCGAAATGTGAGGGGCGATCGCAACTCCCAACTGCCAAAAATTTCCAAATTGGAGCTAAAAAGAAAAATAATTATCTGCACTTCCCCAACACCCTTAAACCCCTACACCCCCATACCCTTTTTTTACGATTCCTCACCGACTGGTAGAGGGAAGGTTTCACCTGCTAGATAGGCGGGAAAATTTTGTTGGAAGTATAACCAAGATGTCATATCTTCCCCTTCTGTATAAGCTTTGGGAGCTTGTTTATATAAAGGTACGCGATGATTAATTTCATCTTGGAGAAGTTGGGGTAATTCTGTTAAACCACTAACTTTACTACCAAATGCACTGTAGATGAGATGACCAGGGCGATCGCTCATATTCATCCAAGGCAACCATTGGCCGATCCTATCCCAACTAAGCCTCAATTGCGAAACTGATTTTAATTCTGGGTTAAATAAATCTGCGGTTGGGACTGTGAGTTTAAATAGTTCGGCTGCTTGATAAGTGGTGTAAGGACTGTATTTGGATAATTCGGGATCTGCGGCTAAAGGGTTGGGATATGTAGGGAAAATATCAAAGACAAAAGTTGTGCTTTCTCCCTCTACTTGTGCGGGAAATTTACCTTTAAAACAACCCTGCACAGGATTATTTGCCACATGAATGACTGTAACTGTTTCACCTGTCCAGGGATTTTCCCATTGGCGAAGGATTTCGTCTGTTTCTGGATGGAGATAATAAGTAAGTTCTCTAGAAGTAAAATCCCACACACCTGGTTCTGTGGGAATGCAGCGACTGACACTCAAGCCTAAAATTTTAAACAATAGTTTTCTTTTTTCCCCAGGTGTAAAAGCATAAATTTTCCCTCTCCAAGTGAGAAAAGTTGATTGGCTAGCATCAAGAGAAGAACGAGTTTTCACCCAATATTGAGCATCTAATTCTTGAGTTTGAGCAACCATAGATAGTTCCTTAGTTATTAGTCAATAGTCAATAGTCAATAGTCAATAGTCAATAGTCATTACTCATTACTCAGCACTCATTACTTCTCCCTTGTCTCCCCTAAACCCTTACACCCTTACACTCCTCAAATCGGCGAAATAAAAATAACCACAGGGGTAAGGAACTGTTAATGGCGATGAGTCGCACAAGATGACCGGTGGTGACAATTTCTACATTATGGTCTAATGCTAGGGAAACTAGGATCATTTCTGCTGCTCCTCCTGGTGCGGTGACTAATAGACAAGTCAACCAGTCCCATGAGGTTATTTGCATTGCTATTATAGTGGCGATCGCACCAGCAATTAAGGTCATGACGACAGACATTAAGGCGTAACCTAGAGTTTTTTTCCCCAGGGTGGGTTTTTCTCCCCAATATTCACCGATGGTAATTCCTAAAAGCAGTTGACCGATAATGTTGACTAGTCTTGGTGGGTCAAATTGAATATCACTCACCAATGGCAATAAATCTAGCACTGTATTAAATGTCAGTCCCAATATTAATGCACCAAAAAAATCTCCCGCCGGGAGTTTGCATTTAGTCACAAGATAAACTATGAGTGCGGTGATGGGTAATGCTATTGCCAATAATCCTATTTGTGATGGGTCAAAATTCCACCAGGAATTATTAATTGATAGGTTTGGTAAATTCCAGTAGTTCCCGACTGCGGTTCTAGCAATGCAAGGAATTAGTAATACTACTGAGGTGACGCGAATCGCTTGTACTAATGCTACTAATGTGACATTTTTATTATAGTCGGCGGCGATCGCTGACATCACACCTACACCCCCTGGGACTGTGGCTAGCATTGCTGTCAGAAGATTAGTCTGACTCAAGCGGGAGTAAATATAGCCAATACAACCACCGCATAGTAGTAAAAATAAAGTCAAAAAAATAAATATGGGAATTCCTGTAACTATCTCGGTTAAGTCAGTATTGGCGTTAGCCGCACCAACTGTTAGTCCTACTAAGGCCATTCCTACTCTTCTAGCCATGCGGTTAGGACGAGGAGAATACTGGTAAAAGATCCGACAAGTTTGCAAGATAGCTGTTCCCGCAAAAATACCCCCAAATATCCAAGAGATACCACCGAAATGTAACTTTGTTAAGACTAAAGCTAGGGGAAATGACAGGAGCATTTCCAGCGTGAGGATGATTAATTGTTTTGCTACTGCAATCTGTTTATTAATGGGTTTCTGGACAATAGAAACAAGACTTACACTTTGATTCATTGATTAAATTCATTGAAATATGCACTGCAATTTATCGGTGTTACTGGCAAGTTGTATTTATTTGTCAGTGTAAATGCGTATTAACTAATACCTGATAGTTATATCTAGAATTACAAGATAACATTAATTCAGAATAGTTTATAAATTATTAAATAACTTAATATTATATTTACTATAGATAGCCACGGCAAAATGCAGGATTGATAGTATTTCACTGACTTGAAAAAGGGGTGTAGGGGTGTAAGGGTATAGGGGTGTAAGGGAAAGACTTTTTCATGTTTTCTTGTGTATGCAGTTCATAATGGCTACTTAATTAGCCATGTGTAGATGACATTAAAATTCAGAGATAATGTCATCTACACATGGATAAGAGGTGTAAAAATGTGAACCTCTCGACAAAGTATTTAGTCTTCATCTAAGGCGGGAAAAAATTCCTCAAACTTCCATAATTCATCTTTATTGTGGAGAAACCAAATTCTAGTTGATTGGGTCAATTGTTCCCAGATAATTTCAGCAGGAATACTAGGAGAAGCGTAGCGATATTTTTGACCCAATAGTTTTAAATTCTCGGCGACATCATCGGGAATTCCAAAATCTTGCCAATCAACTGCTATATATCTTCCTGATACGCCAGAAGCTGGATCAAAAACTAATTGTGCTGTTCTAATTAAATCAGCAAAGTGGGTGGGTCTGAGAGTTGCTGATTGTTGAAGATGAAGTAATTCTTCATGTTCGTGAGACATATTCGCTGGAATAGTTAAAGGTTGATGGTGGGTGAATTTACTACCAGAGATTTTGTCCTCAATATTCCTATTTTAGCGCAGTTGATAATATGCAAAATTACTAAATCATCAGTAACATAAGTATAAATCGAATTTTGGAAGTATATTTTTATTAAATAGGAAAGTATACTTGTGTAGTTAATGTCATACTTTCATTAAATTTATGATTTCGCCGTAGCTATCCTAAATTATTGCTCAGTGCCGAATTTAATTGCTGAGAATCGAGGGTTGAGGTGATAAATATGATGGTGATGTTTTGGGTAACAGTTATTTTATTAGTCTGGCTTTTTGGCTTCTCTTTGTTAGCGGAAGCTTGGTTTTATGAAGAAGAACAGGATTTAGAGAATAGTGAGTTAGAGTGAAAAATACAGACGCAGTAAGTAGAACGGTGTAAATAATTAAAGGTTGGTAGTAAGGACTTTAGTCCTCTCATAAGGACTAAAGTCCTTACTACGAACTAAATGCAATTTTTGACATTACTTTACATAGTTTGGTTTTTTCAAGTCGTTCTACTTATATCGCGCCTGTATAGGTTATTAAGAGCGTAGTTGTGCGATCATCTGAGCAGGATTCCAGTAAGCGCGGGTGGTTTGGATTTTTCCTTCAGGATTTACTTCAAAAATAGTAATTCCTGCAAATTTGACTGATTTACCACTTTTGCTAACTCCGGTCATTGTCCATTTGACTGCGGCTTCGTTGCTAGCGATGAATATATGTTCAATTGTCGGTTCTAGTTGAGCAAATACAGCTTGTAACTGTCCGATAAATTCGCGGAATCCTTCATGAACTTTTGTTGGTGGTTCGCCAACGGGATCATAACTTACCGCATCTTCAGCAAAATTATCGACCCAACCTTCTGGGTTCATGGCTGCTATGTTACTAAAGTAAGCAGCCACAACTTTTTCTATAACTTCATTGGACATGATTCTGTTGAATGGTGATTTAGCTAACAGCACTGATAACTTTTAATCAGTTTCTACGAAAACGGTGACAGCTGCGATCGCCACTAACATTTCGTCATTTTTATCGTTAAGAGACTCAATAGCGCGTCCTTGCACTACCATACCGCCTGATTCTACCGTCAGGCTTTTGCGTCCGAAGGGTAAGACAGCCAAGACTTCGGCTTCTCTAACTTGTTCAGGATAGGGGACTGCAACTTGCACTTCCACAATCATCTCATTCGGGTCACTTAAACCCGCAACTTCCCATACTCCTGGTAAAGCATTATGCGCGATCGCGTTGCGAACAGCTCTTGCTGCGGCGACTGTCGGTTCTTGTCCGTGTTGGTCTACACCCATTCCCATCTCAATAATGAATCGTTTTCGCGCCACTGTGACATCCCAAAATCTTCACTTTATAACTATAGAACTTGAGGTACAGCCTGTACTGATACAGTAATTTTCAAGACGCTTCAAAAAATGGCACATTTAGTTTCGGCTTTTACATATTTCTGTGGAACTGTAGAAGTACGTAGGAAAGATTTTATTGAGACAGAATAGCTGTGAATTTCCAAAAATACTTTCATACTGCCAACCACCGTAAAACTATGGTTGCGATAGTCGGGTTAGCTGTATTAACTATGACTACAAATTATCAAGCGCAAGGACTAGCGCAACCAAAACCGCCTGGTGATTTTGTCTTCCCAGGTGAAAGATTAACAACAAAGCATCAAATTATGACGATAGCAGACGCAAGACCACCAGAACCGAGAACCTTGACAGGACACAGTGAAGCAGTTGTAACGGTAGCGGTGAGTGCAGATGGTAAAACCCTGGCTTCTGCTAGTTACGACAAAACTGTCAAACTCTGGGATATCACGACTTGTAACTTAATCAAAACCCTGAATCATCCCTATCAGGTAAATAGTTTAGTGTGGAAGAGTGATGGTAAAACTCTCGCTGCTGTGAATGGAAACCAAGTAATTATCTGGAATGTCAACACGGGAAAAGCACTCAAAACCCTCAAAGGTAGTGACGGTTTTTGGAGTGTAACATGGAGTCCAGACGGGAAAAAAATTGCGGCTGGGAGTTGGAACAAAACCATCACACTCTGGGATGCAAACACGGGTAAATTAATCAAAAACCTCACGGGACATACATCAGAAGTTTATAGTGTCGCTTGGAGTCCAGACAGCAAAACTCTGGCTTCTGGGAGTGGAGACAGCACTATCAAACTTTGGGATGGAACTACAGGTAAATTAATCACCACCCTAAATGAACATCAAGGAACTGTTTATGGTTTAGCATGGAGTCCAGACGGTAAAACTCTCGCTTCTGGGTGTACAGACCGAACTATCAAACTCTGGAATACAACCACAGGTAAATTAATCAAAACACTCAATGGACATAGTGACGCAGTTGGTAGTTTAGCTTGGAATGCAGATAGTAAAACTCTTGCTTCCAGCAGTGCAGACAAGACTATCAAACTCTGGGATGTAAACACAGGTAAATTGCTGAAAACCTTGAACGGACATCAGGATGTCGTCTTGAGTGTAGCTTGGAGTCCAGATGGTAAAACTCTGGCTTCTAGCAGTAGAGACACAATCATTAAAATCTGGAATCTTAATGATTAAAGGTTTGTAGTAAGAACTTTAGTTCCCTTATAACTTTAGCGTCTTTCTTTGCGCCTTTGCGCCTTTGCGCGAAACAAAAAAAGATTAATGCACAAAGTCCAAGGACTAAAGTCCTTACTACGAACTGGAGTTACTTAATTTCCAAAGTAGAACTAGCTGAACGTCCAAATTCCTCCGGCGCATATTGTAAATGCGCTTCCGCACCAGGCCAAATAAACGTACCAGGAGTTACCGAACGAACTAAGTAGTGCAGACTATAGACACCTGGTTCGAGGTGGTCAGCGTAGGCGATAATGCGATCGCGGTAGATATTCCTATAGCCAAGTTGCCAACTATCAGCCTGTGCTTGTAATGCAGCTGTTGCAGTTTGAAAACTTTGATCTACGGCTTCTAATCCTGCTGGTAATGGATCTTTAATCACTACATGATCTACAGGATGATCAGCAATAATTTCTAAACCAATATCAAATACCTGACCACTTTCTATATTTAATGGTTTATCAAAAGCGTAAATCCCTGTTTTTTGCAAAGGCTGCCTTTCTCCCACTTTGCTAATCGCTTTTGTCACCCGTAAACCATTAAATCTTCCTGGCTGATTTCCTGGTAATAGGTAACTGTAATTTACTAAATAATGTAACTTTCCATTACCAGATTTTTGCAGTGTTAAATCATGACGACCATGGGGTAATTTATCCATTGCTACATTTAGCTGTAAGCTGGGATTTTGATAACCATTAAAGCGGTTTTCTCCGAGTTTTTTACCTGCTAATTTAACTGTGGCTAAAAAGTTAGGTGGTGTGGCTTGGAGTTGACTATATTCTACTAATGCTGTTAAAGCTTGAGCATTATTGTAGTCAGTTTGCCATGTACCGTTTCGACGTTGTGCTAACAGACTTTGGAATAATTTATCGATAACTTCTGGTTTACTTTGTTTGGCGATAAATAGTCTTAAAGCCTGTGCTTGTGCTGTGGTATTGGAACTCATCCATCCCCATTGATTAGGTAAGCTAATCACGGCTGTGCGTCCAGTTTCAGAGATATTTTCTTGCAACTGGTTGAACATTTTTTGTGATTCATCTTGCCATTCAGGGAATTGCGATAAATATCGCGCTAGTTTGATTTGAGTAACTATATCAAAGTTATTGCGCTGTTGATAAATATCACTCAAGAAACTATTGCGTTTTTCTCCAAGTGCGTCTAAAGCAATTAAAGCATGGAGTTGCAGTTGATTTTTACATAATTGTTCCTTACAAAAGTCATATTGTCCTGGGTTAGCTAAGACTTTTTGTAAGTAATTCTTTAAGCGAGATAACATCGCTGCATTTACTGCATTGCGAAATACTTTTTGTGATTGGCTTAAAGATTCCGCAGCGTAAGCAGACACCCAAGGGTCTGATTTTTCTTGTCCTGGGAAGGCTGCAAAACCACCGTCGGCGATTTGCAGTTTGGCTAATTGTGTAATAGCTTGATTCGCCTGTTGTTGGGGGTTAAATTCTGCGAATGTTTGACTATATTTCTGAGATAACGTTTGTAAATTAGCCGCAATCATTAACTGACTCGCCGACGGTTCAGCGAAGGGTAAATCATTATCAGCTAATACTTGTTTGGCTGGTGCTTTGATTTCTGGTATTAAGGTACTGGCTAATTGAATATCTAAACCACCAGCTTTGGAATAGACATTTTTATCAACATTGAGAGGAATGTTGACTTGTTTATCAGTCACGCCGGTTTCCACAACCTGTTCTGTTACTTCTAACGGCTTGACTTCTAACGGCACAGCAAAGGCATCGGCGGCTGTATTATTTAACTGGGTGGTAAAGCGGACTTGCGCTACACCGACGTTTTCCGCCACCATTGGGAAGCGGTAAGCTTGCGTTGCAGACTCAGTTTTAGTTTGTAAGTTGGTAGAGTTGGGGTTTTTCTCTGCAAACTTGACATTACCCTGAAGTTCACCGTTAATTGTTAAGTTTCCTGAAGTGCCGGTGTTATTGGTGACGGATAAACCAGCTAGGATGCGATCGCCTGGACGGACAAATTGTGGCAAGATGGCATTAGTTAATAGTGGTTTGGTAGTGATAAAAGTCGCGTCACCATTCCCAAAGCGGAGATTTCCATCAGTCGCGACAACCATCACCCGCCATGTTGTTAAGTCATCCGGTAATTTAAAGGTGACTTGCGCCTTACCGTTAGCATCAGTGAGAACAGAGGCATTATAGTAAGCTAGAGGCTGAAAATCGGTGCGGGTGCGGGTATTGGCGATACCTGTGGATAAACCGCCGCTATAACCCCAGCCTTTGGGTTGTGCTATGTCTTGGGGTTGTATCACCACATCAGGACGATTATCACTGAAACGGGTAGATATTAGCTGTTCTGCATAGACTGTATCTACCAAATTTGGCGGACGATAACCAGATAGTTGCAACACCGCTTCATTCACCACCATGACAGTTAATTGTCCTTGGGTGGGGTTATTTTGGTGATCTTTGAGTTCGAGTTGTACTGTTGACTCTGCACCAGGTTCTAGGGATGCTTGCAATGGTGTCACTTGCACGTTGAGATACTTATCTTGCAAGTTGACTTTAAAAGGTGTAAACCCAATTTTGACTAATTTATCTAAACTTCCTGGTTCTACTTGATTTAAAGGTGCGCCTTGTCTGACTAACACAGCTTCCACTGCTGCATTCGGTAACATTTCCGGCGTGACTTGAAATTGAATTTGTGGCGCGCCTCCCTTAGTTTTAGTTAGTTGTTGATACAGGGGTTTATCTTTAATTACAGCAAAATATAACTCTGCATCTGGGTAGGGAGATTGAATTAAAGCCGTAGCAATTTCACCTGGTTGATATTCTTTTTTATCTAGTTTCACCTCTAGACGGTTTTCATCATCAGAACCCCAATAAACTTGATTATCTCCTGTCACCCAAATTTGACTATCTGTAGCCGTCACCTCATCTTTACTATCGCTAAAATTGGCACGAATGCGATATGAACCTGAGACAGTTGGGGTTAAATTGACAGTTTGAGAACTTTCAGATGAGGTAATTTCAGCCTGTGCAACTGTCTGATATTCCACTTGATTTTTAGCTGTGTCACTACCTTCTACTACCTGCGTCACACTGCTATATTTCATCTGTTGCAATTCTACACGCACCCGTTGATTAGTCATGGGTTTTCCTGTAGGTTCAGTGACAATTACTTCTACAGGAAAGCTTTTCCCAGCATTGGCGATGAAATCACTTTTTAACCCGATGAGACGATTACTAGGTAAAGCAGTAAAAGATTTGGAACTAGCTACAGATAAATTAGAAACATCTGCAACTTGCACATCTATATTATAAGTCATGGGATAAGGTAAATCTTTTGCCACCATCACCGTTTGTACAGTTTTACCTTGAGGATCTAATTTAGTGTTAGTTTGCAACACATCACTAGGTAAAGATGGACTTTCTTCCGGCCAAAACCATTGTCTACCAAAGCTAAATTCTTCCCATCCCTTGGGTGTAAAACTCTCCTGACGACGCGTCACAAAATATTTAGCTTCGCCTCCCTCCACAGGCGCGCCAAATAAATAATTACTCGCGGCTTTTGCTTCGACTTCCTCACCGACTAAGGCAAATTCTTTATTTAAATTGAGTTCAACTTTAAAATTCGGTGGTTTAAATTCAGCCACGCGAAACTCACCAGAAATCTCTCTCCCATCTTTCCCTTTGGCTTGAATGGTGTAGTAACCTAGTTTTTGGGTTTTACTAATTGGTAATTCTAGAGAAAACGTCCCAAATTCGTTAGTGGTTTTTGTCCCTAAATCTGTTTTCTGTCCATCAGGATTCAGGAAAATCAGTTGATATACAGCATTTTTATCTTGCTGGATACTGCCATTAATTAAAAAATCAGCAAAGCCTGTAAAAGCAGCTTTTTCTCCTGGCTGATATAACTGTCTATCTGAAAATATTACACCCCGTGACACAGGTTTATTATCGTCCCAACCTGCATCAATACCATATCCATATGAACCGCTATATTCTTCAGTCTTAGCAAATGCCCAATCTTGATTTTCACGGGCAATTACTAATAATTCTGGTGATTTTACAGACGAGTCTTTATTGCTGACATAACATGACTGTAAATTGGGGAGTTGTAGTCTTAAATTACCATCATTATCTGTTTTTCCTGTCGCGCAAGGTTGAACGGGATCACGATATTTTGCACCTAATTTTAATTGGTAAATTTCAATAGGTGCAGCTTTAACGGGTGAACCATCACTCAGATGATTAACACGAATTAAAGCCGCATCAGGAAACCATTGACTAAATACACCTAAATTAGTTAACTGCACTAAGCCGTAAGTCGTAGCTTCTCGCCACTGTTCTTGACCATTTTCTTGATATTTATTAGTACGTGCTTGTACACCGTAAGCTAACATTCCTGTTGCTGCACCGAGTTTTTCTCTCAGTGGTACATTAATATCAATTTGCTGATTTTTCTTAGAGGAAATTTTAAAAGTCTGCCATTTACTGAGTTGGGGTAATAAATCATTTTCATTACCTTGGGGATAAGCATTGCCGGCGTAAACTAAATCTGTCGGTTGAACTACGCGATAAGCAGCTTTATATTGCGACTCTGGTAAATTAACTGTATTAATATTTAGTTGTAATTTCTGTCCCGATGGGAAAATATGTAAATCTGAGGGAGTCCAAATATCTCCTGCTAAATCACCGGTATTATATTTGAGGGTGACGGGTTTACCAAAGGTTTGCCCGAATTTATCTTTTAAGTTTTTTTCGATAGTAATGGTGTAATTAGTTGCGGGATTTAAAGCATAGGGATTGAGAGTAACAAATCTATCTTCTTCACCTATTTGCAAAAGTCTAGAAATATCACGCGGTGCGGGGTCAATTTTAATATTTTCCTTGACTGAATCGGGAACTAATATATTATTAAATTCTAATTGTGGTGTGCCTTTAAGAAATCTACCATATGTACCATTAGCATCTGGTTGCCCGTAATAGTTAATTTGTTTAAATGCTAAAGGTGAATAGGTGGCTAATTTACTGACAAATTCTTTTTCTGTGGGTAAGTTACCATCGGCTGGTAATATACCAGGAGAGAATACTAGGCGGTAACTAGTGGCTTTATCTAGATTCTTTTGAGGAAATAAATCGTAAACCCAATTGCGTGTAGAAGGGTCAAATTTTTCTGTGGGTTCTTCCTCTGTTTCTGGTTTTTCTTCTTTAGCTAAAGCTAGTTTGAAATTGATTCCCTTGCTTTTACCTTCGGGAATTAATTGGAGATGTTCTTGGACGGAAGCTAAGTTTAATTCGGTGTTGGCGGTGAATTGTAATTTTGGTTGTAAATCAACTGTTTGAATGTCTGATTGTTCTACGGGATTTACGCCTGGTAAGTTCGTTATTTCTATGGGGTTGGTGTTAAATGTCCAGGCTAAATCTTTGTCTAGGCGATGATTTTTTAAGTCTGCTAAACCGGCTTTGAGGGTAACTTGTAATCTTGCGGCTTGGGGTAAGGCTTGTTCTGGTTGGAAGCCTACCATACGCGGTGTTAAAAAGCGGAATTGTCCTGGTAAGGGCGGCCAAAGTGCAAATTTTTGTAATAAATTTTGTTGTTGGGGACTGTCTAGTTGTTCTATGGGAATTAATGGTTCTTTGAAGCGGATGCGAATTTGATTGAGTGGTTGGGCGTTACCAATAGGGCTGATTTGTTCAATCCAGTCTGGTAAGTTGGGTGGGGTGAGTGGTTTGACGGTGGGAAGTTGGGGTTTTGATGATATGCCAATAAAGTTACACGATGTGATTCCTATTGTGAGTGTCAGAATAATTAGGAATCGCATGAGGGTTTTGATAATCATGCTGGGTTTATAGGGGATTTAAAATAGGATTTTTCTCACGCAGAGGCGCAGCGAAAAGTCGGAGCGGAGGTTTCCTCCGATCTGAACTTTTCAAGACAGAGGCGCAGAGAGGGAGAGACTGAGAGTTGGTACATTATATGGATAACCAATTTCTGATGGTTGTTTCCTGAAATGAACACAATTTTTAATTATTTTGTTTTGATGAATTTTTGTGAATTGATGGGTGAGGAAGCGTTAATTTGGGAAGGGGATGTGTATTTATTTGAGTTGATATGAGAGTGAAGCTAATTGTGTGATGAATAGGGAAAAAGTTTGGTGGCGGAAGACTATACAACGGCTAAAACGTAGTAAGTTTATTAAAAGTATTTTGGTTGTGCTGTTGGTGTGTTTATTTGTGCGATTTTTGCCTTATTTTGCACCAATTCGGGCTGGGGATATTGCTCAAAATCAGTTGGCGTGGGAATTTAGCGATCGCAATGGGCTACCATTAGGAACAATCCTCACCCGTGACCAAGAACATACCGCAGTTGTACCCATCAAGCAAGTTTCACCCCAGTTCATTCAGGCGATTTTAGCGGCGGAAGATGGTAGTTTCTATGATCATGGTGCATTGGATGTAAAAGCGATCGCTCGTGCTACAAAAGAAGTTATCCAAACCAAGAAATTTGTTTCTGGTGCTTCTACAATTACTATGCAGTTGGCGCGGATGTTAAAACCATCCCCCCGCAACCTCTCAGGGAAATTGCGTGAGGTTTGGTTGGCTTGGCGGTTAACAGCAGGAATGAATAAAGATGAAATCCTCGCTGCTTATATTAATCGTCTGCCAATGGGAGGTAATATCTATGGTGTGGAAGCCGCCGCTAGGACTTATTTTTCTATCCCCGCTAGTGATTTAAATATTGCTCAGGCTAGTCTTTTGGCTGCTATTCCTAATAATCCCACTTATTTTGACCCGTTGCAGCATTGGCATCGACTCCAGCAACGACAAAAATATGTCCTGAACCGTATGGTACAGGATGGATATATTACTCAAGAACTAGCTGCAAAAACTCTGAATGAAAAGGTAGTTTTTCAGTCACGACAAAGAGGAATTCTCGCCGCACCACATTTTTTATTTTGGTTAACTACTCAGTTACCTCAGACGGAAATCACTTCCCCTATCCGCACCACCATCGATAAACCATTACAGCAATTTGTGGAAGCGCAAGCACAACAAGTAATTTCCACACTCAAAGCTAACAATGTCCATGATGCAGCAGCTTTAGTTATTGACAACCACACGGGAGAGGTTTTAGCCTACGTCGGTTCACCTGATTATTTTAACGAAGCTAAACTCGGACGCAATGATGGTGTACAAGCTTTACGCCAACCTGGTTCTACCCTCAAACCCTTTGTCTATGAATTGGCTTTAGAAAAGGTGCAGTTCGCCCAAACACTATCTTGGCAGATGTCCCAACTAGTTACGCCATCCCCGGCGCAAAATTATATAGTCCCACAGATTACAGCCAAAAATTTCTCGGCCCGGTGCGAGTCAGGATAGCCTTAGCCAATTCTTTGAATATTCCAGCCGTGCGCGTTTTAGAAAAAATCGGTGTACCCACTTTTTTAGAACGTCTACATCAACTCGGCTTTACCCACCTCCAACAAACCCCAGAATATTACGGTTTAGGTTTAACCCTTGGTAGTGGTGAAGTCTCCCTCTGGGAACTCGCCCAAGCCTACCACACCATCGCCCAACAAGGAAACATCACCCCGTTAATCACCACCATTCCCCATGCCCCATCCCCCATGCCCCATGCCCCAAATCCCACCACATGGCAACTCATCACCGATATGCTCAGTGATCATTATGCCCGTGCTACGTCTTTTGGTGTAAACTCAGTATTAAACTTGCCCTTTCCCGCAGCTGTCAAGACTGGTACTTCCTCCAACTTCCGCGACACTTGGACAGTCGGTTTTACTACAGACTACACCGTCGCCACTTGGGTAGGTAATTTCAACGGGGAACCGATGCGTCAAGTATCAGGCGTTACAGGTGCAGCACCCTTGTGGAATCGCATCATGTTACACCTGCACGAACGCCAAGAACCGGACGCTTTCCCCTCTCCCGCAGGCTTAACAAAACTACCGATATGTGCTGTCACTGGGTTAAAACCGACACCAGACTGTAATTCTGTGGTGCAAGAGTATTTTTATCCCCAAGATAAAATTGCCTACACAACTCAGCAGGATTTTAATTTATCGTCAGAATACAATGAATGGTTGGCACAACAGCCAACATCGAGTTTAGTTGCTAACAACTTAAGGATTTTATCTCCCCACGATGGGGCTTTGTTCTTACTCTATCCTGGTGGGGAAGGACAACAAAAATTAGAGTTTAAATTAGCCGGAAATCAATCTACATCTGCGGTGGAATGGTGGCTGAATGGAGAGAAATTAGATAGTCAAACTAATTCTCTATTTTGGTATCTACGTCCAGGAAAATGGACATTGGAAGCGAGAAGCGGCGAAAAGCACGATAAAGTTAGCTTTCAAGTCGATGCAGCTAAAATTCACCCTTCCCGTCGGGGATTTTCTGTGGTGAGTTCGCAAATAAATAGCGATCGCAACTCTCCATGAAGATTGCTAAGATAGCGAATTATCCAGAAAAAATCTCTGTGTACCTCTGCGCCGTTACAAAAATGGAGATTTGACGCAGATTCACACAGAAATAGTAGACTTCTTGCATAAATACTTTGGTGTTGCTAAAAATGCTATTTAAAAGCTCACGCAAAGGCGCAAAGACGCAAATAAGAACGCAGAAAGATAACTCTGGAATGTATGTATTCGGAGTGTTCAATTATTCGTGCAAGAGGTCTGGTAGAAATATCACCTGATATGTGTGTAGAATATCAGGCTTGAATTACCGGAAATTGCACTTCCGTTACATAAGAATCATCATTCTGTTCACCACCACCAACAATATATACTTCACGGTTCGCCCCAGTAATCTTGTAGCCATTGGCTTCAATCCAAGACACCAAAGTAGCGTAGGCTTGACTAATGGTGGCATAACTACCATGATGAATTAAACAGGCGATCGCTTCTAGTACCGGTAACTCATACACCTTGATTCTCTCATTACCTTTAACTAATCCAGAAATAGAAATCACCGCTTCTCCATCCACATCAGCATCTTTATAGCCTGGGTCATGCCAAATCCCCGCATAATAATTACCTGAGTGGGCTTGCTGTTGTTGCAGATATTCGTGTAATTCATCGTATAATCTACTAATATCGGCGTAATTTGGCAGAATTTCGCGGATAGATACAACCTGCACTGGTTCAGCTTTTTTAATTACAACCTCATAGTTAGGCATACTATTCTCCTGTTCAATTTGCTTGAGTCTTGCTTCTACTCGTGTGAGTCTTGCTTGTTCTGCTTCCACTAACTGCTGAATTTCCGCCTGCTTGAGTCGCAGCATCCCCCGAATTTGGGAAGGTGGCAAATTCTCATCTAGTAACTGGGCAATTTGCTCTAAGGAAAAACCCAAATCTTTGAATGCTAAAATGCGATTCAATCGGGGTAGTTGTTCAGCCGAGTAGTAGCGATAGCCTGTAAAGTCGTCTACTTGTAGTGGTTTCAGCAGTCCCATTTGATCGTAGAGACGTAATGCTTTGATACTCACTTGGCTTAATTTTGAAAAGTCGCCTATTTTCAGCATTTGTTCATGAGGACTCAGGTGGCCAATTTGGAGTGTGTGTTAACTCCAGCTTGATCCCGTCAGGATCTAGGAAGTAAACAGCATAGTATCCTGGTAAATAACTATACTCAGCAGGAGGGTCGAGGATTTTTACTCCACGTTCCACTAGGAATTGATGTAGTGAATTAACTTGTTCCCGATTATCTGCACTAAAAGCCAAATGATGTAATCCTACAGAATAGCGGTCATGATTTTTATTTGATGATTCAGGGTTGGCGGGAGAAATTGTAATCACGCCGTTGTTACTAGCCCAAAGTATTAACTGATCTGTTTTTTCTTCTTGTTGATAACCCAAAAATCCTAACAGTGCATTGTAAAAAACCTCGGAACGGTTCATATCCGATACTGTTAAAGCAATGTGATTAACAGCCCCTAATTTCATGGTTTATTACTAGAATATGTTCAACTCTCTACAGTACACACTCTGCCGTAGGGGTAGAGTCAACCCCTGTGGTTAACTCAAAATACTCTACTCTCAGACAAGCCGACAAAATTCAAAATACAAAACATCCTATGGGAAAGAGTGTTAATGCTGCTTCTAAAAACGAAGCACGGGTATTGTTAGCAACTGTGTTTTTAGTGGCGGTTCTAATTTTGGCAATAGGCTTTTCCCTATCTTTTGGTGCTGTCGCCATGACTCCTGAACAATTGTGGCAAGCTATTTGGCGACGGGGAGACCAAATTTATCAGACTATTCTTTGGGATTTGCGTTTACCGAGAACTGTAGCGGCGATTTTAGTAGGTGCAGCTTTAGGAATGGCTGGTTCACTACTTCAGGGAATGTTACGTAATGGACTCGCCGACCCGTTTTTACTCGGTATTTCTGCGGGTGCGGGTTTAGTAGCGATCGCCATGTTTAGTCTAGGCGTATTCGTAGCTTGGATTCCTTTAGCAGCTTGGGTTGGGGGAGTCCTCACCACAATGCTTGTATATTTTTTATCCAGAACTGGGGATGGTGTTTCCGTTGAACGGTTGATTTTAGGCGGTGTAGCAGTTAGTTCCATGTTTGGGGCGATTCAGTCTGTGTTACTCCTATTAACAGAAGACGGCAGAATACAAGCAGCTTTAAACTGGTTAATTGGCAGTTTAAATGGTCGAGGATGGTCAGAAGTGACTACAGCCGGTGCTTATATTAGTGTGGCATTGATATTGGGATGTTTGTTAGCGCGATCGCTGAATTTATTAAGCTTGGGGGATGAATTAGCCGTCAGCTTGGGAGTGTCACTGACGCGATCGCGCATTTTCATCGGTGGAGTTGCTACACTACTAGCAGCAGGTGCAGTCAGTATTGGTGGCTTAATTGGTTTTGTTGGTTTAATTGTCCCGCATGGTATCCGTTTACTAGTAGGCACAGATTACCGTGCTTTATTACCACTTAGCGCATTAGGCGGCGCATTAGTTATGACTATCGCAGATTTACTATCCCGCCTGGGTGCAGTAGAACTTCCTGTAGGTTCAGTCACAGCTTTATTAGGTTCACCCGTATTTATTTGGTTGCTATATCGTCGTCAAAATGGCATCTAGGGCATGGGAAGAAAGACAAGGGAGACAAGGTAGAAGTAATGAGTAATGAGTAATGAGTAATGAGTGCTGAGTAGTGAGTTGTGACTAATGACTAATAACTATTGACTAATGACTATTGACTATTGACTATGCCTTTAGAAACTCAAAACTTAACTGGTGGATATACAGCTAAAACTGTAGTTAGAAATGTATCTTTGGCAATTGAAAAAGGTGAATGGTTGAGTTTAGTAGGTGCTAATGGTTCTGGGAAATCTACCCTACTTAAACTCATGAGTCGTCTATTAACTCCACAAACAGGAATTGTTTTATTAGATGGTAAGGCAATTCATACTCAACCCGCCGCAGTTGTCGCTCAAAAATTAGCTTTATTACCTCAACAACAAGCAATCCCTCCAGGTTTAACAGTTCGTCAATTGGTATCTTTAGGACGTACACCCCATCAGCCTTGGTGGCAATGGGATTTGAATACAGAAGATAGGGAAAAAGTCTCAGAAGCCTTGCATTTAACTCAGATGGTAGATTATCAAGAACGTCTAGTAGAACAACTTTCTGGAGGAGAAAGGCAAAGGGCATTTTTAGCCCTAGCTTTAGCACAAAATCCACAAATATTATTATTAGATGAACCTACTACTTATTTAGACATTCGTTATCAATTGGAATTATTAGAGTTATTAAAAAAATTGAACCAAATATCAGGAATAACTATTTTAACTGTCCTGCACGAAATCAATTTGGCTGCTAGATATAGTTCTCGCATTGCCCTACTCTATCAAGGTAATATTTTTGCATTAGGAGAACCAGAAAATGTTCTCACACCAGAAAATTTAGCTGAAGTTTTAGGTGTAGAAGTCGCAGTATTAAATACCCCTGTAGGACTACAAATTTGTCCTTTAGCACCAGTTCGTTAGGGAGCGGGGGATTGGGGACTGGGGACTGGGGACTAGGAGACAAGGTAGACAAGGTAGATTTTACTTTAATGCCCAATGCCCAATTCCCAATGCCCAATGCCCAATGCCCCATGCCCCATGCCCAATTCCCGATGAAGCCTTTATTTTTGCACCATTACATGGGATGCTGATTGATTGGGTTAGATGAGTATGTTTTAGATGTCTGTTGTTTCTTCTGTCACGGTGAGAGTCCCAGGGACAACTGCTAACTTGGGGCCTGGTTTTGACTGTATCGGCGCAGCTTTGACTATATATAATAAGTTTCAGTTCACCCGCCTGGATGAAGGTGAGTTAATCATTGATGTCACAGGTGAGGAAGCTGAACGGGTACAAACTGATAAAAGTAATTTAATCTATCAAGCATTTGTCAAGTTATATCAACATATAGAGCAAACACCACCACCTGTAAAAATTGAGATTGAATTGGGTGTACCCCTAGCTAGAGGTTTGGGAAGTTCTGCAACAGCAATTGTGGGTGGTTTGGTTGCTGCTAATCAATTAGCGGGTGCGCCTTTATCTGAGTCGCAGGTGATGGAATTAGCGATCGCAATGGAAGGACATCCTGATAATGTAGTTCCAGCTTTGTTGGGGGGATGTCGTCTAGCCGCTACTTCTCAAACTGGTTGGGCAATTTGTGATGTCCCTTGGGATAATAGTATTGTGCCTGTGGTCGCAATTCCTGATTTTGAATTGTCCACCTCAGAAGCACGGCGAGTTTTACCAACGGAATTTAGTCGTGCAGATGCAATTTTTAATACGGCTCATTTAGGCTTATTATTACGCGCCTTGGCAACTGGTAAGGGAGAATGGTTAACAGCAGCCTTACAAGATAAATTACATCAGCCTTATCGTCAAGCTTTAATTCCTGGCTACGCTGCTGTGAATGCGGCAGCGATCGCAGCCGGTGCTTACGGTATGGTAATTAGTGGAGCAGGGCCGACACTGTTAGCTTTAACCAATGTCAACAATGCCCAAGCTGTAGAAACTGCAATGGCTTCAGCCTGGAAAGCAGAAGGAATTAAAGCCGTAGTGCGATCGCTTTCCCTCGACACCCAAGGCGCGATTTAAATTCAAAATTCAAATACTCTACGAGAAGGCTTACGCCTACAAAATTCAAAATGAAAAAACTTAATCCTGGCTTGTCTTTGGAGCAAATGCAGGCGGAGATTACAGCACTCAAGTCTCAAATTCTGGTGCTTGAGCAAGAACGTACCGCGCTCACTCAGAGTAATAATGTCATTGTGCCTGAAAATGACTCTCCTTGGGCAATTGTAGAAGCTTATCGTCGCCAAGCTAGGGAAAATGCCCAATTATTTGCCGAACTCAAGGGAATAGACGATGCGATCGCCGCTTTAAACACCCAACTACAACAAAAACAAACTGAACTCACCCATTTACCCAGGAAATTACAACAGATTAGCCAAAAGCAACAGTTAGAAGAAGCCAAAGAAATCGCCAAAGCCCATGCTGAAAGAATCAATCAAATAGCCGGAGAACTAGCCACAGAAATCCGCCAGTTAAAAGCCTGCGCCGATCAACTCAGTCCCCTATATTGGCAAATCTATTACAAACCCTTCATCACCGGCTTTAAAACCATCTCCGTTCCTCACGTCCGTTCAGATGGGGAAGTGTGGACAATTGTTAATAAGATTGTTTAGGGAATTGGGCATTGGGCATTGGGCATTGGGCATTGGGCATTGGGAATTGGGCATTGGGCATTGGGCATTGGGCATTGGGCATTGAAGTAAAATCTCCCTTGTCTTCCTTGTCTTCCTTGTCTCCCTAATCTCCCAGTCCCCAGCGAAGCACTGAGCTTGTCGAAGTGTCCCCAGTCCCCAGTCCCCAGTCCCCAATCCCCAGTCCCTACTGACTAAACTGCTGTGTATAAAACTTAGCATAACGACGCTCAAGGGCTAATAGTTCTTCGTGTGTGCCTGATTCTACGATTTGCCCACGTTCTAAAACTAAGATGCGATCGCATTTTCTCACTGTACTTAAACGGTGAGCAATAATAAATACTGTACGCTGCTGCATGAGTCTTTCTAAGGCTTCTTGTACTAAAGCTTCAGACTCGGAATCTAAAGCAGATGTCGCTTCATCTAAAATCAAGATTTGTGGATTCAATAATACAGCACGGGCGATCGCAATTCTTTGTCTTTGTCCACCAGATAAATTAACGCCCCTCTCACCTACCCAGGTTTCATAACCTTCTGGTAGTTGGGTAATAAATTGATGGGCGTTAGCAATTTTCGCTGCGGCTTTTACCGCATCTAAATCATAAATATCTTGCCCAAAGGCGATATTTTGGGCTACAGTCCCCGAAAACATGATGGTTTCTTGAGGAACTATGCCAATTTGTCGGCGTAAACTCTCTAAAGAAACATCTCGAATGTCTATACCATCAATCAGAATTTCCCCTGTTGTGGGGTCATAAAAACGGGGGAGGAGATTAACGAAGGTGGTTTTACCTGCACCAGACGCACCCACAAGGGCGATCGCTTCCCCTGGCATCGCCAATAAACTAATATCTTTTAAAACGGGTTCTCCTGGTTTATAGGCAAAAGTAATCTGGCGGTATTCCACTTTCCCTTGGACTGGCGGTAAATTTATCGCCTTGGGTTTTTCTGTCACCGTTGGCTGTATCGCCATCAATTCAAAAATTCGGTCTACAGAAGCTTCACCTTGCTTAAATTCGTTGTAGTTGTTGGTAACATGACCGATGGGATCAATTAATAACCCGGCTGCGGCTAGATAACTAAAAAACTCCGCTACTGTTAAATTCCGTTGTTGAATTTGCCATGTTCCCACCAAAATTAAGGATAAGGCACTCAAGGCTTCTAAAAACCCGATAATCGGTATCTGCACAGCCTTTAAACGTTCGGCTGAGTATTTAGCTTGAAAACTGCGTTCTGCTTCCCGACTAAATCTAGTAATTTCATATTTCTCCGCCGCAAACGCCCTCACTAGGCGAATTCCACTGAAAACCTCTGTCAAAATGGCTGATAAATCGGAGACACGATTTTGGCTTTTCAGGGAATATTTACGTAACCTTTCCCCAAACCAACCAATTAAAATCCCCATCAATGGGGCAATGATAACTGTGGCTAAGGTGAGTTGCCAATTCAAGTAAATCATATAGATGGGGATGGCAATCAACTGCAACACACAGGGTAAAAAATCGTGAAACAGTTTATTAACAACTTCCCCGATGCGGTCAATATCTTCGGTGAGGCGGTAAGATAAATCACCAGCTTTGGCAGTTTCAAAGTAACTTAAATCTAATGTTTGTAAATGGGCGTATATCTGCTTGCGGAGATGAAAAGCCACTCTTAACGCGGCTTTTGACATATAAATGTCTTGCACAGATTGAAAAACACCCCTAACTAAGAACACTAAACCTAGTATGGCTGCTAATTGAGCGATCGCTATCACATTACCTTGACCAAAAGGATCGGCTAACTTGCCTGCAAAATTAATTAACGTCAAAGTCGCCAGCACATATCCTACAATGCCGACTAATCCCTTAATAATATTCTGCCACTGGGGTCTAATATAAGGTAGCAGTTGCCAGTAATTAGAGCGAGTTTTCAAGCTGTCACATCCACAACAATATTGTTCTTTGTTAGACGCTACCAGCTTTTGGGTAGTTTCTCCAAACAAAAGCTGTCAATTCTCCCTTGCACACTCCTGCGAATCTTAATGTGCAAATTAAAAGTACAGCAGCCTATTTATTCTGGCTTAAAATCATCTAAATGATGAGCATTTCTGATGATCAAAACGCCATTAAAATACAGTTTTCTCCACTGAATAAACATTAAATTTTGTTTAAAAATATACCAGTATGTCCTTTATCTTGATTTTATAAAAATTGTCTTAAGTTTGAATTTTTGATAATCGCATTGCACTTCAGGAAAATTTTGGGAACTATTAAGATTAGTAGTTACACAAATTTTGATCAATGAATTTAAATTTAAAATCAAAGCCAGCAATCAATCCCAGCCGGGAGCAGGAAAACGTATCTGAGCAGTATACGTTCAATTTCAGCTATCAAGCAGCAGTTAATGCACTAGGACAAAAAGCCCTCTCTGGCACAGAATTATCTAATTTATTCCAAGATACAGTTACTCTAGTATCTCAAATACTCCAAATCAAATACACTAGAGTTTGGCAAGTTCTTTCAGATAGTAATTCTTTACGCAAAGTTGCTAGTGTGGGGGAAAATTTCTCAGAAAGCGACCCTCAAGACATAGACATAAAAACTCATCAACAAGTAAATCAACTTTTAGAAAATACTCAACCAATTATTAATTTAAACACATCTAATCATCAGCTAAATGAATTTGCTATTCCCTCTCCTCCCGATAGTGTGACTGGTTTGAGTGTGTTAATTCCAGGTGAGAGTAAACCTTTAGGTTTTTTAGAAGTATATGCAACAGAAGCCAGAGATTTTACTGCTGATGATGTGCATTTTCTACAATCTATTACCCATGTTTTAGCAACAGCAATTCAACGCAAACGTTCAGAAGCTTTAGTACAAACCCAAAGCCAAGTTTTAGAACAAGTGGCGTTTGGCGTTAATCTCTACGAAATTTTCAATAACCTCTGCATTTTGCTAGAACAAGAATTACCTGGTGCTTATTGCTCAATTTTAGTTGTAGATGAAGACAAAAAGCGACTCAGGGGAGGTGCAGCACCCACCTTACCAGCAGAATTTGCTCAGGGCGTTGATGGTTTAATGATTGGTGAATTTTGTGGTTCTTGTGGGACTGCGGCTTACAGAGGAGATGCAGTCTTTGCTAATGATATTGCCAATGATCCTTTATGGAAAGATTTCCGAGATTTTGCCTTAAGCTATAATATTAAAGCTTGTTGGTCATCACCTTTTACTTCACAAACAGGTGAAGTTTTGGGAACATTTGCCATATCTCATAAATTCCCCTGTCATCCTACACCACATCATTTAGAAATTCTCAAAACAGCTACTCATATTGCTAGTATTGCCACAGAAACATACAGAGCTGCAACCGCTTTACAAAGGGCGAATAGTGAATTAGAAGCCAAAGTTGCAGAAAGAACATCTGAATTAAGAAAAACCCTAGTCGAATTACAAAACACACAAGCTCAACTAGTCCACAGTGAAAAAATGTCCAGTTTAGGACAAATGGTAGCAGGTGTAGCCCATGAAATTAATAATCCCATCAGTTTCATTGCTGGCAATCTCGAATATGCCAATCAATACATTGATGATTTACTAGACTTAGTGGCAGTTTATCAAGAACAATATCCCCAAGTAAATCCCACCGTAGCCGCCAAAATGAAAGCCATCGATTTAGATTATTTGCGTGAAGATTTACCGCACTTAATCGCATCGATGAAATCTGGTAGTGAGAGAATTACAGAGATTGTGCTAGGGCTACGTAACTTTTCACGACTAGATGAAGCCAACATGAAATCTGTAAATATTCATGAAGGTATAGATAATACACTGATGATTCTGAATCATCAGATGAAGTTACCGAATCCATTACCCGATATCCAGATAGTCAAAGAATACGGGCAACTACCGAAAGTTAGCTGTTATGCTAATCAGTTAAATCAGGTTTTCATGAATATTCTCAATAATGCAATTTATGCTTTAAAGGAGAATCTAGAAGCAGGAAAATCTACAAATAAGATGCCAACTATTCACATTAAAACTTCAGTTGTAGATGGCAAGAAAGTTTTAGTTAGCATCAAAGATAATGGAATTGGCATGAAACCAGATGTGCTAGAACACATTTTTGATCCATTTTTTACTACTAAACCAGTCGGTCAAGGAACTGGGTTAGGTTTATCAATTAGTTATCAAATTGTGATCGAAAAACATCAAGGTAAGCTAAGTTGTATTTCTGAATTAGGAGAGGGAACAGAATTTCACATTGAGATTCCTATCCAGATTTCCCATCAAGAGCAATAACAGGTAAATGTCTATTATTAATGGACTTCCAAAGAATAAATTACCCTTAATTATGCCTGCCTACTTAAGTATTTTTTAAATTGGAAGTCCCTAACTGATTACCAATAGAGTAGCCATTGTCCATTGTGAAATACTCCGTGACCTTGTAGAGTAATGCGCTCATCACCAGGATAAACTTGAGCGATCGCAGCAATTTGATGCAGTGAATGTCCACCATGTATTACAATCTTACCTATATTGTAAGGATGAACAGTTTTATTTCTAAAGCGTTTCATCACTTCAACATCACCTAAATAATTCGGGTCACGACCATCAATATATTCGTCATAAGTTAAATCCCAAACATTCAAACCTCCACCCAAATGCGGTAGTTTAATAGGTAAAGTAAAAGAAATTGTGCGTTGAAAATCTATGTTTTCTTTATCTTGCCAATTAAGATTTTGATATTGTAAATCAAAATGTACAGATGCTGTTGATTTAGTAAAAATCGCCGGTGTTTCCCAAATATGAAATCCTGGGAGAGCAAAATCAGGATGATAATTAACTGGTGCTTGTAGTTGTGTTTCTAGAGATTGTTTAACTAATTCATAAAGCCAACTAAAATGTTTTTGTAGCAGGGTATTATATTGTGTAGCTCTAGTGTAATAATCACCTGCAAACTCAGGTAAATTGAGAAAATCTAAATAAGATGCTGTTCCCAAGGTGAAAAAGCTAGCGGGTTCTTGTCCTCTAGTAACCCAATGTACTTTTAAACTTTGAATAGTCTCATAAACTTCACTACATTGAATCTCTGTTAATATTTCATCTGTAATCAGTGCGTCATTTGGGAATTGCTTAACAGTATTTTTTTGAGTCAGTAATGCTAAAAGTGATTCAGTAATTTTACCATCGGCTCTAATATCATAGCCATCATACCCCGGCATAGGATTAGCTTCTAAACACCAGTATTGCTCATCCTCTGTCACCTTAAAATCCCAACCAGCAAACTGTAAACCAAAAGCCGCCGTAGCTTGAATAATTTGTTGAGTCAAATACTCAGGTAATTGCCAAGGAGAATATTCTGCCTCTTGATAAGAACGGCGATAATCAACTTGAGGACAATTAATAATTTCTGCGTGAACCTGATCCCCAACGACATGAGCGCGGACATCTGCACCAGCAACATATCTTTGTAAATGTACAGGCCCTTGGGATGGATGAAAATCAAAAAACTCTTCTGGTGTCACTAGGCGACTATCAGCACGAATACCCGACGCAGGTTTTACGATAGTTTTACCCAAACTCGCAAAAGCTGCTAACAGTTCGGGATCAGAACTAGTCAGACTAGGAGGAACATTAAAACCCCAAGACTGCAAAGAATATTCATGCAATGGTTTAGAAGAATTATCAGTACGACCACCAGGACGGTTAATAACAACACCAGGAATATGTTCTAGCCACACACAAAGCGCAGCCAATAAACTCCGCCAACGCATCGCCATCGCCATATCTGACTGCACAGTAGAAAGGTCGATAATTCGGCAGTAATAAGCACCATTGGGGTCTAGAGGCAATTTTTGATCACCTACACTCACCCAACTCATACCATCATCAGGAAGCGTTAACCGCCAGTCTCCTGAAAGGATCACTTCGCGGAGATTTATGGCTTTTACCTCAATTCCACGCTGACGAGTTTGACGGATGAAATGGCGAAAAGTGCGGTCTGAGTCAATACCAATAGCGTAAATCATGGGAATAAAACCTCCAAAAGTGCAGGAGCAAAAACAGGCCAAACAAATTGAATTTGTTCCATTAAGGGGAAAGAATCAATTCGAGCAATATTTGCAGTTTCTAAATTTTCGGAAACGCTCCAAGTAATAGCAGCAAATGTTAAATCTAAATTTCTAATTAGGTTAATACTTTGTTGTTCTAATGCTAAATGTTCTAGGGGAACGTTAGTAGAACGCCAAGCTTGATCATCCAAAACCACCACAATTTCATAACCAGGATCAATATCTGCCCAGCGTCCCCGATAAGGCCCTGCTCCTTGGGGAACATTGGGGTAAGCTGTAGTGTTATAGGTCACTAAATCTTGGACATACCATTGTTTGTTAACTTGGGGTGTGTGCGGCGGTAAAATTTGCGAAGAAAAGATTTCCATATCATTTTCTCGATAGCCTGCACGTACAGCCGTTAAAACAGAAGAATAAGAGGTTTTTCCCCAAATACTATGGGGTGTGGGACGATTAATTACAGGTGATTTATTGAGTGTGGCAGCAGCCCATAAAGTTGAGAGACATTCACCATAAATAAATGAATCATCGAAACTGTTTCTAATAGTAGATGGTGGTTGAATTCTCAATAAAATTGGGATATCAGGGGTGACAAAAACCTGCCCATCTTCCATCCCAATCGAAAATAACCGAGCCGCATCACAAACATCGAAAATATCAGCAGTATAGCCAGCTTGCTGCACTAAATCGAGAACTTCCGTACAAAAGCGATCGCTGCGATCGCCTACAATGATTAAATCCATATGCTTGAATTATTGATGAGATGGGCATGGGGTATGGGGCATGGGGTATGGGGCATGGGGCATGGGGCATGGGGCATTGGTAACTGGGTAGAATTTTCCCTTACACCCTTACACCCCTATACCCCTATACCCCTATACCCCTAATTCAAAAAATTGGGTTACTACCTTTTAACAAAGACTTAGAACGAATGTTTTGTACATTTCCAGGCAGAAGTAATCTATCTGCTGGTAAAATCACTGGGTCTTTAGAATTGAAATAACCACCACAAGGATTATCACAAGCTTCTTTGTTATCAGAACCTTTATCAGACGCATCTTTACCTTTATCGGATGCTTCCTTCCCTGTACCGCCATCGTTACTAAATACGGGTGATTTATGCAAATCTAATAAAGTGTCGCGGCGGAAAGTATCTTGAATAAAGGGCTGTTTCTGATGGACGTTGACTTGGCCGGGTTCTCGCTGTTGGGCTTTAACTCCAGCTATTGTAGATAACATCATAGTCGGAACAGTAAGACTCAGCATTAACAAAAACCGAGCCGACAGCATAGTTTTGATATTCATAAATTTGCAAACCTCATTGGTTGACAAAGTTGTTAACCAGCTTGTTTTGTAAGATTTTTCAAGCTGTTAATGTCCAATAGGTTCGGCTCTGCTGTTTTATGCAGGGGTTATCAATATTATTGTTTCGGTCTGACTTACAGTCACTCTCCTGTTGTCCCAATTTCTACCTACAGAATCCAAATACCCCCTTGTTTTTTAGGCTCATATATGCAAATCTCATATATACTACGGTAAATCGGTCAATTTATCGTAGTTAATGTTTATTGTTACAGATAAACCTGCCCAAACTCCTAAAAATTGATATCAAGGAGTCAATTGTGGTCAATTCTTTCAAAGAACACCGCTTTTCGTGTCAACAGAAATACTCTGCTTGTAAGATATTGGCGATCGCAGCATTTTTGAAAAAAGAGAACTGGCTACCCAAAAATTTTGCCCAGCCTAATCTTGATAGTAGTTTAGGTGGAGAAATACTGTATCGCTCTCAGGAACGCTCATTAACTGTTTAGCACTGGAAAAATCATGCCAAATTTCACTAGACCCCAACCGCCAGTTTTTGAACGGGTGGAAGAAGAACGCCTTTATCGGAAACAACGCCTAGCTGCTGCCTTTCGGCTGTTTGGTCGTTTTGGCTTTAGTGAAGGAATAGCGGGTCACATTACCGCCCGTGACCCTGAATTTACTGATCATTTTTGGGTAAATCCTTTAGGTAAATACTTTGGTCACATCCGTGTTTCTGACTTGCTTTTGGTCGATAGAGAAGGGGAAGTGGTCAAGGGTGATGCACCTGTAAATCGTGCCGCCTTTGCGATTCATTCCCAGGTGCATGAGGCGCGACCTGATATAGTTGCAGCTGCTCATGCTCATTCTCTACATGGCAAAGCTTGGTCAAGTCTGGGTCGCTTGCTTGACCCTTTAACCCAAGATGCTTGTGCTTTTTATCAAGACCATGCTTTATTTAATGATTACAAAGGCGTAGTTTTAGATACTTCCGAAGTAGGAGAATTGCTGAATCTTTAGGAGATAAAAAGGCTGTCATCCTCAGAAATCATGGCTTTTTAACTGTGGGTCAGACAGTAGACGAGGCTGCTTTTTGGTACATTTCCTTTGAGCGATCAGCTCAAGCTCAATTGCTGGCAGAAGCAGCCGGAAAACCACTGCCAATTGATCATGAGACTGCAAATTTAACTCATGGTCAAGTGGGAACCCATTCTGGTGGTTGGTTTAGTTTTCAGCCACTCTACGACCGGATTGTGCGGGAAGAACCGGATTTATTGGAGTAGTTTAACGCCAAGCTACGCGGAGAGCTTTTCAGAAAGTTTTATCTTTTTATACCTAAAAATTAACGTGTCTACTAATTGGTTGCGACAGAATTTTTTATTCTCTCTGGGCTGTTTACTGGCTTTAGGAACAACGGCTTGCTCAGAGGTTAAGTCTACCAGTCCAGCAACGATCGCAGCAAATCCTAGTCCATCTGAAGTGGCAGCATCGAATACAACTCAATTACGTGTAGCTAAGTATAAAGGTGGTTGGGATTTAAATTTAAAGTTAGCTGGACTCGATGATTTCCCTTATCAAACTCAATTTACCGAGTTTACTGGCGGTAATTTGATGGTACAAGCGATTAATGCTGGTGCAATTGATTTGGCTTCAGCGAGTGAAATTCCGCCGATTTTTGCAATTGAATCGCAAGCATCTGTCAAAATCATCGCCACTCTCAAAGGCCCGACTGTTGGTCAAGTTGTCCTTGTACCCAAGAACTCAACAGCCAAAACCATCGCTGATCTCAAGGGTAAGAAAGTCGGTTACGTTAAAGCCACAACTGCCCACTATTTCTTAATTAAGATGTTGGAAAAAGTTGGGCTGACGATGAAGGATATCAATGCAATTCCTCTATCTATACCCGATGGACTTTCGGCTTTTCGTCAAGGTGAACTGGATGCTTGGGCTACCTACGGTTACTCTATCCCCCAAGCCCAAAAAGAAGGGGCGCGGGTGTTGGAATCGGCAAAAGATATTTTAAGCGGTAACTTTGTGATTATTGCCTCACCGAACGCGATCGCTGATGCTCAAAAGAAAGGTGCGATCGCGGATTTCTTATGTCGCTTACAAAAATCCCAAAACTGGCGAGAATCTCACCTCAAGCAATGGTCAAAGACCTATGCAACCGCCATTAATGTTGATGAGGGCATTGTTTATCAAGATGCCCAGCAAGGTCAACAACAGCGTCATCAACAAATACTTCCGGTTTCTGAGGCAGCCATAGCTTCTCAACAACAGGTTGCTGATACCTTTTTTCAAGCGGGTGTAATTCCCTCGAAAGTTGATGTTAAACAACTTTGGGATAATAGTTTTAACAAAGATATCGCCAAATGCCAATAAAACTAAGGGTGTAGGGGTTTGAGGGTATGGGGTGTAGGGAAAAGAATTCTGCGTCAGTTCTATCTCCCTTAAACCCTGACACCCCTAAACCCTTACCCCCTTACACCCCCAAGGAGTAGCTAAATGTCAAATCACCTGTTTTAGAAGCGTCTACTATCGCAACAGCCAAGTTATTGCCTAATTTGTTTGAGCTTGTCGATTCTCTGGCGGCGGATTTTGCCACCCGCGCCGCCACCCACGATTGCGATCGCTCTTTTCCCTTTGAAAACTTTGCTGCACTCCACCAAGCACAATTATTGAGTCTCACTGTACCAGTAGAGTTTGGTGGGCAAGGGGTAGGATACACTACAGCCTGTCGGGTGATTGAAAAAATAGCCAGTGGAGACGCTTCTACAGCTTTGGTGCTGACAATGCACTACTTACAACACGCTAACGCTGCCAGACACCGACGCTGGAATCCCACTGTGTATGAAAAATTATGTCGGGAGTCTGTCCAGGGGATTGCCTTAATTAATGCTGCCCGTGTAGAACCAGAATTAGGTACACCAGCCAGAGGCGGATTACCTGCGACAATCGCTCAAAGAAAAGCTGATGGCTGGGTGATTACGGGTCATAAACAATACACTACTGGCAGTCCGATTTTGCGTTACTTTGTAGTTTGGGCGCGTACAGATGATGATGAGCCGCAAGTCGGGAGTTTTTTAGTACCGCGTGACATTCCAGGGGTAAAGATTGAAGACACTTGGGATCATTTGGGGATGAGAGCTACAGGCAGTCATGACCTAATTTTAGAAGATGTCTGCATTCCCATTGAGTATGCCTTGGATGTCCGTCCTCTGAAGGCTTGGTCAAACCCTAATCCCCTAATGTTAGCAGCTGGCAGTTTATTCTTAAGTGCCTTGTATCAGGGAGTAGCGACAGCCGCGCGAAACTGGTTAGTGGAATATTTAAATGAGCGATCGCCTAGTAATTTAGGTGCAAGTTTAGCAACTTTACCGCACTTTCAAACAGCCGTCGGTGAAATTGAAGCTTTACTATACGCCAACCACCGATTAATTTACACTCTAGCAGAAGATATTGACAAAGGTGAACACAAACCGGATGTCAATTTGCACGCCCAAACCGTGAAATATTTAGCTACAAATAATGCGATTCGTTCTGTAGAAATTGGCTTGCAACTAATTGGCAATCCTGGTTTATCTAAAAAGCATCCAATTGAAAGACATTATCGGGATGTGCTTTGTAGTCGAATTCATACACCCCAAAATGATGTCATTTGTTCAGCGTTGGGTAAGTCAGCATTGAGTATTAAAACTTGAAAGTAAAAGGCGTTTGGGAAAACCCATCGCTAGGCCAAGCAGGAGGTATAAGGGAAAAGTGTTTTAAACTCATTCCATTTTATTAACACAGATACGGAGGGTAAATTAGTCATGCTTCATTTTTAGTTTTTTGGTCTCACCACGTAAATTTAGTTATGGTGACTTCATGTTTTATCAAATAGAAAGAGAATTATTAAATGGAGAACCTGGATTTGTTGAGCAACAGTCTCAACAGTTAACTCATTTACAATTATTGGATACACAAGAACAGGGAATACGTGATATATGGGAATTACCACAACAAGAATCTGTTCGTCATCAATCTGTGTCCAAAAGAAAGTTTCTCAATTTGGCAATTTTCACTAAACTAAAAACTTTTTCCTTCAAATTATTCATAAAGAAAACTGAAAGAAGAGTTCTTTGACCAAAGCATAAAATCATCTGCCCACCTGAATTTTTAGATGGGAAAATCTTCAAGATTTTCTACATTTTTAGCTGCAATCATTAATTTTGCTCAAGCACTATTTCATTATGACAATCAATACTGATCCTGATTTTGCTGCGCGGGAAGCGTTGCGCTTACTTGGTTCTGATCCCGAAAACTGGGTTTTTGATCATCCAGGCATTGACCACAATGTCACGATAGTCGGTGGTAGTGGTAGTGGCAGCACCTTTGCATTTGCCCTGCGACGTGCTGGCATCGGTCGCGTTACAGTGATTGACGAAGCTGAAGATGAAGCCCATGCCGGTGTGTGGCTGACGCGAGCGCGGATGAAAAAGCTACGCACACCAAAAAACCTGCCAGGGCCAGAACTGGGAATTCCTGAACTGTCATTTCAAGCTTGGTATGAGGCGCGACATGGCATTGAAGCTTATGCAGCGATTGATCGGATTCCGAGAATATTGTGGGCAGAGTACCTTAGTTGGTATCGACAATTCTTAGGGATTCCAGTCAGATATCGCACGAAATTAGTACGAATTGAGCCGGATACGGGTTTCTTCCGTCTCTACTTGGAAGTGAATGGTGTTCCACAGGTGGAAACTACACGAAAGATTATCTTTGCTAACGGTGTAGCCGGTACTGGCGGAGCAAACATACCGCCTGTATTGACATCTCTACCACGGACACTTTATGCACATACCGCCGATGAAATTGATTTTAGCGAGTTGCGTGGTAAGACTGTAGCAGTTTTAGGTGCTGCGGCTTCAGCCTTCGATGCGGCAGGTGTGGCACTGGAATCAGGTGCTAAAGTACATTTATTTGCCCGTAGATCACAGATTGCGTCCCTCCCCGTGATTCGAGTGCGGGGTTATCCTGGTGCTTACTATAACTATCCACAACTGCCTGATGCGGCTCGCTGGTTTCAAGCTTGGCGGTTTAATCGGGTAGGCTCTACACCACCGCAGGATGCAGTTGAACGTGTAACGGCTTTCTCCAACTTCCATCTGCACTTATCAGCACCGTGGAAAACTGCTGATCATCGAGGCGATCGCATCATCGCTCAGGTGAAT
>NZ_PJIZ01000021.1 GCF_021596505.1 Nostoc sp. CMAA1605 | reverse complement strand
AACCAGATGATTTTGATGGTGCAAGTCCAGGTGAGGAAAATCGCCTGACCTCAGAAACGCTGGCTACACAGCAAGCCTTGGCTGCTATTTCGTCTTTGCAATCTCCGCAAAATACCGCAGCCTTACAAAAGGCTCGTTCTAGTTTTTCTATTAGCCGCAAGCCTCAATTAACAATTAAGCCTAGAGCATTGTTAATGACTGTGGTGGCGATCGCCATGACTTGTGTTGGCGTGGCTGTGAATAATGGGATTATCGGTGTGGTGGGAACGGTGTTAACGTTGCTACTATCTTTGTTAATCCTTTGGCCTTGGATCAAGTATATAGTTCAGGAACGGCTATCTGAGCAGAATAGAACTATATTTATTGCCTTAATGGGGTTAGTAGTCGCGTTCATTGGGGCGTTGAAATTTACTGGTGTGAGCGATCGCTTGCTACTGTGGGGTAAACGGGTTAATTGGGATGCTTCGGGAACTTTGGCGGAATGGTTCGGCGCATTGGGACAAATTTTGATTGCGATTATTGCTGTGTTTGTGGCTTGGCGACAGTACATTATTTCTAAAGACTTGACAATTCAGCAAAATCTGCTAACGGTGCAGCAAAATATTATTACCCAACAACAAACCATCGATTCTTATTTTCAAGGCGTTTCTGACTTGGTGTTAGATGACGAAGGATTACTAGAAGACTGGCCACAAGAAAGAGCGATCGCAGAAGGTCGGACGGCAGCAATTTTTAGTAGTGTTGATGGTAGTGGGAAAGCGAAAATTCTGCGTTTCTTGTCCCGTTCTAAATTACTCACACCCCTAAAACGCGATCGTCGTCTTGGTAGAGCCATCCTCAACGGTGTTGGCGGTTATGCAGAAGACCGTTTAGAAGGCGTGCGGGTGATAGATTTAGGTGTCATGTTAGCAGCAGCCGACCTTGCTAACACAGATTTACGCTGGACTGATCTCAGTGAAGCCAATCTTGTCCGCGCTAACCTCAGTGGTTGCGATTTAGTCAAAGCCAACCTTTCCCGCACCATTTTATATGATGCGGATTTAAGCGGTGCTGACTTCAATGGTGTACGCCTATTCTACGGCTCACTAGAAACCGCTTCACCCCGCAGCCGCACCGAACCCCCAGATTATGAGACTGGCGAACACACGGGTGCAGTAGTAGAAAACGCTGATTTTAGCAACGTACAGAGAATGTCTGATGCTAATCGTTATTACTGCTGCGCTTGGGGTGGAGAAAAAACCAGAAGCACAATTCCTGGCGGTTGTGAAGGCATTCCCAATCAGTTGGGAAAATAATCGATGGATACGATTAGTTATTTCTGTACAAATGGATTGATGATTATGCTATGAACTGAGATTGTAATCCAGACATATCTAAGACTTGTTCTGACCAAGCACTAGATTGTTCCTCCATTTTTTGACGTTCGCTATCATCAATCCAAAGATTATCAAACTTTAATTTCCACCGTGCTAATTCAACTTGAATGTTAACTAATTCTTCTGCATATTCCGGTTTAATTTCTGGGGCTGTCCACTCAATAAAACATATGGTTTCATCCACTAAACTTTCAACTGCTTCTTTGTCAACAGTATGAGAAAATGTTCTAACTCTGGATAAGTTTTCCGCTATGTATCCCAAGCGTTTTGATGGGTTATCGCTTTGAAATCGGGTTTTTTCTTCATTTAAATTCTGCTTCATATCCCCCTATTAACTCCTGAGTAATTTGTTTAACACATTCTCGAATCCCTGGATCTTGAATTAACATTGAGCGATTATTTTGACTAAGGAAAAATAAGGATATAAGCCCCTAAATTTATGGAGAAGAAAAAAGTGAAACATCATTAATTCAAGCCCCCGGATTCATCCGTGGGGTATTTAATTTTGAATTTTGAATTTTGAATTTTGAATTCGGAGCAAAGCGACGTGACTACCAAGGATTCCCAATCATAGTAAAGGCAGACCAAAAATAGGGATGACTGATATCTTTGTCGCCTAGTTCGGCTAGAATAGGGGGTAAAATTACACCTCCCCTGGTAGTTTCTAATCTACCGTTTTGTAAACGTACCTCCCCTTTGAGGGCTGCAACCTGGGCTTGGCGGAGGGCTTCGGCTTTGATGGGGGCGGTTTTTTAAGCGGTTGTAAAATTCACTGATTAAACCTAATGTCCCCTCGTCGGAGACATACCACAAACTAGCTAAGGCTGACTTAGCACCGGCTTGTACTGCAAAACCAGCAAAGCCTAACTCGGCTTCCTCATCCCCAAGGGCGGTACGACAGGCACTTAATACTACTAATTCTACAGGCGGATCATTCCAACCCAGTCGGCGGATTTGATCCATTTGCAATTGTGTATCCCACAGTTGAATATACGAGTTACCAGGCGCGCCTGGTTTAAATTCACCGTGGGTGGCTAAGTGGATAATCCCGAAGGGTGTTTGCTGGCGTTGGGTTTGGAGATTTTTCAGGGTAAAGGCTTCGTTGAGGAAGGATTTACCCGCCCACAGGCGGGGGGTGATGGTGTTTAATTCTGTGGGTACGGCTGGTAAAGGTTGCTGGTTGGTGAATTTTGATGCACCCATACTTAAAACTTGGGATTTTCTCACATCTACATATTTGGTATCGGTGAGGCTGAGACTGGGCATTAAGCCGACGCTATATTTTTCGACGAGATATTGTTTACCATCGTAAAGGGCGGCGATGGGTAGCGATCGCAAGCCGCTATCCATGATAAATACTAAATTCTGGACACCATATTGTTGTAATTCATTGGCGATGGGTTGAATTAGCCATTCATATAATTGCTGGCTTGATTCTATATAGTCTTTTCGCAGGCTAGGATCTGTGATGCGGCTTTTAAATGTTCTCGCCACAGCTAATATTTGCGATCGCGTGATGGGTAAAACTTTGCGGACTGGTTTATCCTTAGATGTGACTACGATTAATTCTAGGCGATCATCGGGAGATTGAATTTCTAGGGCTTTGTTGCTTGCAGCTTGATTGGGATTAGCAGAAATCTGCGGTACAAAACTCACGTAAATTAAGGCGGGTTTTACACCCGTCTCCGTTTCAATATCTTGTAAGATGTTCTGGGCTGTATTGGTGTTGGCAATTCTAGGGAGAGATGTTTTACCCAAGTATTGCTGAATTTGATTCGTGAATTTTTCATCAATTTCGGGAACGATTTGATTCACCACCGCCTGTGGAGTGACGACAGTAGGAAAGGTGGGAGAAATTTTTTCTAAGGTTGCAGGGTTAGGAGAATTGTCTGGAATTATGGGTGTGGGTGTGGGCGTTGGTGTGGGCGTTGGTGCGGGTGTTGGTGCGGGTGTTGGCGCGGGTGTTGGCGCAGGTGTTGGTGTAACTTGAACATTAATATTTTGCTCAGATGAAACAGAAACGCGATCGCTAGCTGTAATACTAAAGGCTGTAATGTCACCAGTAGCATCAGTTGGCGGTGTGTAGATTAACGTTGTATCTGCATCTAGGGTTGTTCCTGGTGTGATGATTGTGCCGTCTGCTAATGTTAATGTGCCGCTTTTTAATGCTGTAAAAGTTATGGTGCGGTTATCTAGATTGGCATCATCACTTGTAACATTTAAATCACCAAAATTAAATGTTATCGACTTATTTACTTCTGTGCTGGGAATATTATTATTGGCGGTGACAGTCGGCGGACTATTAATAGATATAATCCTAATTCCACTCGGAGTATCACTAGCTATTCCACCATTTTCTAAAACCGGAAATGTATTTACTGGTGAACTTGGGGTAATTTCAGAACTGCCTGTACTAATACCACCTGATGTACCATTTTCGCTAGCATCACCAACTGTGAATGGTACATTATCAACGCCACCATCATGTTGAATTTCCACCTCACCGGAAATACTATCTCCCGCAGTCAAGATAGTATTTCCTGGAAAGTCCCTATCAATCACTTCTCCTAATCCCTTGACGACTCCATTAGCTAAAACACTCACATTTCCGGCGTTAGCATCACCAGAACCTATCGTCTGAGCTTGAGTATTAATACTAGTAAAGGTGATATTCTTACTTGATAGTAAATTAATGTTTCCTGCTGTCATCGCACCGTAGCCGCCACTATTGGCAAAAGCATCAATGATATTGGTTGTGAGATTACCTGTAGTTGTAATCCTCACGGAACCCGCAATACTATTATCAGAAAAACCAGAATTGGGACTAGTTAATGACGTATTAATATTCCCTATGGAAGCATCTCCTCCAGATGTAATATTAATATTGCCCGCCGTAAGATTAGCAGAATTCATCATGCTGGATGATGAATCAATATCACCTGTTGTTACATTACCACCAGCTTCAATATTAATTGCCCCACTAGTCAAATTCTCTGAATTAGAATCACTAGTAGAAGAGTTAATATTACCTGTTGTCACATTACCAAAAGCTTGAATATCAACTGAACCAGCTATGACATCAGCCGGTACTTCATCAGAGAAACTCGCAGAAGAATTAATTTCACCTGTGGAAATATCTCCACTCACAGATTGTAAAATTACACTACCACCAAGCTGATAAATGAAACTAGATGCACTTGTGCTAGTGTCAATATCTCCGACTATAATATTAGCTGGTGTAGACGAACTACCAGTGCTGCTAAAGACAGTTCCCGATTCTGTGGTATCAGGAGGAACGTTAGCAGTAGATTCTAAACTACTCAAACCAGCTCTTAAAATTAAGGCAGGTTCATTAGCTAAAATACCTTCATCGGCGGAACAAGTACCATATGGACAAAGTGTAAAATCTGGACTATTAATTGTAATGTTGCCTGCTGTAATACTACCTGTAGATTCTACTTTTAAAGCGGGGCCAGTGTATTCACCAAAGGTAACATCACCATTAGCACTAATAATTGGGTCATAAAGACTGATAAAATTACCCCGATTACCCTGATTATTAAGAATAGAAAACTTACCGCCACTAGCAAAGTGAGTATCTAGAGAAATCTTGCCATTGCTGATTAAAGTTAAATCTCCGCCGCTAATAAAACTTGTGCGATTGAGATGATTAATAGCTAATATATCAATCCCTGCATTACCTTGTAGTAACAGATTATTTCCTGCAATTATAGAAACATTATTTGTGGTAGTATCACGCACTATAACAGAATTATTCGCTAGTAGATTTAAATTATTTGTCGTTGTAATTTTAGTTTCTGGTAATATTAAATTCTGATTGGCTAGCAAACTCACTGTTTGAGCATTGGCGTGTTTTACAACTACATCATTGCGATTCACTGGTAAACCAGAACCAACTAATTCTACTTCACCAAGATGATTAACTATTAATTGTGTTGCATGATTTCCACCGCCTCCAGTCAAAAGGTTTGCTAGGGAATTTTGGTAATTATTGAGATTAGTAGACTGAGGCAGAATTTCTAAACTTAAAAGATTACCAGGTATACTCAGACGGACTAAACTAGAACCAGGGACAGCAGCAACATTAATCTTTCCACCTGGCGCGGAAAGTTCCCCTGTGCTGACAACAGTAGAACCTAATAAAGTTAAGTTATTACCTGGTGTCACAGCCAGATTAGCTGTATTAATAATTGTCCCGTTGGCGTTCGCATCAAATACAAAACTATTAGGTGTTCCTAGCAGATTAACGTAATCATTCCAACCCTGGGTATGAAAGTAACTATTACTATGACTAAAACCAATATGGTTGGTGGTAGTGGCGGTAAATGAGGCGGGAACATTTAAGCTAGCATGGTTGCCGAAAATAATCCCATTAGGATTAATTAAAAATAAGTTAGAATTACCGCCTGTGACTTTAATTAAACCGTTAATATAGGAAGCATTCCCACCCGTAACACGCCCTAAAATATTTTGAATAGATGGTTGGGATAGGAAATTTGCCGTTTGATTGCTATCCAAACCAAACTGTGAGAAACTATGAAAAAGATTGGCGCGATCGCTACTCAAACTCCCGCCACTAATATCAATCTGATTGCCTTGATGATTCACAATCGTCCCAGTACCATCATTAGCTGGTGTAATGGACTGTGCTTGAGCAATACTAGGACATAACCCCAATAATAAAAAGATACTAACTAAACTGGTTTTGGCTTTCTGCGATTTACGTCGTTGTTTGGCTTTTTCTACCGCTCTACGAGCATATTTAGCCTGTAAAGCCGTATATTTAATAGATAAATTTTCTGAATGATGACGATAATAATATAGTGGTTTAAAAATATGTTCAACTTGACTGACTTCCGACAGACGCAAACATAAATCATAGTCTTCTGCATATGGTATATCTGTGTCTATTCCCCCAGCTAAATCAAACACTTCCCGCCGCATTAATCGGAAGTGAAATGTCATAAACTTATTTAACAGTTCTTCACTATTGTAGGGAATGAGACAACGATAACCATAACTCAGAAAATTATTTTGCGTACCAATATCTAAATAATCGGTGTACACCCAACCAATATCCGATTTTGTATCTAACACCGCAGCTGTTTCTTGTAATGCGGTGGGTGCTAACAAATCATCACTATCCACCCAACCAATATATTTACCACGAGTTTGGGCGATCGCTGCTTTTACAGCCTTGTTCATTCCCTGATTTCTAGATGCTACCACCCGCACCCGATGATCACACCGTTCATACTCACGCGCAATGGCTAGAGAATTATCTGTAGAACCATCATCCCAAATCAGTAATTCCAAATCTGACCGAGTTTGAGCTAAAACACTAGCAATAGCAGCATCAAGATAATGCTCCCGATTATAAACGGGAATCACAATTGAAATAACTGGATTCATAAATTTTGATTAAAATTTTTCCTACTTGATTATCGTATTTGGCTGCATTTTGTCATGTTCTAGCCCTAGTCATATTTGATGTTTGCAAATGTTTGCATAGTATCAATTAATTCCTGAATTTTGCTATATTTTTATCTGTGTTGCATTTCAGCTATATTAGCTGTAAATAAAATTAACTAAATTTAATTTTTCATAATTTATATGCAAAAATTCTTCGCCAAAACCCAAAAGCGGCGGACACTCACCAGGGAAAGACTCTACTATTTACCAACACCAAATAACAAGCCTGCATTAAAACTCTATGTTCCGGTGGTGGAGTTCACCAATCAGATAAAATCTAATTCATCTTTCTCCAAAATATTTTTCCGCAAAGGTTATTTACTCAGCTTCATATTTTTATTGATCACTGGGCTGATACCCACAGCCTTATTAGCCCAAGAAAAACTAGAACTAAAAGATTTTGATTATTGGGAAAGTTTTTGTAAACTCTTGGGAGAGGAAAAGAAATACGAAGAAGCGATCGCAGCTTGTAATCAAGCCATTGCACTTAAACCGGAAAATGCTGATATTTGGGTACTAAGAACCGATATTTTAATTAAACAAGCCAAATATAGCGAAGCTTTAGTATCAGCAGAACGCGCCTTGCGTCTGCAACCAAAATATGCCTTAGCCATCGCCCAACGCTGTCAAGCATTGTTAAATTTAAATAAATATGCCGAGGCGAATGCAGCCTGTGATTTAGCTTTGCGTGCTGATGGTAATTGGGGTGATACTACAGCAGAACTAGCTTGGTATAATAAGGGGATTGCCGAAAGTAAATTAGGCAAATTCTTGGAAGCTACAGACTCATTTAACCAAGCATTAAATCTGAATTCGCAAAACTCTTTAGCTTTGGTGGGTAAATGCCAAGCTTTAACAAACTTAGCAAGATTATATGAAGCAATTGAAACCTGTGATCAAGCCATCAAAGCTAATCAAAATTGGGGCGATAGTTCACCGGCGATCGCATGGTATCACAAAGGATTAGCACAACAAAAAAATGGTCAAATAGAAGAAGCGATCGCCTCATTTGATCAAGCCATAGCCATGAATCCCAAGGATGCAGATATCTGGCTTACCCACGGCGAAGCTTTAGCCAGCGTCGATAAACCCGCACAGGCTAGTGTTTCCTTTGAATTTGCCGTAAAATTAAGCCCTAACTATTCCTTGGCATTAGCTCATCAAAGTGCCACATTGAATAAATTAGGCAAATATAAAGAAGCTCAAGCAGCCAGTGACCAAGCCATCCAAGGTGATAACAGATGGGGTAATACAACTCCCGCACTAGCTTGGGAACAAAGGGGAATTGCGTTAGCGGGAATGGGTAACTATGAAGAAGGATTAGCTTCAATTGATCGCGCCATCGCCCTCAATCCCAACTACGCCGAAGCCTGGAACAATCGCGCCGTCACCCAATGGTATTTAGGTAGATATTCCCAAGCTATTGCTAATAGCGATCGCGCTACAACTATTAACCCTAAATATGCCCAAGCCTGGTTTAATAAAGGAAGAATCCTCAAAAGTTTAGAACGCTATCCAGAAGCACTAGCGGCATATAATAAAGCTATAGAAAATAGTAAATCTACAGAAAATACACTACTAGCCAATAGCTTGGCGAATCGGAGTGTAATTCTATGGCATTTATCACGCCATCAAGAAGCCTTAGCCTCAGCCGATCGCGCCATTGGCATCAATCCAGAATTATCTCTAGGATGGTATAACCGGGGCGTAGTGCTATTGAACCTCAGACGCTACCAAGAAGCCTTCACCGCCTACAATCGCGCCGACACTCTCACACCCAAAGATGCGAATATCCTCTTAGGGAAAGGGATAGCTTTATTAAAACTAGGCAAATTAGAAGATGCGATCGCTGCATTTACAGCCACATTAGCACTAGATCCGAAAAACACCATAGCACAAACTAATCAAACCATTGCCCAGGAAAAATTAAAACAACAGCAAGAACAGCAACAACCAAAGTTACCAGTTATTCCCGAAAAACCGCAGAATTAGGCTTTAATTTGCATATTAATATTCGCAGGGGGCAGAGGAGGCAGGGGGCAGGGGAGACAAGGGAGTTGAGAAGAATAAACAATTCCCCAATGCCCAATGCCCGATGCCCAATGCCCAATGCCCGATGCCCAATCCCCAAGCTTAATGCCGTTTACGTGCTAAAGTTAGCCCATCTGCGATCGTAATCAAACTAATATCTATGCGATCGTCTTGGGCTAGCTTACTGTTAAACTCCCGAATGGCGACGGTAGCTGTATCTTGTATTTCCGGTTGAGCTACTTTTCCAGACCACAATACATTATCAATCGCAATTAAACCACCAGGCCTAACCAACTGTAATGCTAGTTCGTAATAGCGATAATAATTTTCCTTATCAGCATCAATAAAGGCAAAATCAAAGCTTTCTGCTTGATTTTGAGCTAATAAATGTTCTAAAGTTTCCGTAGCTGGCGCAAGATGCAAGTCAATCTTATCTGCTACTCCCGCTTGTTCCCAATAGCGACGAGCCACAGACGTAAACTCCTCACTGACATCACAGGCTACAACTTTACCATCTGCGGGTAATGCCAAAGCCACACTCAAAGAACTATAACCCGTAAATACACCTACTTCCAAAGTTTTCTTCGCACTAATTAACTGTACCAAAAATGCCAAAAATTGCCCTTGTTCTGGTGCCACCTGCATATTTGCACGGGGATGATTGGCAGTTTCTTGGCGCAGTTGTAATAAAATTTCCGGTTCGCGCAGGGATACAGACAACAGATATTGGTACAAATCATCTGTCAGACTCAGTTTTTTACCAGTAGACATATTTTTAGTGGTAGTCAGGAATTACAAATCATTGTAGCTATTTATCTATGTGAATATTTTACCACAAAAGTACGGCAAATCGCTCAAAATATCGTAGTATTTATTGTGGTTATGTAATCACTGTGCTTATGTGGAGTCAGTTTGTATCGCCTCAATGGATGAAGAGAGTCAAAAACTTCCTTCAGAATTATCAGATATCTAGAATTCATCAACTTATTTGCTGTTTTACCTTGGGACTAAGTTTAAGCTTTGTTGTCTCAGCTTGTTCCCCTGGCAATACAAACAACTCTGCCGTCACACCCACAACAAACTCCAGTCCCACAACACAAGGTGTTGCAGTTCGTATTGGTTATCAAAAAGCAGCTACTATTCTCAACACGATGAGAACCAAGGGAGATGTAGAAAAAGCTTTAACTGCTGCTGGGGCAAAGGTGACATGGACAGAATTTCCCGCCGGGCCACCGATGCTAGAAGCCATGAATGCAGGTAGTATCGACTTTGGTTATACAGGAGAAGCACCGCCTATATTTGCCCAAGCTGGAGGAGTTCCATTGCTGTATATAGCTTACGATCCTTGGAGTCCCAAAGCCGAAGCCATAATTGTGCCGAAAGATTCACCGATTAAAACTGTAGCGGAACTCAAAGGTAAAAGAGTCGCCTTCGCTAAAGGTTCTAACACTAACTACTTAGTAGTCAAAGCCCTAGAAGCAGCTGGACTAAACTACACTGACATCAAACCCGCCTATCTCACCCCCGCAGATGCCCGTGCAGCCTTTGAAGGTAGTAACGTTGATGCCTGGGCAATTTGGGACCCTTTTTTAGCAGCAGTTGAACAGGCTACAGGTGCAAGAATTCTCACAGATGCCACAAATTTAGCACCCAATCGGGGCTACTATCTGGCGAGTCAAGCCTTTGTAAGTTCTCACCCAGAGGTGTTGAAAACCCTTTTAGATGAAGTCACCAAAGTCGATAAATGGGCAGCCAACAACCCCCAAGAGGTAGCTAAATTTCTAGAACCAGAATTAGGCATTCCCGCCGCCGCCTTGGAAGTTGCCGAGAAACGCCGACAGTACGGGGTTCTGCCGTTAACCGATGAAATAATTAGCAAACAACAAGATATTGCCGACACATTTTACAAAATCAAACTCATTCCCAAGCAAATTCAAGTAAAAGACATCGTTTGGCAAGGCAAGAAATAAGGCAGAGGGCAGGGGGCAGGCTTCCGCCGTGAGCGTCAGCCGAACGGGAGCAGGGGGAGAAATCCCCAATCCCCAGTCCCCAGCGAAGCACTGAGCTTGTCGAAGTGTCCCCAATCCCCAGTCCCCAATCCCCAATCCCCAAAAACTATGGATATCAATACTCAAAAGATAAAAACTGATGTACTCGTCATTGGCGGCGGTACGGCTGGCACAATGGCAGGTATTAAAGCCAAGCAGGCAAATCCTGATGCAGATGTGCTGATATTAGAAAAGGCTAACATCCGCCGGAGTGGTGCGATCGCAATGGGGATGGATGGAGTCAATACAGCCATCATCCCCGGCCATTCCACACCAGAACAGTACGTCCGGGAAATCACCCTCGCCAACGATGGCATTCTTAACCAAAAAGCCGTCTATCAAACAGGTAAATTAGGTTACGAAGTCATTCAAGAATTAGAAAGTTGGGGCGTGAAGTTTCAAAAAGATGCCCAAGGTAACTATGACTTAAAACAAGTGCATCGTGTGGGTAAATATGTTTTACCCATGCCAGAAGGTAAAGACCTGAAAACTATTCTCACCCGCCAAGTCAAACGCCACAAAGTCAAAGTTACAAACCGTGTCATGGCTACCCGTGTCTTAGTCAAAGACGGACGTGCTGTTGGTGCAGTTGGATTTGATGTCAGAAACGGCGACTATATCATCATTCAAGCCAAAGCCGTCATTCTTTGTACAGGTGCCTGTGGCAGACTAGGCTTACCCGCTTCCGGCTATCTCTACGGCACGTATGAAAATCCTACCAACGCTGGCGATGGCTATTCAATGGCTTATCACGCAGGCGCAGAACTCAGCAACATTGAATGTTTTCAAATTAATCCCTTAATTAAAGATTACAACGGCCCTGCCTGCGCCTATGTCGCCGGGCCTTTTGGCGCACATACAGCCAACGCAGAAGGAAATCGCTTCATTAGTTGCGACTATTGGAGTGGACAAATGATGTTAGAAATTTGGAAAGAATTAAACTCAGGAAAAGGGCCAGTCCAACTCAAAATGACCCATCTTGATGAAGATACAATTGCCGAAATTGAATCTATACTTTGGGCGAATGAAAGACCAAGTAGAGAACGTTTTCATCAAGGCAGAAATGAAGATTATCGCACCCACGGCGTAGAGATGCACATTTCTGAAATTGGCTTATGTAGCGGTCATAGTGCTTCTGGCGTGTGGGTGAATGAAAATGCCCAAACTACAGTCCCCGGTTTATATGCAGCCGGCGACATGGCCAGCGTTCCTCATAATTATATGATTGGGGCTTTTGTCTTCGGTCGCATAGCCGGAACTCATGCCATTGAATATATCCAAGATTTAGATTTTATCGAACCAGATGCCGAGTTTTTAGCAACAGAAAAAGCCAGAATTTATGCCCCATTAACTCGACAAAATGGCATACCTCATACCCAGGTAGAATATAAACTCAGACGCTTAGTTAATGATTATCTCCAACCACCCAAATCAGGTAACAAAATCGAAATTGGCTTAAAACATTTTGTCCAATATCAACAAACATTAGATTTAATGGGTGCGCGTGACCCTCATGAATTAATGCGTTCTCTGGAAGTACATTTTATTCGAGACTGTGCAGAAATGGCCGCCAGAGCATCATTATATCGCCAAGAAACTCGCTGGGGACTATATCATTACCGCTTAGATTATCCAGAAAAAAATGATGATGAATGGTTCTGTCATGTCAATTTAAAGAAAGATGAATCAGGACAAATGGTCTTATTTAAGCGTCCTGTAGAACCTTACATTGTCAAAGTGGATACTGACAAAGAATTATACAATGTAGCTGTAAAGTGATAGTTAAAATAATCAAAAGTATGCAGATAATAGAAACATTTTCTACATCTCGTCTGCTAGCAGAACGGCTACAATTCCAGGATTTGCATGAACTTTGTCGAATGCACCAAAATCAAAAAGTTATGGCTACTTTAGGCGGTGTGCGTTCTGATGAAGAGACACGGCTATTTATTTTCAATAACTTACATCATTGGCAAAGTTACGGTTTTGGCTTATGGGTATTTCGAGACAAGAATAATCATCAATTTGTTGGTCGTGCTGGACTTCGCAATACTAGTGTAGAAGGTATTAATGAAGTGGAATTAGCTTATGCACTCATGGATAAATTTTGGGGTCAAGGGTTGGCTACAGAAATGGGTGAGCAAATCTTGAAAATTGGTTTTGAGTTGCTGAAATTAAAAGATATAGTTTGCTTTACGCTCACGACAAATCAAGCTTCGCAAAGAGTAATGGAAAAGTTGGGATTTAAGTATGAGCGTGAAATTATCCATGCTAATTTACCTCATCTATTTTATCGATTAACTGTTTAGTTACAAAATCAAATAGGAGTTTTATGGCTTTAATAAATCAGAGGGTAGATGTTCCTGTCATTGTTGATGAATCAAAATGTTTGGAAAAATGTACGGCTTGTATTGAAGTTTGTCCTTTAGATGTGTTGGCTAAGAATCCAGAGACGGGGAAAGCTTATATGAAATATGACGAGTGTTGGTTTTGTTTACCCTGTGAAAAGGAATGTCCTACTAATGCTATTACGGTGCAGATTCCTTTTTTGTTGCGGTAATTAGGTCGTTATTAAGATATATCACGCAGAGGCGCAGAGGCGCGGAGAGTAAGAGTTGTGGAGAGGATTTAGGTGTCTATAAGTGCTGATTCTGAATTAAATCAATGGTTGGAAATGTTGCGATCGCCTGATGTAAATGAGCGTTTAGTAGCTGTTAAAACCTTGCAACATCTCGGCGAAGAAGAGACAATTGATGCTTTAATTATCGCCCTCAAAGATGAAAGTGTAGCTGTCCAGAAAATAGCTATATCTGCTCTTTGGGAAATTGCTAATTCTGTGGCAATTCCTGCTTTAATAGAATGCTTGAGTTCACAAGATGAAGATATTAGGAGTGAAGCTGCATCAGCCTTAAATGAGTTAGTTAGTCCAGATGATTTATTGCTTTTATTAGATAAACTCCAAATTGATGATATCAATACACAACTCAATATTTTAGTGCTGTTGCGTAAAATTCATGATATTCAATCTTTACCCTATATATTACCATTTTTACAATCAGATAATTCTGAGTTAAGAGAAACAGCGATTACCACATTGCGATATCTTAACCAACTAGAAACCTGTCCTGAAGCTTTAGATTTAATTTTTGATGATTCAGCAGTTGTGCGGCGGGCTGCGGCTTTAACTTTAGGGCATTTACAAGATGTAGAAGTAATTACTAAACTCAGTCAAGCACTAACTAATGATAATGACTGGCAAGTGCGGCGTAATACCGCTAAATCTCTAGCTATTCACGCAAATCATCAAGCAATTTTTGCCTTAGAAACTGCTTTAAATGATGAACATTGGCAAGTTAGGAAAGCCACAGCACAAGCTTTACAAAAAATTTCAGATATTCAAGTTATGCCGCAATTAATTCAAGCTTTAGCAGATGAATATGCAGATGTTCGTAAAGAAGCTGTAATTGCTCTTGGTAATTTGGCTCATTCTGATGTGATCATCCCTCTGCAACAAGCTTTAGATGATCCTGATAGGGAAGTTGCTATTCAAGCGCAACGAGCGATTAACAAGATACAAACAGATATTGTTTTTAACGCAGAGTAACGAGAAGTAAAGGCGGAGACACGCAGAGTGTTTTTAAAGTTAGTCTGCTGTGGTTTTATAAAACTTTTTAAGAGGTTTGGCAATAATGGTAAAAGCAGAAGTTAATTCTTATCAGCAAGAAGTCGTCAAACTCCTTAAACAAGTTATTGAACCTACTTTAAAAAATGACATTGTAAGTTTGGGAATGGTGCGGAATCTCCGTATAGTTGATAACTACGTTTACTTGCGTTTATATATTGGTTCTCATCAGCAGCAATTACAAACAGAAGTTGAAGCTAAATTATCAGCTTTATCTTGGTGCAAAAAGACTTATATTCAAATTTGTACAATTCCTGGGGTGAAAATAACTCTGGGAATTTCTAGTGGTAAAGGTGGTGTTGGTAAATCAACTACAGCCGTAAATATAGCCGCAGCTTTAAGTTTACAAGGGGCAAAAGTTGGGCTATTAGATGCGGATGTTTATGGGCCGAATGTGCCGCAAATGTTGGGTTTAGGACAAGCTGATGTGGAAGTAATTCAGACTCCTACAGGTGAGAAGTTTTTACCTTTAGAAGTGCAGGGAATTAAATTAATGTCGGTGGGTTTACTAGCAGAAAAAAATCGTCCTTTGGCTTGGCGGGGGCCTGTACTGCACAAAATTATTACCCAATTTATCAATGATGTGGAATGGGGCGAATTGGATTATTTATTGATAGATTTACCTCCAGGTACAGGTGATGCTCAAATTACGATTATTCAAGAAAGTCCAATTTGTGGTGTGATTCTGGTGACGACTCCGCAACAAGTAGCTGTTGCAGATGTCCGACGTAATATATATATGTTCCGCCAAGTCGGTGTGCCTGTGCTGGGGATTGTGGAAAATATGAGTTATTTAATTTGTGGGGATTGTGGTTCACGCACCTATATTTTTGGTAGTGGTGGCGGTGAACAACTCGCAGCCGAATTACAAACGCCTCTACTGGGACAAATCCCCATTGATTCGCGCATTTGTAGCGGTGGGGATAGCGGAAATCCATCGCCATCAGTGAACAAGCTTCCCCAGCTAGTGAGGTGTTTCGACAAATTGCGATCGCATTGAATACAACTTTTCGTTAAAAGTCAGATGATTATGGTTATGCACTGAACTTGTAGGGAATTCCCAAAAATTAAATGAGATTAACTCCTCATATTCAATGATTTAATCCACTTTTCTCCACTCAACAGCGCAATTCCGAAAGTTACAATCCCAATTCCCACATTTTGTGTCGCATTTAACGCTTCGCTAATTGTTAACCATGCAACTAACGCTGTTAATGCTGGACTGCTAGAACCAATGATTGAGGCGGTAGTTGCGCCAATCATCCGAATTCCGGCATTATTCATTGTGTGTCCAATAAAGCTGACTAAACCAGAAAAAATACTGCCAATCCACAAAGGTGTCCAATCGAGTTGCGTGCCGGTAGACGGCCAAAACAATAAACAAACACCAGAAAGTATGAGAGTAGAGGCAAAGCTAATCCAGGTAAAGGGAACTGGATGAAATCTAGTTAAGCATTTTTGGGCAATGATGTTATAAAAAGCGTAAACTATCCCAGAACTAACACTTGTGATGATACCAATGTTAATAGACTGGTTACTGTAGGTAGTAGAAGATTGAGGTACTGTCAGCACACTACCTATAAGAATAATAGCCATTACCAGCCAACATAACCATGTAGGGCGATCGCCAAAAAATTTCCAAGATAGAAGAGCCGTAAATATAGGATAGGTAAAAAATAAGGTGAGGGCAATTCCAGTGGGAATTAAGCCAATAGCAACATAAAGTAAAGCAATATACACAAACATCAGTATCCCGCAGCCAAAAGCTTGAAATAAAATATCCCTCCTTTCTCGGCTGAACAAGTCTCGCAATTCTGTCAGGGCTGATGGATATAGTTTAAATGCTACTAATGCCATTAGTGGTACTACTAATAACATTCGCATAAACATTAGTAAGAAAGAATTCGGTAGATCCGGTTTTACATATCCACCAAGTAAAAAGAAACCCAGTACGAGATGTTCGGAAAACAAAACTCGTACTGTAATGTTATGGAATGACAAAACAAAGGCAGATAAAAGAACCGTAAGGATGCCCAACACTATCAAAAAGCTACGAAAGGACAACCCGATTGTATTGCTAAAAACACTTTTTTTCTGAATAAGCTAATCGTCATTCATTTTTTCAGACTGATTCGCTTGTAGTAAGGGCTTTAGCCCTAGCTTTATGCAACTTAAATGCTGATTAGCTTACCTATTGCGAGGGTGCGGATTTATAGCGTTTCCCAGCTAATTGAAATATACCTGACTTTTTGTATGTGTACTTCTTTGAATTGAGAAACGCTATAATTTCCAACTTAATTGAGTGCTGGTTCTGCTAACACCTTTTCAGATTTTTGCTTCAGGACTGTTGGTAAATCACTAGTTAATGGTTCACCTTCAACTATTTGTGATTTAAACCCGTCAGGCCCGACTGGAATATCACCCGTAATGGTAGTGCGATAGAGTACGCGCTCAACTTCTATATGATCTAAATCTTGGGGTGCTAAATGCGAGGTGGCGCGGTTGTCCCAGAAGGCAATATCACCATTATTCCACCGGAAGCGGGTAGTGTAGGCGGGTTTAGTGATTTGTTTAAAGAACAACTCAAGCAGCAGTTCGCTTTCTTGTGGTGATACATCGAGAATGTGTGAAGTGAAGCCAGGGTTTACAAACAATGCTTTTTCACCAGTCTCAGGATGAACGCGCACCACTGGGTGAATTGAAACTTGGGGATTAGCTGCTATACGTTGGGCATATTTGCTATTACTAGGTATTCGCAAACGTGCGTTAAACCGATGTTCAGCTTTTAATCCATCAGCTAATTTCCGTAGAGGTTCTGATAAACCCTCATAAGCTGCAACCAAATTAGTCCACTGTGTGTCACCACCAAAGCTAGGAACGTTAACCGCACGCAAAATTGAACCCGCAGGAGGGTTAACAACCGCAGTCACATCAGTGTGCCAACGGCTTTCGTAGCTAGAACGTTGTATACCATTGCGTCGTTCAAAGCGGCTGCGGTCAATGGGTAAGATTTGAGAAAAGCCATCTATTGGCTCATCTTCGTGGGGATGTGCGTAGGTAACTTCACCAAAACGAGATGTAAAGGCAATCTGTGCAGCATGATCTATGTTTTGATTGCGAAAGAACACAACCTTCCACTTCAATAATGCTTTGCGAATTTCGGCAATTACCTCATCTTGCACATCCTTTGCAAGATTCACGCCACTGATTTCAGCACCAGTGAACCCAGAAGTAGGTTTAACCTCTATATGTTTGTAACCCATGTCTATTCTCCAAAGTTTGTATAACAGCAGGTAGAAAAAACACTACTAATCGGGATAGAAAACGAGTGTCCGCAACTCTATACTTTCTCTTGGCGGTGCATCTGAAGGACTGGTTGGGTCTTCAAAAGCTGTGTGAGCAGCAAACCGAGCGCGTCCGTCTGTTGCAGAGTCAAAACACTTGATAAATAAGGCTTCGTCCCTGTGCATTTGCGGAAAATAAAACCATTTGTGTTCTTGGTTATAAGTAACGGCGTAGGTTTCACCGACGCGACCGCGATATACTAAATCACCAGCTACAAGGTCTGTAGGTGCAATACTTTGGGCATCACACACGGCTAATGGTGATTCTTGTATGGGTTGAGCGTGAGCGATCGCACGCCAAACATTAATGATCGCAAACCGTCGCTGTAAAAGCTCATCAATATTGTCTATTCCCCGTGTCGCTAATTCTAAACGAGCGCGAGTATAGCCAGATTTGGCTGTGAAATCATTATGGACGCGCTTGACAGGTTCTTTAATGCTATTCTCATTAGCCTTGGATTGAGTAGCATTCCGCAAGGTGTGATCAAATATCACTACCTGCTCTGCACCTGTCACCTCTTTTAATAATTGCTCGGCTTCAAGATAGTAAACGCGGCGTAATTCCTCTTCATCATAAAAGTTATGCACCTGAGTTTGATGTTGAGTAAATCCAAAGCCTTCTTTATCTAAAGAGATATCTTTTGCGATGGAACGAGCATTATAAATAGGTAACTTATGCGCCTGATAAGTCCCATTGCTGCGGAGAATGCCTGCTGGCGGTTCATAGGTATAGTTAACGAGCTTTTCCGCCATCGGGACGAGGTAAGTAAGTTCAGCCTCCACATATGGCAGTGTTTGGGAAATCGGTCTGTCTAGAACTTGATTTAAGCTCATAGTTCATCCCCATTTATCTTGTGTATGAAATACTCACAAGGCAGAAAACCATAAAGATTTTTACCTTTTACTTTGCTCCAACGGGAACAGGTTCACCCAAAATATTGGCAAATCTTTGTAGATAAAAGTCCACAGGATTAGCTACTGCTTGAATTGAGTCGCGATCGCGTACCAGATTCCACCATGTCTGCAAACGTGGTGTTTCTGCTGGTAGTGTGAATTGACGGAAATGTTCCAAGAGTGGTAAACGTTCAAACCAGGGATAGAAGCTGATGTCAACGAGACTAAACTGATCACCTAAGAAATAATCACCTTTACCTAATCCTTCTTGTTCCAGATATAAAAGTGCTTCTGTGAACTCTTGTTTTCCCTGTTCCCGTTCTTGACTATCTTTACCACGGAGAAATTTGTTAAAAGCTGGGACAAGGCGAGTATTGGCGTAGTCTATCCAGATGCGAGCGATCGCTTTTTTTGCCGGATCATGGGGTAATAATGCCGGTTCGGGAAAAACTTCCTCTAAATACTCATTAATAATTGCAGATTCATAGATCACAACATCCCCATGTTGAATCGCTGGAACTTTACCATAGCGGGAAATCTGCGCGTAACCCTCTGGTTTATTCTGTAAATCAATCTCTATCGGGGTAAAGTCAATACCTTTTTCTAGTAAAACTACACGGGTACGTTGCGAGAAAGTAGAGGCTTTAGCAAAGTAAAGTTGGATATTGCTCATAAAATCCTGTCCTGGTAGTGATTTTGAACGCAGGTTTTAAGCTTGCACAACCCAAATCAGACCAATAATACAAAAGCAAGCTGTCCTGATAACTGCGACTTTAGAGAATTTGACTGGCAAGTACCAATGTTTGGCTTATGGTATATTACACTTTATCGGTCGAGTTACCGTTGTTTAGTTATTATACATTCTTTTTGGAATATGTACACCTAATTGTTAGATTAACTAAATGAATACCAAAGATTGCGCCAGATCAGAAAGGGGTGTCATTTACCTTGAAAAAATGAACCTCACCGGTTGTTCGATCGCTCTCATCACTAACCTAATTAGTCACCACTTGATTTTTCCCCAAGTGCATTAACTTCACAATCTGGGGTAGCTGTTGTAGAAATAGCACCGAACCCACAATACAAACGATACCGCCCAAAATCAGTGTATTCGGAGCTTTCAAATAATGAGCTGAGGTTCCTGCTAATAAATTACCGAAAGGAGCCATACCCATAAAACACATAGCATAAAAACTCATCACCCTTCCCCGTTTGCTGTCTTCCACAATAAATTGCAACACCGTATTACTAGCAGCTACCTGAAGGGTAGAACTCCAACCAACTAGAACTAAAGCTAATTGGGAAATCCAGAAAACTTGGGATACCGAGAAAAGAATGAAGCCAATTCCCATAAAAACTGGAGAAAAAGCAATTAAACGCTCTAAACCTGCCACGTTTTGGCGAAAACTCAGATAGACACACGCCAACACTGAACCCATCGCTGCTGCTGCTGAGAGAAAACCCAAGGTTTCCGAGTCGCCGCTTAGAACTTCTACTGCAAAGATGGGTAGCAGTGTTGTATATGACATACCAACTAAGCTGGTTAATGCTAATAATGAGAGAATAGAACGCACAGGCAAGAAACGGTAAGCATATTGAAACCCTTCCTGTAATTTATGCCATGTATTGCTGTTATGTATTTCTACGTTTCTAGATGTAATTTTCATTGCTGAGATTGCCCAAATAGCCAAAAGATAACTCAGACTATCGTACAAAAAGCAATAACTTGCGCCCAATTGAGCAATCATAATACCACCCAGAGCAGGGCCAATGAGGCGTGCAGTATGAAGAAAAGCGGCATTTAAGGCAATAGCATTTGCCATAAGTTCCCGGCTCACCATATCACTGACAAATGCCTGACGTACAGGAACATCCAACCCTTTGAGTACGCCCAACAATGCGCTAAAACTCAGCAATGTCCAAAAATTTGCACCACCCATAAATGTGATGACTGTGAGAATTATTGATAAAGAAATACCCACAATCTGAAGCATGAGCAACAGGTGATGACGGTTGTAGCGATCGGCTAAAATTCCTGAAATTGGAGCTAGTGCAAACACTGGTAATTGACCAAAAAATCCAGCTAAACCCAACAGTAAAGCCGAATCAGTCAATTGATAAATCAACCAAAGCACCGCTACTTGCGTCATGAAATTCCCAGTCATTGAGAAGGCTTGTCCAGCAAAGTAGAGGCGATAATTACGTGATCTAAAAGCAGGTAGATCAAAATTCAAATTCAACCTCAATTGAGATAATAATTTCACAACTGTGCGCCCCTTTGCGTTGAAAAAAAAGGAAGAAACAAGACAAAAGCCTGATTCCTTCCTTTTACAAAAGTCCTAAAGATTCCTCAATTTCTCAAAATCACACAGTAACTAATTCCCGATGAGCAACTACAGACTCAGGTTTCACCCAAATTTGATCTAAACCCCCACTAAGCAGGCGATATTGCTGATTGGGGTCTTGTTGTGGGTAATCCATGCGTTTGTGCATACCTCTAGTTTCTTGACGTTGCAAACCACTGTTGTACATCCAACGAGCAGTAGCTACCATTGCCGCAGCTTCCCGCGATCGCACAATTTGAGTATCATCTGGTGTGTGACTATGGCGGATTTCTTCCCAGAGATTATCCAGTTTTTCCAGAGATGCGTTTAACCCTGTAGAACTGCGGAACAGGTTGCGGTCATAAGGAAAAACCTCAGACTGAGTTGCGGCGATCGCTTCATCTGCTGAGAATCTATTGTTACCTTCACCACGTAATCCCGCTTCCCCAACTCCCCTGACACTGCGTTGTTTGGCTTGTTCTCCCAAACTGAGGGCGTAATCAGCAGCAGATTGTCCAGACCAATAGCCAGAAGACATTGCCCAGGCGGCATTGTGACTACCACCACCTGTAAAGCCACCACAAATTAACTCTCTAGTGGCTGCATCTCCCGCCGCATAAAGTCCACGGACTGAAGTAGCACAGGTATAATCTGCAATCCGAATCCCACCAGTACCGCGTACAGTTCCTTCTAAACGCAAGGTGATGGGGAATCTCTGTGTGAAGGGATCTATACCAGCACGATCAAAAGCTACAAAGAAGTTAGGCTGAGAGGCTCGCATCCAGGCTTTTGTTGCTTCATCCATATTTTGGTCAAGACGAGCATAAACTGGCTGAGTCAGTAGTGTTTTAGCAATTACAGAGCGACCACGCTTAGAACCTGCACCTTCAATTACCGTACCATCTTCATAGGTAAAAGAAGCCCAATCATAATACCGAGTCTTGGTGACAGAAGAAAAAGCTGGAGAAATGGCGTAAGCATTAGAAAATTCCATCCCAGAGAAGTCAGCACCCGCCTCAGCCGCCATTAAGTAACCATCTCCAGTCAAGACATTACAACCAAGAGCCTTACTCAAGAAAGCACAACCACCTGTAGCAATGACAACTGCCCCAGCTTTGACTGTCCAAGGTTCGCCAGATTGACGATTCACCCCTTTAGCTCCAGCCACCGCACCTTCTACATCTAAGAGCAACTCTAAAGCTGGGCTATGGTCTAATATTTTCACTCCTGCTTGCTTAATTTTCTTCCGCATAAAGCGCATATAGTCAGGGCCTTGCAAGGAACGACGGATGACTTGGCCATTAGCATCCACACTGAAAGGATAACCTTCATCTGCCAAATAATTAATGTTGTCGTAGGTGCGATCTAATACCCTAGTCATCCAATGCCGGTCTGCTAAAAAGCCTCCCATTGCTTCCCGACTAGCCATTGCTGCTTCCCGTTGCTCTGGGTCTGGTGGAACATACCATACTCCATTTCCAGAAGCGGCGGCTGCGCCACTCGTACCGCAATAACCTTTATCTACTAAAACGACTTTTGCACCACTGCTGGCTGCACTCCAAGCTGCCCAAGTTCCAGCCGGCCCACCTCCAATAATTAAGACATCAGCGATTAAATCAATATGAGACGTATCTTGATGAGTATAACTATTCATGAAATTTACTCCTTATAGAATTAAGAAAAGGGGAAGGGCGGAGCTTCCCCGGCGATGCGAGAGTAACACTTGTAAAAACTTTTAAGGATTGGGAATTTGCCAATCTTTGATCTCAAAATCTGATTTCAACAATTTCTGTCTAGCAAGAAACTGTTTGGTGGAATTTAAAAGTTGCAATCCTTCTGGGGTAAAAGGTTCTGTGGGATAAAGTTCTACTGGATAGGATTCTTTAGCGATCGCCAATGGCACATTGCCGCTAGCTTGTGCGGCAAACTGATAAAATGCCTCTGGATTGGCTTTAATATCCTGCAAAGCTTCGAGCCTAATTTGATTCCACTTTTGCGGTAATTCTGGATGACGAGCCAGAATGTTTTCTGTGACGACACTTACTCCCGTACCAACTAATCCCTGATGATCTTTAGCTTGGTCAATGACTGGAAAGCCTTGAGACACTAATGTTGGCCCTGCTCCCGTCGCAAATGGATAGGCAGATATATCACCCCTTTCTAATGCAGCTCTAGCATCCGCAGACGGAATTTGTACTACTTTCACATCCTTAGTCAAACCCTCTTTATCTAACAAACCCATGAGATATCGATGGGGATAAGTACCTTTAGCTACACCAATTTTTGTCCCTTTGAGTTGAGCAATTGAGCGCGCCCCATTTTTATTAGTAATTAACCAAGCGTTTTGACCCACCCTGGTTTGATTAATCAATCGCGTCGGTAAACCTGCTGCTTTACCAACTAAAGCTGGGGTATCTCCATACAAACCCATGTCTAATTGACCACTAACTAAAGCTTCATTGAGTGCTGGCCCACCCACAAAGGGAATAAATTTGACCTCCGTTACACCCAAGCTTTTGAGTCCTGGTGTTAAAGTTCCTTTTTGCAACGCCCAACCCTCCGGGCCAATAGGCAATTTACTCTCAGAACTGATAAAACCAACTTTTAAAACTAGTGTTTTTGACTCGCCTGAATTGGCTCCCGTATTAGATGAAGCTACTGCTGAGTTGCTAGATTGACTTTGTTGAGAAGTACAACCAGTCAGGGTAAATAACAGTGCAACTGTTGTAAATGAAACTAAAAGACGGTGAAAAAAACCGCACTCGATGACTTGGGAATTCATAACTAGGTACTGAAAACTAGGGACTGGGTAGTCAAAAGTGAAACTGTTTTTGAGTTGTAACTATATAGACATTACGAATTAGTATGTTATGTTTCCCAAGGAAGGATTTTACTTGGGCATCTGTGGACAAATTACTGTTACTTTGCATAGCTAGCAATAAGCAGATTTCTAGTAGTCTGCCAAGAGAACTTTGCAAAGTTAATAGCAGCAAAAAAAATCTCTTTCTCCCCCTGCTCCCCCTGCTCCCTCTGCTTCCCCTGCTCCCCCTGCTTGCCTGAGCCTAGCAATTTTGGGTTGGTGAACTACTAGGTTTTAACAGCTGGTGTGCGTCCCTTTCCCCAGCCAACGTTTTTTCGATAACTGCCAAGAAAGCCTGCTGCTATCAACGTCTGTTCATCTACGGGGACTGACTCATCCGCGTTGGGGTCAACATACAGTGCATCTACGGGGCAGTACAGCTCGCACATGTAACAAGTTTGACAATCACTCTGACGGGCAATTCTAGGCGCACTTCCTGGTACTGCGTCGAAGACGTTGGTAGGACAAGCAGTAACGCAAAGATTACATTTAATACAGCGAGATTCACTGACTAGTTCAATCACAGTCCTACTAACCCCCTATTGACAACTTCTTGTTCTTGCTCCATTCAATCTCGTTCAGATCAGATGTCTCTTAACGCTTCCCTGCTCACCATAGCAGTTTTCCTTTTGTAAGATAGTACGATTATTTTACGTATAATACTAATTATCGACCGATTTATAGGTGATTTGTTTAGCAGTATTGCACGATACCGGATAAAATTCAAGTCTTTAGTGGATAAAATATATGTTTAATTAATTTTTAGTAAACCTAATATTTAGTGACCTTGAGATTATTTTAAATAGAACTATACTTAAAGGAAGTTGACAAAAATTTACATTTTCCGCACAAATAAAACTGTAACCAAATCATTCTGAGTCAAGACGATGCAACAGATCACCCGTCGCCAATTTATCGCTACTGCGACTCTGACAACAGGCTTTGCTTTGGCCGTCAAACCGATTTTTGCCCAAGTGATTACTACTGATACACAAGGACTTGTGGCTGGTGCTGTGAAAATTCCCGTTCAAGGTGGTGAAATTCCAGCTTACAGAGCTTTACCTGCAACTGGGAGGGATTTTCCGATTGTGTTGGTAATTCAAGAAATTTTCGGTGTACATGAACACATTCAAGATGTTTGTCGTCGCTTTGCCAAGTTGGGATATTTAGCGATCGCGCCAGAACTATTTGCTCGTCAAGGTGATGTCTCGAAGTTAAGCAATATCGATGAAATTCGCCAGGTGGTGGCAAAAGTACCGGATGCCCAGGTATTATCTGACCTGGATGCAACCGTCAATTGGGCTGTTAAATCATCCAAAGGTAATGCAAATAAATTAGCTATTACAGGCTTTTGTTGGGGTGGTCGAATTACGTGGTTATATTCAGCACACAACCCCAAAGTTAAAGCAGGTGTAGCATGGTACGGTCGATTGGTGGGTAATTCTACAGAATTAACGCCGAAACATCCTGTAGATATTGCCTCTAGTTTGAAAGTGCCAGTGTTGGGATTGTATGGAGGAAAAGATACAGGTATTCCTGTGGAGACAGTGGAACAGATGCGCGATCAGTTAAAGTCTAGCAGTAGTAAATCGGAAATTGTTGTGTATCCCGACGCACCCCACGCCTTTTTTGCCGATTACCGTCCTTCCTACAGGGAAAAAGAAGCTCAAGACGGTTGGAAACGTCTCCAAGCATGGTTTAAACAGCATGGGGTTTCAGCCTAGATTCGCTGTTTTTCAGATAAGCTAATTAGCATTTAAGTTGCATAAAGCCAGGGCTAAAGCCCTTACTACAAGCGAATCAGTGTGGAGAAATGAATGACGATTAGCATACCCGAATTTTTCAAAAATTCGGGTATCTATGACCTCTCATAATTTGTTTGGTAGAACACTAGAAACTTTTTTGAACCAAACATATTGCGTTTTTTATATTTTTGTGCAAAATTTGATTTTAACGATAAGTACAGTAAGTCTATCTACTTTAAGTATTTTATTTGTTGATAGTCAACTGCATAAGTCAGTAGTCACAATAAGTTAAAAGACTCTAGAAAAGGCTTTTTCAAAGCTGATTCATGAGTAACTGTGTTTTGAAAGTTATCAAGCCAAAAATTAACATAGCAGATGTTATGAATAGCATCTAGATAACCGTGGTTCGTATAGATATTGATGCTCCTTACATGAATCAGAGGGGCTTTACGTATCACGCTCGTAAACTTCGTTTACACGCCTATCTTGAGCTATTTTGTTGACTATACATACTGAAGATTTAGGTACTTAGCAAGTTTCCTAATTTGGGAACTTACTTTGCATATCTGCAAATAGATTGAGGTGTATTTATTTCTAGTCTAATCTAGACAGTTTCATTTTCTGATCATGGAGACTCGTTATTATGCAATCTGACCATAATTCCTCTCAACCTTCTCAAGAAGATACACAAACCCAGGATGAAGCAACAAATTTTCAACCTCGTAGTAGTGAAAAAAAACGCAGCAGACGTTTTTGGCGTAAGGGTGTGAGTAGACGTTCATTTCTGAATCACGCTAGTTTGTTTACTGCTACTAGTTTTGTGACTGGGATAGTCGGTTCGTCTTTCTCTTCCTCGAAGGGAGATGTTGTACAAGCTAGAGAAATCGCTCAGGGTAGAAATCGCAATTCTAGCTATATTCGGTTTCGCCAGCAAGCCTTTCAAGTGCGTCTCCAAGCAGCGCAAAATAATCGGCAAATTGATATTCCACCACATCCGACAAACGGTGATGAAGAACGCTATCCTAACAAAATTGCTACAGACACGAGGGGATTACCACATGATCAAAAAGGCGAAGTTGATCAAAGAGCTTACAATTCTTTGATTAAAGCTTTAACAACCCAGAACCCAGATGATTACGAAAAAATTATTTTGGGTGGTACAAAGAAGCTAGTTAACCCTCAAGGCCCGTTGGCAATTAGTTTAGAAGGAATCAATGCGTCTCAGATAGCCGTTCCACCACCACCAACTTTAGATAGTGCAGAACAAGCGGCGGAAGCGATTGAACTCTATTGGCAAGCTTTACTGCGGGATGTACCCTTTCATCAGTTCGCTCAAGATCCAAATGTTGCAGCAGCGATCGCAGAACTCAATAGTCTGCCGGGATTCCGAGGGCCAAAACAGAATGGTTTTGTGACACCTCAAACCCTATTTCGTGGTAGTGTCATCTATACTGATGAGCGCGATCGCTCAGGGAGAACAACAAAATACTTTACTCCTCCAGGAGTGCTAGATGGCCCACATATCTCTCAATTTCTGTTGCGGGAAATTCCCTACAATACCCAAGTTATTTCGCCTTTGATTCGCACAGCTCTAGCTGGTAGAGAAAATGATTTCCTCACCAATTACAACGAATGGCTAACTGTTCAAAATGGCGGTAGCTCCGGCAAAGCCATTAAGTACGACCCCACACGCCGTTTTGTCTTCACTGTTCGTGATCTCAGCGAATTATCACATATTGGTGGGGCTTTGTTCTTTGGAGCCTTGTTAATTCTCAGTGGCATTGGCGCACCTCTAAATCCAGGCAACCCCTACATCAACTCCAAGACTCAAGTTGGTTCTGCTGCTACCTTTGCGCCAGGGCATATTCAAGCCTTACTCAACTTAGCTCCATCACGAGCCATCAGAGCATCCTATTGGCAAAAATTTTATGTGCATCGGCGTTTAAGACCAGAAGCCTATGGCGGATTAGTCCACAATAATATTGTGAATGGAACTAACTATCCGATTAATTCCCAAGTCTTCAATTCCACAGCCTTAGCTCGCACCTTCAGCACCTTCGGCACTTATTTATTACCCCATGCGTATCCAGAAGGCGCACCATTTCATTCCTCTTACACTGGTGGGGCTGCTGCTATTGCAGGTGTGCAAGCTACTTTGTTAAAAGCCTTTTTTGATGAGAATTTTATTATTCCCAATCCTGTAGAACCTGATCCCAATGACCCCACTAAATTGATTCCTTATAACGGCGCACCTTTGACAGTTGGGGGTGAGTTGAATAAGTTAGCAACAAACTATTACATCGGGCGTGGTCATGGTGGTATTCATTGGCGTTCTGATGGTGCAGCTGGCTTGGCGTTGGGTGAAGAAGTTGCTATCAGTATCCTGCGAGATGAACGATTGGGATATAACGAACGCTTTAACGGTTTCACCTTCACCAAGTTTGATGGTAGAAGGGTGACGGTTTAAATCAGGTCGTGGAGTAGCTTGCTTTTTGCTAATGATTTGTGATAGTTTTTCTGTAGATTAACTACGATAAGTTTATCGGTTTATAGTAGTTTATCTCAGAACTCAATCACCCTGTGTCAGCGCATTCAAGGCTGAACAAAGCTAAATTAGGCTTTCCATGCAAATCAAAACCGTTGGTATTTTAAGTCCTGGCGATATGGGGCAAGCAGTTGCATCTGTCCTCAATCAACATGGGTTGAGGACGATCGCAGCTTTAGAAAGTCGTAGTGAAAGAACCCGAACATTAGCCGCCGCAGGCAACATTCAGGATGTAGGTTCCCTCACACAATTGGTCATTGAATCTGATGTAATTTTATCAATATTAGTCCCAGCCGCCGCCGCAGAGGTAGCCCAGCAAGTAGCTGAGGTCATAGGTAATGTAGGGAAACAGATTCTTTATGTAGATGCAAATGCGATCGCACCCCAAAAAGTCAAAAATATTGCCCAAATCATCGAATCATCGGGTGCAAATTTTGTAGATGCTTCCATTATCGGCCCACCTCCCAGAGTTCCTGGACGCACTCACATCTATGCTTCGGGAAAACAAGCTGGAGAATTCCAACAACTGAGTAACTATGGATTGGATATCCGAGTTATCAGTGATGAAATTGGTCAGGCTTCTGGGTTAAAGATGGTTTACGCCGCCTTAACAAAAGGACTAACAGCAATCTCTACAGAATTACTCATTGCTGCCCATCGTTTAGGTTTGGATGAACAACTATGGAATGAAGTAACTAGTAGCCAGCCTGCACTTGCTGCTATATTATTGCGTTCCATTCCATCTATGACACCAAAAGCACATCGTTGGGTAGGGGAAATGGAAGAGATTGCAGAAACTTTCAAAGACTTAGGTTTAACTGAGCGCATTTTTTACGGTGCGGCTGATGTTTATCGCTTGGTGAAGGATACTTCTTTAGGTAGAGAAACACCAGAACAGAGCGATAGAGAACGCAAATTGAAAGATATCATCACTACCCTTTCTGACGAAACTATATTAACTCTATTGAGTAACAATATCTGAGCCAGGCTGGTTATACCTATGCAATCTTTAAGCTATCAATTTTGTGTAAATTCATGGACAAAATAAAGTTAGTTATTTTCGATTGTGATGGTGTTCTCATAGATAGTGAAAGAATTGCCAATACTATTTTGTTGGAAATGCTCAACGAATTAGGACTATTTCTGACTTGGGAAGAGGTGTTTGATATCTTTCTCGGCGCATCTATGTCTATATGCTTAGAAATAGTGAAAAATATGCTTGGTAAATCTCCACCAGAGAACTTTGCTAGTGAGTTTGAGCAGCGTACAATGCAAGCATTTTCAACAGATTTGCAACCCGTACAAGGGATACATGATGTTCTAGGCAAACTAAATATTCCTTATTGTGTTGCTTCCAATAGTAACCATAATTGGATAAATCAAGCTTTAATTGCAACAGATTTACTGCCTTATTTCTCTGGAAAAATATTTAGTGCGACAGCAGTAGCACGTAGCAAACCCTATCCAGATGTATTTTTATATGCGGCAGAAAAAATGGGTTTTTATCCACATGAATGTGTAGTTATTGAAGATACACCTGTAGGTGTAAGAGCAGGAGTTGATGCAGCTATGACAGTGTTTGGTTATGCAGAAGTGACTAAACCAGAACAACTAAAAGCAGTTGGTGCATCTGTTGTATTTAATGACATGAGATTACTACTGAAACTGTTAGAACAGTAAAATCAACATTTTGCTAAGAGTACAAAGATTAACTAGATTGCGATCGCTATTTTCAAAATCACATTTTGAGGAAAATTTAGATGAGCTTAGAACTTAACCTATCAGGGAAAACCGCAATTGTCACAGGCGGCAGTGCAGGAATTGGATTAGCTACAGCCAAAGCTCTTTATAGTGAGGGTGTAAATGTAGTAATTGCGGCGCGCAATCCAGAAAGATTGGAGCAAGCTGTACTTGACATCCAATCATTACCCACTTCAGGTGCTAAGGTAATTTCTATTAGTGCTGATCTGACTCAAGCAGAAAGTATTGAACAAATAGTTTCTACAACTTTGACACAATTTGGTCAGATTGATATTTTAATTAATAATGCTGGTTCAGCCCGTGCCGGGTCTTTTTTGGAATTAAGTGATGAGGCTTTTTTAGATGCGTGGAATCTGAAATTATTGGGCTATATCCGATTAGTTAGAGCAGTTGTCTCACATCAAAAAAATCAGCGTGATGGGCGAATTGTCAACATTATTGGTGGTGCAGGACGCACACCCCGCCCGAACTTCCTCCCTGGCGGTACAACTAATGCGGCTTTATTAAATTTCACACGCGGAATTTCTAAAGAGTTAGCCCAGTACAATATTCGGATTAATGCTATCTCTCCTGGTTTAACTGGTACTGAACGCGCCGAACGTTTGGCAGAACAAAATGCTCAAGCCCGTGGTGTCAGTGTAGAAGAAATTAAGGCAGAATCATTAAAAGCGATACCTTTGGGTAAAATTGTGAAACCAGAGGAAATTGCCAATCTAGCTTTATTTTTAGTTTCTGATCTAGCTGCTTCCATCACTGGGGCAGAAATTTTGGTTGATGGCGGTACTACTCCTGGTGTTTAAATATTAATTACAAATATTCACAAAAAGATACCCAACTTATTTAATAAATTGAGTATCTTTTTGTTTGGAATTGATTGATGATTGCTATGGAAATTTAAGTTGAATATTCATCTCTAGCAGATATGTATTAAATTATCTAAGGACAAAACATAGTTTATTCTTAGTGCAATGACAAAGTTAATTGAGTACGAAGATAGTAGTGATGAAGTCCGGGCTGTATATGATGACATTCGGGCTACACGTAAGACTGACGAAATTAACAACTTTTGGAAAGCTTTAGCCAATCATCCCCCTACCTTACAACGAACATGGCAGGCGGTCAAAGAAGTGATGACTAGTCCTGGAGAACTCGATCCGTTGGTGCGGGAATTAATTTATATTGCAGTCAGCGTCACTAATAGCTGTGAGTATTGCATTGCTTCACATACGGCTGCGGGATATGCTAAAGGTATGAATGAAACAATGTTTGGGGAATTAATGGCCATAGTGGCTACCGCCAACATGACTAATCGTCTCGCTAACGGTTATCGAATCCCGGTGGATGAAAAATTTAAGACTTAATCTGAGTTCTAGCCAAGATAACTATTGATAGGGTGTGTAGCTGGAAAAGCCTACACCCTAGATTTGATAGTCTAGGGTTACTACAATTTTGCCCCCATGCTTATTTGCGGGTAAAGCTTCTGACATCTTTTGAGGATAAGGTAAGTTTAAACTTTTCATCAATTCAATGAACTGGTGGCGGCTACGTCCAACAAACCGGGGATTGCAACGTTTTTCACCGCCAATAGTAGAGACAGTACGTCCTTGGTAGTCGTGGCCAGGATAGACGAAGGTTTCATCAGGAAGGGTAAACAGCTTTTGTGTGATGACATCGTATAGCAATCCCGCGTCACCACTTTGAAAGTCTGTACGTCCACAACCCCGAATTAATAAAGCATCTCCAGTTAATAAATGAGTCCCATTGATTAAGTAAGCCATATGGCTATCTGTATGACCTGGGGTAGCGATCGCTTGTATTTTGACGCTACCTAGTTGTAAGATTTCCCCATCACGGATGTAGCCATCTGCGCCCACAACATCAGCATTCTCAGGAAAGATATTTACACATCCTGTATATTGTCGCAGTTGGCCTGCTCCAGTTATATGGTCAGCATGAACATGAGTTTCTAAGCAGTAATGCAGAGTTAATCCCATTTCTCTTAGTATTTGCAAGTCACGTTCGACTAGTTCTAAAACAGGATCTACTAAGATAGCGGCTTTAGTGGCTGCATCACCAATTAGGTAAGTATAGGTACTCGATTCTTTATCAAAGAGTTGACGAAATAGCATAGTCGGTTTGAATAACTCGTGTACCAGATTGTTAGTGTAGGGTTTGTGGTTGAAGGATTGCAGTAACTCTTGTGTCAAATTCGCAGCTTGGGTGCGAATTTCAGGAACAGCTGTGCTTTCCCAGAGATTTCCTTTACGTGGTGTTCCTAGTGTGTATAGCTGTTGCGAAACCTTACCTTCAGCATCAATCAAAGCACCATTGCTAGCAGTATCAATCCCAATTGATAGCGGGTGAGGACGCATCAGACGTTGTTCTTGCAAACTAGCAATTAATGGATGTTGTAATCTCCGATAGTTACAATTTGCACCTGTACAGTTAATAATTCTATTCACTCGCAAAACGATATTTTCGCCTGTTCTTCGTGCTTTAATCGTGACATCAATACCGTTTTCTACTTCCCGACAAGTTTGAATTTGGCCAGCATCATAAGTAAGTTGACTAGTCTGAACAATGGTATTGAGTAACTCGTCAATCTCCTCTGCAATCCGGTGACGATGGACTTCCCAGTAAGTTTTGATGTGGCGTAAAAATCGCTGCTGTTCTTGCAGTGGTAATATTTGCCAAAGCGGTTGTAGAATTGGACGAAGTGCATCGATCACTGCACGCCAGTCTTGTCCTTGAGTCGAAGCTGTTTGTATTTCTTTGCGGACTAAGTTTAGTAATCTTCGTACAGTTTTTGGTGCAGTATCTAAATCAATAAATGCTGGATAAGAGGTTGTGAGTTTGTGAGACTGAGGCTTTAATCCGTGGCGGGAAACAGCGTGAATCTTGCCTTTAAATCCTTGTTGATGTAAGGATACAACTAGATCAACCATTGTTAGACCTGTTCCAACTAGCAAAATCGTATCATCTGAATTGAGGTGAGAAATCGCATCATTAGACCAAGCATCTCTCACATGGGGGTGATGGTGTCCTAAAGAGGCTATTGGCTGTGGTGAAGATGCAGAAAAATTCCCTAAAGCTAGTACGACTTTCTGCACAGATAAATACTGTCCGCTTTGTAGATAGATGGTAGCTAAATCATCAGTTGTGGTAATGGCGATCGCTTCATCAAAAATCCTCTCTAATCGCACCCCATCGACTGCATTTGCTTCTGCTGTGTGAAGAATTGCTTGGATATATTTCCCATAAATTCGACGCTGTACATATGTTGATGCAGTGACTTGTGAATAGCCATGTGTATGCAACCAGTTTAAAAAATGTTCTGGTTGATCAGCAAAAGCACTCATCCGACCTGCTGGTACATTCAACAAATGACCATCAACTAATGTACTATAAGCCACACCTTTACCGATTTCTGGTCTACGTTCAATTAACTTAATTACCAGTGGTGTACTTGCTTTTCGGAGTAAATTTGCTGCGACTAAAGAACCACTAACACCACCGCCAATGATAGCGATCGCATCAGGATAAGTTTGGCTGAAAATATTTTCGTACATAAGTTATCTGCAATAACTTTGTGTCTATGAAATCAATTTATTGCAGATAAATGTCTAATATCTATGCTTGATAAATTAAACAAATATAAATACCCGTTAGACGATGCTAAAAGGGGTATATTCTTGCTGATTGGTAAAACTCTAACGAGATAAGCATCTCGATGCAGGATTTTTGTTTAATTCCGAAATTAAATACTATTTTTTCTGATGATCTTATTTGCAACTGCTTAACAATATCAAAACCCTCCAATACAAATGTCAACTTATCTTGACATCTATCACTAAATGATGTTCCTGAATTAGAGAAATATTTTTACTCTAAGTAATTCTAGTTATTTCTATTACTCAATATATGGTCGCTAATTAATCTTACTTCTATTAGCATAGAATATCATTTTTGATTAATCAAATATTTTTATGGTTCTCACTTGAGGGAATAGTTTATTTCAGGAAGCGATCGCTCATCAAGTAAATTGGTATTGGGTTTAAGTAACAACTAGCTTGTAGTATTTAAATATGTATGCCTCTGTTATTTTGTTTGATTTAGATGGGACTTTAACAGATCCCAAACTTGGCATTACTCGCTGTATTCAATTTGCTATATCAGAACTTGGTCACAGTCCACCCGATGCAGATAAATTAGATTGGTGCATCGGGCCTCCAATCAAAGATAGTTTTTCCCAGTTATTAAACACTTCAGAGGAGACAGTTTTAGCACAAGCAATTTCACTATATCGTCATCGCTTTGCCACAATTGGATTATTTGAAAATTCTCTTTATCCCCAAATTGTAGAAACCCTAGAAGCTATTCGCCTCGCTGGTTATCAAACCTTTGTTGCCACTTCTAAACCACATATTTATGCTACCCGTATCATCGATCATTTTAGATTATCCTCATTTTTTAATTACGTTTACGGCAGTGAACTGGATGGAACTCGCAGTGTAAAAAGTGACTTAATTAATTACATTTTGCTTGCAGAAAATCTTGAACCTACTAATGTGGTGATGGTAGGCGATCGCTCTCACGATATGATCGGAGCTAAACATAACGGCGTAACTGCAATTGGTGTTACCTACGGCTACGGAACTGAGGAAGAATTAATAACTTATGGTGCTGATTTGATTGCACGTACTCCAGATGAGATTGCTAGATTACTGATTTAGTTCAAAACTCACCTTCATTAACGAATGCTCATTTTTGGTTGGGGAAGTTTTCTATGATTCATTCCCTACCAAAAAAATTAGCGATCGCTTTTTCCCTCTTCCTTCCACTTTCTCAGCAAAATACTACCATCTCTTGAGAATTTATAGCTTGTCCTTATATTTAGCACCAGTAATTATTATAAATACCTATTGTTACTATATTGGATATTTATACCTCTAACTACAGCTTCGGCATTCATAGCACTTGTATTCCGCTTGTATATGTGGAATGCTTATATACATAAATGTAAAATCCTGTTTATCGCTCGGCTTAGAGTATTTTAACTACTAGATGTGACTTAACATCTGGCGAGTTTCGCTTGGAATATATAGCCACTAACAACAATCATGAAGATACGGAAATTTTTCTGGGCAAAGTGGAAGCAGAATAAACTGTTTGCTTTAGGCCTAGCAATTTGTGCTTGTTTATTCATCACTCCCATACTGCATTTACCAGTGTGGGGAGCTACATCTGCGGCTAAGATTCAGTTCGTTTCGCCTAATTGGGTAGCAGAGAATGCCAAAGATTCCAACCTGAGAATTCTAGATGTGAGAAATTTACCTCTAGACTATATCGATGGACACCTACCTGGAGCAGTGAATATTGCTGATACAGCCTTTCGTGGCCCCAGAGAAGGTCTACCGGTGCAATATTGGGAAAATCAGAAATTAGGTCAAATATTTGCTAATTCAGGAGTTACCAATAACAGTCGTGTCCTCGTTTACTCCGACGCTAGAGACGTACTAGGCGCGACGATGGTGGCTTATTTGCTAGAACGGTCTGGAGTCAAAGACATAGCTGTGTTGGATGGTGGCTACACAGGTTACGAAGCCGCATCACTATCAGTAACTAAAGAATTTCCTCAATATAAAGTGGGTAAATTCACAGTTAAAGATAACCCTGCTGTGCGTGTTTCATTAAACGATGTCAGAAAACTGATTGGGAAAAAAGGCGTTACCTTCATCGACCCCAGACCGGCAGATTTATTCCAAGGGAAGGAAAAGATTTGGTTACGGAATGGGCATATTCCTGGGGCGCGCAATATCCCTTGGCCGACCTTTACAGATGCTCAAAATCCTCACAAACTGAAATCTTTAGAGGAAATCAAAAAAATCCTGGCTGACAAAAAAATTACTCCGGCTGATGACATCATCGTTAGTTGTAGTACAGGAAGGGAAGCAACTCTGCAATATGTGGTGTTAAAGCATTTGCTGGGTTATCCCAAAGTACGAGTGTATGAAGGTTCTTGGACTGAGTACAGCACTCAATCAGACCTACCCGTAGCTACTGGCCCCGAACAGGTAAGTTAGATGTTTATAAGACCGTTGAATATTAGTATTCTTGGCAACTGATGAGGATAAAAATGATGAAATTTGCAATGTTATCTTTGGCTGTGTTATTGACTAGCTTCGGCATCGTAGATACTCTCCAAGCTAATCAATCTATGAATAATTCTGATCAGGAAAGTTTGGTAGCTTGTAGACGAAGTAAAGATACTCAAACCACAGACCAAGACAAAAACACCTCCAGAGTTTAATGTCTCAAAAGAAGGGATAGGTATTCCATTTGATTTTTGAGAAAAACTGATCAAGCGATCGCAATACAACCAACCCAACGATGTATTTTTTCCACGTTGGGTTTTAGCTAAATCTGGCTCATACCAATTTTGGATTTTGGATACTTCGACAAGCTCAGTACAAGTTTTGGATTTTGGATTAAAAGCCTAGATTCTTAGGGTATTCCAGAATCTCGCAACAATACTACCTATCCCAATTCGATATCAGACTAATTGTGATACCAATTCACTAAAATTCTGATACAGATCCAAACCCAGAAAACCTTGTCAAGTCAGGATTTATCAATTGCGAATTGCGAATTGCGAATTGGTATGAGTTGTTTTATGAGTAGTGGTGTGGACAATATACTTCCATCAGAATCCCGCTTATTACCACCTAAACCGCAAAAATTAATTGTGGCGATCGCATTATTCACTTTGACAGCCGGAGCAGTTTTCTTGAGTGAATATGGCTGGCGACAAAGTGTATTATTTCTCATCGGTGGTTTATTGGGTATGAGCCTTTATCATTCTAGTTTTGGTTTTGCTTCTGCATACCGTAAACTACTGTTAAACAGGGATGCGCGAGGAATATACGCCCAGTTGTTGATGTTAGCGATCGCGACTGTATTATTTGCACCAGCGTTAGCTGCTGGAAAGGTTTTTGGTCAAGAAGTTACAGGTGCGATCGCTCCTGTGGGTATATCAGGCGCGATCGGTGCATTCGTTTTTGGCATAGGAATGCAATTAGGTGGTGCTTGTGGTTGCGGTACACTTTATACAATCGGTGGTGGTAGTTACACTATGCTTATCACCTTGCTCACCTTTTGTCTAGGAGCATTTTGGGCTAGTTTAACTAGACACCTCTGGGCTAGTTTACCCAAGACTGAACCCATCGTCTTAGGCGAAACTCTGGGTTGGACAGGTGCAGTAGTTCTACAGTTAGGAATTCTACTGTTGTTAGCAGGGTTGCTATGGTTGTGGAGTCAAACCAGCAAACCAGCATCAACAGAACCTCCCTCACCCTTAAGCTTAGGATTTTTATCTGGCTCTTGGTCAATATTTACAGGAGGAATAGCCTTAGCTGTACTTAACTGGCTCACCCTGATAATTTCTGGCGAACCTTGGCGGATTACCTGGGGCTTTGCTTTGTGGACAGCCAAAATTGCCACAGTTTTAGGTTGGAATCCCTCCACAAGTCAATTTTGGGATGGCGATACAGCCTTGTCCGATAGCGTATTTGCAGATGTAACATCTGTGATGAATTTGGGTATTATCTTGGGTGCATTATTAGCAGCCGCCTTAGCCGGAAAACTTACGCCACAAACTCAAGTTAGCCCATCAAAAATTTTTGCTCAAGTGATTGGTGGTTTAATCATGGGTTATGGTGCTTTTACTGCCTTCGGATGTAATGTCAGTGCCTTTTTCAGTGCCATTGCTTCCACTAGCCTACATGGTTGGGTGTGGATCATTTGCGCTTTGTTAGGTACTGCAATTGGTATTAAGCTACGTCCTTTGTTTCATCTAAGTTGAAAGTGCTGAGTGTTGAGTGCTGAGTGCTGAGTTTTGAGTGTTGAGTGCTGTTAGCGGTAGCGCGGCGTTTAGCCGGTGCTGAGTTTTGAGTCAAAAGTCAAGAGTTTCTAGTGTTCTGCCAAGAGAAGTTGGCAAGGTTAATAGCAGCAAAAAAATCTCTTTCTCCCCCTGCTTGCCCTAGCCTAGCAATTTGAGGTTGGTGAACTACTGGTGGGACTGTTAAATTAAGAAACTACTAACAAAAATATATTCACTCAAGATTTCAGTTCCAGAGTTCAATCTGGAATTATTTTTCTAAAGAAAACTTAGAAAACCTAATATTTAGTGTATCATAATGAATATTTTAAAGATTGTTCCTACTGTCTAAAACAATAAACTCAGACTTGCTCTTTGAGGGGGTTCGTCTTGAGGTTAACTATGTCAAAGGTTTTATAGACTGTGGAACGAACTCTGAGGAATTGACAAATCAATATCCACCAGGAGGAAAAAGAATTGCTTACAAATTATAGTGAAGATGAATTACAGTTGACTGCTGATGTATTGGTCATTGGTGGTGGACCTGCTGCTGCGTGGGCGGCTTGGGCGGCTGCAACTCAAGGTGTTAAAGTCATCATTGCTGATAAAGGATTTCTCGGTACGAGTGGCGCAGCCGCAGCCAGTGGTAATGGCATTATGGCTCCTTCTCCAGAAAATTGGGAAAAGGTTGTATCAGAGCGTTATCGCATAGGAAAAAACCTGGCTAACTTACGTTGGATTGAGAGGGTGATCGAAAAAACTTGGCTCAGTTTACCCTTAGTGGAAGACTGGGGCTATCGTTTTCCTAAAGAAAACGGGGAATCGGTGCGTCAGAGTTATTACGGCCCGGAATATATGCGGGTAATGCGAAAAAACCTCTTACGTGTCGGCGTGGAGATTCTTGATCAGAGTCCTGTTTTAGAACTTTTGTTGGCTGAAGATGGCTCAGTGGCAGGAGCCAGAGGAGTACAGAGACAAAATCATCGTACCTATACTGTTCGGGCTGGTGCAGTAGTCATGGCTAATGGCGGTTGTGCATTCTTGAGTAAAGCATTAGGTTGCAATACTAATACAGGTGATGGAATGCTGATGGCGGTGGAAGCTGGTGGCGAACTCTCTAGTATGGAAGCTTCAAATCACTATGCCATCTCCACTGGTTTTAATGCCACAGTCACAAGGGGCGTTCCTTTTGGTTGGGCTAGTTACAGTGATGAAGCAGGTAATGATTTAGGTGGTTATATCAATGGTCGTCGTGACCCTGCTTTTCTTCCTAATGCTCTTTTAAAAGGCTCTGTTTATGCTCGTTTGGATCGAGCTACACCAGAAGTGAAAGCTGTGATTGAAAAGTCCCATTTCATCGCTTTTCTACCCTATAAAAAAGCTGGGATTGATCCCTATACAGAACGTGTACCAGTCACTCTGGTTTTAGAAGGTACAGTGCGCGGTACAGGTGGAATTAGGATTATTAATGATAGTTGCGGCACAACAGTTCCTGGTCTTTATGCTGCTGGGGATGCAGCATCGCGGGAGTTTCTAGCGGGTTTAGCTTCTGGAGGTGGCGGGCCGAATGCGGCTTGGGCAATCTCTACAGGACAATGGGCGGGAGTGGGAGCAGCAGAATTTGCCAAAAGTCTAGGTGTTCATGCTCATCAACGAGTGGTGCGTCCTGCTGGTCAAGTGGGATTGCGATCGCCGATGGTGGGCGGAACGTCATCACCTTCATCAAATTCCGAAACATTTGATAGTGAAGCGATCGTGCGCGGTGTCCAAGCTGAGATGTTTCCACTAGAGAAGAATTATTTACGCTCAGAGAAGGGTTTGCTGGATTCTCTCGCCAAATTAGAAATGCTTTGGCAGCAAGTACAAATGACACCGAAACAAGATAGTGTACGCGATATAGAAGTTTCGCGTCGTGCTGTCGCTCTGACGGCTGTAGCTCGATGGGCATATTTTAGTGCTTTACATCGCACAGAGAGTCGCAGTGAACATATCCGCGTGGATTATCCTGAAACTGATGTTAATCAGCGTTATTATCAAGCCACAGGTGGCTTAGACAAGTTATGGGTGAGACGAGATTGGATTACAGAACCAATTACCACATCCCCAGTAGTTAACAATCCCACTCCAGCCTCAGTATAACTTTATGATTGAACTTGTCAGCCATCAGCTTTGTATTAATTGCAATGTATGCGTCAAAGTTTGTCCAACCAATGTCTTTGATGCAGTTCCTGACCAACCACCTGCGATCGCCCGTAAAGAAGATTGTCAAACTTGTTTCATGTGTGAAGCATATTGTCCTGCCGATGCGCTCTATGTCGCACCCGAATCTCATACTGAGATCACGGTTAATGAAGATGACTTAATCGCTAGCGGCATTATGGGTGAATATCGCCGCATCTTGGGTTGGGGATATGGCAGAAAAAACAATAGTGAATTAGATACTGCCCATAAACTGCGCCAACTCCCGCGCCCATATCAAAGTTAATACCTGCGCTAAAAAGAGGATCAAGAAGACTAATTTAGACAATCATCTATTTGGTTTGTTGACTGTTGGCTCTCAGTAGTCAACAGTCTAACAATTTTGGATTTTCAATTTGGATGCTAAAATACTAAAAATCGATAGCTTTATAGTAGTTTAATCAAGTATCTTGCCTGTTTGTAATTTTCTATGTCTGAAAAATATCGTTTTGAAACTTTGCAAGTTCATGCTGGACAAGAACCAGCTTTAGGAACTAATGCCCGTGCTGTACCGATTTATCAAACAACTTCATACGTGTTTGATGATGCCGAGCATGGAGCGCGGTTGTTTGCTCTGCAAGAGTTCGGCAACATTTACACGCGGATGATGAATCCGACAACAGACGTATTTGAAAAACTTATTGCAGCCTTAGAAGGGGGTGTGGCAGCATTAGCTACCTCTAGCAGTCAAGCGGCGCAGTTCTTAGCTATCAGCACGATCGCTCAAGCTGGAGATAACATTGTTTCCACCTATTCTTCAGTTCAGATTGTTAAACATAGTCTGTACAGTCACTTTTTCTACTTTCGTTTAAACCGGATATTTTCAAGTCAGAACGGTTGGAGGAAAAACCCAACTATCTTAATGAAAGTAAAGTAGACTAAAACCGTTTTCCTTCTTGCCATCTGCCTGATCCCAACACTAAATATTCACGCTGACTCACTTAGGTGAACAAACACATAAACTGAAACAATCATTATTAGACATCTCCGAAAAAGAATCTCAAACCCTTATGCTGTCTAGATGAAAACCTCATTTCTGGAGATGTCTATTGGATAACTTGTAAAAGTAGATTAGCAAACCTAGCTCGATCATTAGCAGAAAGGAGGCTTAAATCTTGCTGTTCTTCAGTTACTCCTACTTTAGGAACAACGCCCTCTGGAAAAACTAAGATTATTTTGGGTGATTGAGTAGATCGTTTGTTCCACAAATTACGAAAATCATAAAGGTATGCAAGAGCTTTATATACACTATCTCGTTTGTAAACTATATCTTGAGTATTTTTTATCTCTATTAGTAATGGACATTCACTACCGTCTGCTAGATAAAACGACAAAATGATATCTGGGCGGTGTTCAGAACCGCTAATACCAGTATATTGGTTAATAACTTTTTTGTATTCTGACTTAAATGAAAAAGCTTGCATGAGACTCTGATCAAAATACACATCTGCTCTAAGTCCATCTTTTGGACGCAGGAAACGAGCAACCTGTTTACGATTACGTCTAATTAGACCAAATTCAACTGGCTTTCCGAAAGCTAAATCAATTGCAAGTACATCAAGTAAGACTATTAGGACATAAAGCTCAAATAAATCATCGTCATTAATTGGTGCTAACCATCCTTGTTGTAGTATCTGTAAAATGCTTTCCCACTTGCTTTGAGTTATTACAGCATCCATCTGTATTTGTAAATCCGCCAGTTCCCGATAGCGCCAGTCACGATGACGTTTTGCACGTTGATACATTAGACCTGTAGCTTTGTATTCTTGTGGAACTTCTTTTATATGCGGTTCTTTAAGAGCTAATTGTGCAGATAACTCCATTTCTAAAATCTCTTTTGGTATTGCACTACTTCCTATAGATTCTTTTAATAATCTAATTGTGTCACATATCTGCAATAGAAAAAATTTTAAGAGTCTATTTTCAGGAATATCTGAAGATTTTTCGCTTTGTTTAACTGTATATGTACCTGCATTTGCTCTACCAGACTTCTGCATACATAGAGTTTGCGTCCAAAGGATTTTTCCCCGCACTCCACGATGTGAAACTTCAAGTTTTCCATTGATTACATGGCTAATTGAACGGATAAGACTGCGTAGGTGATTTTGGAAAAATACTTGTACACGCGGTTGTATAAGATAATAAATGCGACAAAAAAAAATATAGTCAAAAGGCTTTTCAGATAATTGGATAAGAAAGTGCTTAAGACTGTTTTCTTCGATGGATTTAGATACAGTGTAGTCTACTTTACTTCCTGTATAGAGAAATCTTCCAGCTTGTGCGGACGAACGTATAAATGATACCCACTCATCGCGTAGATAATTCATAGACCTAACTCATAACCTGTCCAGTTCCCAAGTAGTTTACCTGTTTTTGTCTTATTAACCGTTTGTAACTCCAAGACTTCTGTAATTAAATTAAGAATATCTTCATGCTTTCTATCCTTACCTTCAAATTGTGGATACAAATACATCTCTATAGCTTCAAGAAATATTAATTTTATCTCATGTTTATCCGTCATTGTATTGATAAAATTTTTTCGTTGATACAAGTATTTAATTATATCAATAGGTATTGCAGGTCCTACAAGTAAATCAATTTTAGCAAGTCCTTCATCGTCTCTAGGAGCAAATATTCCTTCTAAATACTTCATACATTCTGTATAAAAAATATTATTATCTTCATTTTTAAGAATACTAGCTTTTTCAGTTAAAAGATTTTTATAATCATCCTGTGTAGGAATAGAAACATCTATAAAAGCAAAGCGTCTCATAAAAGCATATGAAAGTTGAAATAGGCTTGCTTTATCAAACGTATTCATCGTTCCTATCATACGCCAGTCTTCTGGAACCGGAATTCTATATGTGTCTTGCTCAAGTTCATTGTATTTAGCAATTTCATCAGCATTTCCAATAACTATATCAAGTAATTTTTCACCTTCACGTTTTTTAAAAGGTAATTTGATATTTTTACCAGTTAATAAAGTGAACATTTCACCAAATGCTTTGTCAATGTCAGCACGGTTAATCTCATCAATGATCAACCAGCGTCTATTTAACAGAGAATGAAGTACGATAGACGGAAAAAAATTAAGTGGCTCAGATTTACCATCAGTAGCCAAACTTGGATCTGGTAAATAACCACCAATGGTTTCAAATGTAGTCCAATCAGATGTAGCTGTTACAATATCGTAGGAAAAACCAAAACTTTTACAAAGGCAAATAGCAAGTTCTGTTTTTCCAGTTCCAGGTGGACCTAAAAATATTATTTGTTTCCCTGCTTGCAATGCGCTTACTGCCTGACGAAACTGTTTGCCGAGCGCAACAAGGTTACATGGATTATTATCTTCTAAATTTGTAAGATTTAAGTTAATTGAAAATACTGTCTCCTCTGGTCTATCATTTAAGCCATTGAATAATATCTCTTCCTGATTCAAATCAGAACATAGTTGTTCGTAATAATCTTTAACCTTTGAATTTCTTGTAAAATATAACAATTCAAAGTTAAATTTTTCATCATTTGTTTTAACAAACAAAATTGTTTGTAATTCAGAATATATACGCAGTTTAACTTGTTCTGATAATTTTGTTAATATTTCATCATCTGTATAAACAAAAATAATGTGTGGAGAATTATGCTTGAACTGCTCAGGCACTCGATTATATACTTGTTTTTTATCTGTTACTACACTTGCTCTACCTTCTTGATTGAATTGATTTAAAAACCATTCAATAACTTTTTTGCCTTTTTTTGAATCTTGGGAAGGAGCCTTTACTAAATAAATCAAAGCTTCTTCTAGTTCATCAGATAAGTTTGTTGTCATAAATACACTTTAAATTTTATGAAAATGTTGCATTCTAACTTGATGTAATTTTAATGCTTTTAAAAACCCCGGAGGAAATTTGAGGCTGCTTGCTTCTGCACGATTTAAAAATCCAGCAGTAGCTTTAGCAGAAAGTGGTTTTGGCTCAAATTCCAAAAATTTTTCGATACCAATGGGAGTAATCATGACTGGCCATTGTGATACATTTGATTGGAAACGACCATTACCCAAAGACCATGCTGCATCTGGCCATCCTTTTTTGGCATTTAAAGGATAATCTTTAGAAGAATCATATGGTGTAGGATTATTTAGCTTATAACCTAACCATTCAGCAACATTCACAGTAACTGCATTACCTACTAACTTCCATCTGCTAGAAGCTTTAGCTACTGATTCAGCTGGTTGAGTCCAATTAGCTGCGAAGCCTTGTAATCTTTCTGCATCTTGGATATTAGGAGTTACAACTTTACCATTTGGACATAAAATTGCTGGCGGAGAGGGAATCCCTATGGTAGAACCACCTTTCAATGGTGGTATACTATCCACAGCAAGTCCCAAAGCGCGTGTGCCTTCTGTCCAGTAAAAACCGAGGGGAACTTTTAAAGAAGGTTCCTGAAGTTTAAGACTTACGCAGTCATCTGATAAAAGAACGGTACGTGGGTCGTGTCTAAGAGAAGCAACTAAGTAAACGCGTCTGCGCCGATGAGGTATTCCAAAGGCTGCCGAGTCAACAATACGGTAAGCCCAGTTATAACCAAGCTCTTCTAGTGAGGAAACAATTTTACTGATTGCAGATCCCTCTTTCAAATGAAGCATAAAGGTTACATTCTCAAGAATTAACCACTCAACACGATGATTTTGCAATATTCTGAAGACTTCATTAACTAACGAGGAATCTGACCCGCTAATGCCTGCCTTTGCTCCAACTGAACTAAGATTTTGACAAGGAAAGCCAGCACAAATTAGAGATGCTTCATTAGGAAGAAATTTAAGTTCCCTTATATCTTTAAATATTTCTCTATCTGGAAACTGAAAACTTAAGACTGCCTGTGCTGCTGAATCTATTTCACACATAAGCAATGTTTTATGTCCAGAGCGTTCAAAACCAAGTTCAAAACCACCTATACCAGAAAACAAACCTACTACATTAAGAGTGGTGGAACATGATAATGAGCTATTCTCCTTTTTAGAAATTACAGTTTCTAGCATTAGTTTTAACCCTCAGAGTTGATTTTTAAAGTAAGCTAAAGTAAATAATTTGTCTTTTTAATATTTCAATCTTTGATGTCAATAAAGTTACTTTTTATTAAAAAATTCTTTAATCATGGATTGACTATATCTAATAATGTATTTCCAAATTAAATATCATACTGCAATATTTCTCTTGCTATAACATAAGACATTTTAGGAGGTACAGCATTTCCTATAATTGTTGCTAATGAAGTTCTTCTTTTAGCTGGAGTAAAATCAAAATAATCAGGAAAAAACTGAATCCGAGCTGCTTCATGACCTGTCAGTGTCCTTTGTCTTTCAGGATGAACATAGCGACCCATACACATACTATAGAAACCGCTTGTGATAGTAGGTGCTGGAAATTCCCATCTCAGTCTGCCATAAATACTTTTGTAAGTATGTTTTTTGTAACGGTGACAAGGGGGACGTTGCTCATCCGGCAAGTCAAAAATATTTTTCTCAAATAAAAAACTGATACGTTTTTTATTATCTGCGGATGGATTCGATGGCATATCTATAAATGTTTTTACATCTATGTCAATTAAGTCTCCAATAGCCCACTTTAAATCACGTTCTTCTGTAACATATTTTTTTTCCAATGCTGCTATATTTGATTGAGTTTTTTTTGAAGCAATTAGTAAAAGCCGTTTACGATACTGAGGCACACCTATACGAACTAAATTAATATTTCCTATATAACTAAACTGGTAGCCAAGATATGACAAAAAATTAGCAGTCTTTTGAACCACCTGATTTTTATCATGAATTGCACCAGTAACATTTTCTATAATTACATGATTGGGTTTAAGTACCTCTGCTGCTCTTGCCATATACAGGTAAAGCTCGTTTTTAGGATCATTGCGCCTTGTAGAGTTATTTAAATCGGAATGTCCTTGACATGGTGGGCCACCTATGAGAATATCTATTTTTCCTATACTTTTAGCTAAAACTTTTTCTTCATCTGAGAAATCACTACCTAAAGGTAACTTGAAAAAATTTCTTATATCTTCAGTTTTGACATTATTTTTATCTGAAATAAAATGACTAAAATTTGTTTTAAAACAATCTGTGGTTAACACATCATTATCTACAGCAAATGCAATCTCAAAGTTCAAATCAAGATATCTACAAGCTTCTAAGATACCTAAACTCATTCCTCCGCATCCACAAAATAAATCTACAATTTTTACTGTCTTTTTTACATTTAACAAAACAGGAATAGAAGTTTGTCTTAAAAAAGAATAATCGTCACCACAAACTTCTAATTCTTTATTGGACATTTGGTTTTCATCAATATGTTTAAATAACTCCAATTGTACCATTTTAACTTTTAAACTTTGGATTAAATACAATAAGCAAAATAGATTGGTAAATTAAAATTCTAACATAAATTTAGCGATTATATTAAGCAAACATTTCGTAATTCAGTGTAGTTAAAATTTATGTATATCAAATAAAGCGATTTGTAACCTAAAATAAAGCTTTTGTCAAGTTGTGCTTTTACTTATTGAAATACATTACCCTTAGATGACGATATAACTAAGCGATCGCCAGGAAAAAATTCACAATCAATCTTCCTAGTAAGCTAAAGCTTGTTCTTTCGCCACAGCCTCAGCTATAACTTGCCGCAACCATTCAGACCGATTCTTCTTTGCTCTCACATACTGATCCAAATCATCTGGAAGCATCACGGTGATAGGCTTTGTATCGTGCTTTACTCCTACCCCTTTTGGTTGAAAGCGAGTCTCATAATCTTTTCTCATAGTTTTTAACTCATTCTCATAACTATATCCTAGAGAACTGTAGCAAAAAATAGCAGATGGATGGAAATCGCCCATCTGCTAGAAAAAAAGAGTAAATAAGAAATTTAGTTACTGTGGGCTAATTGTTTAGTCTGATTCTGGGAATAATCCACTGCAAGAGTAAACTCCTTCAGGACATCTTGCAATCTTTGGTTGATTTCTTCATCAATTTGTACACTACCATCAGTGAGAATTTGAATTTGCTTATCAACTGCGTATACTGTGCTTAATATATGTCGTGCGCCTAATTCAGATAACACAGGTTTTAGGGCATACTCAACTGATAATAAATGGGCAATTGTCCCACCTGTTGCTATTGGTAGTATGACTTTGCCTATGAAGGCTTTCTGCGGTAATAAATCTAAAAATGCTTTCAGGACACCTGTGTAAGCTGCTTTGTAGATCGGAGTGGCAATAATGATACCACTGGCTTTTTCTATTAAAGCTTTGGGTTTTTGTAAGGCAGCACTATCATAGCGTCCATAGGCTAAGTCTTCGGCTGGTATATCTCGAACTGAGATGATATCTATATCTATACCTGGCTGTGATAAAGTTTTGGCAGCGTGTTCTAGAATGGCGTAAGTTCTGGAAGGATGAGAGGGACTGCCGGCGATCGCTAATATATGTGTCATGTGAAAGATGTCCTGGGATTAATCTACAGTGGCAATTGTGCGAGTTTTGGTTGGTTGATCGGGGAATTCTTGGTTGGCTACAACTTCACCAAAGGGGCTTAATAGTTGCGGTTCTAAGGTTGGTTGATGCTGTAAGGGCAAACGTGGGAAGAGTAATTCTGCTACTCGGTAAGCTTCTTCTAGGTGGGGATAACCGGAGAAAATGAAGGTATCGATACCTAATTCTTGATATTCCAACATTCTCTGCGCCACAGTGTCAGGATCACCTACTAAGGCAGTTCCCGCACCACCACGCACTAAACCCACTCCCGCCCATAAGTTGGGGCTGATTTCTAGGGTTTCGCGAGAGCCGTTGTGTAGTGTGGTCATCCGGCGTTGTCCTTCGGAATCCATCCGTGCGTAAGCTTTTTGAGCTTTGGCGATCGCCGCATCATCCACATAGCGAATTAAGTCGTTAGCTGCATCCCAAGCTTGGCTTTCCGTCTCCCGCACAATCACGTGGAGACGAATCCCAAAGCGTAAGGTTCTCCCTTGATCTGCGGCTAATCGGCGTACATTAGCTATCTTTTGGGCAACTTGCGCTGGTGGTTCACCCCAAGTTAAATATACATCTACGTGTTTGGCAGCAATTTCTTGAGCTATGGGAGAAGAACCACCGAACCACAGAGGCGGATAAGGTTTCTGGACTGTGGGAAATAACAGCTTGCCATCTTGAATATGTAGATAATCTCCTTGGATATTGGCTGTTTCTCCGGCGGCAATTTCTCGCCACACTCCTAAAAATTCATCTGTGAGTTTGTAGCGATCGTCATGGGACAGATGCAATCCATCTCCAGCCAATTCTACTGGATCGCCCCCTGTCACCACGTTAATTAATAACCTCCCACCGGAAATGCGGTCAAATGTTGCCGCCATCCTGGCTGCTACTCCTGGTGACATCAAGCCCGGACGTATGGCTACCAAAAATTTCATCTGTTTGGTGTGCGTCACTAGAGTTGATGCCAAAATCCAAGCATCTTCACAAGAACGTCCTGTAGGCAATAATGCTCCAGCAAAACCTAAGTGATCCACTGCTTGAGCAATCTGTCGCCAGTAATCAAAGTTGACTACTCGCCCACCTATAGCAGTACCTAAATAGCGTCCTTCACCGTGAGTCGGAATAAACCAAAGTAGCTGCATGATATCTTTGCCAGAACAACATTTCCTGATTTTAATTACGGTGAGTTTATCGATTTACCGTATTATTTCACTTTTAGAATATGCCACAGATACGTCGGTAAATCAATACTTTTACAAAAGTAAATACAGTTTCTCTATCGAGTTTTAGTATTTTACTGGTTGCGGTTTTGTGGTGAGTGTGACATACTCATGTCCATAAGTACATTATTCCGACCAACTTACCGGAGTTTTGTTTAAGAGATGTGATTACCACTTCTCGCAAATTGTGGTGCAAGGGGTTTATTATGCTTAAAGATGCACAGGGATTAATAGTTACGACAGATTCAACCCAAGCGATCGCCGCCATTAACAGTTTTAGCGATCAGATGTTGGCCTATGGTAAAGATGCAGAAACAGCAATTTTAGAAGCAATTGCGGCAGATCCCACTTGTGCATTAGCCCATGCTTATGCGGCGGCTTATTATCTCACCCAAGAAAACCGCAAAGCTTGGCAGCAAGCTCTACCATATCTGCAAACAGCACAACAAAATTGCGCCAAAATTACTAAAAGAGAATATTTATATGTGCAAGCTATTTCAGCTTGGGCAAATCAAGAAATTGATGTCGCGATCGCTTTACATGAGCAAATTACTGATCAGTTTCCGCGTGATTTAATTTCCGTACAGCAGGGACAGTATCACTATTTTTACACTGGCGACAAAGATAAATTATGCAAGATTGCTCAGAAAGTTTTACCAAGCAATCCTGAGAATCATTATTTATACGGTATGGTGGCGTTTGGTTTAGAACAATGTCATCAACTCAATGCCGCAGAAAAGATAGCACGTCAGGCGATCGCGTTAAATCGATATGATGCTTGGGCGCATCATGCGATCGCTCATGTGATGGAAACTCAAGGAAGAGTCGATGAGGGGATAGCTTGGATGGAGAATTTTGCAGATACCTGGGAAAATTGCAACTCCATGCTTTACACCCACAACTGGTGGCACATCGCACTGTATTATTTAGATTTAAAAAATTACCAAAAAGTTCTGCAACTTTACGATCAGCACATTTGGCAGCGTGCTAATAAACAATCTCCTAAAGACCAAGTGGGGGCAATTTCATTATTATTGCGGCTAGAGTTGCGTGGTGTGAATGTGGGCGATCGCTGGCAAGGTATCAGTCCTTATCTTTACAGCCGCATTGATGAACACGCTTTACCATTTCAAGATTTGCATTATGTCTATGCTCTTACCAGAGCCGGACATGATGATTGGGTGCATCAAATGCTTGTGAGTATGCAGCATCACACTTTCAGTATTAATCCTTTCTTACGTCGGAGTTGGTTGGAAGTAGCAATTCCTGCCGCTAGAGGAATGTTTGCTCACGCCAAGGGCGATTTTCGCACAACTATTGCAGAACTCCAGCCAGTTTTATCAAGGTTGCATGAAATTGGCGGGAGTCACGCACAGCGAGTTTTATTTCGGCAGATTTATCAAGATGCTGTATTATCAGTACAAAAGCAGAGTTGGGTTTATGCAGTTTCTTGAAAATCAACTGGCTAAGTAGAACGACTTGAAAAAAACAAACTATGTGAAGTAATGTGAAAAAATTGGAGTCTAGTTCGTAGTAAGGACTACCCTTCGGGAACGCTTCGCGAACAGTCCTTATTAGAAGACTAAAGTCCTCTCTACGAGACGCTTGCGCGTAGCTTGCTTCCCCGCAGGGGTACACTACAAACCTTGAATTATCTACACCATTCTACTTACATAGTTTCTAACGGTTGTCGTTATTCTTTAGGACAAGGTGAGAAAAGAGCGATCGCGATAAATTTGATTTAATATTTCATAGTCCTCTAATTGCACTGGTGCAAAACGTCTGACTCCAAATTGTTGCATTACTCTTTGCAGTTGCTCATCTGGTTGGAGTAATGCCAACTGTATTTGTTGAGTTAAAGATATACCCAGATGTTGTGCTGCTGCTAATGGTGGCATCGGTGAAGGCCCTAGCACTTCCACCACACGCAAATGCTGTGATATTTCGGGAAAATTATTTAACTCCTGTTCGAGTACCACGCTATCAATTGCAGCACAATCTGCTAATCCCTCAATTACCCAGCGAATTGAATGCTGATGTGAGCCTGATTGGAGAGTTTTGCTAAAGAAATTTTGAGGATTTTTTTCTTGAGTTAATCTCTGACAAAGTAAATTGTAACCGCTATTAGAACCAGGGTCGTTATAGCAAAATATTTTGTCTGCTAAATCTGTAAACTTATGAATATCACTCTGGGCATTGACAATTACATCCGCATAATAAATGGGCTGATTATGATATCTTGATGATTGCATCACAGGTGCAACCAGAGTTTGCCATTGATTGGGAACTGTTTGACTGTAGCGAATTAGCGGTAATCCACAAATAAAAGCTAGGTCTATTTTGTCTTGTAACAATAGGGGATCTACTAAAGGGTCATATTCACTTTGTTGTAAGTGTAAATCTATTTGTAAACAACGACTTAAATAAGTAGCGATCGCTTGATAAAATGTAAACCAATTGGGAGATAAATAAGACGTGATTTGCAAATTTTTAGGAATGTTATTTTTTTGCATAAGATTATATGTATAAGCTGGATATAATTATACATTATCTAATTTTAGCAAGAAATAAATTCAAAACCCTAGCTTGTTGAATAAAGCAGGGTTTTTTATCAAATATTTTTGGTTAAAATCTCAATTCAGAATCAAGTGAACAGCAAATTCTCCCAATATTATTTTTTAGCTAAAACTTCTTGAGGAGTAATTGCAGCATATTGTTCTGGTGTTAAAAAACCATCTCTAACATTGACTTTTTTGGGTATCAGTCCCAAGGCGAACCACTTATCAGCTACTTCTTGCTGTTTAGTAATAATCTGCTCAGTAATTGGTATGAGTGTGAAGTCATACTTACTGTGCATAATCTCTAGTGTAGGTGCATCAAGTTGAGTAATTGGAGCCAGTAATGTTGCTAGTTCTTTAGGATTATTTTTAGACCAATTCTGAGCTTTTTGCAGTTCTTCTAGAAAAATCTTAATGACTTCAGGATTTTCTTGATAAAACTTACGGGTTGTAGAGAAAAAGTTATTAGTATCTCGCAAACCATTACCGCCATCCGTCAATACTTTCCCTACCTTCTGCTGAACATTTCTAGTCACAAATGGTTCCCAAATAAACCAAGCATCGACTTTCCCCTGGCTAAATGCTACATTCGCATCTGGAGGTGGTAAGAAAATGGACTGTATATCACTGAGTTTTAACCCTTCTCTTTCTACGGCTCTCACTAAGAGATAATGACCAATAGATGCTTTTTGGAAGGCAATTTTTTTTCCTTTTAAATCTTTTACACTTTTAGCAGTCGAGTTAGCAGGAACTAAAAGTGAAACTGCTCTCCCATCGGAAGAATTCGCCGCTAAATAAACCAGAGGTGTCCCGGCGGCTTGGGCAAAAATAGGAGGTGATTCTGCTGTTGAAGCAATATCCAGCGCGTTTGTATTTAAGGCTTCTAATTGCTGAGGGCCAGCAGCAAATTCAGGCCACTCCACCTTGTAGCCTAAAGGCTCTAATCGTTGTTCTAAGATGCGTTTTTGTTCTAGAACTGCTAATGCTGTCAGTTGCTTAGAACGGACGATTCTGACTACTTTATTAGTATTATTAGTGGTAGTTTGATTCGCAACATTTGATTTTGGTACATCTGCTTGCTGCTGAGTATTATTTTGTGGACTACTGCAACTAAATATTGTGGTAGATAATACTAAGCTATAACCAAAAGCAAATAAGGCATGACGACGAGTAATAGGTTGACGTTGCCATGATTTAATTTGAATTTTGAAAGTTTTCATCAATTGATTCATTTGCCATTACCAAGCTGTTGAAGAGGATCAGGTTTAATTAGAAAAAATAAGGTGGGTAAACCACCTTATATGACCGATTAGAGGTTTACTGTGGCAAAACTTATGGCTGAAGCATATGGGCGTTATTGAGGTAGTAAGAAATTGCCAAGATTAAGCAATTTGTAATTATTTTTCCCTTTGTGGCGAATAGGGATGAGGAAATGGGAATTGAGGAAAAATGGTGAAAGTTATGAGCATCTGCGATACGAGGTATAGTTTACCCAATTCCCAAGATTTAATTCCTGTTATTGTTGAACAGAAAAACTTGTATTACACAGCTACAGGAGTAGCAAATCTAGCATATCGTTCTATGTAGAACTCTTTACTGTTAGCGATCGCTAAGACTGAATCACGTTGTTTCAGAGCCTTCTTCCACTGACGCAAACGAGTAAATTCTTCTGGTATACCAAAACCTCGATAATGCTTCAGTGCAGGCCAACGCTCAAACCAGGGGTAAAAAGTGAAATCTACCAGACTAATAGATTCACCAAACCAATAAGGGCCATTTCCTGATAACTTTCTTAAACCTTCATGTTCGATAAATTCCAGATGTTTGTATAGTTCTTGTTTAGCAGCTTCTTGTTGTGCAACTTCTGGACTACGCAAGAGAGTAGAAAAAGCCGGAACAAATCGAGTATTAGCAAAATCAATCCAGATACGAGCCTGAGCTTTAGCAATAGCACTACTAGGTAAAAGCGGCGGATTTGGAAATACTTCATCAAGATATTCGTTAATTACCGCCGATTCCCAGACTCTATGCTCACCATGTACAATTGCCGGCACTTTTCCATAGGGAGAAATTTCTATAAATCCCTCTGGTTTGTTTTGCAAGTTAATTTCAATTAAATCAAAGTCGATACCTTTTTCTTGCAACACCAAGCGCGAACGGTGAGCATAAGGACAAACGACTGCGCTGTATATCTGAATGTCGGACATATTGATTATTCCTCTTAATTAATAGTGCTGAGTGCTGAGTAATGAGTGCTGAGTTGAGAAATCAATTTTGCCTTGTCTACATTGTCCCCAATCCCCAGTCCCCAATCCCCAACTAAAGCCAAGGGACTTCTTCAGGTGCATAACGAAAAGCACGGAAGACGGAATTTTGTTCCCCACGAGCTACGGCTGAGTTATCACCAGGGATATTCCGCACGGCAAAATGGGGATTGACATATTCCCAGACAATCTCACCATTAACTGTCACCTCAAATATCCGACCGAAAGCACCTTCTGTGATTAAAGTATTACCATTCGCTAGACGTTGTGCGCCGGATATATAGGAACTGAAGAAGTTGTGGGGTGGGTTATCAGCATACTCCCAAACTATCTCTTTAGTTTGACGGTTAACTTCTATCACACGAGAATAATTGAGTGCAGTGTGACGACGATGTGCGCCATTGTCAAAAATCAGGATATTACCGTTAGTTAACTCGTTAGGAAAGTGCTGCTGTGCTAAAACATCATCTCCCAACGTCCAGATAATTTCTCCTGTATTGCGATCGATAATTGCGACAGTAGAAATGTTGCGGAAGCTGACTATAATATTGCCGTCAGCGAGTTCACCGACAGTATTACCGTGCGTCCATTCGTGTCTTTGATCTTGGGGTGTAATAGTAAAAGTATCTGGATCTAAATGTTCGTAAGCGTGCCAAGTCCAGACAATTTCACCTCCAGGTGTCACTTCGTAAAGCACATCAGCATAGATATCACCGTCTGCTTCTGTTCCAGGTACGCCACCTTTGATGCGAGGAATCAAAGATTGAGGTATCTTCTCAATAGCTAATAAAATAGTGTTACCGTTGCGTAGTCTGCGACCGTCGTGATGATGATCTGGATGCTGATACTCCCAAATAATCTTTCCCTGGGAATCTACTTCTAAAACAACGCCACCTTTAAATGCACCCCACAAAGGAAAACGTGGCGGAATTTCTGGTGTTTTACCATTATAAAAAAGGTTGCCGTTGGGTAAGAGATAGCCATACAAACCTGGTGGATAGGGTAGATTCCATTGATGTACAACATCTCCTTCCAGATTCAGGAGATAGACTTCTCCATTACTTGTAAGTGGGGTAAAAAGTGTAAATCCTTTAAATACTTTGTCTGGATTATATGCTCTTAAACCAGTACCACGGCGACGAATAGTATTTTGGTCAACTGATGCTGTTGCGATCGTCATAGTTTATAAGTTGATATAGGAACTAAAAACTGTTTTTAAACCTAAAATTGGTATTGTTTTGTTGGATTAAGCTACACTTAACCCAACCGACTTTTCTTTTCAACTAACTCTTCACTGACAACTCAGCACTTCTATGGTGCAGGATTTGGATATCGAGTATGCACTGCGTCTATTTCTGCCAAGATATTTTTATCAAGAACGACATTAATGCTGTCTATATTTTCTTTGAGTTGTTCTAGTGTGGTAGCACCAATAATTGTACTAGCAACAAACCAGCGACTCCGCACAAATGCTATGGCTAATTGTGCTGGGCTTAATTGATGAAGTTTAGCTATTTCTACATAAGCTGCTACAGCTTCCTGTACATTGGGTTTTAAATAACGCTGACCAAAGTTTTCAAACAAAGTCACTCTCGTTTTCTCTGGTTTACCGTTGAGGTATTTACCAGTTAAATAACCAAATCCTAAAGGGCTATAAGCGAGTAAAGGAATGTTTTCGTAATAAACTGCCTCTGCTAGTGCGCCATCAAAAACTCGGTTGAGTAAGTTGTAAGCATTTTGGATGGAAACAACTTTAGGTAATCCTAATTTTTTTGCTGCTTGACTAAATTGTACAACTCCCCAAGGGGTTTCATTACTTAGGCCGAGATAGCGAATTTTACCTGCTTTAATGACATCCGCAAAAACTTCCAGTTGTTCAGTAATGGGGACTGTTGTTTTTACCTGCGCTGGGTCAAAGACGGTTTGACCAAAACGAGGAACATAGCGGTCTGGCCAATGGATTTGATATAAATCAATATAGTCTGTTTGTAACCTTGCAAGACTATCATCTATTGCTTGTTTGATATTGTTGCGGTCAAGTCCTTCTGCGCCATCACGCAACCATTTAAAGCCACGACCAGGCCCCGCAATTTTAGTAGCAATTATTAATTTATCTCGCTGTTGATGTTTTAACCATTCTCCAATATATTTTTCGGTTAAGCCGTAGGTTTCTCCACTAGGTGGTACGGGATACATTTCAGCCGCATCTATGAAATTAACTCCTTGATTAATCGCATAATCTAGCTGTTGATGGGCTTCTTCTATAGTATTTTGCCGCCCATAAGTCATTGTGCCAAGGCAAATTTCGGAAACATTTAGGTCACTGTTGCCTAATTGATTATATTGCATATTTTGGTATGATTCCGTGCTGGAATTGATCAGTTTAATAAATAGATGTTAACAACTTATCAATCGCATCTCGAAACGCTGTTGCTGCGCTGGCACTCATATCGCGAGGCGCGCAGATGCGATTTCTCAGATATGCGAATGTAATCGCCCCCACAGCAGCGAAGATAGGATCAACAATGCTAT
>NZ_PJIZ01000020.1 GCF_021596505.1 Nostoc sp. CMAA1605 | reverse complement strand
CGTGAGATTCACATTAGATTATCAAGTAACTGATAACTATTCTCGGCTGAAAAAGTGAGAAACTTTTTTAAATATTGGTTAGTCTTGAGGTTAACAGTGTTGAGTATAAGTTACAGTCCATCTTTCATATTTGTTTGTGAGATATTCTCATAAATCACTGACTTTTATTAACAGGTAGAGAGGAAAAAGCATGAACAGAGCAATTATCGTTAAATCGCTCATCGCATCAATAGGATGTTTAGCTTTATTTGCTCCTCGTCCGGTTGCGGCGCAAATTATTCCTCAACCTTGGGTTTCAGTGGGTGCGAAAGATGGGGATGTAACTTATGCTGTGGGAGCTAGAGCATTAAACTTGGGTGTAGAGTTAGGTACAGGTGAAGATGGTGCTACAGGGTAGATGTGCTGAAATTCTTGAGTTTACCCGTAATTTCGCCTTATGTGGGGGTGGGATATTACTCTGAAGATAAAGGTGTGGCCTTGTCTGGTGGCGTACAAGTAAAGGCTAGCGATCGCCTGTTCTTTGGTGCTGGTTATAATTCTGTACGGGGAGTTAACGGACAGTTAGGAATTCGATTTTAGTTAACTCTCAAATATGACTTTGTGCTTGACAAAATTACGTTTGTAGTAAGCTATCCGTCTTAATCTAAATTTAATCTAAATCATTCCTAACCTAAAAAATTAGCTTTTACTCAAGAAAAGAGAAGGATAAAAAGCAAATGCTCTATCTTTCTCTTTTTTTGTGCTGATTTTTTTGCTATTAACTTTCGTGGCAAAAGGACTCCTGTAAGTAGTAGGATAGGCCATATCTAGGGATAACTTTAGATAGATGGCAAAAATACTGTAAGTAACATAGATAGTATCAGTTTAGTCTCTTGACTAACTAATACTGAGGTTAAAGGTAGATTATGAAATTTATTGATGTAATAGGAATCTCCTTATGGAGCAAGGATTAAGGCTACTCATTCAATTAGTGATAGAGTTTGCACCTGTAGCGATCGCGCTCATACAAAAGAGAACAAAAGAAAGTTTAGATATTACTAAATATCCCATTCCCCAAGCAATTCAAGCATTTATTGAAATTGCTGATACTGCTAAACCTAAAAAAAATGTCACCCCAGGTTTTGAACAAGAGAAGCTGTTACAAAAGCAATTATCTGCTTATCAGCGCGAAACCCAATTAGAAGTAGCAAAACAAGAAAGAGATACGGCTCTAAAATTACCAGAAGTCAATAAAATTCTGGATGGTTGGCCTTTAAGACTCTATCCCTCACAAATCTTAGAGTCTCATGTTGATGCTGAACGTCCACCACTAAAAATTTTCTTAGCACCTCCCCAAGTCAAATTTGATGAATTTGCACCGAAAACGGAGGAAAATTTGGCATTGGAAACTATGTTGGCGGAGGGAATTAGGAAATTTGTCAATAAGTATTATTCACTCCATAATCCCATTCGACCTACAGAATTTTTAGCAGGTGCTTGGGATAGTAAACGTTTTCATAGTGAATCTAGCATCAAAGCTCTCTTTGGACTGTTAAAAACAGAACCAATTTTAATTTTAGAATCAGAAAATGATGGAGATTATTTAAATTTTCGGATTGCTTACTGGGGTTTAGGTCAAAGTAACTATTACTATAAAACTATTTCGCGTATACCTTATAGAGAAATTATTCAACAATCTGCTAAAAATCGCGCCTGGGAATGGAAAAAAATCCGCGATGATTTATTAGCTTTAGGTGAAGATATTGAGGATATTAACAAGTTAGGTAAAGATAATGTAGTTAATTTAGCTATTTTAGAAAAAGTAGAAAAATGGCAAGCTCAAGGCATTGATATTAGTAAGTTAGATTTAAAATATCAGGTAAATCAGCAAGACTTTGAGCAACTGTGCCAAGTATTAATCACTTGTCATAGTTTAGTAGCCGCATGGATAGCAGATATTTATCATTTGGTGCATCATGATGTACCACCTTTACTACCAGAGTTATTATCTAGCTTATTAAAAGAGAGCTTTGATTTAGAATCGGTGCAAGCTATTGTCACTAGCTATCAGCAAATTTACGAAGCTTTAGAAAAAGAAAGACTCTATTGGATACCGGAATTAGCTTTACAATTAGCCCAAAGTTTAGCACATTTACCCGATCGCACTTGGTCACAGGAACAGTTAAACTACTCCATCCACACTTGGTTAGACTTGCATCAAGTCTCAGTGCAAGAATTCCCTCATCCCCTAGAAGCGATGCTATCAGCCATCAAAATCCAGGATGAGGAATATGTCCATAAGTTAAAGGAATACTTTCTCATTGTCAATGATAGACAAAGTTTTCTAGAGGTTGAGAAACTGTTAGCCGCGATCGCCCACCTAAAAACTAAACTAGTTTTAGAAGCTCCCAGTTTAGGTTACACCCTCAAAGGTCATGCAGGTAAAGTGACATCTGTGGCGATTAGTCCTGATGGTGAGGTGTTAGTCAGTGGGTGTACAGACCAAAATATTAACGTTTGGGATATTCATGATGGTCACTTGATTAAAACTATCGCCAGTAATTTAGGAGAAGTTTCATCAGTGGCGATTAGTCCTAATGGTGATTTTTTAGCCGTGGGGAGTTGTGAACACCCTAGAAGTAACGTCAAAGTTTGGGATTTCAAAACAGGTAAACTTGTACATACACTGCTAGGACATCAAAAACCTGTAAATGTCGTAGTTATCAGTCCAGACGGGGAGATTTTAGCCAGTGGTAGCAACAAAATCAAACTGTGGAACTTACAAAAAGGCGATCGCATTTGCACCCTTTGGCATTCCTCAGCCGTTCATGCGATCGCCATTAGTCCTGATGGTACAATCCTCGCTAGCGGGAGTGCTGACACCAAAATCCGACTATGGAACCCCCGCACAGGCGATCCTTTACGCACCCTAATCGGTCATGCTGGAGATGTGAAAGCGATCGCCATGAGTCCTGATGGACAGTTACTATTTAGTGGTAGTGCTGACACCACTATCAAAATTTGGCATTTAATTACAGGTAAACTACTCTACACCTTAACTGAACACACCGAAGAAATTACATCTTTAGCCGTAAGTCCTGATGGACAAACTCTCTTTAGTAGCAGTGCAGATACAACTATTAAAATTTGGCGTATTTCTACTTGTGAATCTGTACAAACTCTCACAGGACATTCAGAAAAAATTAATTCTATCGCCTTAAGTCCCGATGGTAAGATTCTCGCCAGTGGAAGTTCTGATCAAACCATCAAAATTTGGCAGATTGATCAAATATAGCGAGCTAAAGTCGCTTTGACAAAGAAAGATTTGGGATTAAAAGCCCAGATTTATAACCTATTCTAGAATCTCGAATTTGGTATTAACCACTTTCTTGATCTAAGCTAAATTTTTAATAAATGATTCAGTCCGTAAACCGGAGGTAAAAGAACTATGCTTAAATATTCCTCAATCATTAGCACATCGCCAGAAATTATGGGTGGAACACTTGTCTTTACTGATACTAGAGTTCCTGTACAAACACTTTTAGACTATCTCAAAGCAGGAGAATCGATTGACGATTTTTTAGATGGATTTCCAAGTGTAACTAGAGAGCAAGTTATTGCATTTTTAGAAGAGACAGGGAAACAAATTCTTGACGCGGTAGCATAGTATGAAGTTGCTTGTTGATGCGTGTATTGATCATCATGTTTATTGCTACAAAAACTAAAGCATAACTAGCATGGCTAAGACTAAAGTTAATTAGCTCTATTTGCGGCGATAAACATCTCTACGATGACTAATTTTAACGACTTTAACTATTAATAAATCATCTTTAATTTCGTATAGGATACGATATGTACCCACCCGAACACGATAGGTATCTTCTTCACCCTCTAACTTAACCACGCCATTAGGACGAGGGTTATTTGATAACTCTTGAATTTTTTCTTCAATTTTAAGTTGAATATCTTCAGGTAGCTTTTTTAATTGTTTAGCTGCCCTAGTTGTAATTTCTATTTGATAAATCATGCACTCTCTTGCTTATATTGCTCCCAAGAGATAGTAGTATCATTTTTTGCCGCAAAAATATCCTGAATATCTTCTTCATCTTCACTTTTACGAATTTTTAGTAACTCTAAAACATCTTCTAAAGTGTCGTCATAAGCTTGTTCTAATTCTTCATAAATAGCTTTGAGTAATGCCTGTCTAGTTTTGGTCGGTTGCATAATATACCTCATTGATGATTTATAGCTATTCTTAATCGTTTAGGATAAAGGTTTTTTAGTTACTTAATCTTCAATAACTTCTACCAGTTCTTCTAAGGTAACTTCAAACGCTTGGGCTATTTTAAAGACAGCAGATAAGTCAACGGTATTAAGTGCGCCACGTTGCACATAACTTCTCACAGTGTTGTAGTTGACTCCTGAGCGATTAGCCACATCTTTGAGTGTCCAACCTCGCTGTTCTGCTAGTTCTTTAATCTTTAACCTAACGTAACCCATTTTAAATAGTTGACAATGATGCGTACGCATCAGATAATCTTTTTGTAGTCAATGATGCGTACGCATCAAAAGTTGTTAACGCACACCAAAAGCGATCGCTCGTCTTGCCTGGAAAACATACAGAGCGATCGCTATTCCTAACGCATCCCACAAAGTGGGAAAGTATTCTCCTATGATATCAACCTCAAAGCCAAAATCAAATAGTCAACCTTGGTGTATTATTCGCCAACTACCAGATATGCAGCGAATGGTAATAGCAAGGTTTCACCGTCGTCATGATGCAGATGCTTATAGGCAAATTCTTCAGCGACTGCTACCTACAGCCATTCATGTGATTGTGTTTGACTCCAACGTTCTCGAAATCTCAGGAGAAGTTAAACAGCCTGTGATTAGATAACTAATATCAACTGCGACAAAAAACCGAGTAACATTGATGTCACTCGGTTGACTTAAATATCAATATCAAAAATTTTGCAGGAGCAAAGTATTGCCCCTATTGATCTTTGACTAAAATTAAACTTTAGCAGCAGCCTTGGTGACAGCGTTCAGTTCGCCTTTAGCATACTTAGCAGCAAAATCTTCGAGACTAACTTGCTTAATCTTGCTAGCGTTACCAGCAGTGCCGAATTGTACATAACGTTCAGCACAAACCTTCTGCATATATTTGATAGAAGGCTTGAGGAAGTGACGGGGGTCAAATTCCTTGGGTGCTTTTGCTAAAGCTTCGCGCACAGCTGCGGTGATAGCCAAACGGTTGTCGGTGTCGATGTTAACTTTACGTACACCGCTCTTGATACCTTTTTGGATTTCTTCTACAGGTACACCGTAGGTTTCAGGAATCGCACCGCCGAATTCGTTAATCAAAGCGATTAAATCTTCGGGAACGGAGGAAGAACCGTGCATTACCAAGTGGGTGTTAGGTAGACGACGGTGAATTTCTTCAATGCGGCTGATAGCCAAAATTTCGCCAGTGGGTTTGCGGGTAAATTTGTAAGCACCGTGGCTTGTACCGATAGCTACAGCCAAAGCGTCTACTTGGGTTGCTTCTACGAAGCTAACAGCTTCATCGGGGTCGGTTAACAATTGGGAGTGGTCGAGTGTACCCTCGAAACCATGACCATCTTCAGCTTCACCTGCGCCGGTTTCCAAAGAACCCAAGCAACCAAGTTCACCCTCTACACTTACGCCCAAAGCATGAGCTACATTGACAACTTCACGGGTAACATTAACGTTGTACTCGAAGCTAGCAGGGGTTTTAGCGTCAGCTTCCAAAGAACCATCCATCATTACGCTAGTGAAGTTGTTCTTGATAGCTGAGTAACAAGTAGAAGGAGCATTGCCATGATCTTGGTGCATGACAATGGGGATGTGAGGATAGGTTTCTACCGCAGCCAAAATCAAGTGGCGCAGGAAGTTTTCACCTGCATAGTTACGCGCGCCACGGGAAGCTTGTAAAATGACGGGGCTATCTGTCTCTTCAGCCGCCTTCATAATTGCCTGAATTTGCTCCAGGTTGTTAACGTTAAAAGCTGGGATGCCGTAACCGTTCTCAGCCGCGTGATCCAACAACAGCCGCATTGGTACCAGCGCCATAGGTAATCCTCCTAATAATGATTTTTAGCTAGTCGGTGTCAGACAAGCGTAATCTTTACGCTAATCTTAAGAGTTTTTTCAACTTATAGGAAATTATAACTAGTGTGGGGTGTTTATGTTGAAAAAGTTTACGCTGTTACTCATCAAGATGCCTCACACTTGACCAGGATGACTGTAAAGTCTGTTACGCCTGGGTGAAAGGCTTTGGTAGTCTGTTACTCTAGAGTTTTGCTCAATATTGCCGATCGCCATTGCTCAATCAAGTATTGTGAACAGTGTGCTGGCGATCGCCCTTAATCAAGCCAGAATATTTTACTACCTGAGTCACTCTCATCTCCATCCGCAGAAAGATGAGTTTTAGCTGCTTTGCCCTGTAATTGTTAATTGCAGGCACTAATTACTGAGTGTGTATTTTTTCGGTTCTCAACCGATCATTAAGCCAAAATCTGAATAATTTATGCAAATTTTGGTCTATTTATAGCCTATTTATATTAGGAGAGCTTAATGCTAGCTCTGATGTTAAATAGTAAGGGTTTACCCTATTCTGACCCCATTCACCCTATTATCGTCCACTTTGTCATTGCAATGGTGTTCTTCTCTTTTTTTTGCGATGTGGTGGGTTATTTCAGCCGCAATGTGCGGTTTTTGGAGGTCAGTTTTTGGAATATGTTGGTAGCGGCGATCGCGATTTTTGTCGCCATCATTTTTGGACAGTTGGAAGCCGGTTTAGCGCAAGTTTACCCAGCAGTCCAGCCCACACTGAATTTTCATACTGTTATGGGTTGGTCACTAGGGGCATTTGTGGTAGGAATGACAGCTTGGCGATTTGTAATCCGTAACCGACACCCGCAAAAACTCCCTCCTGCTTATCTTGGTGTCGCCACAATTTTAGTTTGTCTAGTGTTTTTGCAAGTATACCTGGGGAGCAAACTATTTTGGGTCTATGGATTGCACGTTAAGCCTGTTGTGGAAGCAATGCAGCCGGGAATATCACCATGAACTCACAACTCATCGAGCAATTGAGATTGAGGTTGGGTGCAAATGGATTACCCTATGAAATTCCCATGCACCCAAACTTAGTACATCTGACACTAGGCTTATTTATCATTGCCATCTTATTTGACATCGCAGGGGCTATTTTCCCCATAGAAAGACCCATATTCAAATTCTTAGGTCTAACAGCTATTCGTTCTAGCTTCTTTGATGTTGGCTGGTACAACCTACTAGGGGCGGCTGTCGTGACATTTTTCACCGTGGGATTCGGTTTTTTCGAGTTACTACTAGCCAACCCACCAGTGAATCAAAAAAGTGATTGGGGGTTAAACGCCTCTTGGACAATGCTTTTACATGGCTTGGGTGGTGTGGTGTTGTTGGGGGCTATTGTCGCTATGACTGTCTGGAGGGGTTGGCAACGCTATTACTCTAGACAAGTGCAGTGGTCTTATTTGTTAGTAGGTATGGCCATGCTGGGTCTTTTGTATGTCCACGGCACTTTAGGAGGGCAATTAGGTGGGGAGTTTGGTATTCATGTAACTGCTGCCAATTTAATTCAAGAGGGCGTAAATCCGAATTTGCTACCTCAATAAAGGGAAATATAGAAAATTTATGCCTAAATTTTTAGAATATTTACTAATAGCAGTTGTGATTGCCATATTGCTTGCTTTGAGCCGTTGGATTGGTCAGCAGGCATACACCTGGATGCCAATTCAAGCGACAGCAGAAGCACAAAAAGTAGATGATTTATTTAGCTTCCTAGTCTCCATAGGTGCATTCATCATTCTTGTGCTGTTGGGCATGATGGTGTTTTCTATCATATTCTTTCGCGCACCCACAAATGATTACAGTGAAGGACATCCATCTAGGGGAGATATCAGATTAGAAATCCTATGGACTGCAACTCCAACCGTATTGGTGTTGTGGTTAGCTTTTCAAGGTGTCAATATTTACCAGCAATTACATATTCTGGGTTTACAGCAGATTGTCCAACTGCCGACACCATTGGAATCAGCAGCAGTTTATGCCATAACCACTGGGGAAAAACCAAAACCTGCGGCGGAAACTATCGAGGTATTTGTCAAGCAGTGGGATTGGTCTTTTCGCTATCCCAATAATGTTATTAGTCAAGAATTACACCTGCCTGTCAATCTTCGGACTCGCCTAAATATGCACGCTAAGGACGTACTTCATAGCTTTTACGTTCCTGATTTTCGGCTACAGCAGTATATTGTCCCTGGACGCAATATTGACCTTGTAGTTACACCCATTCGCCCAGGCAAGTATAAGCTCAAAGATGCTCTATTCAGTGGTACTTATTTTTCGCTGATGGATGCTGATGTTCTGGTGGAATCTCCAGAACAGTATAACCAGTGGCTAACTCAAGCCCAACAAGAACTAACAACAAATCAAAATCAAGCTGTGGCTGAGTATACCCAACCACCAACAACCATGTTGAAGAGTGGCTGGTATACTGTTGCACCCAGTCAAGAGGCTGTTGCTCAGGAGAATTACGTCAAAAATGACACATGATATTAGAGAAACCGCACCGCCAAACGAGCCTGAGAATAACTGGCGACAATATTTTAAGTTCAACACCGACCATAAAGCGATCGCCGTGCAGTACATGGTGACGGCTTTCATTTTCTTCTTGGTGGGCGGACTTTTGGCAATGCTCATCCGTGCTGAACTAATTACACCTGCATTAAATGTGGTTGATCGTCCCTTGTATAACGGTCTATTCACCTTGCACGGCACAATCATGATCTTTCTCTGGATTATCCCCTTTAATGCAGGTATCTCTAATTACTTAGTACCACTGATGATTGGCGCACAGGATATGGCGTTTCCTCTTCTCAATGCCATTTCGTTTTGGATGATTCCCCCAGGAGGCATTTTATTAATCTCTAGCTTCTTACTGCCCAATGGTACGGCGCAGTCTGGCTGGTGGTCTTATCCGCCTATTAGTTTGCAAATTCCTCCAGGCCAGCCGATTAACGGTGAATGTCTGTGGATTGTCAGTTTAGTCATCATCGGTATTTCTTCCATTATGGGGGCTGTGAACTTTGTCACTACTATTTTTTGGATGCGCGCCCCAGGAATGAGTTTTTTCCGAATGCCTGTGTTTGTGTGGTCAGCTTTGAGCGCGCAATTGTTACAGCTGATTAATTTACCTGCTCTTACTGGTGCATTGATATTGCTATTACTTGATCTCAATTTTGGGACGCAATTCTTTAAACCCCTAGAGAATGGCGACCCCATCATTTACCAACATCTCTTCTGGTTTTACTCCCACCCCGCAGTTTACATCATGGCACTGCCCGCTTTTGGGATTTTCGCAGAGGTTTTACCTGCTTTTTCCCGTAATCCCCTATTTGGCTATCGCTCCTTGGCTGTTGCTTCTTTAGGAATTGCGTTAGTGAGTATTTTCGTTTGGGTACACCATATGTTTACCAGTGCCACCCCAAGCTGGATGCGGATATTATTTATGTTTACTTCCATGTTGGTGGCTGTACCCACCGGTGTAAAAGCATTTGGTTGGACTGCCACAATTTGGAAAAGCAAACTGCACTTAGAGACACCCATGCTGTTTGCAATGGGAGGTGCAGCCATGTTTTTACTCGGTGGTGTTACTGGTGTGATGCTAGCAGCAGTACCGTTTGATATTCACGTCCACAATACCTACTTTGTGGTGGGACACTTCCACTACATTGTTTTCAACACCATCACAATGGCGATTTTTGCCGCCATTTACTTTTGGTTTCCCAAAATTACTGGCAGAATGTACGCCGAAGGCTGGGGTAAATTGCACTTTTGGTTAACCTTTATTGGTGCTAACCTGACTTTCTTCCCCATGCTCTCACTAGGTTTACAGGGGATGGTACGCCGAATTTCCTCCTATGACCCACAGTATCAAGATGGGAATGTCATATCTAGTTTAGGAGCCTTTTTGCTAGGAGTATCCACCCTGCCCTTTATTGCCAATATGGTTGGTTCGTGGCTATACGGCCAAAGGGCAGTGAATAATCCTTGGCACGCCACCGGACTAGAATGGACAACCACTTCACCACCACCAAGAAATAACTTTGCAGAAATTCCTGTGGTGAAAAGACCACCCTACGACTACGGTAATCCCAAATATTCCGTCATAGAACCTACTGAGTCAGACGAACAAAGGCGCAGAGAAATATGGGAGAGATGAATCCAATTCGCAGTTCGCAATTCGCAATTCGCAATTCGCAACGATGCTCCCGCCCCGCTCCGCTAACGCAATGGACTAACGTCCCGCTACGCTCTAAGCGCAGCTATGCCGCAGGCTTTACGCAATTAAAATTATGAATCGGCGCACTATTTATATAGATGAAAGTCCTATCCGTTTTGAACGGTGGCGAAAATATTTACCTTCTTGGCTGAAGCGGTTTTTACCTAGTGGTGGTGGTAATGCTGAAGACCATCATGGTAAGGCTATTTTTGGATTTATTGTATTTCTCCTGTCAGAAAGTATCATTTTTTTGAGTTTTATTTTCACTTATGTTGCTTTGCGATTAACCCACTCACAACATTGGCTACCACCTGGAATCTCAGGACCGCAATTATCTACGCTAGTGCTGATCAATACGGTGGTTTTACTTTCTAGCAGTTTGATGGTGCAATCAGCAGAAAATGCTCTCCAACATAGCAAATTGAATCAATTCCGTTGGCTTTGGTTGCTGACAATTGGCATGGGAAGTTATTTCTTAATTGGTCAAGGCATTGAGTGGAGCAAATTAGACTTTGGACTCAGCACAGGATTAGTAGGTTCTACATTCTATTTACTAACAGGTTTCCACAGTTTGCACGTTCTTGCTGGTGTAATTCTCCTGGTTACTATGCTGGTTCGTTCTTTTCTTCCTGGTAATTATCATCAAGGTTATTTTGGTGTCAGTGCCGCAACTTTATTTTGGCATTTTGTGGATATAGTTTGGGTATTTTTATTCTCAATTCTCTATCTATGGCGGGATTAAATCTTCACAATTAAAAATAATTTTAGGAGTAAGATGATGAATTTATTCGTGCAGGAATTACCAGATAGACGGGCAATCACAGAAACCCCAGCACCAGGCATAAATCAAGATAAATTGATTGCGCGTGGGTTACAAAAAGAGCAGTACATCGGTATTTTGGGGCTAGCGATCGCCTTAATTGCTGCTGTAGGCTTTTTAAGCCGTAGAGTTGAATACGCTATTGTTTTCGCTTTTGTTTTAAGTGCTATTCTGATTGCTTTATTTTTATTTATTTAGGTCAACAGTCAACAGTAACAAGATAATTTTTATGAACAGCCCAGTTTATCAAACTGTGATTGTCGGTGGTGGTTTCACCGGATTATTTACAGCATTACATTTGGCTCATGAATCCTATCCCCGTTCTGTAATCTTGATTGATCAAAATGAGCGTTTTTGTTTTAAGCCATTACTTTATGAATATTTTGATGGTGAAATGGATAGTTTTCAAGTAGTACCGAAGTTTGCGGAATTACTTCAAGGTAGTGGTGTAATTTTTGTTCAAGATACAGTAAAGTCAATAGACCTACATCAAAGGCGAGTAAAATTAGTTTCGGAAAATTCCTACCAATACAGCAATTTAGTATTAGCTTTAGGTCGTGTTACTGGTTATCATCACGTTACAGGTGCGAAGGAAAATGCTTTTTCTTTCTGGACACAAGCAGATGCGATCGCACTTGACAAGCATTTACGTCGCTGTTTACATACAGCGTTGCAAACTGAAGATAGAGAACAACGTCAAAAACTATTAACAGTAGTTGTAGTAGGTGGCGGCCCTAGCGGTATAGAAATGGCTGCAACCTTAGCTGATTTTCTGCCCAATTGGTACGCGGCTTTAGGAGGTAACGCAACAGAAATTCGTGTGATTCTCCTCAATCATGGGCAGGAAATTCTTGAGGGTGATATCAATGATTTACTGCGACAAATTGCTGAACAGGAATTACAAAAACGGGCTGTAAAAATTGAAATACTTAGGGGAGCAGAAGCCACTGCTGTTTACCCTCATGCTATTGAATATAAACACACTGATGTAGTTAAAACTGTACCAACAGCCACTACAATTTGGACGGCTGGCACTTCTACCCATCCCTTAATTCAAGATTTACCGATTCCGCCAGAACATCGAGATCATCATGGTCGTTTGCTAGTAACTCCCACGATGCAGTTGCTCGATTTTCCAGAAGTATTTGCTGGTGGTGACTGTGCAGCCGTTCAGAATACTTCCCTACCACCGACAGCCCAAGTTGCTTATCAACAGGGGGTGAATATTGCGCGCAACTTAAAAGCGATCGCTCTCGGAGATGACCCCCAACCAGCTAAAGTAAATATTCGGGGGACTCTCTTAAAATTAGGGGTAAATGATGCTGCTGCCAATCTATTCAATGTTTTTGAAGTCACTGGTGAAACCGCACATTTAATTCGTCAAGGTACATATTTAACGCTATTACCAACTCCCATTCACGACTTTAAAGCTGCAACTGAATGGCTAGATGAAGAAATCTTTCATCATCATCTTGTACCTGGCGATGTCGGTAAAAAGGTGGTGCAAGCGGTGGAATTAGCTAGTGCAGGAGTTGTAGGAATTTTAGTGGCGAGGAAATTATTAAAGATGTTGGGCGATGAAGATAAAGAGAAATAGGTAGTAATACTAATTCGCAATTCGCAATTCGCAATTCGCAATTAAAAAACTTAGATGCAGCAAAACTTTCAGGGTTTACATCTGTATCAGATTTTTCGTGAAATGGTGTAAGCTGTTGTACTTTTAATTTGCATATTAAGATTCGCAGGGGGGCAGGGTGCAAGGGAGAGAGTTTACAGCGATGGTAAGGGAGTAGGGGGAAAGACAGTTGTTTTGAAGCAGATAAATTATTCAATCAGTCAGAGCAAATGTCATCATTGGATTCTGCTCCCCCTGCTCCCTGCACCCCTGCCCCCTGCCAATTTTCTCTCCCCTTCTTGACACTCTAGTTCACTGGAGGGTTCAAGATGAAATCAGTCTTGAATTTGATGAGAAAATTGGAGTCTGCAAATGGAAAAGGCCAGACTAAAACTGCGTGGGATGGGTTGCGCTGCCTGTGCTAACAATATTGAAGATGCTATCAATTCTGTCCCTGGTGTAAATGAGTGTAGTGTGAATTTTGCGGCAGAACAGGCAACAGTTGATTATGACTCTAGAAAAACTGATTTAATCACCATCCTCAAGGCAGTGGATGCAGCAGGTTATTCTGCCTCTCCCCTGCAAGAACAAAATCTGATGACAGGAGAGGATGACGAAGAAAAAAGATATCGTCAGCAAGAATCCCGTGATTTGCAGCGAAAGTTGACGGTAGGGGGGATTATTAGTGCAGTTTTAGTGATTGGCTCACTACCAATGATGACAGGCTTCAATCTGCCCTTGATTCCCTCATGGTTGCATAACCCGTGGCTGCAATTAGTCCTCACCACTCCTGTACAGTTCTGGTGTGGTTATTCCTTCTACATCAATACGTGGAAAGCTGGCAAAAATCATACCGCCACAATGGACACTTTAATAGCATTAGGTACGAGTGCAGCATATTTTTATTCCCTATTTGCTACCTTGTTTCCAGGCTTTTTTATTGCCCAAGGATTAACGCCAGATGTATATTATGAAACTGCGTCGATTGTGATTACTTTAATTCTACTGGGACGACTCTTAGAAAATCGCGCCAAAGGTCAAACTTCAGAAGCTATTCGCAAGCTGATAGGGTTACAAGCGAAAACCGCAAGATTGATTCGCAACGGACGAGAAATTGATGTACCGATTGAGGAAGTAGAAATTGGGGATGTAGTGTTGGTGCGTCCTGGGGAAAAAATTCCCGTTGATGGGGAAGTAGTGGAAGGAACATCCACAGTAGATGAAGCGATGGTGACTGGGGAAAGTATTCCTGTGAAAAAGCAACCAGGGGATGAAGTCATCGGTGCAACCATCAACAAAACGGGAAGTTTCAAGTTTCGCGCTACCAGAGTCGGGAAAGATACCCTACTAGCGCAGATTGTTCAACTAGTGCAGCAGGCTCAAGGCTCGAAAGCTCCCATTCAAAGATTAGCAGACCAAGTTACAGGCTTGTTTGTGCCGGTGGTTTTGGCGATCGCTATTCTTACCTTTATTATTTGGTACAACATGATGGGCAATGTCTCTTTGGCATTGATTACCACAGTTGGGGTGTTAATTATCGCTTGTCCCTGCGCTTTAGGTTTAGCCACACCAACCTCAGTCATGGTAGGAACAGGTAAAGGTGCAGAAAACGGTATTTTAATTAAAGGGGCTGAAAGTCTGGAATTAGCCCACCAAATTCAAACTATTGTTTTAGATAAAACCGGCACTATTACTCAAGGTAAACCGACAGTTACAGATTTTCTCACAGTTGACGGTACGGCTAATAGTAACGAAATCGCACTCATACAACTAGCCGCCTCAGTAGAACGCAATTCAGAACACCCGTTAGCAGAAGCAGTTGTCAGATATGCCGAATCTCAAGAAGTTACCTTAGCAGATGTGAGAGATTTTGAAGCGATGCCTTCGGCAAGCCACTTCATGGCTATCGCTGGTAGTGGTGTGCAAGGTATTGTTACTAACCATCTAGTGCAGATTGGTACACAACGCTGGATGTCAGAATTGGGTATTGATACTCAAACTTTGCAATCAGACAAAGAACGCTTAGAATATCTAGGTAAAACCGCCGTGTGGTTAGCCGTTGACGGTGAAATTAAAGCCTTGATGGGGATTGCTGATGCCATTAAACCTACTTCCAGCCAAGCGGTAAAAGCATTGCAAAAACTGGGTTTAGAGGTTGTCATGCTCACAGGTGATAACCGCCGCACCGCCGAAAGTATTGCTCGTGAAGTTGGTATTACCAAAGTTTTAGCAGAAGTCCGTCCTGAGCAGAAGGCGGCGGTAATTCAATCTTTGCAAGTCCAAAAGCAGGGAAGTAGAGGTGCAAAGGTACAAGGGAGCAGATTTTCTTTAAAATCCCAAATCCCAAATCCCAAATCCCAAATTGTCGCGATGGTTGGGGATGGGATTAATGATGCACCCGCACTAGCTCAAGCTGATGTAGGAATTGCCATTGGGACTGGTACAGATGTGGCGATCGCAGCAAGCGATATTACTTTAATTTCGGCCGATTTACAAGGTATAGTTACAGCTATTCAACTCAGTCGCGCCACCATTGGCAATATTCGCCAAAATCTCTTTTTTGCTTTTATCTACAATATTGTCGGTATTCCTATCGCTGCCGGTATTCTTTTCCCGATTTGGGGTTGGTTGCTCAATCCCATCATCGCCGGTGCAGCAATGGCTTTTAGTTCAGTTTCTGTAGTAACGAATGCGCTGCGTTTACGTAACTTCCAAGTTAAAGGGATTCACAACTAAATCAGCACTTTTGAGCAATACCCTTACACCCTTACACCCTTACACCCCTAAATGAACAGGAGATTTTGCAATGGTCAACAAAACAACACTCATCGGTAGTATAGCCAGTTTGGGGATTTTGTGGGGTATGACATCACAAGAAGCGATCGCCCAAACACAACATTCGATACACTCATCTACAACAGTCCCAGCTAATCAATTTCAACGTCTTGAACAACCGTTAGGGAACAAATTAGCCGTTACCCTTGGCGGATTGGGATTAATAAGCTTAGAAATTTGGTGGTTTTTGCTGAGTAAACCCAAGTCAAACAAAGCAGTTATAACAGATGGGAAGATTCAGGAAGTCAGCATCATCCTTGATGAAGGATATGAACCAAATCAAAATTTTATTACAAGCAGGAAAACTGGTCAGACTGACATTTGAACGCAATTCTTTTGACGCTTGACTCTCCAGTTTAATGGAGAGTTTATTATAAAGCCAGTAATCATCATCTTGCTGAGAGTTTAGATCAGTATGTTAACTCAAGCAGAAGCCAAACAAATTGGTGTAGTTGCCAAGGAAAGCGGTGTACCAATTAAAACCATCCGCTACTATGAAGAACTGGGTCTACTCAAATCATCAGGCAGAACGGAAGGTGGATTTAGATTATTTAACTCTGACGTTTTGGAGAGATTGCACTTCATTAAACGCGCTCAAAGCTTAGGGTTAAGTTTGTCAGAAATCAAAGAATTTTTAGATGTTTATGATGGTGGGCAATTACCTTGTGACCATATAAAAGTGAAATTGGAAGATAAGGTAAAAGCTATTGATGAGCAAATTCGGCAATTGCTGATTTTGAGACAAGAATTATCAGGATTACTCTCTGGTTGGGAAATCAAATCTGATCATGATCCTTCAGTTATATGTCCAATTATTGAAAGTGAATAAATACTTTGGTGTTGCTAATAATACTATTTAACAGCTCACGCAAAGGCGCAAAGGCGCAAAGAAGAAAGCAGAAAGATAACTCTTGAATTTATATAGCGTTTCCTAGTCTGCTGAGTTACAAACTTATCTGCGTTTATCTGTGTTCATCTGTGTTTAATTATTGTTGTTTGTACTTCATTCGGGTAAGAAGGGCTATATATTCGGAGTGTTAAGGGACTTCCAGAAAATAAATTATCCAATTTCCGAGATCAGACATCGTTCTTTTTCCCCCTGCTCCCTGCCTACACAGTGATAGTGTATTTTTTAGTCCCTAAACTTGATTACCACAGACTCGCTCATTGCGCCATAAAAGATATAAACGACTAGCTGGCATAGTCAAATATAAAATATCACCTTCTTGGAGATAAGTAGTCAGTAAATCCCAACCTTGAATTCTTTGACCGTTGCTTTCTATATACAAAGGGACAAAGTTCGCAGACATAGCGGCTTCTTTGACTAAGTTGCTACAAAAAGGGTGTGAGGGTGTAATTAAAGTTGCAAAGGCTACCCAGAGTTTATCGGCGGTGATGCCATTACCTAAAATGCGGCCACCTAAAGCCGCAGCTGCAAATGCGGGTGCTGCTAATTCTGCGGAACTAAGTACGGCTTCAAAGTCAAATACCTGTTTTGCCATCCCCGCAAAATCAGGGTCAGCATAGTGGACAATCACGGGGATTTTTGGTGCTAAACCCTTAGCTTTCAGGGCAATTTCTAGATTTGTCGCGTCGTTATTAGTGACGGTTAATACCGCCGCCGCAGAATGGACATTGCTCGTTTGCAAGATGGTGCGGAAACTCGCGTCACCTTGAATTACAGGGATACCCAAGCCCCGGACGGAGTTAATATATCTGTTATTGGAGTCAGTTTCAATAACTACAACTTCATGACCACTGTTGTGGAGTTGCTGCACAATACGATTGCCAATGCCACTTAAACCGCAGACAATATAGTGATGTCGTAAGGGAACACGCGCCACATCCCAAAATTGCTTGAAGCGATTACCCAAGACAAAATCGGTTAACATGGCGTACCAGATACCAATGACGATCGCTCCCACTAGCATCATCACCACAGTAAACACTTTCACACTATTGGGGGCATTTTCCACAACTTGGTCATTACCGCCTGCGCCTGTAATCATCCCGACAGAGAAATAAAGCGCATCCACTACAGATAAACTCAGTTCTGTAGACATATAGGTGAATGTGGCTGTCAAAATTACCGCCAAAAGCACGATCGCACCGGCGACAACCGACTGTCCATGTTGTTGAAACTGGCGTAGACTCGTGAAAACTTTCAGGAGTTTTTTAATTAAAGAACGACGGATTTGACGAACGCGGGGTTGGATACCGACAATTAAGCGATCGCCAATATTTAACTTTTGTCCCGATAGTACCGCCGAAACCAAATTCATTTCCCCTTCTAGGGGTAAGTAATAAATTGGCATCCGTGTAGGGTCTTCCCACAAATCACTCAATTGACGACCCAACCAAGGATGATGTTCATCAATATATTCTTCTTGAATTGGCCAAGTTTGTTCATATAACTTAATTTGTCCAATCGCTTGATTTCCCAAAGCGGCAAAGGTGAATAATGGTGCAGCTAAACTCACCACACTCATACTCAAGTGGTCTGATAATGTTTGATCCAGACGTTCACCCAAATTAAGATTGTATAGGCGATTAATAATGCGAATACCAGGGTTTAACACCCGTGCTTGCATCATCACTGACAAATTTAGTTCATCTTCTGAACCTGTGATGACTAAGGTGTGCGCCTCTTTAATTCCTGCTGCTGTGAGAGTAGCAGCCGCACATAAATTACCGATAATCACATCGCCTGCTGCTTCACCTGGGATGGGTTTGTGATGAATACCAACGACAAACGCCCCCTGTTGTCTCAGCAGACGAAAGATTTTATATCCTGTTCGTCCTAAGCCGCAAACAATAATTCTAGGTTTCATGTAACAGCAGCGTAATTTACGTTAAGGGCTGCATTGCTATTGATTAATCAACATTGTTGCTTACATGAGGAGGGAATAACTGTAACTGAAAACACGATAATTTGTCACAAGATGGCACTTTTATTTCTGTCATTCCTTTACATTATTTAATAGAGACTAGGTAACAGTTTCTATTAAATTTATTCTACAATTTTGTATCTGATTTAGCTGAAATTTATTGTAATTGTAAATTTAAAAATTAAGTTTATGAAAAAGTTGGATCAAATCGGAATTCTTAGGGGAATTTTTGGCGCATTTGTTGTTGTAGGAACAATTGCTACTACAAAATCTGCACAGTCACAGCCAGCGCAAGCACCTTTATCTACTCCTAATGTACAGTTAAATGTACAACGCACTAGTGGAAATTGCCCCAAAACAGTCGGATTATGGTGGATAATTCTTCCCTATGAAGGGGGAGCAGAACATACGGTAGTGGTAGATACCAGATTGTTTGCAGATACAACAAAATTAGCCCCATCAACTAATCAGTATTTTGTAGAATTTGTGTCAAATTTAAATAGTCAATATGCCAATTGTGTTGGCAAAACCATCTCAGAAGAATATGTATTTTATAATGTAGAATTTAAAAACAAAAAAGCCTATTTTCGAGTAGATTTACGGAAGATTAATCCACCAGGAAAGCTGATTGTGTATAAAACTGTTGCGGCTTCTCGTCCTTATGTACGTTGGGCGATCGCCGACTAAAATTGGGCATATAAATTCAGCAGTACAAAAATACTACAATACGGTTTGTAGTAAGGACTTCAGTCCTTATTAGAGGACTAAAGTCCTCTCTACGAGACGCTTGCGCGTAGCTTGCTTCCCCGCAGGGGTACACTACAAACCTTGAATTTATCTGCAAGCTTGTGGTTGTAAAAAATCTATTCTTCGTGCCGATGAAATCTAATTCCTAAAAAGATGTCATAAACAAATTCAAAGAAATCTTTTTTCTGCAATAGTCCTGAAGTTTGATAACAACCTTTTTCATCTAACAGTGGCTTCATTACATAATAAGCAGGCTGATAGTTATACCAGGGGATAGAAGGCCACAAATGATGGATGAGATGATAATTTTGACCGAGAATCAGGATGTTAAGCAGTTTACCAGGATAGACACGGGCATTTTTCCAGCGATCGCGCTCCGCAAAAGGACGATGAGGCAGATAATCAAAAAATAACCCTAGTGCTATCCCTACAATAAACGCTGGGATAAACCAGAAGTTGAGAATGTAGCCTAAAAAGTGGTACTGCACGGAAATATAGACAATTGATACCACAATCAAGCGGCTAATAAACCACTCTAGTAATTCATATTTGCGCCATAGTTGACGTTGAAAGAAAAAGACTTCATGATACAAAAACCTGACAGCAATTAACCAAAGTGGCCCGCCTGTAGAGACGTAATGGTCAGGATCATCTTTGGGATGATTGACATGGGCGTGATGCTGTAAATGTACTCGCGTAAATACAGGAAAGGCAAAGGCTAATATCAAGGCACTACCATGACCTAACATGGCATTAATTATCCGGTTGCGGTGAGCAGATTGATGACAAGCATCATGAATCACTGTCCCCGCACAATGTAAAGCTAGGGTGTTAATGCAAAAACACACCCAATGCGGCCATTGCCAAAGCCAATAGCCTAAGTTGGAAAATACCAACATCCCCACAGATGCGAAAAATAACAGCATCGTGGGATTAAAATCACCAGGAGGCGTTAAAAATTCCTTGGGTGGGACTTTTAAAGGCTGTTGTGCCTCCAATGTGAGCATTAGTATCTCCTTTTTGATCGAATCATTACGAATATACGACAAAGATTAGTGAATAATAAAGTTTTATAAGCTTTTGTATAGCAAGATTTATCTACATCTTGACGATCATGTAGATAAATGACGCTATGATTCCAGCAAGACAATCAGTCTTTGCTGATGAGGGTGTGCTATCCACATAACGAATAAGCTTGATGTAAAAATCTCTGGTTGAGAGAGGATGGAACACAGATTGTTGTACGATATGTACTCTGTGATACAGTTTTGCTACTTCTGGTGCAATAACTGACCATCAAATTACCCTCAACTCACCTTACTCAGTGCTGAGTCCTGTTAGCGGTAACGCGGCGTTTAGCCGGTGTTGAGTAAAGTACGAATTACTCAGTAATTTCGCACTTGGTAAATGTCCCGCCCATCGGTGGAGTCTTACTACCCTGAGTTGGTTAATACCCCATTTTTTGTGGACGGCCTTTTAACTCAGCACCCAGCACTTTCAACTCAGCACTCCTCAACTATGACTCACTAAATAGCTCCCTAGTATCAGCCCCTATGCAATTAAGAGATTCTGTACGCCGAACAAAAATTGTCGCGACAATAGGCCCCGCCACCAGCAGCCCGGAAATGCTAAAGGCAATTATTGAAGCGGGTGCAACCACGCTACGGCTTAACTTCTCCCACGGCTCTCATGCCGACCATCAGCGCAGTATCCGCCTAATTCGGCAAACCGCCTTTGAACTAAATCAGCCAGTAGCAATTCTCCAAGATTTGCAAGGGCCAAAAATTCGCTTGGGAAAATTTGAGAATGGGTCTATAGTTTTAGCTAAAGGCGATCGCTTCACTTTAACAAATCGCCCAGTAGTCGGTACTCAAGAAATTAGCTGTGTCACCTACGAATACCTAGCAGATGAAGTCCCCGTGGGTGCAAAAATCCTCCTCGATGATGGTCGGGTAGAAATGGTAGTGGAGGATATCAAGCGTGATAAGGGCGATTTGCATTGTCGGGTGACGGTCGCTGGTAAATTATCTAACAATAAAGGTGTCAACTTCCCTGGGGTTTACCTTTCCATCAAAGCCATGACCGACAAAGACCGCGAGGATTTGATGTTCGGTCTAGACCAAGGTGTAGATTGGGTAGCATTGTCTTTCGTCCGTAACCCCCAAGATATCATCGAAATTAAAGAACTGATTTCCAGCACCGGCAAGCAAGTACCTGTAGTAGCCAAGATCGAAAAGCATGAAGCGATAGAACAAATGGAAGCCGTTCTTGCTTTATGTGACGGTGTAATGGTGGCTAGAGGCGACTTAGGGGTAGAACTACCAGCCGAAGATGTCCCCGTATTGCAAAAACGCCTCATTGCGACAGCCAACCGTTTGGGGATTCCCATCATCACCGCTACCCAAATGCTAGACAGCATGGTGAGTAACCCCCGTCCTACCCGCGCAGAAGTTTCCGACGTAGCCAACGCGATTTTAGACGGTACAGATGCAGTGATGCTCTCTAACGAAACGGCTGTGGGTAGCTACCCTGTGGAAGCTGTGGCGACAATGGCGCGAATTGCAGAACGCATCGAACAGGAAGAAGATAATAGTGCTAAATTACGACAACTCAGAGATAACCGCCGTTCCATCCCCAACGCCATTAGCCAAGCTGTAGGGCAAATTGCTGAACAGTTGGGAGCAGCAGCGATTATGACTTTAACTCAGACTGGGGCGACAGCTCGCAACGTCTCAAAATTCCGTCCCCACACACCAATTTTAGCCGTGACACCCCACGTCAACGTAGCTCGACAGCTACAGATGGTCTGGGGAGTGAAACCACTGTTAGTCTTAGAATTACCTTCCGCCGGTCAAACCTTCCAAGCGGCGATTAACGTAGCGCAGGAAAATAAATTACTATTTGAGGGTGATTTGGTCGTCATGACTGCGGGTACACTCCAAGGGGTTTCCGGCTCGACAGACTTGATTAAAGTTGAAGTCGTGACAGCCATACTCGGTCAAGGTATTGGACTGGGACAAGGTTCAATTAGTGGTCGTGCTAGGGTAGCTCACACAGGTTTGGATGCTACCAACTTTAACCCCGGCGATATTTTAGTTGCTTCTCACACTGGTGCTGAGTATGTAGATGCGATTCGTAAAGCCGGGGGAATCATCACCGAAGATGAAAGTTTGACTAGTCACGCAGCCGTAATTGGTTTACGTCTAGGTGTACCTGTAATTGTAGGTGTTAAGAAAGCCACTGAAGTAATTCGGGATGGGGCAATTCTCACGATGGATTTACAACGGGGTTTAATTTACTCTGGTGCAGTGGGAACACCGTAACAATTCAAAATACCCTACGGGAAGCAAGCTACAAAATTCAAAATTCAAAATTCAAAATGAATCTTGGATTTTGAATTACTTGATAAATATTGGTATATTAGACCTCTTGCACTAATAATTGAAGACTCCGAATACATAAATTCAAGAGTTATCCTTCTGCGTTCTTCTTTGCGCCTTTGCACGGCAGTCGCTCATGGGGGAAACCCCCAAGACTGCGCTGCCTCGCCTTTGCGTGAGCTTTTAAATATTATTATTAGCCACACCAAAGTATTTATGCAAGAAGTCTATTAATAAACCTAACGATGAAGATGAGTTTTCAATTTTGTTAAAAACTCATCTTCATTTTTTTGGATTATTTTTGAATAATTTAATTAATTGTAATATCTCTCCAGGTTTTAGCTTCGCTAAATCGGCTTAAATGTTTGACATTTGTAGTAGCAATGACAATATAACGAGCAGGAAATTCTTCTTCTAACATTTGCCAGTGTCTACAAATAATAATATCAATATCTTTTTGTTATCTGCCGTCGGGATACCTTGAATACGTGCATCTGAATCTATAAAAACTATCATGATTCTGAATATAACTTCTGTCCTTCTGGTCTTTCTGCATCAACTATTTTTTTGAATTCTTCAAAAAATTCTTGTCGCTGTGATGATTCAGCATCAGACATATGTTTATGCTGTTCAATACATTTGGCTAAGAGTTCCATAGCTCGTTGGTTTTTCTGCAATTGCTTTTCTTTATCCCATCCTGAGTGATGTCGATTGACTATTGTGTTTTCCTTTAATTCCAAATTATTTTTTAAGACTTCAACATCTGATAATTCTAAGTCAATGGGGGTAGAGTATCCCTCTAATATCAACTGATAACTACTATCATCAGTATTACTAGGTGGAAGCAGAGCCACAAAACGGGAAATATTTAAGATTTTGCCACTAGGCAGAGCTATTGATGTATTCATTGATTAGATTTGAGTATCTACACATTTAATTTTACTGCACTCATCGGCAACCAATTTATAGATAACGAGATAATACTTCAACAGTAGCAAGTCCGGTTTTTTCCCAACTAAATTGATTGGCTTGAACTAAACCTTGGGTTGAAAGTTGCGATCGCAATTGAATATCATTAGCTAGCATCTGCATTGCGTCGGTAATTTCGGCGGTGTTGTAGGGATTAATTAAGATAGCTGCATCACCAGCTACTTCTGGTAAAGATGACAAATTTGATGTAATTACTGGTGTACCGCAAGCCATTGCTTCTAGAACCGGGAAACCAAAACCTTCCCACAGACTGGGAAACACAAGTGCGATCGCTTGATTAATAATGGTAGGTAATTCATCGTAAGCTACATAACTCAAGAACTTGACACGATGATTTATCCCTAATTCTGCTGTTTGCTTTTGTAGCAGTGGCGTGTAACGCTTGTCAGTTGGGCCTGCTAGCCATAGTTCATAGTCGTGATGGTGGGGTAGCGCAGCAAAGGCGGTGATAAGGCGATGTAGATTTTTGTAAAGGTCTTGTCTACCGATGTAGAGAAAGTAGTGGCTAGTTGGTAGATTGAGACTACGAAAATGGGTGCGATCGTACGCTAAGGGAATAGAGGTAATTTTACTAGCTGGAACTTGGTAAAAGTTGACAATATCACCAGATGTAGCTTGCGAGTTACAAACAATATGTTGCGCCTGTTTGAGAACCTGCGGAACGTAATAGCGGTGATAGGGTGTCAAGGGTGAAAAACGCCTGGGAAAACGCAACGGTATTAAGTCATGAGACATCACAACAAACCGACAGTTGCTATAAATAGGTGCTTCTGGTAGAGGCGAGAATAAAAGATGAGACTTTAACTCTTGATAAATTTTTGGTAACTGGGATTGTGTCCACATTAAGCGGCGAAAATGTCCTTTAGTACCATGAGCAGGCGTTAAATTATTGGGTACAGAATAGCATTTAAATTCAGGATAACTATTAGCTGTTAATAAAGTAGGGTTAAGCTGTTTTAAATAAGGAACAATATTTTGAGCATAGTTACTTATCCCTGTAGGTTGAGATAAAAGGATAGATAAGTTAATAATTAATCTACTGGATAAAAAATCATTTTCTATATTCATTAAAACATCTTTACTAATAAATTGACAGTTTAACTTTTCATGACTTTTGTATTTGATACGATTTTAGTAGTCTCCAGCAAGCTCTAATTGAATATTTAAGTCAATAAATGAGATAAAAATTCTTCCGCAGATTCTCGCCATGTAAATATTTGATATTCTTCCCTAATACGAGTAACTAATTGATTATAGTAACTATCCGAATTCATTAATTTTTCTAACTCTCTGTATAATTCTACATGGTCGTGCGGGTTAAAATATATACAAAACCTTCCACCAACTTCAGGCAAAGAACCAGTGTTACTAGCAATCACAGGTTTACCATTTTGTAGTGCTTCTACAACTGGTAATCCAAATCCTTCATAAAAAGAAGCTTGGACTAAACAATAACAGTTCTTGTATAAAATATTTAGTTCAAAATCAGTTACAGAACCTAATATATGTATAAGTTTATCGTACATTTTATGAGATTCAATTAAATTATCAACCTCTGTATTCCATCCTTTATTCCCAGCAAATACTAAATGTATTTCTTCTTGCTTCGAGTTAATTAATAAATCAAATGCTTCTATTATGGTTTTAATATTTTTGTGTGGCAATATACTACCAACGACTAATATATAGCGGGTTTTTAATAAATGTTGGAATTGATTAACTTGATTACTATCTTTTGGTTCGTCATGATTAGAATAGTTACATCCCAAGCGAAAAACTTCAATCTTTAAATTGGGATTATTACTAGCAAGTATGCCTTGTCTTTGTGCATCTCTATAGTCCTCCGCACTATTTCTAGATATACATAAAACGTGGTCAAACAAATTGGAATAGCTTTTATAAAAACTTGTAAAATGTGTAGCAAATTTTCTAGAGCAAAAGACAGGAAATTTTATAGGTATTAAATCATAGCAGATTATCGTAATATTAACACCATAATGTTTCAATATTTCTAAGAAATTATAGTATGTTTTAGGTAAATCCCAGTTGGCATCAGCTATTACATAAATGTCTCCTGGTAATATTGTTTTACTATCAAACTCTAGAAATCCAGGTTGTTTATATTTTTGGTAATTCCAGTAAAAATAGAATAATATTACTGAAAAATAGCTGACAAACTTATTTTTTAGTCTCAGCAGAAATGTTCTTACTTGGTTATTGATTAATAATTGTAATAAACCACTATTTCTAGACGAAATCTGGCTTGGTTGCTGTAGAAAATCAACCCTTTGTATAAATCTGCCATCAAACATGACAGGAATGATTTCTATCTTCTGATAGTTCTGATTCAACTCAGTTAACTCAGTCGTCAGTTCACGAACTACCCTATGTATTCCTGTATTTTTATACCTATTTTTGGCAGTATGAGTACAATCTATGAATATTCTCATTGATAATTAATATAGTTAAGTTTTCTATAACTAGGAAGGTGAACGAAGGTTGTATTTTTGGTTTAACGGGAAACATGGACTCATTCTCTATCTCTGTCTCCTGTTTTTACGTATCGTTAGCACTGATATTTTTAACAAAGTAAGCCAATACTGAGTTAGATATAGATGTATCCAGTTTAGCTAATTCTCGCCCTACATAATCTGTCAACAATTTTTGTTTTGCTTGGGGTGATTTGATAACTTGCTGAATAAAATCAGAATATAAACGAGCGCATCTTTCTGGCGAATGTTCTTTAGCTATATATTCCGATGAATTGTGACTCAAAGAATGTCTATATTCCTCATTTTCTGTGAGTAAAATTAATGCTTTGACTATTTCATTCACTTCATCGCTGTGATGGGGTTGAGGAATTTTATGCACTACATTATCAGGAAAATCGGCAAATGAACCGATATCTGTAACAACTGTAGGCTTACCAACAGACAGAATTCTTAAAAGCGAAGCAGAACTTTCACCATTAAATGGATATCTTAAATTAAGGCAAATATCTGATATCTCTATATATCTATAAAAATCTGACATACTAACGTAGCCAGTAATTTTGACTTGATTTCCTAGTCCTAGTTTCTCAATTTCGCGCTCAATATTGATTGAACCAACATAATCAGTACCGCCTACAAAAACTAAATATGCTTTCGGTTGATTAGTTATATATTTCTTAAAAGCATGGAGGATTTCTAAAGGACGTTTTGTCGAGCTAATAAATCCAAATGCAGCGACTATGAAGCTATCATCAGGAATCCCTAATGACTGAGACTCTAGGGTAAACGATTCTTCATTACATACAAATTCAGGAACTAATTGCGGTATGTGAATTATATTGTGATTATCATCTTCAAACTCTTTAATTGCACGATTACAAGCCCATTTACTATGTAAAACTACACCTATAGAGCGAGTGAAAACTCGCCTATTTAGATATATTTTTTCTTCTGGTAATTTTTTATGGATATTTAATTTTCCTCGTTTAATTAATTTAAATAATTCTGTCCCTTTATCTGTTCCATAACAGTGTTCTAATTCTTGAGATAGTTTTACCCCAAGTTCTGGGCATTGAGTATCCATATAGTTGATGAGTCCTCCCAAGTAATAGTCATGTAAAACACTAATACCGGAATACCTCATTAATTTAGAAAACATATTACAATGGTAACTGCTATTACCTATTTGATAAATAATTCCTTCATATCCCTGAGACTCTAATTTTGCTTCAAACTTTGTATGAGGAAGTATTCGATTAACTACATCAGCCTCCAATAAATAACCATCCTCATACAAATCGAGGTTACAATACTGCTGTAAAGAAGGAACTAAGTCTTGACTGTAATCTGCAATACCAGATTTAGCTGGTGGAAAAGGACTGAAAAAAGCTATTTGCGGCTTTTGCTCAGATGTTTTGATTCGATTAAAACAAATGCTGATCCTATTTAACGGCTGATGCTCTTGGAAAACATCAAGCATTTTTTGAGCAACTGACTGCCAAGAAAACTGTGCTGCTTGGTAAAGAGCATTTTCTGTTATTTTGAGTCTAAATTCTTCATTTAAAAGAACTGTTTGCATACTCCTAGCAATATCATGGGGTGAGTGAGGATCAAACAGTTGCTCAGAAGACCCTACAATCTCCGGTAAAGATGAATTGTTACTAGCGATTGCAGGCGCGCCACAGGAAATAGCTTCAAGTAATGGTAAGCCAAATCCTTCATAAAAGGAAGGAAATACAAATAAAGAGCAGGTTGAATACAAGGCTCTTAATTCTTCGTCTGTAATGTAATTAGTTAAAATTAGTGATTGGGAAATTTTTACTCTTGCTGCTAAATTCCTAATTTCTGTGGCGAATAAATTGGAAACTTTACAAGCAATTACTAGTTGATAGTCTTCACGGAGATGCTTGGGCAGTTTAGAAAATGCGGTAACGAGTCCTTCAATATTCTTACGCCAATCTTCACCGCCTGTGTAAAGAATGAACTTTTTGTGAATACCAAACTGATGACCGAAAGTTTTCAACCAAGACGAGTGTTCACTAATTGAGATTGGTGTAAAGAATGAAGAAACTCCGCCTGAAACATTTAAAACCTTATCAGGTTCTATATTTAAATGTTTGATTAAATCCTGTCGAGTCGATTCAGAAATTGAAAATATGAAATCTGCATTCTGTACATTTTTTAATCTCTTCATATACAGAGATCGTACATTTTCATCATTCAAATATCTATCTGAAAATATAAATGGAATTAAATCATAACAAATTACAAATATTTTTTTGGAAAAATTGGTATAGTTAGGTATCGTACATTCCAATCCCTCCATAGGACTAGGGATCAATACAATATCAGCGTCTGATGATGTTAAAGTTGTTTTTAACAATAAATCATTCGTCTTGCAGCTACCAATATATGGATAGTTGATAGAATTATAAGGAAACAAATTCCTGTTTAAAGATGGTTCTGACAGTGTAGCGTTAGCATATAGTTCAAAAATAGGAGAATTGTGTTGATTGAATAAAGATTCGAGAACTGATTGTGTATAACGTCCAATTCCTCTATTTCGTGAATCTTTTGTTTGTAAAGCTTGAATATCAATTGCTACTTTCATTGTTTATTAATTCCCACTTTCAAAAAAATCAAAACTTATTTTTTTTACATACCAACATAGCGACTGCGCCAGGAAGGTAATTCTCCGGATTATGTTCTTGGACTGAAGCTTCTAACTCATTTTCGGTGATCACCCAAGTGAAGTCATCCTTGCGTAATCCGTAAGATGTTTGCATTACGGTAAAGTCTTGAGTTAATGTTTGGAGTGATGCTTTATCGTAAATGCGATGTACTGGTGTTACAGCCTTTTTACCATAGGGAACTGTGAGAATAAATTTACCTTCGGGTTTTAAAAGTAAGTTAATTTGTTTAACAGCCTCTATATCATAACTTTCTCCTTGTTCATCTCCATACCATCCTAAGCCGATATGTTCGAGAGTAGACAAAGCAATTACACAATCAAAGCTAGCTGGTGGAATTACGGGTTTACATATATCGCTTTTAATAAATTGCAAATTAGGATGAAATAAAGCTGTAGGACGAATATCAATTGCTGTCACAGAGTAATTAAGCGTAGCTAACTCATAAGAAATTAAACTTTCAGCAGAGCCAACATCTAAAATTTTGACTTCATTAGAATCATATAGCCGAGATAGAGATTGTAATACAAAAACTCTCTCCAATATTCTTTCGTTAGTACCAGCCCAAAAAGCTTCTCCGGTTTCGCGATAGCCAACAATTATTGGTTCGTTAAACCACAATCCACTTTTTATTTTGGCTTCTTCTGTAGAGGCAAAGTTATTAGTAATAATATTATCAGCTTGCATTTCAATAGATGTTTTTCCTATTCCCTGTTGAAGTTGAGATAATTGGTCTATTTTTTTTTCTAGTTCAACTATCTTGTCATTTAATTCTCCAGTCATTAAAGATTGCTCATGATTTTTATGTATTAAATTATATATAACTTGCCTAATTACAGAATTAAAATAAACCTGTCTTTTTAAAATTGGCCATGCTATTTTCTTAAGTATTTTCTTGAGAATTTTACTGAATATGTTGGTGTAGATATCATTAAAAAATAGTAAGTAGTTACCATCTATTTCCACTGAGTAGTTACTGTTGATTTGTATGTAGTTTTTATTTGTTTTTATGTCCAGATTGTCATTTAATGCTCCTGTGTCTATGGCTGTTTGTGAGTTGTGCTGATTTTTGGGATTATCAGTTCTTGATGATTGCCAATAAACTTCTTTCATTCGTTCTAGTACCTTTGCGTAATCCATGATTATTTCCTGTTATGAAATTTTTATTTAAAAACTTTGAGATTTTGTATGATCAATACTTACAGTAACTCACAGTAGCGAGGTACTTCTAGCCAAGTTAAACTTTTTTGAATTGAAACGTCATCCGTAGCACCAAACACTACAAACAGTTCAGTCTATAAGGCGCATTCTACAGTATTAGAGAGTACATTGCAGCATGAGACTACGACTACAAGTATATTTCTTACTGTCAAACTCAATATCAGCAAAATTTATGAAGTCTTGCTTCAAGGTATTGTCATGTATGAAATCTGCACTACCAGTTAACTTGTCGGTTAATTCCTAGAAATGATTTGTCAGGAATTATTAAATTTTTAATCATACCAATGCAAAAAAGTCAACTAAGATAATACTCTTGGGTTTGTCTAGGTTGATTATCGGCGATCGCAAATACGGGACTATTATGTAAAAAAGTTGCTTTTGCTATATTAATTTTGCTATAAAGGGTGTTGGACGGATATGGCAGGTTTTACGGTTAAGATCAAGAGTCTGAACAGATCAAATAATTGTTCTATAAGCATTTAATGTGGCTTTTGCTGTTCGTTCCCAAGAAAATAACTTTGCTCTAGCCTTACCTCTAGCAATTAAATCTTTTCGCAACTGGCGATCGCTAATTACTTTTAATATACTTTCAGCTAGTTGCATAGGGTCTTCAGGATCAATCAAAATAGCAGCATCTCCCGCTACTTCTGGAATAGAGGAGGTATTAGAGCTGACAACCGGTGCGCCTAAAGTCATTGCCTCCAAAACAGGTAAACCAAATCCTTCATAGTGAGATGGATATACGAAAACATCTGCTTTTGAGTAAAATAATGCCACTAATTCATCAGATAAGTAATCAAGATGATGTATTTCATCTTTCCAAGGAGAACTTGCAATAGCTGCAAATATGGGTTCATAAATCCACCCCTTCTTGCCAATCATGATTAAGTGATGCTCGATTTTATGCTGCTGTTTTAGTATATTAAATGCGGTAATTATAGTGTTGATATTTTTTCTTGGCTCTATGGTACTCACAAACAGTAGATACGGTTTAGAAAAATCGTAAATAACCTGCTGCCCTAACAAATTTAGAATATTTTTTTGCTCAAAATAATCAGAATTATAGCGACTAGCTAAAGGTGTTACAAAAATTTTTTCTGGTTTAATATTTAAATATTGAATAATATCTTGTTTAGAAGTTTCTGAGATTGTAATAATTGCATCAGTCCATTTGAGACATTGCTTAATACGATTTGTATATGTTTTAACTATTTGACTAGCAAAATAGGGGTATTTAATAAATGTTAAGTCACAAATCGTCATGAAATTAATGCTTTTAGCACAAGGATATACAAAATAATCTGTGCCGTGAACAATATCAGATAAACCAAAGCATCCTTCGTAATAAGGAAGAATTGGATTAGGAATTTTTGATAGTATATTAGTAATACTAACTGGAATGGGTAACGTATGGATGGGAGTATTTAAACTACGAAAGTTTGGTTCATTTAATTTAAACTGTAACCAATTTTTTAATCTAGTTTGACGTACTACTCTCAGTTCAAAGTTTTCATTTTTTTGGAGTGAATCTAGCGAATTAATCAAATTATAAACATATAATCCGATACCACTGGGTTGAGATGTTAAAGGTGTTGCATCAATTGATATCTTCAGCATGATCTGAGGCATCAAATAATTTCTTTATTTCCACAGCATAACTCTCAACAGTATGGAATTTTCGATAACTTTTCTGAATTTCTGTAATTTTCGCTTTCAATTCTACAGAGTTAGCAAATTGAAGAATTTTATTGGTAATCATTTTGGGTTGACTCCAATCATCTATAATCAATTCCTGAGCCTGATATTTTGAAAGTTCTTTTGCCATCCAAGTTCCAGCAGTGACAACGGGAATTTTACCCGCCATGATACATTCTGTAAAAATACCAGATGTGCGTTCTTTATAAGCATTCGCATCATATGGCAGTAACATAATGTCCGATTTTTTAAGCCATTCCAAATATTCTAAGTTACTCAAACTATCTGCAATCAGGTTAATTCTAACACCACCAGTATTAGATATGAGTTGAGAACTTTGGGCAGCAACAACACATATTTTATCTGCTCCATCAGTAGTACAATTAACTAAGGATTTAACTATTTCCCATCCCTTTTCTAACCGGGGAGTGCCAGCCCACCAACAAACTATTTCATCATCTTGGTTACGGGTATCTTCAATATCAATAAATTCTGTGTGTGGTATGGGCATTACATTTACAGAATCCTGAAAGTAATTTGATATTGAATTGGCTAAAATTTCACTATCGGTTAGTATTTTAAATTTTCCAGGGTTTAATTTTAGCTTAATCGCTTGATTTAAACTTTTATAAATCCAAGCGGTTTTATCTTTATGTATGTCTCTACGGTAAAGTAACCATACTGATAAATTATTTGTAGGTATTAGATAAATAGCTATCAGTAATGCCAAAAGTTGTACGTGGATAAATCTTTCTAGAAAAATGATAGAAGGTCTGGGGGTAATTAAAACATACTGTCGTAGTTTTTTAGCAATAGAAAGACTGAATTTTAAAATATCTATAAACTTCAATATTCTGATAAATGGATGAATTTTTGCTTCCAAGTTTTCACTACTAAGGCAAGCATACCAGTTAGCTGGTAAATTACTGAATTTTAAGTCTGGTGGCAGTATAACCAGATGCTGCCAACCTAAAATTTTTGCGGCTTTACTCACAGAAGTATGATATGGAATTATGTGTCCCTCTCCTCCCATAAGATTAGGAATTAAAGAAATCAATATTGGACTTTGCTCCATATTGTTGTGATTCATAAACTGCTGAACAACAGGTTAACATTCAATGAGTTTAATGGTTTCACTCAATTCTTTAATCATGTAAACAGATGGGTACTTTTGGGCTAAGTTTTTAGCATCTACTAAAGTCCTATTAGTTAGTAAAAAAATTGGATTACAACCAGCATTAATGGCGCACTCTACATCACTGATTGCATCACCAATGAAATATGAATGTGAAAGTTCTATGAAATACTGTTCTGAAGCTTGTCGCAACATATATGGTGAAGGTTTACGGCATTGACAGTTATCTGAGGGTTGGTGAGGACAGATGAAGATATCTTCAAAATATACACCTATTTTCTTATATTCTTGGCGTATTTTGGCATGAACTTCCTCGACATCATTTGCAGTAAAATACCCTCTGGCAATACCGGATTGATTTGTAATAACTATTAATAAATATCCTGAGTCTTGCCATTTCCTAAAAACTTTACCTGCATTCAACGGAATATTAACTTGATGTGGGTGGCTTAGGTATGGAATATAATCTATTAACACTCCGTCTCTATCTAGAAACAAAGCTTTGTTAGGTTCAGCAAATTCCTCATTTTTATTATCAAGATACATATTTTTTATATAAATAAAATATAGTTAAAATTAGCTAGAAATATGAAGTTCTCGAATTAAGTTAATGGCGTGAATAGTTTAAGTTCTACCTGTTCACAGATTCGATGATAAGTAATCACATGAATCTCTTGTACTAAAGGAGTATGGTGTTCACGAACGAATAAGGAATAGTCACTGATTTCCTTGATTATTCCACCGTTATTACCTGCCATCCCAATTGTGATAATTCCCAGTTGTTTAGCTATCTTTAAAGCTTTAACTACATTTTGAGATTTTCCAGATGTGGAAATTCCCCAGAGGATGTCTCCAGGCTTACCTAAAGATTCTACCTGTCGAGAAAAGATAGTTTCAAATTCGTGGTCGTTTGTCCAAGCTGTGAGGGTGGCTGGATTAGTAGAAAGTGCGATCGCAGGTAATCCTTTACGATTGATTAAAAAGCGTCCAATAAACTCAGCAGCTATATGTTGTGCATCAGACGCAGAACCACCATTACCACAAATCAGTAAAGTGTTTCCTTGCTGAAAACTGTTCACTATTAAATTTGCTACTTTATCTATTGCCTGACAATACTCTTTTGTGAAGGCAGATTCTAAACTTTTGAGTTTATCTTGCACCCAGTAATCCAAAGTTATTCCTCACTTATTGTTTGGTAACAGTTTATCTTGTTGTGTTCCAAACCATGCAATAGTTTTGCTCAACCCAACTTCTAAGGAAGTTAAAGTTAAATCGGGAACATACTGTTTTAGTTTGTCAACACCTAGACACTTGGACTTAGCACCAACATAGCGTTTTGTATCAAACTGGATTGATGTAAAATCATAGTCTACTTTTTCGCAAATCAATTTAGCAAAGTGTCTAATAGTGAACTCTTCACCAGCACCGATGTTGATGAGTTGATTATCAACATTAGTTGCTAATTGAATCATAATTTTGACAAAATCGTTCACAAAAACCAATTCACGGGATTGATATCCATCTCCCCAAAGCACCACTGACTCCCCATAGAGTTTACCGCGAATAATCTTACGAATTAAGTCAAAAATAAAGTGCATTTGTCGCCCATCGGTGTGGTAGCCTGGCCCGTAGAGGGTAGAAGGGACTAAACACAGATACTTTAAACCATACTGTTTATGCAGTGCTAATTGACCAGCGTAGAGCATTCGTTTAGTCATTGCATAGGTAAACAAACTATCAATTGGAATTCCTGTTAGGTAATTTTCTTCTATGAGGTCTAAATCAGGAGCATAAGCGCAACTAGTCCCCATACTAATCAACTTGGCTTGCGGTTGATATTTTTGCCACCAAGCCAATACATTAGTATTAATTTGCTGGTTGATAATCCACTGTTCACCAGGATGATACAAACAAAAGTCACCAGCTTGAGTCCACGCTGCTAAATGGTATATGTGATCGTAGGTTTGGTGATTATATTTTAATAGTGAGTCTTGCTGAGTCAAATCACAGTTTTGAGAATTGAGGCGGACTAACTCATGTCCTTGTGCTGCTAAATGAGAGCAAAGTATTGTGCCTAAAAAGCCTGTAGCACCAGTAACTAAAATTTTCATACTTTAAGCTTCTTTGGGATTCACAGGGAAGTAAAATTCTATCCCTTGATCAATGAGATGTTGATTATTAGAGAGAATTTCTTTTTTAAAGTTCCAAGCTAAAACGTAATAAATATCTGGTAGTGCTTTTAGTTCTTGCTCAATGACTATGGGAATGTGCATTCCTGGGGAATAAAGTCCACGTCGCAATTCATTTTTTTCTACCAAAAAATCTATATAATTAGTGCCGACTCCAAAGTAATTTAGCATAGTATTACCCTTAACAGGTGCGCCGAAACCAAAAATTTTCTTACCCTGCTGTTTTGCTTGTGCTAAGTAGGTAAGATTGTCACTTTTCATTTGTTCAATTCTTTGGGCAAACTCTAAATATGTCGAAAGTTCGTTGCTTTTTTCCTTAACTTCTGCTTGCCGGAGAAATTGCAGGCGATCGCTTGCTGCTTTTTTCCCTTTATGTGTTACAAAACCAATAATAGAACCGCCATGAATTGGTGAAATATGAGCATCAAACATAGATAATCCATGTCTGTTTAACAGTACCTCAATTGTGTTGAGATTGTAGTACAGTAAATGTTCATGATAAATCTGATCAAATGCTAGATTCTCTACAATCCGTTTCATGTAGAGAAACTGCACAACAAACACCCCATCATCCCGCAAAGCTTCCCTAATTCCCTCCGTTACGGAATGCAGTTCTTCCAAGTGAAAGAAAACTCCAGCCGCATTAATTACGTGAAATTTGCGGTTTAATCGCTGCACAACTTCTAGATTAAAAAAATCGTTTAAAGTTGGGACTCCAGCTTCGTTAGCTATCTTCGCCGTAGTTTTAGAAGACTCTACACCCAAAACCTCATAACCTAGCGTTTGAAAATGCTTAAGTTGAGTTCCATCATTAGAACCAATATCTAGCACAGACTTATTTTGAGTATCCTGAAAAAAGCGGCTATCAACTTCCTCTGCTACATTTCTAAAATGTTCACTTAAAGAACGAGTCACACCTGATAAATAGGTGTGATCTCCAAACATAATTTCTTTTTTCACAGTGTAATCTAGTTGTACCGTTCCACAATCATGACAGTAGAGTACACGCAAAGGATAAAAAGGTTCTTTACCAATTTCTCCTGGTTTCAAGAAGTGATTGCACCACGGTTGAGAGCCAAGATCAATGGCAAGTTCTAAGTTCACTGAATCACAAACACGGCATTGCATGAGAGATACACCTTTGTCCTGCACATAAATTTTTTTGCTACTATTTGATGGCATGAAATAATATGCTAATTATATTTTTTCTACTAAATCAATTAAATGAACACTAATTTTCAACAAATTACATTAAAAAGTGACGCAAAAATTAGCTGAATCTGTGAGTATTTAAAATAATTTATTTGGGTGTACAATAAAGCGCATGACCCTCCATTTTCATTTTGTAGCCTAGATTTGATAAGAATGGTTCGACTGCCAGTAAAGCAGATTCTCCAGTTTTGACATCCTTGTGAATATCAATGCAAAGATATGGTAAAAACTTTTCCAGCGTATTTTTTCCGCCATGCAAGGCATAAAGTTCAAAGCCTTCTATATCTATTTTGATAGCTTTAGGTTTAATATCTTGAGCAGCAACATATTCATCAATAGTGGTCACATCGACTTCATAACGTAAATGATTCATCGTGGGATTAATACTTGGTGATGCTAATGTAGAAGTATCAGAAGCCCAAGATAAATCATTGTCTGAAGTATATTCAATAAACTCTGTATATCCAGCAGCATCAGCTATTGCTGACTTAACCAAGGTAACATTATGAACATGATTTAGTTCCAAGAGTTGTTGAAGACAATTTTGTGCTGTTCTTGATGGTTCAAAGGCGTGAACGAAACCTTCAGCACCAACTACTTTTGACAAAGCTAAAGTGATGATTCCAAAGGCTGCGCCTATATCAAGAGCCACATCACCTGGTTGTAAATGTGAACATAACCAATCAGATTGTTGAGATTCTACCCAATAAGTTAGTTTTTGTGTAGCTTGAGGATGTAAGCAATGAGGATATAAACGCAACAATTCCATAGGTGCTAAAAGATTCATGCCATTGATTTGGCAAGTAAATACTGACCCTGGCTTACTAGCATCTATTAACTCTAGAAGAAATGAGCTTATTGTCTCTAAAGTTAATTCATCATAGGGGGATATGATGTCATTTGAACTGCGTAAATTATGAATTGAGTTTTTTAAATTTAAAGTATCTAAATGTATTTGACGAATATATGCTTCAATTTCTGGCAAATTTAAAGCACTACGGATTTTCAACTTTAACCAGTGTTTTATGTTCATAATATTTGATAAATGAAAATTTAAGTTACACTATGTATACAAACAAGAGGATGAATTATCAAACTCAGCTATTCTGAATATTTTTGCTTGATTTATCAAAAAAGTATCATCAAATGTCCCATTCAAAAATTCAAAATAGAGATTAATTTCTGAAGATTCTGTTAAATTAACTATCCAATCCCGATAACTTTGAGCTAGGAAACTTGTGTAAGCATGATATCTAAAAATAACAGTGTCACCCATTTTTACGCCACACATCATTTCGTTATCTATACCTTTGGCACTAAAATCTATATCTATTAGATATCGACCTTTATCAAGATTAATAGGAGACTTTAAGCTAATTAAGTTATCAGAACTGGTGAAATCTTCCTGTGAAAAACTACTTATCTCATGAAAAATAAATGGTGGTTTGTAGAGAGTTTCTGATAATCTATCTTGATGAATATAAAGATTATTACGTATAGCAACACCATCAGGATAGTCATTAGAACTTTTAACTTCATGATAATTATTTAAGTCTATAGCAACATACCCTTTCTCCCTTAAGAAACTAAGACACTTAGTGTCTTGTGGCTGTGTTTCTAAAATCAAATGTGGTTTGATATTCACAAGTGTGTGTGACATACCCTGAATGGCATCAAATTCTGCTCCTTCTATATCCATCTTGATTAAATTCGGGACTAAACCTGTAAAATGGATAAAGTCATCTAGGGCAACTGTTGAAACATTAAAAGCTGCTACATCTGTATCATTAGATGAATAAATACTGTCATTAAGATGACCGCCTAAGTAAATTGGTACCTTTTCGTTGGACTTACTATAGACGGCAACATTGTAAATTTGTACATTATTACACCCATTTAACACTAAATTTCGTTGACATTTATCTATAATTCTTGGGCTTGCCTCAAAAGCACATACAACACCTTTTGGCCCTACCATCCGGGACATAACACTTGTTAGTCCCCCAAAGTTAGCCCCCACATCAAAAACTACATCGCCTGGTTTACAAAGGTCTCGTAACGCAATTTGAACGGTAGGTTCCCATAAGTTACCTTCATACCAGTAAGAAACACCAAATAAACCCTGAACATCTCTAGCAACAGCATCATTAAGTTGATTAACAGAATTTTCTAATGCTGGAATGGAGGAAGTAAATTTATTGCTGAGTTGATTAACAGCATCTTCTAATATTGCAATCTTCAAACCATTACGAAGTTTATTTTTGAGCCAATTTTTTATAATTTTCATGCGAGTACAGTGTTATCATCTAATTTTTTAGTGGTCATTTATCGATAACTAGCAGTCAATTGTCTTGGTAAATAGCTGAAATTAGACAGTTTTTATACCTCAGTGAACCACAAAAAGGCGTGTTGTTCGTGACGATTATCATTAAAGATTTTATACATAGGTGTAAGTGTAATATTTTGATGCTGTTGCTCAATTTCTTTAATTACGCGATTTGTGCGAATTACCGTATTAACAGGTAAGAGCTTAGAAAGCTGAGGTAGCCAATCTAATGCTCTGTAAACATCTAGTAAGCTTTTAGTTCCTGGCAAGTATTTTATAATTTGTGAGTCTGGGAATTTTTGTTGTATAAAACACCCTACATTGTAGGCATACTCTACATCTGTACTCCAGTGTTGACAGTATGATTTGCGGTATTTTAAACAGCTATAGAATAATTCCTCAACTTCTTGAGGGTCATGATTTCCAAAAGCATATTCGACTCCAGCTAAAGTCCGATGCAAATACCAAGCGCGTAAATCTTCTATTTCTGCTCTCGGATGTTGTGTAGTTCGCTCATCTGGATAGTTCCGAAAAACTCCCAAAGTTTGGGGTATGGCTTTAGTTTTAATGAATGGCAAAATGCGACTCTTAAATTCTGTGTCTCCTGCTGCTCTAAAAGTGGCATCATAGAAACCGAACCTATCATGAATAGACCGACGATAAAGCGCACCTACCCACGATAGGTAACAGGTTTCTAAATAAACTAAATGTTGTTGATAACCTCTGCGGTCATAAACCATTACATCACTCATCCATGAGCCATGTTGATCAACATTTGTCACTAAACTGTTCGCTTGTACCCAATCTAGTGTCGGATCTACATCTAATTCTGCCGCTAAGATTTCTAAACACTCAGGCAGTATGGTTTCATCAACACCCAAAAAAGTCAAATATGGTGAACGAGCAAGGTCGATTCCGCGATTCCACGCACTCTGTATGGTTTCACGTTCAGCACATCGTGCATAAACAATAGGAATATCTAGAGATTCCATCACCTGCTTGAATACGCGATATTCATCACCAGGAGAACCGCTATCAACCAGAATTACCTCCGCAACACCAGCTTGAATCAAAGTTTGGAGCTTGAGTGTTTGTAAAAATAAAGGGAGTTTTGCAGCAGCATTATACAGTGAAACTATAATGGAAACCCGGTAGCTGGAGGAAGTCCGCCGATCATCGAGGAATTCGTACTCCCACTTTTGATTAAATTTGTTGTCTGCTAAAGCCTGATTGATCATTGCTTGACAACGTTCATATTGATCTGGAAAGTTTCCATACATAGCTTCAGCTGCTAGTGCTTCTCGATTAAAGCCATTGGCTTGTAGTATAGATACGACATTGGGCAGATCATTAAAATAATCATAGCCAAGCGATCGCATACATCTAATCTGATAAGTTGCAGCAACTATATCATTACCCTGGAGCATCTCTAATCTGGCAATCTCTCTCCAGATTCTCACACGGTCAATTCGATGCTCAGAAGCAAAATTCCAACAACTACTAACTTTACCAGCTAATTCTTTTTGATTGCCTTCACCTAAATTGAAGATATATTGATAACTATCAACTAAAGATAGTGCTTTTAGCCCTTGATCCACAATTTTGAGGTTTTCATAATTATCCTTGCTTAAAATAGCCTTTACCTTTTCTTTGAGAAACTTTTGAGGATTAATGCGCCAAGATTTGATATTTTTTAATCCTCGCTTAATTTCTGGACTAATTTGCTTTTTCAAATTCCTTACTATATCTTTTTTTATATAATTAGTCGTAGCCAAAAATCTGCGTTCATCCTGAAGTTTTATTAGTTTAGAATACCAGGTTTCTGTTTCACGACGCATAGATTTATCATATGCTGGCTGACTTTCGTATATTGCTTCTACAGATAAACCAGATATTTCTGGTTTAGCCTGAGATAAATATTCGACTAATTGATAACGATAGTTATCATAATTATCTAATAATGCAATCAGAGAAGGAATACAAGAATAAATGTCGTTCGGATCTATAATTATTAAAGGTAGATTAGGATAAATCTCTTGTAAAAATCTCACAACCCCAGCTCCAGTTCCGATCACAGTCGGACAGCCAGAGAATAACGACTCAAGAGCAGTTAAATTAAATGTGTCATATTTAGAAGGCAAGAAAGTTACAGATTTTCTGGAAAACACCTGTTCATATAATTGTTCATGGCTCATAGATGGCAATAATTTAATTTCATCTTTGATGCGGTTATTCACCATTTGATAAAGTAGCAGTCCTGAGCCTAATTCACCTTTATAATCAAAACTGTCAGGGCCTATAATATTAGCTGTTTTGAACTTAGAACTAGGTAGCCACCAAGCCAAATCGACAAAAATATCGGGGCCTTTACGCCTTTCTGTGCGACCGACAAAATTCAGGTCTGGTAATTCGTCTAAATTAGTAGCTAATTTAGGTTTAGGCAGTGAGATCACCGACAAAGGATTTAGATAACAAGATTTCAAATCAAAAACTTCTCGCCACTCATCTAAATAAGTCTGACTGATACCGTAGCGAATATCAACCACACTGTATTGTATTTTCTCTTGCCAAATTAAGGTTTGATCAACTTTTCCACCATAAAACCAATCCATCTGAATAGAAGTGGATATATTGCCATGCATCGACAAAGCAAGATGCTCAAAGTCCACTTTATGATGTCTGAGTGCAGGTCTGAGCATAGTACCCACTTGTTCATAATCTGGCAAATCTACAACATCAAAACGCTGTCCAGCTACCGAAGCAGCTATATTGCTAGCTAAGATAAATGCGCGGTAAATCCATTTTGGTGGGGTCAAATCCAAGAATTTTACATAATCCGCAAGATGATATCTTTCTCGATAAACAATAGGGTGTGCATTGCTAGGACGAGTGCTTTCTAAGCGTTCGGAAACTATGAAATAATAAAAATCAATCTGGGGATTCTTCTCAATTAAACTCCGATAAAATGTTTGCCCACCACCAATCTTATTAAATAAATCAAAATCTACAATTAAAACTTTCATATGTTTTTTGTTTTTTTCAATACGTTTCTAAGAAAAGATTATTTGCGAACCAGGCGCATTAGTTTTAGCACTTAAAATTTGATGCTTATTAAAGCAACTGTGTAAGTTTTTGTGGCATTCTGGAGGGGCAAAAAATAACATAAATCCACCTGCGCCTGCTCCCAATAATTTGCCACCCCAAGCCCCAGCTTCTATCCCCATCTGATAAATTTGATCGATTTCTGTATTAGAAATACTCCCATCAAGGCTACGTTTAGCTAACCATGCACGATGTAGTAAATCGCCAAATTCTGATAATGGTCGATTGCTAGTTAAAATATCCCATCCTGCATCAACCATGTATCGCATCTCCTTCAAAGTGGCTTTGTTGTCCCCGACTTTTTGCAACTGTTGGGCCACAACATCAGCTGCCTTGCGTCTAATACCTGTAAAAACGATGAAAAGATGCTGTTCAAATTCTTGTAAGCGTTGTGGGGATAGAGGTACACGGTTAACAATAATATTGTCTTCAGCCCTAAATTCAACCAAATTAAAACCACCAACTGCGGCTAGAACTTGATCTTGACAGCCCACTTTGTCCTGAACTAAGTGACGTTCTACATAAATTGCTTCATAGGCTAATTCGAGAGGTTTGACAAATTCTCCTTTAAAACTGTGGAGGGCGTGCAGTAAGGAAACTGTAAATGCTGAAGAAGAACCTAGTCCTGTAAAAGCTGGTAAATCTGCTACATTATGTAATTCAATATCTTTGTCTAAACCACAAAATTTTAAACACTCACGATAGACACGATGTTCAATTTCGTCTACGTTTTTGACTAATTCAACTTTGCGATAGGAAAGTCGAATTGAATAATCAAATAAGCGGCTAAAAAAGGGACTAGCCGTAATGTAGGAAAATTTATCAATTGCTGTGGCTAATACAGCACCTCCGTGTTGAATAAAATATTCAGGGTAGTCAGTTCCACCACCAAAAAAACTAATACGAACAGGAGCGCGAGATATTAGCATAATTCTTATAAACAATTGATGTTGTTGGCTTTTACAGGTTTTATTTAAATGGCTATTTAATAAATAAACTTAATAGAGATACTTTAATTTAAATAAGATTTCAACCAATTAATAAAAGGATTAACCTCTTGCTCTAGATTATATTTAGATTCAAATAATTCTTTGGCTTTCCTGCTCATGCTTAAACGCCTTGGCTCGTCTTGAGCTAACAAATCGATTGCCTCAGCTACAGCATCTGAATCTTCAGGTGGAACACAAATTCCCCAACCTTCATTTTGAACATATTCAACTAAATTAGGATTATCTGATGTAATAGTAGGGATGCCTAAAGCCATGTAATCGAAAACTTTTGCTGGATTTGCATATAGTCTACCTAAATAATCATGGGAATTCGAGTATCGGAAAGGGTAAAAACAAATGGCTATACTTGCCAACTCAGCAGCACGTTTCAGTATAATATCTCTAGGTACAGGTTGGTGTATAAGGACTGGTTTATTTTCTTTTTCAATCCGTTTCAACAATTGCTGATTATCTTCATGAAGTAGAAATGATCCAGTCAGATGTAATTCTGCTATTGATTTACTCTTATAATAAGCATCCAGAATTTCTGTAATGCCATGAAACCGACTAATAGTACCGTGATACCATAAAACCAATGAAGGATTTTGATTAAATTCTTCACAAGGTTGGATATTAAGGATTTCTTTCTGACGAGTTAAATTCCGAATTGAGAACCGAGTGTTAGTAATTGACGCGTGTGTAAGACGATATTTCAATCTACCTGGGTCTACATCTACAAAAGCATCTACCTTATCAAATAAAGATGCAACATAATTATCAAAATTCTCCTGAATAGATGGGATTTCCAACATATAAGCAATTAGTGGTTTATGGAAGATTTTTTTGGAGATAAAGTAGGCAGTTGCTAAACCCAAATCATTTAATCCTATGTAAGCATCATACATCTTTAACTGTATGAAAGCTTTAGCCATAAACTCTAGCTTACCAGATTTTGTATAGTGATGATTACAGGTAGTTTGATAACTAATAGTATTAAAATTATGTTTTAATTTTAATTCTTCTTGATCACCAAAACAGAGACAGAATATATCTACATCAATTCCTATCTCTGTTATTTGATCTGCAACTAACTTAATAGTGGGGTAAAAATAACGAATATCTTCAGGAATTAAAATACAAATCCGTTTACTCTGTTTATTTGAATAGTCTGTTTGGGGAATATTATTTCTATTTAGAGCAGTGTATAGTTGATTACAAAAATCCTCTTGAGCGAAATCTTCTCTATCAAGAAAGTGCTTAATTACTAAATCAAAATATTCTACATCTAATTCTTGGTAATTAGATTGTAATTGCTGGTAACAGTCTTTGAGGTTATTATGAGTAATTTCTAAATTACTATAAGATTGTTCTAATTTATTAATGTGTTGTTTTTGTGCATCAATTCGTTCTTCTAGTGCATGATAAGCACTATCTAAATCTCGAATGAATGCTCTAATCGGAGGTGGAATGATTTTTTTCAAAATAGAGTAAGGTGTAACCATATTTACCATGTAAATTGCTGATGATTATCCAAAATGAAAGATTCAGCTTGTGGTAAAGATTCAGGAGTGCCTATATCCAAAAAAGGAGCATCAGTAATAGCTACTTGCAAGCTAAAATTTTGACTTATTAATAAGGGGAATACCTCATTTTCAAAGCTCAAAGGTAATGTATTTGGAAATTCTTTCATCAAAGAGTTTCTTAATAAATATACTCCTGCACTTATTATTCCAGAACCTGGACGTTTTTCTGCAAATTTTTCTAATTCACCTAACTGATTACATACTAGTGAACCATATCGGGAAGTATCACTTACTGATAAGCCAAGAATTACACCACTAGTTTTATTACCAGAAAGATGATGACTAAGTAATGCCAAGTTGGCAAAAACTAGAGAGTCGCCATTAACGACTAACCAAGCATGAGGCGATTTTCCACTGAGATGTACAGCATTTAAAAAACCCCCAGCAGTGCCTAGTGGTTTGGTTTCTCGACAGCAAATAATTTGTATGCCATCAACAGGTTGTGTGTGGAAATATTTTTCTATAACTTCTCCTAGATAACCTGTGGAAATGACGGCTTTTGTAATGCCTTGTGTTTTTAGATAACGTACAACCCACTCAATAAAAGGTTTACCTGCAACTGACACCATAGGTTTAGGCACACCGTCTAATAGGTGTTTGATGCGTGTGCCGTACCCACCGGCTAAAATTACAGCTATGACATCATTTGGGGGAAATGACATAAGCTCACTCTACTAAACGTTAGAATACAAGCTGTTGCGTAAGATTGTATAACCTTTAATCAATTCCTGAATACCTCGGCTTAAAGACCAATCTGGTTCAAAGCCAGTATTTAAAATTCTGGCGTTGGAAACTATGTAATCGCGCTTATCTGGATCTTCACCGATGGGAGCTTCTAGATATACAAAGTTGGGTAAATGTTTTTTAATTTCAGCGCATAGTTCTAATTTGGATAAATTCGCATCTTCTAATCCAACATTGTAGGGTTTACCCTTCATGGTTGCAAAATTGACAATGCCATGCAAAAATACTTTGCTAACATCACGAATATGGATATAATTCCTCTTAAAATGACCTTCAAAAACTAGAACTGCTCGGTCATGGACAGCACGATAAACAAAGTCATTGACTAACAAATCAACCCTCATACGGGGGGACATACCAAAGACAGTAGCCAATCTAAACGTAATGCTATTTTCTCTTTCTAAAACAGCTTGCTCGGCTTCTACTTTCGTGATTCCGTATAAAGAAATTGGGCGTAGAGGTGTTTCTTCTGTACAAAACTTTCCTGGTTCACCGATGCCGTAACCACTATTTGTGACTGGCATGAGAATGCGTTGTTCCTTACTGGCTAGCCTACACAACATTTTGACAGCATCGGAGTTAATTGTTTGGGTACCGATCGCATCATTTTTACATAATGGTGCGCCTACTAATGCTGCTAAGGGAATAATGACATCAGCATCTTTGAGCAGAAGTTTAATAGTGTTTTCATCTCTGCAATCACCTCTGACGATTTGAAACCCGTCATATTGACAGCAATCAGCCAAGCTATTTTGGTGAAACATGAAATTATCTAGTACAGTCACCTCATAACCATGAGCTAATAAAGTTGGTGTCAACACTGACCCAATATAACCAGCACCTCCAGTAATTAATACTTTCATACTCGCTCCTAGCTTACTCTGAGTGAGATTTTACAACTAAAAGAGCTTTTTAGTAAAAGTTGTTACTGAAAAATAAAAATTTAGGTGTTACCTTCTCTGACTGCTTGTAGATAATAATCTACAGTTTCTTCTGCATCACCTGTAAACCGTATTTGTCCCTTGTGCAACCAAATTGCTCGGTTACACGAATTTTTGATAAATTCTAAATCGTGGGAAACTGCTAAGACTGTGGCGTTTGCGTCCCAAAATTTATCGATTCTTTGCTTACACTTGTTTTTAAATTTTTCATCTCCTACAGATAAAACTTCGTCGAGAATCAGGATATCCGGTTGTACATCTGTAGCGATCGCAAATCCTAACCTAGCTACCATACCAGAAGATAAACCCTTAACGGGTACTAAAGCATAATCTTCTAATTCTGCAAACTCTAATATCGAAGAGGCTCTTTTTTGAATTTCTACCCTGGAAAAACCTAAGAGAACTCCATACAGGAGAATATTATCCATTACGGAAATCTCAGCATCAAAACCAGCACCAAGTTCAATCAAAGGTGCAATTTGTCCCCTAACTCTGACTGTACCATTGGTTGGCTGTAAAATAGCACAAATTACTTTCAGCAGTGTTGATTTACCTGAACCATTTGCGCCAATAATTCCTACTTTTTCACCTGAGTTAACAACCAGATTGATCTGCTCAAGAACTAACTTACGTGCAGGCTTACGGTACTTACCTTCAATCAGCGATAGAACTGTCTTTTTTAAGTCATAGGAAAATTCTTCTTGCGTCCGCCGCCACAGAGATACTTGTTCTAATCGAATAAGTTCCATCTAGAGTAAATCCATAAACTGATGTCGCCACATATGAAAACAAGTCCATCCCAAGGCAAAAATTATGATGCCACTGAGCAAAGCCCCCCAAATTAAATTTAAATCTGGTAGATTACCAGATAAAGTAATTTGACGTAGACTTTCAATGATTGGGGACAGTGGATTTAATCCTAAAAACGGTTTAACTTGGGGTGGTACAATGGCCGCTGGGTAGAATACAGGACTGCTAATCCACAGTACGAACACGACTAACTCATAGAAGTAAGGTAAATCTCGAAAAAACACATAAAGCGCACTAACTAAGAATCCCACTCCTGCACACACTAAAATTAGGGACAGCAATGGAAGTAGTAATGCTAACACATTTAATATACTTTTAGAATTGATGAGTGCGATCGCAGCTAATAAGGGAAATGCTCCCACTGCAAACTGAAAAATATTGGCTACCACCATTGAGACGGGGAAGACACTCACAGGGAGACGAATTTTATTTAACAACGCCCCATTATTGACGACACTAGATAAAGCTTGGGATGTGGAGGATGAGAAGAAGTTAATCACGACTAAGCCAGTAAAGGCGGCTAGCACGTAGTTGACGATGGAATTACCGTAATAAGATGCGAATGTCGCACCAAAAATTGCACTATAGAGTGCTGTCATAATCAAGGGGTTCAATAGTGACCAATACACGCCTAGTAGAGAACCTCTGTAACGCACTTTGAGATTCCGCATGACCAAGACTTGCAGCAACTCCCAGTAGCGGCGTATTTGTAGCCAATTTAAACTCTTTTGAATTGAAAGCGTCATTCGCACTCCAAGACCACACAGCACACATCTGTCATTCGCGCATTCTATCGTATTAGCGAGTACATTTCTGCACGAAACTAGGACTTAACCTATATTTTCCCCATCATGACTGAGCGTCAGCCAGGTTCATCAAGTCTTGTCTCATAGCCACCATAGATTACCCAATAATTACATTCCGCCAGACCAGTTTACTTGTCGGTTAGTTCCTAAAATTATTTGTCAGGAATTATTAACCTCTTTATAGTCACACTACTCTGTAAAAGTCAACTAAAAATACTTACGTATCTCTGTGCCAGTCTTGAGCGACTATCAGACTATATCAAGTATTGTGGATAGCGATCGCCAAGACCTAACAACAATTGACAAAAGTCTGGCCATTGTTAGCCTGCATTAGACACAGGCAGATAATCAATTAAATTTCATTCATTTATCAACTATTTCAGAGATGGAATACAAAGCTAATGATGTCTCATTGATATCAGCAACCAAAACTGATGATGTTGATTTCTCAATTTGCATAAGAGCAGAGCTGAAGCCCTTACTACACAGGAATTATGCTGAAAAAATTAATGCCGATTCGCTGATTATTTCTGCACTTTAGCCAGAAAGTTAATTAATCTCAATATAAAGATGAGCATTAAATGAGAAAAATGTTGAGTGATATATCGAAATGATTAACTGTGTATCGCATTCCCAAGGAAAATGTGAATAATTAAATAATTCATAAGTATGTTTAACATTGCCAGTAAATTGAATAACATATAGAAAATGTGCAGACGAGGGTATTAAATGGAGCCATTACAACAACAAATCCTAACTGTAAGTCATAAACTGGATGCCCTCTACCAGTTTATTGAGCAACTTGACACAAAAGTAGCACAAGCTATTTCAGAATGTTCTTTAGCTAGAACAAAAGCCAAAGAGAGTTTTCATGAGAATCGAGAGATTAGCTATTCTCAGTTCAAAGGACAATTCAGCATCACTTCAGAATTAGAACACAAGGATGTATTAATCGATGGCATTTATTTAGATACGAGCAGCCAAAGTGGAGAAAAGAGCTTATCACCAGAAATTCAAATACAGAGACTTACCGCACAGCTGACAGCAGCCTACAATCGGATTGCGGCTTTAGAAGAACAATTACTGAGAGAAAGAATACATTAAGTTGCGATAGTTAAATTTACTCCGATGAAAATTTGCCGGAAGTTATGAGTCCGGTATTTTTGTTTTTATGGCAAAGTGAGGCGGGGTAATGAGTGCTGTTAGCGGTAGCGCGGCGTTCAGCCGGTGCTGAGTGCTGAGTAACGAGTGCTGAGTAATGAGTAATGAGTGCTGAGTAATGAGTAATGAGTAACGAGTCGTGATAGTGTTTATTGCTGGACTTACGCAAAAATAATTTAACTTCGTCATTACGAGCGATCGCGTTCACAAAGTGTTCCCGCAGGGTAGTAATCTCTCTTGATGTTGGGATTGCTTCCCCAAACTTTGTTCCGATCACAAAGTCCTGTATTGATCGAAGATGCACTTGATTCTGCTCTGTAAGGATGTTTTACACAACGTCTCTACATCATTGTATTTTGGTCTAACTTCGCTAACGGACGCTCAAATAATTTGGCTGAGTTTTTGAATTTGGGTTTCGATCGCTAGTAAAAGTTCTGATTGTTGCCAATTGTGACTAAGACTAGCGGCGATACAAGCAGCACCCGCACCCACGCCTTCCTTGACAAATCCCTGTTCATAGGCTCGGAGTTGGGGATAAGCTGAATGAGCAAAACTCAGCTGAGTAGCGAGTAAAGGAGGTGTGGGGCTACTAGGATAGTGGCTATTTTTGCCTAAACTGAGGGTGAGATTCACTGTATCACCTGTGGGATCTTCTGCTACCCAGCGAGTTGTTCCCACAACTACTGCTGCTGGCTGCCAAAATAAATTGTAAGTTTCGGCGATCGCACTCATGAGAGCATAAACCGCTAGCATTTGCGTTCCACCTGCTAACATCACACCACAACGGCGACTAGCTGCGATCGCCATTCCCGCCACTACTACTTGCATGGGATCACCCACCGCCGCAACTAATTCCAAAGGATCAACAGCAGAGTTAGAAGACTGGGGAGACAAGGAAGTTTTTTCCACCTTGTCCCCCTGATTTTTTTGGTGCATTTTCTGCAAACCTTGTTGTACGACTTGCCATTTTTGTTCATGGTTACAAATGGGGTGACTACTATTCACTTTGCCGATCGCGTCTATACCCAAACCAGTCAAAATTGCTAAAGCTGTAGTTGTTCCACCTACGACACATTCACTCAGAATTAGATAACTTTCGCGTGTTTGAGTAGCGAGGCGATCGCCCCAAAGTAGCCCTTGCTGCAATAATTTATGTACAGTCGTTAAATCCATTGCTTTACCTGTACTTAAACACTGAGCCGAAGAGCCACCTAAATCAATTGCGGGTAAGGATAAAGTTTGGCTTAACCCAGCATTAAATAAATACAACGGTATATTTAATGACTCTACAACAGCACGAGAAATCAGCACAGGTGAAGCTCCAGCCGTCAGAGGAGGGAGAGAGTATTGGGGTTTGTGATTTGCACCATAATATAAGAACTCAGCATCAGCACAAGCAGTATATTTCCGATCCTCTGGAGTCAAACCAGCTGCGGATATTCCTGGGATTAAAGCAGTTTCTGTAAAACCTAGAACACAGGTAAACAAAGGTAAACAACCATGATACTTTTCTAGCCACGCTTTGCCCTGTTCTTTTTCAGTATAAATATTAATCATAAACTTTAAGAGTATAGTTTAACTATAGAACAAGTTAAATAAGTACAAAATATACAAACTGCAAAGTATACAGTGAAAAACTAATTTAACCTCAGTAGTTAACAATAATTAGTAGTAATTGAAATGAGACTTATAATTTTCAGGATACAATGACAAAATGATTTTATTAGTTTCATATTTCAGTAAAATTATTAGCTCATGATCAGTTTCTTATCTTTGTAATGTATATTTTAAAACTTACACAATGAAAACCAATTTACCGATAAAATTGTCGCACTTGCCCAAGGCCCTGCCATTAGATGGTGCTATCCGTATTGAGTTAGTAGAAGGAGTGCCAATATTTCGAGCCTCTAGCTTAGTTCAGGGGAGAATTGAAGCATTATTAATTAAACAAAAAGAATCAACAATTACTTTAGAAGAAGAAAAAGAACTTGATGAATATGAAGAATTAGATGATTATCTGAGTTTAGTAAATCGGATGATCAGAAATTCAGCACTAATTGAAAGTCAAAGTGAATTATAGGGGATTAGAGATTTGTCTGTGAATCGATACATTAGTTAGGCTACTCAACATCAAGTACGACAAAGAGCTAATTTTTTGTGCGAATATTGTCACGCATCAGAACAGTGGCAATATGTTTCCTTCACTGTAGACCATGTAATTCCTCTTACCAAAGGTGGCGCGAATTCAATAGATAATTTAGCTTTAGCCTGTTTTCATTGCAATCGCCAAAAATCAGACAAAATTAAAGCCTTTGATGAATATTCTTCATCAGAAGTACCTTTATTTAACCCACGCATTGATAGTTGGCAAAAACACTTTATTTGGTCAATGGACGCACTCTTGATTGTTGGCTTGACAGCAACAGGACGTGCGACAATTGCAGAATTAGCATTTAACCGAGCTAGAATAATTAATATTCGTTGTGCTGATAAAGAAATTGGCAGGCATCCACCAGCAGATGATCCAATTCAAAGTTGAAAATTTAGTATTTGATTTGGAGAAAAAACTCAGTACACATTTATTTTTTCTTCCCTGTTCCATGTGTTCCCAGTTCCCTCCCTACGCAAACAATTTTAGGAATCAAAGCGAATTCCTATATATGAGGTTTGATTTAAGATTTAAACACTTATCTGAACTGTATTTAGTCTAATGACTAATGACTAATGACTAATGACTAATGACTAATAAATAACTAACTTTTAATAATCCATCAAAACTTGTACCCAATGCGGTGGGCGAGGGATGGGATTACCTAGTCTATCTAACAATAACCAAGCAGCTAAATGTACTACAAATAAATAGATGAAGTTATGAACAATAAATAAAGCTACTGCACCCAATTGGATGAACAACACATTGGGACTAGATAACAATCCAAATAGCGAAAATATCCAATCTGTCAATCTAGTGACTTGATTAATGGTGTAAACCCAAAGGTCTTCTCCTGACAAAATAGACAGCAACCACAACTGGAAAAAGTTTCCTAAAGTTGCTAATAATGTCCCCAAAGTGATAGAAACTAGCCAAGGAACACGACGATACCAAGTAGCCCCAAGTAGCACGCCCATAAAGGCAAAGGGCATAACAAATAATAAACTGCGGACTGGCCCCATGAGTACCGATAAAAGTAACCCAGAAGTAACAGCAGCAATCCATGCAGCCCGTTTACCCCACCGGAGATAAACTAAAGCGATGGGGACAGGGAAAAATATTCGTAAGACTGGCCCCAAAGGAAAGTAAAAATTAATAAACCAAATCAAACTAGCCGTACTAGCTAAAAACGCTGTTTCTACCATTCTTAAAGGCGCATCAACCTTTAATTGTGGTCGTTTTAACTCTGCTGGATGATATGACCATTTCTGGGTTGAAGGTTGAGAATCGGAGCCGGAATTTTCCTCTGGTTCAGAGTGTGGGGAATTTAGAATACTCATGGGGATTGGGGACTGGGGACTGGGGACTGGGGATTGGGGATTGGGCGATTCAATGAGTGGATTTTGGATTGGAATTCAATTTAAAATCCAAAATCTAAAATCTAAAATTTTTCCCCTAAACCCTTACAGCATAACTTCGTAAACTTTAACCTAGATTAAACGATTCTTTTTTCTAAAGCTGACAAATCGGGAATACAAATATTGTCTTGATCTCGCTTGATCAAGCCTTTTTTTTCCAATCTTGTCAATACTCTAGTTACAGTCTCCCGTGCTAGTCCACTCAAACTGCTGAGTTCTCTATGGGGTAAATTAGGGATTTCCGTTCCAGTTTGTCCTTGTTTACCTTGACCGTCTGCCAAAAATAATAATGTATCTGCTACTCGTGACTGACTATCGGATTCTCGCAACCTTAGACGACGATTTACTTGGCGTAATCGTCGCGCCATCAATTGTGATAGACGAATTCCCGCTAAAGGTTCTGTATGGAGTAATTTAACAAAATCTTGTGCTGGCATACTGCCGATTACTGTAGGTGTCAGAGTAATAACATCTGTAGAACGGGGTACTTCATCTAAAGCCGCCATTTCACCGAACAATTCCCCTTTACCAATAATATTTAGTGTTACTTCTTTCCCTTCCAAATTATATGTACGAATTTTTACCCAACCTTCAAATATAAAATATACGGAACCCCCCCAGTCATTTTCTAGTAGTATGACTTGATTAGCTGGGTGGGTGCGGGTTACGAGATGGTTAAGAGCTATTTCTACAGAGGTTTCTGGTAAACCTTGAAAAAAGGGAGCTGAGTTTATCCAGGGATTGTCTTCCATTACGACATTATTCAAGCGGCTAAAGGGAAACTAAACGCTATATCTAGCCTAAGCGATCGCTTTACACTTAATTTTAAAAGAGAACTCAGTATGTGGCAAAAGCAAGTGTATTAGAGGATTTTTACACAACTTATGGTATCCAAGGTTGTTAATTTTTGCGAATAGGGGACTGGGGATTGGGGATTGGGGATTGGGGACTGGGGATTGGGGACTGGGGATTGGAGACTTGTACTGAGCTTGTCGAAGTATTGGGGATTGGAAGGTAGACAAGGTAGGATTTATTTCCCAACTCAGCATCGGCTAAACAACGCGCTACCAATAACAGCACTCATTACTCATTACTCATTACTCACTACTCATTACTCAGCACTCAGCACTCAGCACTCAGCACTCAGCACTCATTACTCAACATGGCGATTTGAATTTTTTTGTGTTTTTATACTATGAAGTCCTTCAAACTGTAATATCGCCTAGTAAACTACCTCATATTAGCAGTTTCAGAATATTTTGATGTTTTGAGACTGTCACTAGCTCTAAATCATTGTCCAATGGCGATTAACTCCGGTGGGGCGGAATCTATCACCTCTGGCAAATTGACTGTTGACTCTCGAAATTTTGGATTTTGGATTTGTGATGCAAGGATTTTTTAGGTACAAGCCCCACCTAAGATTCGGGTAAAAAAATCTAAGATCCTCAATCTACAATCCCCAAGCCCCGTACCCTTGTAGTCGGGGTCAATCTAAAATCCAAAATCTAAAATCTAAAATTGATTGACGCAACGCTACTATTTTCAGTTATCCATCCCAAAAATTGATTGTAAATTAATTTACACAGCCAGTTAACCTAAAATTTTAGCTAAGGTAATTTAAAGTGACTTCCCGCAAAGATGAACTTCAAAAACTAATTGCAGATATTGACAACTTGCTTAACAGCAGTGGTAAACGCTTACCTAAGCTTTTGTCTAGTCAAGCGCAAGAGCCAAAGGAAGTTTTAGAAAGAACGCGTGATTTTTTAATTCAGTTACAAACATCAGAAATATCAGAGAATTCTGAACAGAACCCCACTAGTACAGTTTCTCCTAAATCGCCTTTGTTAGTGAAGTTTATTGACCAAGGGCAAAATCCCCCCACGCCACCAACACCACCCGCCCCCGATTTTCAAGAATACACTCATTCTCTGGTAACACAGCTGCAAAATGATTTGTCCGCCTGTGTCCAACCCTTGCAAGGAGAAGTTACAGCCCTATTGCAAGAACGGGCGATTTTGGTGCAAGAAATTCGACAGTTAGAGCAGAAGCGATTACATAATTACTCTCTCAGCCAACAATTGGCAAATCAAGAGCAAATTATTACTGAATTTTTACAAGTTTTAATGAGTCGCCTTGTTCCCGCTTTAACACCCAAAATGATTGAGGCGGCGGCAAATCACTCTAGTGAAACGCAAAATTATCAAAATAGTCTAGAAATTCCACCCAACCAACATCAAGCTTTGTGGGAAGCACCAGAACAAACTCAACGCTTAACACAACTAGCCCAGGAATTGGATCAACGTTTACTATCTTTGGATGGGACTGTAAATGTTGTTTTTGATGCCCTACAGCGCAATATTAATACTTATCATGATTCTTTATCGCAAGCATTGACGAGAATGCACAGTACAGGTTTACAAGGTGAACATTTACTAGTAAACCTCTTAAATAATTTGACACAAATTATACAGCAAAATCTAGCTAATTACCCTGTAAATACTTCTAAATTAGAAACTCAACCCCTGACTACGCCGATATTATCAACTACTACAGCTACTACTAATTTATCGCAGTCGGATAATACTGATATATTTGATACATTAACACTAGAAGAGTCACAGCCAGTGGCAACAGCCTCAGTGTCTAACATTCTAGACGAGCCTGAAACGTCAGAATTTGAAGCCCTGATGACAAATGAACTAGATGAGATGCTTTTGCAACTGGGTATTGATGAGTCTATTTCTACTGACAATTTGACTACACCAGATATCTTGTCTCCAGAAAGTGGGCAATCAACAGATGATGAGGTTGATCTAATTTACGCCAGCTTGTTTGGCATGGACAATTTCACCGCCATTCTGGAATTGACTTCTGAGTCAGTCATAGCGGATTTATCAGAAGAAGATACGGCTAGTAGTATATCTATAGCACCGCAAAATGTACTGGCAGAAGTTGATACAGCCGCCATGATGCCGGATGCTTGGTTTGATCAATCAGATACAGATTTTTTGGATCAGCCTGACTCCCCAGAAATCACAGATGCGTCACTAGAGACTATAGACTCTCTACCTTGGGAGGAATCGCCACTCCAGTTAGAGGATGAAGTAGACGACTTACAACCAATGGTGGGTTTGGAAACTCTGTTTGCAGATACTGCACCAACCCAGAGTGTTGATGATGATTTAGGTTTGCCCGAACTACAACCGGCTACTGAAGATACAATTACATCTTTAACTGATTTATTTGGGGATGTAAATATTACAGAAGCTTTAGCAGTTCCGCCATTAGAAGTCACTACCCCCAATACTACGCCGCCACCATCACCACCAATTACAGAACCGTTAGCAGTTAAACCTGAGATAACGGATAATTTAGCGGTGGTTGAGGAAAAAGTTGAGTCAGAACCATTACCATTAACGCCAAAACAACCAGAATCATTACCTGAACAATTTATTGCCGCTTCACCCCAGGAAAATTTACTCTCGCCGGAAGTCAACTCTTTAGCCAATCTCCCAGAAATTTCCCTGAATGAAGAGCAATGGCTGAAATTACATCAAGATTTAGCCAAACTAGAAGCATCCAGTCCCCAGTCTCCAGTCATTGGTTTGGAAAGTGCCGAGTTTTGGGCAAAGGATCGGCAACAATTAGAGCAAGAAGCAAAAGACAATACACCAAGTCTCGATGTTGCCCCATCACGGCCGATCGCTTCACCCCAAACAGCATCCACCTCTGACTTTAGCCCTGCTGAAAAAAAAAAGGAAGCCACAACTACAAATTACGAGAGTTCTGTAATCACGCCTGATACTCCCGTTGACAATAGAGAAACTGCACCTGAAACTTTAGACTCAGTTTGGTATTTAGGTATTGATTTAGGGACAACGGGGATTTCTGCAACTTTATTAAATCGTTCTACAGGCGTTGTTTATCCGATTTGTTGGTCAGCAGAACAGCAACCAGGAACTAATACTTTCCAGCAATCCTTCCGTTTACCCGCAGAGGTGTATTTGCCGAATGCTTCTGCACCGCCAATACAGAGTCATGGAGAAAATCAAGGATCGCATCTGAAAAATCATCTGTACTCAGCACAGTTAAAACCTTACTTACAGGTGGCAATTCCCTACAAAAATGACCAGCAAAAATGGCAACCTGTGCTGCAATTCAATGAATTTTCGGCAGGGCCGTTAATTTGGGTGGTGCGATCGCTCTCGAAGTTACTGTTGACTCTCAAAGCCGATCGCGACAGTACCACCCAAGGATTAATTGCGACAGCCGTGGGTTTGGATGATAGTACCTTTCATGAGATTGTCAGTCAAATTGCTGGTGTAATTTGTAACTGTCCTTCTACCTGGTCTGAACAATATCGCTTTAATGTGCGGGAAGCTTTACTGACAAGTAGATTAGTGCAGCACCCACAGCAAGTATTTTTTATAGAAGAAGCGATCGCTAGTCTACTCAGTGTCCTGAATGGGGCTAACGGTGAAAAGGTACAATTCAGCACCTACAAAGGGTTGACCCCAGTACAAAGTCACGATGGGGCGATGATGGGCAATACTTTGGTGATTAATATCGGTGCAACCGCTACGGAAATGGGACTAGTGGATGTCCCAGAGAATATACAGCCACTCACCCACAATGATTTTATGGTTCATGGTTTTGCCTATGCAGGCAAAGGCATAGAACAAGATATTATCTGTCAATTGTTATTACCGCCCAAATACCGTCAATCTCGCTGGCAAAACCCAGAGGATCGCCAGCAAACTCATCATTCTGCTTCACAATGGCAATCAGCCTTTCCTAATTTAGATGGCGTAGAGTGGCAAAGTTTGAATTTAGATGATTTAGAATTACCCCGTGTAGGAGAACCTGACATTCAAGCCAGAATTTTGTTGCAACAACACTTAGAAAGTTCCCTACTCGGACAAGCGGTCTTAGATGCAGCCTTAGCTTTAAAGCTGATTTTGCAACGTCAAGAAACCTTTAGTTTTGAATTAGCTGATCAAAAGTGGACTTTACAGCGTCGAGATTTAGAAACTCAGGTCTTTGTTCCCTTTGTGCGGCGGTTGAATCGGGAATTGAATAAGCTATTAGTAGCCCGTGGTATTCCCACGGAAGCGATTAATCAAGCAATTTTGACTGGGGGAGTGGCAAATTTAGCCGTGGTGAATCGTTGGTTACGTCAGAAACTTCCCAACGCCAGGATAATTCAGGACGCATACCTGGGTGAAAATGGCATTCCCAACTGTAGCCGTGTAGCCTATGGTTTAGCTTTGTTAGCACTACATCCCCAAGTTTTAGAAGAATCTCGCCATCAGTATACAGATTACTTCTTATTTACAGAATTGCTGCGACTGCTGCCCAACCGGACTTTGATGTTTGGGGAAGTTTTGCAACTATTTGAAGGGCGCGGTATTAATACCAGCACTTGTCAGCAGAGACTTTTGGCATTTTTAGAAGGGGAAATTCCACCAGGATTAATTCCTATAAATCCTGAATCAACTTGGTTAACACAACAATCGCAAACTAATTCTGATTATCAGGCGATCGCTACTACACCTCTATTTACCAAACAAGGAAATCTCGGCTATCGTCCCGACTTCACCCAATTGCAAACTTTCCATCGCTATCTAGATGCTGTCAAAGCCAGCACTCAGCAGTCCTGGGATGAGCCTTATACTCTTAACTTCTCGGTGGTGAGAGGGATATGAGGGTATAAGGGTGTAAGGGTGTAGGGGTGTAGGGGGAAAACTAGCACCCAACCTAACCCAAGGATTAGAAACCTTGCTTTTTAGTGCAACCGTTTTGGGCGGGTATTGAAATTCTTAAACCCCTAAACCCCCACACCCCCACACCCCTACACCCCTAACCCAAATACTTATCAAAAGGTAAAGTTTCTGGGTAGAAACTGGCAGCAGCACAGATAATTGCCTCAAAGCTCAACTATTAGGAGAAGCTAGAGATGATTTTTCCTCGTACGCGTAGGGTCTTAGCTGCTGTGTTGCTGTCAGTGTTATTACTGACTACAGCTTGTACAGCCAAAGCACCAGGCCGTTTTGATCAAGTACAACAAGAAAGCAGTCGTCAAAAGAATGGTCAGGCGGTTGCGAAAAATGCGACTCAAGGGAGTGAGTTCAATAAATTTTTCCCCAGTGAGGAAGCTGATTATCAACGAGTCTACACTCAAGAGAAAAAGGGTTTTGCTGAAGCTAAATTAAAAAAAGCTGGTAAAGACGTAGCAGTGTTATCGATTTCGGATACTAGCAGTACACCAGGCGCAGCCGCGAAGTTTTCTAATAGTACGAAAAACATCGCTGGTTATCCGGCTGTGGAAGTAGGTAATACTCAAACTGCGGTGTTAGTGGGTAAATATCAGGTAAAAGTATTATCGCGTTCTCCATCATTTAAAGCTAGCGATCGCGCTGATTGGATCGCCAAATTTAATCTAGATGGACTAGCCAAACTCAAATAGTCTGTATTCACACTCAAGAACAGAGTGGAAAATACTTTGTCATCAAGAATAATCAAATCTAAATTAGGAGATTTTTGTGAGCAAACCAATTTTTGAGTTGGTTGATCAATTACCAACCAGTGGCTTGACAATTTCCATGTTAAATGCTTTAGATTTTGTCGCTCCTGGTGAGTGGCAAAATACAGTCGGCTTTGTCAATACTATTAAGACTGTTACTGGTGAAACTGACGATAGTTTAATTCAGCAAATTGGCGAACGAGCAATCTATCTTTACAATGATCGCTCCCAAGGATATCAAACAGCAATGTGGCTTTATCAAACTGTTGACGGTACAGATAAGGCTTTAGGTGCAGCAGCCTTAGCTAATAAAGTTGGTGAAAGCATTCCACTTTTAGGTTTTCTCAACTCAATTACTCCCAAAGCAGATAAGGCTCAAGTCATCGATTTATCTTTGAAGGTAGTAGCGGAATTAGTCGCTTTTTGTCAAATTAATGGCATTCCTGGGGATAGCATCGGTGATTTTGTCGCTTCTTTAGGAGAATACAGTGGCGAATCCCTAATTCGTATGGTGGCTTTAGTCTGCGTTGATGGTTTGATACCCTTGGGGCCAGATTTTATCAATAAAGCGTTATCTGGATTAAGTCAAACCAACCCCAATGAGTTAGATAAAAGTTCTACTTTCCAAGGAATGAAAGATTTAATTCCTGGTAATAATGTGGGCAGTAAACTCGATTTTATTGGTAACAGTTTAGATTCAGTTAAAGGTTGGATGGGTGGCATTGTCTCTGCAAATAATTTAAGTCCCCAAAAAGTTGTGGGCAATTTGCAAAGTTTTATTCAATTTTCTGATGACAAATTAGATTATCTAGCAGCCTTTTTAGATGTATCTACCAATTACTACGAACACACAGGTACTCAAACCCTAGCACGCCGTTTAATTGAACGCGCAGTGGCCGAGATTTAACAGTTTCCACACATTTATATCACCCTAAAGTCCTCTTTTTAAGGGGACTTTAATTTTGTTTGTTGTTCCCCTTTTTTTAAGAGTGGCTAGAACACCCATTCAGTAATCTTGAAAGAACCTCTCCCCCTACCCCTCTCCTACGAGGAGAGGGGAGTTTGGCTCCCCCTTCCCTCGCAGGGAAGGGGGCTGGGGGGTTAGGTTTTTGATTACTGAATCGATGCTCTAGTGGGGATCAAATTATATGCAGCTTCATAAATAATTGAGATGAATTTTGTATTTCAGTGCTATTACTTATAAATATCTAAACATTAAAATATCAATTCAGTGGAATTTAGAATTGATTTTTATGGGGAAATAAGCATTAATTAAGTGGTAATACTGAAGTAAAAATTATTCAAAGTTTTTTGTTTTTTAAATATATTTTTTGTTAAAGAATATTTGGATAATAATAAATTTTAGGGAATAATAAAATATAAATCGCTCAATAAAAATATAAAAATCCCTGCAATGCTAGCCTTATCAAATACTTTTTTTCCTCTGTCTGGATATCAGATCATAGAGCAAGTTTATATTGGCAGCAAAACCCTAGTTTATCGAGCTATTAGAGAAAAAGACCGAAAACCTGTGATCATTAAATTGATGCGGAATGAGTACCCTACATTTAATGAAATTGCTCAATTCCGTAATCAGTACACCATTACCAAAAATTTAGATATTGCAGGGATAGTTAAACCTCTGTGTTTAGAAAACTATCGCAACGGCTATGCTTTAGTTATGGAGGACTTTCACAGTACCTCATTGAATGACTGGGTAAAGCAGTATAAAGTTACACAAGCAGGTCGATTGACTCTTACGGAGTTTTTACCGATAGCAATAGCCATAGTGTCTATTTTGGCAGAATTACATCGCGATCGCATTATCCACAAAGACATCAAACCCGCCAACATCCTCATCAACCCCAACACCCAAGAAATTAAACTAATTGATTTTAGTATCGCCACTCTATTACCCAGAGAAATTCAGAATATTACCAATCCCAATGTCTTAGAAGGAACATTAGCTTACATCTCCCCTGAACAAACAGGAAGAATGAACCGAGGTATTGATTACCGCAGTGATTTCTATTCTTTGGGGGTGACATTTTTTGAACTACTCAGTGGACACTTACCATTTACCAACCAAGATCCAATGGAGTTGGTGTACTCTCACATTGCTAAAGAACCACCGCTTTTGAGTAATGGAGAGGAAATTCCCCAAGTAATTTGTGATATTGTCGCCAAATTGATGGCGAAAAACGCCGAAGACCGGTATCAAAGTGCCTATGGACTTAAATATGACCTAGAAATTTGTCATCACCAATGGCAACAAAATAGCAAAATAGAACCCTTTGAATTAGCACAGAAAGATATTTCTGACCGATTCCTCATACCAGAAAAACTTTATGGTCGTCAACAAGAAGTTGCTACCTTACTTGCAGCTTTTGAACGTGTCACCAAGGGAGCGACAGAGATGATTTTAGTCGCAGGATTTTCTGGTATCGGCAAAACAGCAGTTGTTAATGAAATTCACAAACCTATTGTCCGGCAACAAAGTTACTTTATTAAAGGCAAGTTTGATCAATTTCAACGGGATATTCCCCTATCAGGATTAGTACAAGCTTTCCGTGATTTAATCGGACAAATATTATTAGAAAATGATGCTCAAATCCAGGAATTACGGACTAAAATTCTATCAGCTTTAGGCGAACAAGCTCAAGTAATTATCGATGTCATTCCTGAACTAGAGAAAATTATCGGTAAACAGCCATCGGTGTCAGAACTTTCTGGGACGGCTATTCAAAACCGCTTTAATCTGTTATTCCAAAGATTTATTCAAGTATTTAATACTAAGTCTCATCCCTTAGTAATTTTCTTAGATGACTTACAATGGGCAGATACAGCTTCATTAAAATTTATTCAATTCCTGCTCAGTCAAGGTCAGGGAACACGAGAAAATTCTACTTCATCGCATCCAGAAATTAAGGAAAATATTTGGACACCCATCTTTGATGGCGAACCTTGGTTAGTTGATACAACAGACACCGATGAGCAAGCCGCAGGTAGCCTACTCGTAATCGGTGCATATCGTCACAATGAAGTTAGCCCAACTCATCCGCTTGCTTTAACAATTCAGGAAATCTCTAAAACAGGAACTAAAATCAACTCTATAGACTTATTGCCTTTAAATCAAAGTCATTTAAATCTTCTCATTGCTGATACTCTACATTGTGAAGAAGGCATATCTGTTCCTTTAACCCAAATGGTGTTTGCTAAAACTAAAGGCAATCCTTTTTTTGCCACCCAGTTTTTAAAATTTTTACATCAAGAAGGCATAATTAAATTTAATTTTGAGTTGAGATATTGGCAGTATGACATTAATCAAATACAGGAATTAGCTCTGACAGACGATGTCGTAAAATTCATGGCAATGCAGATAGAAAAACTGCCAAAAATGACGCAAGATGTTTTAAAATTAGCAGCCTGTATTGGTAATGAATTTGATTTGAAGACATTAGCAATTATCCGCGAAAAATCAGTAGTAGATACAGCCTCTGATATCTGGCAGTCATTACATGAGGGCATCATCTTAGCACAAACAGATGTTTATAAATTATTCCAAGATAGTAATGAGGTTTTTCTAGATAAGAGTGCAAAGAATAACGTAAAAAATCGTAATTTACCCATACCTAAGTATAAATTTATTCATGACCGAGTCCAACAGGCTGCTTATAGCTTAATTCCAGAATCAGAAAGAAAGGAAATTCATTTAAAGATTGGCACATTATTGTTAAATAATATTCCAATTCAAGAACGAGAAGCCAATATTTTTCAGCTAGTGAATCAATTCAATATATCTGTGGAATTAATCACAGATCAGACTCAGCGCGATGAACTAGCTGATATGAATTTACTTGCTGGAAGAAAAGCTTTAACTTCCACAGCTTATACAGCAGCAGTTAAATATTTAAAGACAGGAATTGAACTGCTTGCAGATGACAAATGGGAAAGCAAATATGAACTGACTTTAGCATTATATGAGACAGCAGCAGAAGCAGCTTATTTGGCTGGTGATTTTGACCAGATGGAAACATTGGTTCAGATAGTTTTGTTAAATACTAAAACTTTGCTAGAGAAAGTCAAAGTTTATGAAATTGTAATTCAAGCCTATGGAGCGCAGAATAAAGCTATAGAGGCTGTAAATACAGGATTAGCATTTTTGAAGTTGCTGGGAGTGGAATTTTCTGAAAATCCCACTGAGTTTGATATTCAGCAAGAAATGCAACAAATCAATTCAAATCTGGCTAATCGTAGTATTAAAACTTTAATTGATTTGCCAGAAATGACAGCAGCACAACCACTAGCGGTCATGCGACTCTTATCAAACATCATTGTTTTTGCTTATCAATCTAATCCTAACTTATTTATATTAATTGCACTGAAGCAAATTCATTTGTCGCTTGAATATGGTAATAATATATTATCTGCTTTTGCATATGTTGTGTATGGTTTAATCCTGTGCGGTTCTGTCGATAAAATTGAAGATGGCTATCAATTTGGCAAACTTGCCACAGAATTAACAGATAAATTCCAAACACAGGCAGTTACCGCGAAAATTTGTCACTCATTCAATGCCCATATTAGACATTGGAAAGAGCATATAAAAGAAAGCATAAATTCATTTCTAGATGCTTATTTATCAGGGATAGAAACTGGAGATTTGGAGTTTGCTAGTTACGCTATTAATGCTTATTCCTATTTCCTGTTTTTTAAAGGTGCAGAGTTAAGTAGTCTACTCCCAGAATTAGAGAAACATAGTAATTCAATTAATCAAATTAAACAAGAAAGGGTATTTTACTGGAACGAAATTTATCGGCAAACAGTATTAAATCTGCTAGGGAATACGGAACAAATTTGTATCTTAGTTGGCGATGCTTATGATGAAGATAACAATTTATCAATCCATCTTAAATCTAATGACGGAATTGCAATTTTACACTTGCATTTATGCAAAACTATAGTATGTTATTTATTCGGTGAATACAATAATGCCTTGGCATATACAAATTATGCCAAGCAGTATTTATATGGTGGCATAGGAATGTTGATGACTCCGCAACTATATTTCTATGATTCACTAACTCGGTTAGCAATCTATTTAGTTAGTCCAGAAAATGAAAAAGAACAAATTTTTCAATGTGTGATAGCAAACCAAGAAAAAATGCAGCATTGGGCGCATCATGCACCCATGAATTATCTGCATAAGTATTATCTTGTAGAAGCAGAAAAGTATCGTGTGTCCAAGCAATATCTAGAAGCAATAAATTATTATGATCGTGCCATTGCTCTAGCTCACCAAAATGAGTACATTCAAGAAGAAGCATTAGCTAATGAGCTAGCAGCTAAGTTTTATCTAGAGTGGGGTAAACAAAAAATATCCCAAACCTATATAACAGATGCTTACTATAACTACAGTCGCTGGGGGGCAAAAGCTAAAGTTGATGATTTGGCTAAACGCTATCCGCAATTACTTGCCCCTGTTCTTCAGCAGGAAAAACTCAGTCTTCAAATTAGTGATAAAATCACCAGTGGAAAAATTACATTATCTATTCATCAAAGTATCTCCAAAAAAATTGATCAACAGACTGCTATTGCTTCTAAAACTAGCACTTCCCAATTCCTAGATTTGGCATCTGTAATCAAGGCTTCACAAGCTCTTTCTGGCGAGATAGAGATAGAGAAACTACTAGCGATATTAATGCAAGTAGTTATGGAAAATGCTGGAGCTTCTAAATCTGCATTAATATTAAGCGAAGAGAATACATCGGCATTAATAGTTACCACAGTTAGCCACAGTGCAAATTTAGCTTCTATTTCTACATCTTTCCCCTCAACTAGTTTAGAATCTAGTAATGATGTACCTGTAACCTTGATTAACTACGTCAAAAGGAACAGAGAGATTTTAGTGATTGATAATGTGAAAACTGTAGCTTTTATCGCAGGCGATCGCTACATTACAAATCAGCAGCCTAAGAGTATATTGTGTATTCCAATTATCAATCAAGGTAAATTTCTGGGTATTTTGTACTTAGAAAACAATTTATTGACAGAAGCCTTTACCTGCGATCGCGTGGAAGTTCTGAAGCTTCTCACTACTCAGGCGGCAATTTCTATAGAAAACGCCATGCTCTACAATAATTTGGCACAGGCTCATCAAAGTTTAGAGGAATATAGCCACAGCTTAGAAGCAAAGGTAGAAGCCAGAACCCAGGAACTACATAGTCAAAATCAACGCTTGCAACAAACCTTACAAGAATTGCAGCGTACACAAACTCAATTAATTCAAAGTGAAAAAATGTCTTCGTTGGGTCAAATGATTGCAGGGATTGCCCATGAAATCAATAATCCCATAAACTTTATTCATGGTAATATTACCCATACTCATGAATATGTACAGGATTTGTTGGACTTATTATTTTTATATCAGCAAGAATTGCCTAATATTTCATCTGCTGTAACAGCTAAAGCCGCAGAAATTGACCTAGATTTTATCGCAGAAGACCTACCAAAAACTCTGGAATCAATGATGGTAGGAAGTGCGAGAATCCGGCATATCGTTTTGGGTCTACGTAACTTTTCTCGTCTAGATGAATCAGACATGAAGCCTGTAGATATCCATGACGGTATTGAGAATACACTAATGATTTTGCAGCATCGACTCCAAGAAAAACGAGATTTACCAGCAATTATTGTTAATAGACAATACGCTAAACTACCACCAGTCAATTGTTATGCTGGTCAACTTAATCAGGTGTTTATGAATATTCTGAATAATGCGATTGATGCTTTAGAAGGTTCAAACATCAACAACAACCAACTATTAACACAACCAGAAATTCGTATTTTTACAGAGTTAACCAAGTCAAATACTGTACGAATTACCATTGCTGATAATGGATTGGGAATGACAGAGCAGGTGCGGGAAAAAATCTTTGATCCCTTTTTTACTACTAAACCTGTAGGTAGTGGTACAGGTTTGGGATTATCTATTAGTTATCAAATTGTTGTGGAAAAACATAAAGGTCAATTGATCTGTAACTCTACTCCAGGAGCCGGCACTGAGTTGATCATTGAAATTCCACTACTCAAGTAAAAACCTCAAGTAGCGGAAATTAGCCTTTGCTAGTGAAGATAGGTTTAACGTGTGGATAATTGATTGGAAGCTGTAGAAAACTCTTGTTTTTGTAATATTTTACCTATACTAGATGCCTGTGCTGAGAAGAAGCGTTGCACGATATCAGCAGCATACTCAATACCATAGGGTACGCTTACCCCAGCCGTTAACTCATTGGCAAAGTATGTATTTCGACAGCCTTGCAACATATCTAATCGCTCATAAATGCCATCACGAAGATCGTGAGGTGAAAAATGAGCAAACCACTTCCAGATGAGAGGTTTAGCTAAAAATTCAACTTGAGTGCCTCCCAATTTTTTCACCAAATCAAGCACACTATTTTCTAGTTCCTCTACAGTTGTTGTATCATCCATAAATGGATAAAAGTTATAAATCTTGCTGCCAGGATCAACTTCATACATTGCCAATGGATAACTAGCTGGCAAAGGCTGCTGAGAAGTATTTCTGACAAAGTAAAAAATGTTGCTAGGTAAACCCTCTACTTTGCAGGTAATAACTGCTCGCTTAATTGTGCGAACTTTAGAAAAAATATTTCTTTCTTCAGGGGAAGTATCCGCAACACCCAAAAATTCGTCTACAGGCGCAGTCCAAATTAAATGATCAAATTCCCACTGCTGGGAGGTGGTTTCTACAAGAATTGTTTGAGAACGAGTCACGCGCGTAATAGTCTGTCCCAAACAGACATTATGATTTGCCGCGATTCGATTCCATAATTCTTGATTGCCTTCTTGTAACTGAGGCATATTAAGAAGCAATTTCTTTGGTAAATCGCATCGGTTTAGCAATGCTAGTAGTTTGATCACATAAGCAGTTGCTACTTCTTCCTCTATATGGCCAAACTGTGCAGCATTAGCAATAGGAATTAATGCTTCTCGAATAAAACCTAAATCTTTATTAGCAAACCATTGCGGTGAAAATTCGCTCATCTCTCGGTAAGCAGTGTTAATATACCCAGGATCATCGTACCGAGTATATTTTTTTAAGTTTCCGAAAAATTTTGCTAGCTGTTTGATTCGACTAAATAAAGAATATTGCGACTGAACTAAAAACGGACTGGAAATTTTGCCACTGCTTAAGTCAAACACTTGTACAGGAGGCATTATATGTTGACTTGGGGAAATACCGTACCGCTTTTTGTACTTTTTATAGAGAGGACTAGGTAATACCCAGACGGTTCCACCTTCATAAATACCTCGTGTTTGCTTTGTTCTGTCTGCATATTGAATGGAATACGTCTTACCACCTGCACGATTTTTCGCATCAATGAGGGTAATGTGTTGATATCCTAAATCTCGCAATTCCTCGGCAGCAGTTAACCCAGCACAGGCTGCACCTACAATACCAATACGTAATGAATGATTAATTTCCATTGTAATTATTAGTGAGAAGTTGAGTATTGTAGTTCTGGTAAGGCAAATACCTCTGCTGTTTCTACCGTTTGATAACGTTTAGAGAGAGAATACCAGTTAAGATGACCACCAATCCAACTATGTAGTCCCGATATATATTTGGCTAATTCAGCATCTGCACTAGTGCTGAAAGTGGGGATAGAAGCTTCTATATCGAACATATTTCTAATTTCTTCATCGTGCATTTTTGCTGCACGTTGAAAAGCTTCGTTTAATGATAAGCCTTGTTGATAATGCAAGACCAATACTAAATTATGGACATCATGACTAGCCATTTCTTTGGGTGCTGAAAAGATATCATTACACCAACAGACAATATTGTTAGTCATGTCTTTTAATCGCTTGAGTTTTTCGTATTCTTTTAAAATTCTGGGAATTTTTAAATGATTGGTAAATTCTATTAATTCAAATAAAGGCTCCATTGCTCCTGTTGATCTACGAAGTTGAATATATGTATCGATATCAGGTACATTCTTTTGGGAGCGATTGATAGCCTCTTGCATACATCCATGTAAGTAGTCTTCTACACTATGGACAAAGTAATGAAAATTAGCAGCCCATTCTCTTTGAAACATTCTTTGTCTTAAATCTGCTAAGGCATGAGAACGTAGAGAATCTTCACTTGTGAGTTCTGCCCCATTTAATACTTCTATAAATCTCTGATGTAATCTTTCCATGACTTCTGGCTGGGTTGATAAGTGGGAAATATCACACTCATCATCCCAAGTCATCATCCAACTTAACCAGTCATTGGCAATCTGGAGTTCTGCAAGCGGGCAATTTGGATAACAACTAGCTATCAATAAATAGAATTTAGCTTTAGAAAACCTTTTAAATGCTGAGTCATCTGCAATTAGATTGAAACGCAGCACCCAATCAAAAACGGTGGCTTCTAATACCTCTACATGAGGATTAAATTGATGCTGAAAGGGGGAATATAGGTTTGGGAGAGTGATATTGTTCTGCATGGTGAGTCCTCTGTTGGTAAAAATATATGGAGAAGTAGTAAATTTTTACAGCTAGAAATTGGCAGCAAAATAAAAGCACGCAATGCAATAAAAACAGCATTTAACTGCTGTCTAATAACAGAAAAATTGTGAGTAAACATATTCCTTATGACAAAATAAATCTACCTATATCTGACGCACCATAGTGATAAATTACAGTGTCAGAAATTCAGAAATTATCTTGATTTAAGGTTTATGTCTTGGTATTACCGGAACATGATCAAAAAACGACAGACAGCCAATAAATATCTACTTACGTATGCCAAATTTCACTAGTCTTAAAAGAACTGTCATTTCCATACTTAAGTATTTTTTTATATTTTTCAATAAAACATAACTGTACTTATATCTAATTACAAATAAATTTGGAGTTTTATTGATACAACGTTATATTTATTACTTATAAATACTTAGAAAAAATTGGCGTGAGTAAGTTTTTTTACGCAAAAATTACAATATATCCATATAACTAAGTAAATTTTTAAGTTTGCATAAAACAAATTAGGTGAATATCTACGTGTCTTTACAAGATTTATTAATTCTGAGAAGTAACTGCTTCAGTATATCTGCGGCTTTGTCATGGAAATTTGACATAGCGATTGTTATCAAAATTGTTAAATAACAGCATCCGATTGTTCAAAATCCTGTCATTACGCAAGTTTTTCTACTACATATAATACAAATATCAAGCAAGTAGATATTCAAAAATAAAGTAATAAATCACACAAGTATCTAAAGACGAATTTAAATATACTGATATTCATCCTGAATATAGATGACAAATCCTCAAGATTTATGTAAAAGACAGTAAGGTTATTTAATAATCTTCATGATCAGGAGTTATTCCAAATTGGAATAGCTTGGGTAGTATTGTTTTGCGCTTCTGAAATAGCCTATGAATGTTGGCTTTCAATCCAAAATCCCAAATTGGTATTAGGGTTGAGTAAGGGTTTACTGGATAGGTAAATTTAAATTTTCTGCGATCGCATCGAGATATGGTTGAAAGGCTGCAAAATTTTCCAACTTGGTGAATTTACCGGTATCTGAAGCAAAAGAAGTAGAGATTATATATAGTTGTGTGCCATCGTAAGTAACATGGCTGATGTACTGTTCTTTCACACCACTTTCTGATGTGAACTCGACAAAACCATAACGCACACCAGGAAGCTTTCCGATTTTTACTTGCTGTGGTGGATAGGTAGAGACATTCTGACGATTTTTCGCCAAGCTAGCGTAGAAATCTGCTACCCAGGCTTGCAGAGCGGTGGTGAGTTTAGTTTGATATTCTGGATTTTGAGACTCTGTTGGTGAACCCGGAGGAATACCTGCGGCGGTTAAATGTTTTTGAAATTCTGAGTTGTTTTTGACTGGTTCAACTTGAATTTCTACCGTACCAACAGGTTTGCCTTGGTCAGAAATACATAATAATGTAGCCTTGTCTGGACAAGGTACAACACTCCAACCAGTGGGGACAGTAGTTTTCCCCAAGATTTTTTGCCAAGTATTTTCTGTCTTAACACTAGGTTTGTCTGGTATGGTGCTTGTAGATTTGACAGTTGGCGCGGGTGTGGTGGCTTTCTTGTCAGTAACTTGAGGTAAAAAGAATCTAGCTCCTATGGGGATAAAAATTAATAAAATAATAGCGATTAGTAGATGATAAACACGTAGCATTGCTTCTGAACCTCTATCGATGTATTTACAATACTTGGGTAATTTAAGAGTGCGATCAATTATGTAATAAACGTACACTGGGAGCATACTGCCGCTTGACCACAATATCGATTCTGTTCATCGATGAGATTCCAAAGGATACCGTCTTGGATGTGGAAGCGTTTACCGGTGCTAGTTAACCGAATACCAGAAAAGTAACTGAAGCCTTGAGTTGTTGCTGCTGCTAGCAGGCGATCGCGTTCTTGTTGTACTATTTCTTCAGCAGTTTTCCGTGAAGGCATTTTGGTAAAATCGTCCCAAGATAATTCCCACAATGCCAAAGCTTGATGATTGCCATAATTAAAGATTGGATCTGCTTCCGTACCATGAGAAACCAAAACAAATGGTGCGTGAAATAATGCTTGTGATATTTCTCTTGGTGAACCACTCACATCTATTAATTGTTTTCCAGTCAAATGTTGAAAACTTTGAATTAAGCATTGACTGTGGAGAATAATTTTCTCTTGCTGCCAGGGAAATTCCATAATATTATGCAGATGTAAATCATGATTGAGTGACAACAAATATATTAGTATTACATAAAAATTACTAATTAAGATGATGTGGTTTAGCAATTCTCTAGAAAACCAACTCCAACACTGGCATGAAATCATTAGTAAGCAACCGCAAAATCCTAATGCTTATATTCGTAGGGGTATGGTCAAATTTCAGTTAGCTGAAATTACACCTTCTGTTCAAGATTTTGACATAGCAGAGCAATTAGATAGACGCTTAACACCTTACTTATGGCAGCGTGGTTTATCTTATTATTATGCCGAAAGATTTGCAGAAGGGGCGCAACAGTTTGAAATTGATTTGACTGTCAACTCCCAAGATGTGGAAGAAACAGTCTGGAGATATCTTTGCATAGCGCGCTTAATGGGCGTGAATGAGGCAAAAAAATCTCTTTTACCAGTCAAAAATGACCCCAGAGAAATTATGCGCTGTGTTTATGATTTATATGCAGGTAATTGTACAATAGATGATGTTTTGCGAGTAGGCAAATCAGGTGGAAATCGCAGTCAATTTTATGCTCATCTTTACCTGGGATTATATTATGAAGCTGAGAATAGTGTAGATTTAGCTAAAGATTATATAATTAAAGCGGCTGATAAATATCAAATTGAAGACTATATGTGGTATTTGGCGCAAGTACATAAAAAAGTTAGAGGATGGTGAATTGAAAAGGCAAAAGGAAAAAGATAGAGAAGAAACTTTAGAAATATGAATAGATATAATGACGGCTAATTTAGGAATTGAAACGGGTTGGTGTGGCAAACTTAATTTAGTTTATGCTAATCGCCTCGGTAAAACTGATTTAATTTATAATCATCACCAAGCACCGCTAAAAGTACAACGTCCCTTTTATCCAGAAGGGGAAAAAGTCTGTCATAGCGTCATTTTACACACAGCCGGGGGAGTTGTGGGAGGCGATCGCCTATCTACTGATATTCACCTCCAACCCCAAACCCAAGCCGTAATTACTACCGCCGCAGCCTCTAAGATATATCGCAGCAATGGCTTACAGGCTCGACAAACTATTAATATCCAAATAGATGCAGGTGCTTGTTTAGAGTGGCTACCCCAAGAAACAATTTTATTTAACGGGGCAATTTATCGCCAAGATTTACGGATAGAATTAGCAACTGGGGCTAATTTCGTAGGCTGGGAAATTACCCGCTTTGGACGCAGTACCAGAGGAGAGAAATTTGTTCAAGGAGAATGGCGATCGCACACCGAAATTTGGCAAAATGGTGTGCCATTATGGATAGATCGTCAGTATCTCCCTGGTAGTGAAGCAGTTTTCCACAGTCCCCACGGCTTATCAGGACAACCCATCGCCGCTAACTTTATCTACGTAGGTACTCCAGTTACCCAAGCAACCATTGAAAAAGCACGTTCTCTCTTTACTCCCCACTCCCCACTCAGCACTCAGCACTCCCAAATAGGCGTTACCAACTTAGAAAATGGATTTTTGTGTCGATACCGTGGTGCTTCTACATCTGAGGTGAGAAACTGGTTTACGTCCGTGTGGCAAATGCTACGATTTGATATCTTCAATCGCAGTTATTGCATACCTAGAGTGTGGCAAGTTTAATCCTGACTTTTCACGGGATCTGGAAAACCCCTCTCCAAACCTCAGAGGCTTTAATTTTCCCCCTTCCCTAGTAGGGAAGGGGGTTAGGGGGTTAGGTTTTACGTTAACTTTTCCACATAACGTGAAAAGTCAGGTTTAATCAACTTGTAAAGGAGAAAATAAAATGCAACTTACGCCACAAGAAAAAGATAAATTATTGATTTTTACGGCTGCTTTATTAGCAGAAAGGCGCAAAAACCGAGGATTGAAATTAAATTATCCTGAAGCTGTGGCTTATATTTCCGCAGCAATTTTAGAAGGTGCAAGAGATGGTCAAACCGTAGCCGAATTGATGAGTTACGGTACAACATTATTAACCAGAGATGATGTGATGACAGGTGTAGCAGAAATGGTACATGAAGTGCAAGTAGAAGCAACATTTCCTGATGGCACAAAATTAGTTACAGTCCATAATCCAATTCGATGAAAAGATGATTTTTAAGTCAGAATAGTTGTAGATAATTTAAAAATCAGTTTCTTAATTTGGAATTGTGAATTGATTATGGCAACCCAACTCAGCCAAACTAAACCCCAAACTGAACTGAATATCAAGTGGGAAGCCTTACCCCAAGACTTCAAACTAGAGGATGAACCGGTGGAAAATACAGGTCAGCCTATCTTGGCTGGTGCTTTGCGTGAAAGTTTAGAAATTAGTGGTTTTATTCAACCACAAATGCTGATAGCATCAAACTTTGGATTGTGTGCAACTATTAACGAACAACTGGTGATTAAAGCCCCAGATTGGGTATATGTGCCGTCAGTAAAGGAAGTAATTAGTAATCGCAAAAGTTACACACCGATTTTAGAAGGTGAAATTCCTCTAATAGTGATGGAATTTCTCTCAGATAATGACGGTGGAGAATATTCTGTTAAACGCACTTATCCGCCAGGAAGATGGTTTTTTTATGAGCAAATATTGCAAGTTACCATCTATATCATTTTTGAACCTATTAGCGGATTATTAGAATATTATCAACTAGAAAATGGGCGATATGAACTGAAATTACCTGATGAAAATGGTTGTCATTGGGTAGATGCAATGGGCTTATATTTGGGAACATGGCAAGGAACAAAAGAAGCCCATACAGGTTATTGGCTACGTTGGTGGGATCAAAAGGGAAATTTGTTACCTTGGGCGGTGGAAAAAATTGAACAAGAACGCCAAATTGCAGAACAAGAACGCCAACGCGCAGAACAGGAAAAACAGGAAAAAGAACGATTACTTGCTTATTTAATATCGCAAGGTATAGACCCCAATAACTTACCAACTCAATAAGGAATTCAGATTACATATGATACCAGGGGAAATCATCACACCAGACGGAGAAATTGAACTCAATGCAGGTCGTCTCATTGTGAAATTAACTGTAGCAAATACAGGCGATCGCCCGATTCAAGTAGGTTCACATTTTCATTTTTATGAAGTTAACAACGCCTTGATTTTTGATAGGGAACAAGCATTAGGAATGCGTTTAGATATTCCCGCCGGGACAGCAGTACGCTTTGAACCAGGGGATGAAAAGGAAATCACTTTAATACCCTTTACTGGTAGTCGGCAAGTTTACGGTTTTAATGCTAAGGTAAATGGTCAATTATAGTTAAGTCTTGCATACCTTAATACCAAATACACAAAGGCAGGGTCAGATGTTTTTGAAAGATTTACGTGGGTTAAATCTAGAGTTTTTAAACACACTAAAAGGTGCAATTACTCTATTTATAGATCCTGGTCGTGCTGATGCAACTCCTGATATTGAAGATGGGATGATTAACATCAAAGCGACTAAATTAGCAATTGAATATATCAAATCAAAACCAGAAGTAGCACAAATTATTCAAGAACGTTATATTGCACCACCTCCAGATATGGAAGCGATTGGCAAATGTCCTGAAGGTTCATTAGGATATGCCTTTGCTAAATATATAAAAGATACAGGTTTTGACCCCAATTACTATCGGGGTTTAAAAATCACAGATGACACCAGCTATATCCTACATCGCCTCAGACAAACTCATGATATTTGGCACGTAGTTACAGGATTAGGCTTTGATGTCAACGGCGAATTAGGATTACAAGCCTTTTGTTTAGCCCAAATTCGTATCCCCTTACCCATCATTCTCTTAGCAGGGGATTAATGAGAACATTAATTAATGCACCAGAACAAATGGATAATTTATTAACACAAATTGCCATAGGCTATCGTATGGGAGCAAAAGCTAAACCCCTCATAGCCCAAAAATGGGAAGAAAATTGGGATAAACCCCTATCTCAATGGCGCAGTGAACTAGGAATTGAACCCACCTCAGTCTATATACCCTAAAACTTAAATCTGCCTGCATAGCGTTTCACTTTAAGTTTGATACAAATAGACTGCAAGGGAGCAGGGGAAAGAATGGAAAACCAATAATTTGGATCATTCTTTTGTGAAATGCTATCAGTAGCTGGAGTGTTTCAGATGGGAATAAAAAATAATTATCAGGATTAGTTATGAGTTACAGAATGAGTCGCCGCGCCTACGCAGAAACCTATGGGCCGACAGTAGGCGATCGCATCCGTTTAGCCGATACAGAATTATTTATACAAGTAGAACAAGACCTTACCACCTACGGCGACGAAGTAAAATTTGGTGGTGGGAAAGTCATCCGTGATGGGATGGGACAATCCCCGATTGCTAACGCCGATGGTGCAGTAGATTTAGTCATCACCAACGCCTTAATTCTCGACTGGTGGGGAATAGTCAAAGCAGATATCGGCATTAAAGACGGCAAAATATTTAAAATCGGGAAAGCTGGGAATCCCTATATTCAAGACAACATCGATATTATTATCGGCCCTGGTACAGAAGCCTTAGCTGGTGAAGGTATGATTCTCACGGCTGGCGGAATTGATAGCCATATTCATTTTATCTGTCCCCAGCAAATTGAAGTTGCGATCGCCTCCGGTGTTACAACCATGATTGGCGGTGGTACAGGCCCCGCCACCGGCACAAACGCCACCACCTGCACCCCCGGCCCCTGGAACATCTACCGAATGCTACAAGCGGCTGATGCTTTCCCCATCAACTTAGGCTTTTTAGGTAAGGGAAACGCCAGCCAACCCCAAGGCTTAGTCGAACAAGTTTTAGCCGGCGCAATGGGGTTAAAACTTCATGAAGACTGGGGAACTACACCCGCAACTATAGATACTTGTCTCAGCGTCGCCGATGAATATGATGTACAAGTAGCCATTCACACCGACACCCTCAACGAAGCCGGATTTGTCGAAGATACCATCGCCGCCTTTAAAAATCGCGTCATCCACACCTACCACACCGAAGGCGCAGGCGGTGGACACGCACCAGATATCATTAAAGTCTGCGGTCAACCCAACGTCCTCCCCTCTTCTACCAACCCCACCCGTCCTTACACCCTCAACACTCTAGACGAACACCTAGATATGTTGATGGTCTGTCATCACCTCGACCCCAGCATCCCTGAAGATGTGGCCTTTGCAGAATCCCGCATCCGTCGCGAAACCATCGCCGCCGAAGATATTCTCCACGACTTAGGCGCGTTTAGCATGATTTCCTCCGATTCTCAGGCGATGGGAAGGGTGGGAGAAGTAATTATTCGCACCTGGCAAACAGCTCATAAAATGAAGGTGCAACGGGGAAGCCTTGCGTTAGATGGGGAAGCTGATAATTTGCGCGCTAAAAGATATGTTGCTAAATACACAATAAATCCAGCCATTGCACATGGAATTGCGGAGTATGTCGGCTCTGTAGAAGAAGGTAAACTAGCAGATTTATGCTTGTGGCGACCAGCGTTTTTTGGAGTTAAACCAGAGATAGTCATTAAAGGCGGGATGATTGCATGGTCACAAATGGGAGACGCTAACGCCAGCATTCCCACACCCCAACCTGTACATATGCGACCGATGTTTGGTAGTTTTGCTGGTGCGAAACACGCCACATCTTTAACCTTTGTGTCCCAAGGGGCTTTAGCTAGAGACATTCCCCAGCAATTGGGGTTGAAAAAATCAGCCGTTGCAGTTTCCGGGACACGTCAATTAACTAAACAGGATATGAAACTCAATGACGCTTTACCTCACATAGAAGTAGATCCCGAAACCTATGAAGTGAAAGCCGATGGCGAATTATTAACCTGTGAACCCGCCACAGTTCTACCGATGGCGCAAAGATACTTTTTGTTTTAAATCTTGTGTATAGCCTTCTTGTAGCTAGATGCTAGTCAGAAGGCTTTCCCATTACCTAAATTATGATTTTAGTGAAGCTTGCGTTAGCGTAGCTCCTACCGAACGGAGGCTCGCTTGTTAATTTCCGCCCAATTCGCCACATTCCACCAATTAGTTAAATACTCAGGGCGACGGTTACGATATCGCAAATAATAAGCGTGTTCCCAAACATCATTCCCCATAATTGGATATAAACCTTCCATAATCGGACTATCTTGATTAGCAGTAGTCGTAATCTCCAACTTACCTTGACCATTACGCACTAACCACACCCAACCACTACCAAAACGACCAGCACCAGCTGCGTTAAATTCCTTTTTAAAAGCATCAAAACTGCCAAAAGTTTGGTTAATTTCCTTGGCGAGTTCCCCTGTTGGTTCTCCACCGCCATCAGGACTCATAATTTGCCAGAAAATAGTGTGGTTCAAATGTCCGCCTGCATTATTGCGTACCTTAGTCCGAATTTTTTCCGGTACACTATTTAAATCCCGCAGTATCGCTTCCACACTCTTTTTCTGTAATTCTGGAAAGTCCTTGAGGGCATCATTCAAATTATTGACATAACTAGCGTGATGTGCATCATGATGGAGTTTCATAGTTTCCGCATCAATAGCTTTACTCAAAGCTGAGTAATCATAAGGTAATGGTGGTAACTTAGCAGGCGCAGCACTTAATTCTTGATCAACATAAGCCACGGGTAAAGAAGACTTAGCATTAGATTTTGTATCTTGGAGAGACTGTGACTCAGCTGATGGCATTGTCCCACAAGCGACCAACAAAATTACCGTCAACAGCAATGCCAATGTCTTTTGCAAGAACCCAAACATAAACTTTTACCTCAAGATGTATTTAATTCCTAAACCAGCTATCTGCATTTTGTCTTTTTACCAACTTTCCGCAATCATCTGATTTTAAAAATGTCACTAAATTTGCAATTATTTCAGGTTACAAGCAAAATAATAACCTATTTTATAATTTTTAAATTTAGACAATTAATATTTTATATATAAATTGGTTTTTAAAATTTATTCATTAAATAATCATATGGTCTGATTGATAATTAATTTAATCGTCAAAGAATAGGATATTTATTTAAATCGATAAACCACTACATTTTAATCACCAAAAATAGTAATTGCCTGGTCTTCATCTGGGGAAATAGCTATTTTTTCATGGATTTTACCACAAAAATATATATTCACATCTAAAGTCTAGAATATATAACTTTGGATATAGAGTAAAAAAATACAAGCAAAACTATTGGCAGAGATGGAAGAAAATTTCTTTTGCTAAACATATAATTAAGTGACTACTAGGGGCTTGAGCCGACATAAATGATTGAGCTAAATATGTTAATTCATTGCATGGAATTAGCATAAACCAGTTATCACCTATTTCATCAAAATGCTATTGGTTTTCCAAATCAGTCCGAAGATTGTATTTATTATAGTCATAAATTCTGTTGTTAATGTTCAAAAAAGTTAAAAATATCATCTTTTTTCATAAAAAATCAAAGGTATGTAATATGGCCGTTTCTACAGTATTGCAGAATAAATTCACCTTAAATCAAAATCTTCCTCCGAAAAACATCAAAGAGATTCAATCTAAATCATCACCGACAGATGCTATAGGCGTTCCCGAATTAGCTATATCTTTAACTCCTGTTGGCTTAATTTTTAGCTGGATTGTCTTTTTTATCATGTTGCGAAAAATTCGGACTATTTTAGAAGACAAGATGGTCATATCTGTAAGAGGCTCACATCGATTACCTTGCCAAAAATGTAAATTTTATTCTAATAATCATTATTTAAAATGTGCAGTAAATCCTGGCATAGTCATGACAGAAGAAGCAAAAAACTGTTCTGAATATTCACCGGAGAAAGAAAAGAAAAACTCTCATAAAAACATCTTCCCGTCGTAGGTGATGATGCTTCCAACCTTGTGACTTCTACCTCATATCGATTCAATAAAATCATGAAACAGATCCAAATCAGAAACCCTTGCAGGATATAGATTTCTTAATTTTGAATTTTGTAGGCGTAAGCCTTCCCGAAGGGTATTTTGAATTGGTATCAACCAACTGAACCAAACTCTCGTCGTCGCTGTAGCCAGTTTGCGATGTCGTTGGCGGTAATAATCCCAGCAAGTAAACCATCTTGAGTCACTAGCACTCGTCTTACCCCTGATTCTTGCATTTTCTGGAGAATTTGAGGCATTGGCTCTTCAGGATTTGCGCTTAAACCCTGTTCTGTAGGAATCATCGTTTCTTGGACAGTGCGGTGAGTCCATTCATCTCGCGGGATGTCCCTAACTTGATTTAAAGTGATCATACCGATTGGTTGACTATCTGCCATCACAGGAAAAGATTGATAACGACGACTGAGGAAATATTTATCCACTAATTCCTGTAGCGTCAAATTAGCATCTACCGTTTCTGGATAGGGTGTCATAATTTCCCGTGCGCGTACTCCTTGTAAACTGGTACGCAGCAATATTTCCTCATAGCTAGCTTCAGCCGCAGTGTACAAAAACCAACCAATCAGAATTAACCAAAGTCCACCGATAACAGCACCACCAAACATCTGCAACAAACCTAAAGCTATCAGTAAATAACCAAGCCACTTCCCACCTGTGGAAGCTATTTGTGTAGCTTTTTTTAAGTTATTGGTATACTTCCACAACAAAGAACGAAATACACGACCACCATCTAAAGGAAACCCTGGCAACATATTAAATATAGCTAGAGCTAAGTTAATAGATGCTAAATAAGAAGTCACACCATTAACTACTACACTCCAACCAGCAATGTGACCAATATACCAGAGCAAGGCAAATAGGGCAGCAAGTATCAAACTAGTAACAGGGCCAATAATTGCTATTTGAAATTCATCTCCAGGAGTTGAAGCATCCACACGCGTGCGGGAAACACCACCAAAAATAAACAGAGTAATACCCTCAACCGGAATTCCTTTTGACCTAGCGACAAAAGAATGAGAAATTTCATGAGCTAGTAAAGATGCAAAAAATAGCAAAGTTGCTACTATACCCATCCCCAAATAAGTAATATTGTCAAGTCCTGGATAATTGGCGGGGAATAAACCTGCGCTTAAAGTCCACAGAACCAGAAAGAAAATTAACAACCAAGACAAGTCTATTCGGATTTCAAACCCGAAAATAGAGCCTAAGCGAAACCCTTGCATAACTTACTTTTACCTGAGCGTAAAAGAGAACAATAAGTCACCAAAATATTAGAAAATAATGATGATTAATCCCTCTAGCAAAAGATAGAGTCATAGACTAATGACTAATGTACGTGCGGGGTGAACCAAAATATCTGTTTGACAAGGTGAATTTCTCACTGAACCCGCCCCTACTAACTAATGACTAAATAGACATCTCCGAAAAAGAATCTCAAACCCTTATGCTGTATAGATGAAAACCTCATTTCTAGAGATGACTAATGACTATTGACTATTGATTATTGACTATTGACTAATCAACTATGTATACCTTGAAAACCCTACAACCTGGAGACGAAGTGTTATTAGAAAACTTCCTCTTGCAACATATTGATACATCGATGTTTTTGCGTTCAAATTGTCACAATGCAGGACTGATTAACCAAGGTAGAAGATTTCAGGGAACCTATGTAGCCGCTATTGTAGATCATCAGATAGTTGCGATCGCAGCTCATTATTGGAACGGTATGCTAGTGGTGCAAGCACCTGTTTATTTAGAAGCAGTAGTGCAAGCAACTGTAACACAGTCTGGTCAAGCTATTTCTGGAATCGCCGGGCCAGCCTCCCAAGTTACCGCTACGAAACAGATATTGAGAATCGGTAATCAAGCAATTCGTCAAGACGAGCAAGAGATATTATTTTCCTTAGCTCCACAAGACTTACAAATTCCCATTGCTTTAGCATCAGGAAAAGTGCAATGTCGTTTACTCACATCTTGCACCTGGAAATCTGGATGTCAAAACCATGACTACGTGCAAGGGGAGTTAGGCGTTCAATGTGAAGTAAAAGAAGATACACAACCATTTGTGGAAAAATAGACTCAAGGGCAGTTTGTGCAGCCTGACCCCAATCAGGTGGCAATGGGGACTGAAAATGCAGATAAGTCCAATGAGCAATCAGGTATGCAGCTAGAGAAAGAATTAGCCAGCGATACATCCCCTTGAGAGTTCCTTGCCCAAAACGGTGCAAGCCAAAACGATGCTTTGCGGTTTTAAACCACCCCTCAATCTGCCAACGACGCTTACCCCACCCTTCGGGTTCGGCAGTCGCTCATGGGGGAAACCCCCAAGACCGCGCTGCCTCACCACTTAAGAGTAGAAGCTTTCATGGGACGGGTAGACAAAACAAATCGTTTTTCTAGCTTGCCGTTATCACGCTTTAAGTAATACCACGAAACAGTAACAGGGAACTTTAAACCAAACAGATAAACCTGTTGCCCCTGCTTATGTAAACGTCTGATAAGTCTGCCATCGGCTAACTTACGACTGATAGATACACCTGTAACAGCATGATATTTAAGCTGACGTACACCCTCAAGAAACTCTACACTACCAAAAGCAGTATCTGCTAAAATAATAGTCTGAAATTGTTGAGTTAAAGATTGAGGTAAACGTTTCACAAGTTTCAATCCAAGCTGTGCTGGGGATGGCGTTCCCTTACCCCTCCAAACACGAAAATTCCAAGGAATACGTCATCTTCCTATAACTAAATAAACGACAACTATATGTAAACCACGCTTGCCGTTGTAAACTCTAATTAAGTCCCCAAATTCTGAGAACTTTCCCCGCTTTTCTAACGTTGTTAAGTCAATAATGACTTGTAAAAAAGGTTTCCTTCCTGGAGTTGATGACGATAATATCTTTAAAGCTGTTAAGAGCGCGTGGTGACGGATTACTTTAATCATTTTCCTTGTTGACCAAGGGTTTATGTTTAAGAATCTGCTGATTGCGCTTGAAGATTTTGTCTGACTGTGTTCGGGTAACGGGTGTCCTTGTGCCTCTAAAAATAAAGTCAGCATCGCTTCTAAATTATCTTTCTGATACTGCGTCGGCATCAATTCTTTGAGGGTGTAAACTAGGTTTTGGGCGTGGGCAAGCATTTTTCTTGCTTTTTATCGAATCTACATTTCACGCCTTTTCTCTCATGTTTTAAGCTTCAAAAGCAACCCTGACGATTTCATGTTGGTCATCTCCTTGCTTATGACGCTCAAAGCATCATCCCAGCATTTTGTTATCTCTGCGGTTAAATACGTAAAAATGCTAGTTACTGAGTATATTTAGTTACAAAGGTATTTTCCTTATGCTTCTTCCGTTACTGTAATCTTTTGCGCTGTTTATTCACTTTTTATGTGTTTACACAGCTAGGTGCAAGATATGAGTTTACCTCGTTTTGATGAGTTAGATTTACTCACCGATTGGAGCGTTGCTTATAATGTGGAAGCTTTAGGAATAGTAGCCACCCCAGACTTGCAACTAACCTGTCGTCAAACCCTGGAAGCACATCAAGCTATGGCTACTCACTGGCTATTAGTAGCAGAAAATACACCAGTAGCTTACTCTGCATTTAATAGCTGTTTACCCGACATTGTACAGATTGGTGGAGTGTGGACACCCCCAGCATTGCGAGGTAAAGGCTACGCTAAATGTGTGGTGGCTGGCTCATTGCTAGAAGCAAAATCTGGCATTGCATAATAGAGGGATGAATTGAGGACACCTACTGTGCAATGTCCATACTGCGGAGCTACGAAAATTCGTAAGAACGGAAAGAGAAGAGGTAAACTCATATCTTGCACCTAGCTGTGTAAACACATAAAAAGTGAATAAACAGCGCAAAAGATTACAGTAACGGAAGAAGCATAAGGAAAATACCTTTGTAACTAAATATACTCAGTAACTAGCATTTTTACGTATTTAACCGCAGAGATAACAAAATGCTGGGATGATGCTTTGAGCGTCATAAGCAAGGAGATGACCAACATGAAATCGTCAGGGTTGCTTTTGAAGCTTAAAACATGAGAGAAAAGGCGTGAAATGTAGATTCGATAAAAAGCAAGAAAAATGCTTGCCCACGCCCAAAACCTAGTTTACACCCTCAAAGAATTGATGCCGACGCAGTATCAGAAAGATAATTTAGAAGCGATGCTGACTTTATTTTTAGAGGCACAAGGACACCCGTTACCCGAACACAGTCAGACAAAATCTTCAAGCGCAATCAGCAGATTCTTAAACATAAACCCTTGGTCAACAAGGAAAATGATTAAAGTAATCCGTCACCACGCGCTCTTAACAGCTTTAAAGATATTATCGTCATCAACTCCAGGAAGGAAACCTTTTTTACAAGTCATTATTGACTTAACAACGTTAGAAAAGCGGGGAAAGTTCTCAGAATTTGGGGACTTAATTAGAGTTTACAACGGCAAGCGTGGTTTACATATAGTTGTCGTTTATTTAGTTATAGGAAGATGGCGTATTCCTTGGAATTTTCGTGTTTGGAGGGGTAAGGGAACGCCATCCCCAGCACAGCTTGGATTGAAACTTGTGAAACGTTTACCTCAATCTTTAACTCAACAATTTCAGACTATTATTTTAGCAGATACTGCTTTTGGTAGTGTAGAGTTTCTTGAGGGTGTACGTCAGCTTAAATATCATGCTGTTACAGGTGTATCTATCAGTCGTAAGTTAGCCGATGGCAGACTTATCAGACGTTTACATAAGCAGGGGCAACAGGTTTATCTGTTTGGTTTAAAGTTCCCTGTTACTGTTTCGTGGTATTACTTAAAGCGTGATAACGGCAAGCTAGAAAAACGATTTGTTTTGTCTACCCGTCCCATGAAAGCTTCTACTCTTAAGTGGTGAGGCAGCGCGGTCTTGGGGGTTTCCCCCATGAGCGACTGCCGAACCCGAAGGGTGGGGTAAGCGTCGTTGGCAGATTGAGGGGTGGTTTAAAACCGCAAAGCATCGTTTTGGCTTGCACCGTTTTGGGCAAGGAACTCTCAAGGGGATGTATCGCTGGCTAATTCTTTCTCTAGCTGCATACCTGATTGCTCATTGGACTTATCTGCATTTTCAGTCCCCATCGCCACCTGATTGGGGTCAGGCTGCACAAACTGCCCTTGAGTCTATTTTTCCACAAATGGTTGTGTATCTTCTTTTACTTCACATTGAACGCCTAACTCCCCTTGCACGTAGTCATGGTTTTGACATCCAGATTTCCAGGTGCAAGATGTGAGTAAACAAAATTACATTTGTGTATCATGCGCTCGCCAATTCATTGATGTCTACAGCCCACCAAGAGGATACTCAGATGAGAAAAAA
>NZ_PJIZ01000019.1 GCF_021596505.1 Nostoc sp. CMAA1605 | reverse complement strand
CCACAGTGGTTATTAGAGGAAACCAATATAGAACTAAAAAATACTTTAGTGCAAGCTATTACTAGCAACCTTGAAAGCAATAAGATTGGCTATTTTAAAGAAGCTTTGGAAATTGCAGCTAGGTTGGGAAGGCTAAATACCATTCAACAGATATTAGCATTAAAAACATTTGATGGTCATGCTCTATCTAATGTACTGGCTCATGGGGTGTGGAGTAAAGATATTAAAATTTTAGAAATTTTAATTGCGGCTGGTGCTTGCTTGAATCTCCGCACAGAGTGGGGTACACCTCTAATTGCTGCGGCTAGAACAGGAGACGTGAGTATTGTTCGTTATTTGGTAGAAGCAGGCGCAGATCCCAATCTGTGGATTGACGATGATGGCTACATGAGTCCGCTTTCAGAAGCAGTCTATGAAGGACATCAGGAAGTTTGTGATTATTTACTGCCTTTAATTACAGATGCAGAAGAAATTGAATACGCCGCTAGAGAATTACCAAAAGCTGTAATTCGCAAACAGCGACGAGAACATCAATCCCTACAAAAATTCTTCAACGCTATTTTGGACAGTGATACCCCTACAGTACGTGAGTTAGTTGCACAAGGTTTAGATATCAATTCTGTAGATGAATACGGTAACACTGCTGTTCATTGTGCAGTTAATGTTGGCAATGTGCGAATGATCAAGTTACTTGCAGAATTAGGAGCCGATTTAAATCGCCTTAATGAAGATGGGGAAACACCTTTGATGCGTGCAATTGGGATCTATGCTTTTCAAGCCAGGGCATTGCGGACTTTGATTCGTGCTGGTGCTGATGTCAACTATAGAGATCATGAAGGATATACAGCTTTGAATCGTGCAGTTTTAGATGACATTATTCCCCCAGTGTTTGCCAAAATCCTGCTCAAAGCTGGTGCTGAATATGGTTCTTGGCAAGGAACAGAAATTTTCTCAGCAGCAGAGAGTGGTAGTGTTAGGTTAATTAGGATTTTAGTAGCCTCTGGGATAGATGTTAACCAGTTCTCTGATACAGATGGTTTAACTCCACTCATGAAAGCCGTCATCAAATCTAAAGCTTGGGCAATGCGTGCTTTAATCCATGCTGGGGCAAATGTTAATAGTAGAACTGAAAATGGTGAAACAGCCTTATTCTTTGCAGAAAATACAGGCAAAAAACATCCGGTAATTAAAAAGATTTTGCTAAAAGCTGGCGCGACTTACTAAGGGACTTCCAACTTAAAAAATATACTATCACTTTGATGGCAAGGGGGCGGGGGGCTTTTAAGGGTAGGGGTTTAAAAATCAGGCAGTAGAGAGAGTGATTTTCAAGACATGAAGTTGTGGAGTCAAGTTAGGCCAAGGTTGAGGGAAAAAGCTACCGATGGGTAAAGGTTCTCGATTAAGAACAGCAGCTTTAATGACTAAAAATCCACGCCGAAAACAACTCAAGCAACGATGGAAAACACTATGTTTGAAATTGCGTCGAGCAACATGAGTGGGTGGTAGCTCATCTAAACTACTAATGGGTAGATTGGCATCAACTTCTCCACCGACGCTAACTTGCCACAGAGTAGCAACAGCCATCGCCAACCAATGCCTCTCGGCGCGTTTGGGGTGAGTAATTTTGGTGCGATGCCAACCAAAACCGCCGCGTTTGCCATCTTTAAACAGACACTCAATCCAACAGCGCATGGTATACCAGCAAGCATCCGCAATTTCCGGTGGTAAATCGGTGAGAATTAACCAAGGGTCAGCATAACCCTCATCATGGCGAGCTACCAAAGTACATTTGACAGAGTTAGTTTTGAAACAAGTAACTAAACCAGAGAACGACTGACCAACTTCCGAGACCAAAGTATTTAAAGGTTGCCAAGATTCAGTTCCTTGAGGTTTGAACTGTCCAATTTGGTTAATTCGCATAAATGGATGCCAACCCAGGGATTGAATTTGTTGATATAGCCAGTCGGCATACAGTCCACGGTCTGTTGTCACTATGACAAACCAATCTGCTGGTACAGTCTCACTGATGTCGCTTAATAATTTTTGCCAGTGCGGTTTCCAACTTCCTGGTTTAGTTGCCTCCACTATTTTCCAGGCTATGGGAATTCCACAACCCCTATAAACAACACTAATCGCTAAGACTGTAAATCTATCACTCAATGTTGTGGCATCAGCTGCTAATGCCAACCGTTTTTCCTCTTGTGGCCACAGACTCAGAATCCATAACAACAAAGGTCTAAAACACAATGTCACATCTAGTGTTGCCCGTCCTGTTGTTGCTTTTGTTTTATCTTCCCCATCTCTTAACCATTCTCTGAGTTGCTGACGTACTGTATTTTCCTTTTTTCCCAATAACTCTGCTAAGAACACTGACACTGTTGTCAGTCCACATGATTGGGTCATCACTATCCCAAAACTCCACATTGCTATAGGAATCATATTTGATTTCTGAAAAAAACTGCGAGATAATACGGTCAGAGAGACCTGTCTAATAAAGAACAATGATAAACCAGCATCTAGAAATGGCGATACCTGCGGCGGACGTAGTGATCGCAGAACTATAGGGATCATATTTGATTTCTGAAAAAAACTGCGAGATAATACGGTCAGAGAGACCTGTCTAATAAAGAACAATGATAAACCAGCATCTAGAAATGGCGATACCTGCGGCGGACGTAGTGATCGCAGAACTACAAGAATTTATAGATAGTCGTCCAGATGCTCGTGAAGTAAGAAAAGCTTTGGCAGTAAAACTAGTTTATCAAGGTTACAAGTATGAAGAAATTCAAACAATTTTAGATGTGTCAGTTGGTTCAATAACAAGCTGGAAGCAAGCTTACCAGGAAAATGGAATTTTGGGTTTGCGCTTAAACTATAAAGGCAGAAAAAGTTATTTGAGTGATGAACAGTTCCTCCAAGTATTAAGTTGGTTGCAAACTAAAGAAATTTGGGAGCTGGGTGAACTGGAATATAAATTAGCATTTGAATATGATGTCATCTACGAATCGAAACGAAGTTACTATGATTTATTTGAAGCAGCAGGAATTAGTTGGAAAAAGACTACAGGCTTGAATCCAAAGGCTGATCAAGAGGTGGTGGCTGCAAAAAAAAACAAATTGAAACATTGCTGGCAAGCAACAGAGAGGAGATAGAAGCACGAAAGCTGAGAGTATTACTAATAGATGAGTGTCATTTATTATGGGGAGACGTAACTGGTTATGTTTGGGGAAGAACTGACCAAGAGATAGCAATTGAAGTCGTTAATGAACGAGATAAGCAGACATATTATGGTGCAGTTGATTATCTCAACGGAAAGCTACTCTTGAAAGCATATAATGATGGTAATTCAAAGAATACGATTGATTATTTACGTTATTTATTAGACCAGTCTCCCGACCAAAGATTGCTTCTTATTTGGGATGGTGCTTCTTATCATCGTTCACATTTAGTTCAAGACTTTTTAGGCGAGATAAATCAAGGTTTACCGCCGGAAAAATGGAAAATTCATTGCATTCGTTTTGCTCCTAATTGTCCATCGCAAAATCCTATAGAGGATATTTGGTTACAAGCGAAAACCTGGATTCGACGCTTTTGTGCTTTAATTCCAACATTTCGCCATTTAAAGTGGATGTTTGAGTGGTTTCTCCGAAATACTATGTTTGATTTTATGTCCCTTCAGATGTACGGAGTTTTTTCAGAAATCAAATCCTAGTCCTATATCAACAATACTCTCAATAATCCTGCTTCTATTTCTTTTGTGCGGCTTGCCAACAATGTCTCAATCTGTTTTTTTTTACTGCCACAGCTTCCGGCTCGGCTTTTGGATTCAGTTTTGTAGTTTTCTTCCAACTAATTCCTGCTGCATCAAATAAGTCATAATAGCTGCGTTTTGACTCATAAGTTACATCGTATTCAAAAGCCAATTTATATTCAAGTTCCCCAAGCTCCCAACATTCCTTTGTTTGCAACCAACTTAAGACCTCTTCTCGTTGTTGAACACTTAAGTAGCTTTTTCTTCCCTTGTGGTTCAGGCACAGTCCCGAAATTCCATACTCTTCGTAGGCTTGTTTCCAGCTTGTTATCGAACCAAGTGACACATCTAAAATTGTTTGAATGTAGAAAGTCAACCTACAAATCAAATAGTGGGTATTGACTTGGGGTTGAAATACTTCATTGCTGACAATAAAGGTAATATTGAACCTTCACCCCAGTTCTACCGTAAATCTGAAAAACAGTTAAACCGTGCCAACCGCAAAAAGTCTCAGAAGTTCAGCAAAGAGAAGAAAAAAGCTCACGCCAGACAATCAAACAATTACTACAAAGCTAGAAATAGATATGCTCGTAAGCATTTAAAAGTAAGTAGGCAGCGAAAAGAGTATTGCAAGAGATTAGCATACTCCGTCATCCAATCTAACGACTTGGTAGCCTATGAAGATTTAAATGTAAAGGGTTTGGTACATAATCGACATCTAGCTAAATCAATTTCTGATGCTGGTTGGTACACTTTCCGAGAGTGGTTAGAATATTTTGGTCATAAATATGGGAAGGTAACTATTGCAGTTCCTCCCCACAACACAAGTCAAAATTGTTCTAACTGTGGCGAAAAAGTGAAGAAATCTCTGTCTACAAGGACTCATGTCTGTCCTCATTGTGGGTACTTGGAAGATAGAGATATCAATGCAGCAATCAACATTTTGAGACTAGGACTCAGTACCGTAGGGCATACGGGAACTTACGCTACAGGAGATTTGCCCTCTTGGGCGGTTGGCCGAGGCCTGCTGTCTAATGGCGAGTCTGTGAATGTAGAATCCCCGTCACTTTAGTGCGGGGATTGTCAATTGTGCAAGCTTCGCCCGACAGAATCACCCGATTGGGTGAGTATAATTTGGGAATTGGGTATGGGAATAAACATTAAATCGAGCGTGTCCCATGCCCAATTCCCTATGCCCCATGCCCTATGCCCTAATTCCTCTCACAAAAACATCCACACAAGTGGCAATATATTCTTTGCTGCTGTAGCTGTTGGGTTGGAGTTTGACTTCATGACACAACATTGCCGCCAGCAACATTCCTCTAAACATATCTACTGCTGCTTCTGGATTAATTTCCGGTCTGACAGTTCCCCGTTTTTGGCATGATTGCAAATATGCAACTAGTTTTTCACCCAAAGGCCTAGCGGCTTCTTCTATTACTTGTTTGGCTGCTTCTGGATGACGTTTAGCTTCGCCAATAAAAGTCCGAATTAAATCTTCTTGTGCTTTGAGCATGGCATGATATGACTGAGCATAATTATATAAGTCAGTTTTTAAATCTTGCGTCCATGCTTCTGGGTTAGCTAGGGCTTCAGTCTGGACTGCGATCGCATTTTCAATTACAGCTTTTAACAGTTGTTCTTTGCTAGTAAAGTGACGAAATAATGTTACTTCATTTACGCCGGCGACACGAGCTATTTCACGGGTAGTTGCACCTTGAACACCTAAACTGGCAAATACCTGGGAAGCAGCTTCTATTAATCGTGTGCGGGTAAGGGCAGAAGAACGAACAGTTTTGATCATTACGGGATTTTTATGGGTTGCTGGCATTATTTAAGATTCATTGAAAAATGGTTTTAAATTGAGATAAAGTCATTTTAAATACAATTGAAAAAGATTTTCAAAAATTACAATCAAATGCTTTATTTAATATTTTCATCATAACCTTAACTGCTATCTTAAACATAAAACCACTGTAAAATTGCATAATTATCTTAATTTTTAACACCTTTCAAAGCAATCATCTCTAATTACAACTCTAGTTCTATGATTTCCGTACATGAATCATGCTGCATTTAAGGTAATTCAAAATTCCTTCTTCATCTCAGTTACCGGCACTACTAAGCCGCTTCCTAAATAATGAGGTACTCGTTTAATAGGCATAAATCCTAAACGTAAATAAAAACCTTCAGCGTAAAGACTAGCCGTTGTGATGACGTTGTGAAAACCTTGCTCGAATGCTTCTGAGCAAAAATTTTCTACTAAAATGCGTCCAAATCCTCGTCCTTGATAATGAGGGTGGACGTACAAACTAATGAGTTCATTTCCTGTAAAGCTGGCAAATCCTGTGATAATTTCATTTTCGGTTGCCACCTTGATAGTATCTAATTTCAAATACTTAAAAATACTGGAATTATCTGGTTTATCGAGGTAATTACGCCAAGCCAAAAGTTCTTTACGAGTGTAAAAAGTTGCTGGCAAGGCTTTGATTGCCGCAATGTGGATAGCACTCAGTGTCCATGCGTCTGTTTCCTGTGCAGGCCGCACATATATTTCTGGGGCAGTCATTGGTTTTAGGATTGCAAGCAAGGTGATTGAATACTGCTGACAGACTCAATAGAAATTTTAGTTGCGTTGGTGACGCTTTGCCAAAGGCCTCGGCTCCCTGTACCTGCCGCCTTGTGATCAAAGTGATAGTATATTTTTTAAATTGAAAGTCTCTATATTTAATCTCAGTGTAAGGTTTTATATGTCAGGTTCAACTCATAATTCATCTTTGCTTCTAGAAGTGCAGAATGTCCATGCTGGATACATCAAAGATGTTGATATCCTCCAAGGTGTGAATTTTCGGGTTGAACCAGGAGAATTAGTGACGGTAATAGGGCCTAACGGTGCGGGTAAATCAACCTTAGCCAAGACGATTTTCGGCTTGTTGACACCGCATACAGGAAAAATCACTTTTAAAGGCGAGAATATTGCTGGACTTAAATCAAATCAAATTGTGCGTCGGGGAATGTGCTATGTACCCCAAATTGCTAATGTTTTTCCCTCTTTGAGTGTAGAGGAAAATTTAGAAATGGGGGCTTTTATCCGCAATGATGCTCTCACACCCCTGAAAGATCAAATATTTAGGATGTTTCCTAAATTGAGCGATCGCCGTCGTCAACGTGCTGGTACACTGTCAGGAGGCGAACGGCAGATGTTAGCAATGGGTAAAGCTTTGATGTTAGAACCCAGTTTATTGGTGTTAGATGAACCTTCTGCCGCTTTATCCCCGATTTTAGTCACGCAAGTATTTGAACAAATCAAGCAAATTAATCAGACTGGTACAGCAATAGTCTTAGTTGAGCAAAATGCCCGTAAAGCTTTAGAAATGGCTCATCGTGGTTATGTTTTAGAATCTGGACGGGATGCTATCTCAGGCCCCGGACAAGAACTATTGACTGATCCTAAAGTAGCGGAATTGTATCTCGGTGCAGGAAAGGGGCATTAATTAATAGTCAATAGTCAATAGTCAATAGTCATTAGTCATTAGTTATTGGAGGTAGGATTTTTCTACCTTGTCTCTCTTGTCGCCCCCTATACTCTTACACCCTTACACCCCTTTTGTAATGTTTAAACAAGTTACTCTTAGCTTAGTGCTGTTGTTGGTGAGTAATCATCTTGGTGTCATGCTACAGCCTGTCAAGGCACAAACACCACCTACACCAATAAATACCCCTAAATCAATATGTGCGTCTCAAGTTGGAACAGCTATAGATGCAGTAGTAAATCGACCCCAATTTAACCGGAGTCGTTGGGGAATTCTTATCAAAGCACTGTCATCTGAACAAAATCTCTATAGTCGTGATGCTCAAAAATATTTTATTCCCGCTTCTAATACTAAATTGTTGACTACAGCAGCAGCATTACAACAATTGGGGGCAAATTTTCGTTTCCGTACATCGATTTATCAAAATGGTAATGATGTTTTCACCCTTGTCGGTAGAGGCGATCCTAGCCTTGGTGATACTCAATTACAAACCCTTGCTCAACAGCTAAAACAAAAGGGTGTCACTCAAATTCAACGATTAATTGCTGATAATACTTACATCCAAGGGGATATCGTTAATCCTACTTGGCAATGGGAAGATGTGCAATCTGATTATGGTGCGCCAGTTAATAGTTTTATTGTCAATCAAAATATTTTCGGGTTGGAATTAAAACCCCAATCTGTGGGAGAAACTCCGCAGTTGATTTGGAAAGATAATAATGAATCAAGACAATGGTTAGTCATTAATCGGTCTGTGACAGTTGCACAAACACAACCAAGTAACATCAATATTAGTCGTGATTTAACTGGTAAAATTTTGCGAATCGAAGGGCAATTAGCCGCTAATTCTGAACCCTATGTAGTAGATTTACCTGTAGTTGATCCTGATTATTACTTTTTGCGGCGTTTTCGTGCGGCTTTGGCAACAGAAAACATTACTTTGGGTCAAACTTTAGTTACTCCTGGTATTACTAATCAACAAGAAGTAGCATCAATAGAATCACCACCTTTATTTGAGTTAGTCATAGAAACTAACCAAAATAGTAACAATCTTTATGCAGAAGCCTTGTTACGTGCTTTGGCGGTGCAAGAACCCAAGCCGCAAAATCAAAACACTGCTGATCTAGGTTTGCAAGTATTGCAAAAGAGTTTAACGCAATTAGGTGTTGATCCCACAGGTTATCAATTGGTTGATGGTTCTGGGTTATCACGACGAAATCTCATTACTCCTGAAGCATTGGTGCAAACTCTAGAGGGAATGGCGAAAAGTCCGGTGGCGAATGCCTATCGTGCATCTTTACCTATAGCGGGAAAGAGTGGTACTTTAGCATCTCGCTTGCGGAATACCCCAGCAGAAGGAATTGTGCAAGCTAAAACAGGCACATTGAGGGGTGCAGTTTCGCTCTCAGGATATATGAATCCGCCCCAATATGAATCTATGGTTTTTAGTATTATGGTGAATCAATCCGAACAGCCTGCTAGCGTTTTAAGACAAGGAATTGACGAAATAGTGGTTTTGTTGACACAGCTACAACGCTGTTAATACAAAAGGCAATATTTTCTGCAATTGAATTTGCATAAGCGATCGCAAAATCGATGATTAATCATTAAACCGATAATTTAATACGCTTCAGTTAAGGTCTTGATACCTCTAACCCCCGTTGAAAAAGGGATTGTAATGTTTCAATTTCACTAACTGAACCGTATTGACCTATAATTTTAGTTATAAAAGGTAAGACTTATGATTCATCACTTTTCCATCGCTGCGGAAAATCCCCAACGCGCCGCCACAGTTTTAGCTGAAGTATTAAACGGACAAGCCTTTCCCTTTTTCCCCAATCCAGGTAGTTACATGGTGTTTCCCTTGGATGAACACGGAACAGGGATTGAAGTTTATCCCATAGAAACCGAACTAAAACCTGGTGAAGATGAGGCTCAATGCACATTCGCTAAATCCCCCCATGTTTCCAGATATACAGCCACCCATGCGGCTGTCTCCGTAACTACAACTCAAGAAAAAATTGAAGAAGTGGGACGAAGAGAAGGTTGGCGAGTTGTTCGTTGTAACCGCGATTCTTTCTTTGATGTCATGGAATTCTGGTTAGAAAACAGAGTCATGATTGAGCTGCTAACACCAGAAATGGCGGCACAATATTTAGCAGTGACTAAGCCAGAAAATTTGCAGCAAATGTTTGCAGCAGCAGCTTGAGGAAGTAGAGGGCAGGGGCAGGGGGCAGAGGAGATGAAATGCAATGCCCAATTCCCCATGCCCAATGCCCAATGCCCAATTCCCAATTTAAGCCGGGATAAATTTCAGTGCAACACCATTCATACAGTAACGCTGACCGGTGGGTACAGGGCCATCATTAAAAACATGGCCTAAATGCCCACCACAACGACTGCAATGCACTTCAATTCTGGTCATAAAAAATGACCGATCTACAGTAGTTGCGATCGCGCCTTCAATGGGAGCGAAAAAACTTGGCCAGCCAGTACCACTATTGAATTTAGTATCCGATGTAAATAAAGGCTGATCACAACCAGCGCAGACATAAGTACCCGCCTCATATTGCTTATCAAGGGGGCTAGTAAATGCCCGTTCTGTGCCGTGTTGACGCAAAACCCGAAATTGTTCTGGCGATAAAATTGTCCGCCATTCTGTGTCAGTTTTAGTAATTTCAAATTCAGTATTAGAAGTTGCCATGATGCTAGACCTTGGTAAAAAAATGGGTGGTAACAAAGCTGTGCCAAATAATGCAGCACCAGTTTGCAAAAAGTAACGTTTGTCCATATATCTATATATTATGGGGCATAGCTTGAAAGTGCTGAGTGCTGAGTGCTGTTAGCGGTAGCGCGGCGTTTAGCCGGTGCTGAGTGCTGAGTAATGAGTAATGAGTAATGAGTAATGAGTTGAGAAATAAATTCTGCCTTGTCTACCTTGTCCCCAATCCCCAATCCCCAGTCCCCAGTCCCCAATCACTCTTCACTCAACATAGCTGCCATTCTTTGCAGTTTTCTTCCTACTTCTTCCATTGTGTAGAAGAAGGTAAAAAATCTGAGTAATTCATCGATTTCTTGATCTGCTTGCTGTAGTGTTGATAGTTGGTTCAATTTTTCTGTGGCGTGATTAAGAGCTGTATCAATCTCTGGCAAAGATAATTGCGATTTTGTAGACTTAACAGCGATCGCTAAGGTCAGCATGGCATTTTGGGTTTCTTGTGCCAATTCGGTAATTTGGGATGAAAGCAGTTGCCAAAACGTATCTTGCTGTCTAGCTAAGACAGTGTGTTCCATTGTCAGGATATGTTCCCACACCCTGCGGATGAGGAATTCCCAAGCCTCATTAATTTGAGCTTCTGGGGGTTCACTGGTTTGTCCTTGTTTCACCTCTTGCCACAATTCCCGTCCTGTCCGCAGGGATGTAATGATGTTGAGTTTGAGTGTATCGACGCTAGGACGGTCATATGTACCTGTAAACGCACAGTTAATAACTAAACTATAGAATTGATCTAAGCTGATGAGTGTTTGAGATAGACAACGCCGCAATTCTTGATTAGCACGGGCAGGAAAAATAAAGTTATTTACTACTAAAGCGACAGCAATACCTAAAAGAGTTTCTAAAAATCTGTGCCAAGCATATATCCAAGGTTGTTGACTATGGCTCAAAATTACGATCGCTGATACATAGCCTGCTAATTTAGCAGCTTCCTGAAATTTCCAGGTGTAAGCCAGAAATATAGTAATAAATACACATATTCCCAAAGACCAGAAATTACTACCCAACAAAATCACGAAGAATGCACCAGCAATAGCACCAATCGCCGTACCTATCAATCGCTGAACGCCCAATTTTAGGGTGCTACCTTGGGTTGATGACATGACGATAATAGCGGCAATGACGGCATAAAAGGGGTAATCCCACTGCAATCTTTGAGCAATTACCAAAGAAACTGTTGAGGCGATGGCGATTTTAAAGGCCATTCGGCTTTGCAGAGTTAATGACAACCCTTGAGGCGTAACAGCCCAAGTTTGCAAATTGAAGAGAATTCTGGAAAAAAGCGATCGCGGTTGATGTTTGATTGGTCTAACCACAGGCGGAGGGTTATCTGGATGTTTTACCATTCCCGTCGGGATAATAATAGCTGATTGTAAGAAATCTAGCGCAAATTGAGTTCTTACTTGTGATTTTTCTTTTTCTTCCAGATTTAGTGGGGAGTGGTGAGTGCTGAGTGGTGAGTGCTGAGTGATGAGTGGTGAGTGCTAAGTGATGAGTGCTGAGTGATGAGTGCTGAGTGGGGAGTGAAATAAATTTTACTCAGCACTACTCAAAATCAGGCTAAAACAGTGGGTTTTGGCGGACTAACTTGTAGTTTTTTGAACATTGATTCCCTTGCTTGCATCGCTAAAGTATCTTCTAAAGGCTGTAAAGTAATTAGCTGCTGATACTTTAGTCGCAATGCTGTTTGAATTAGCCAGTCAGCCACAAAGGGGTTTTTTGGTAATAGTGGCCCGTGGGAATATGTGGCTATGGCATTTTGATAAAACGCGCCTTCTGTTCCATCTTCGCCGTTATTTCCTAAGCCATATATCACTTTTCCTAAAGCTTCAACTTTACCTAATTTAGTGCGTCCGCCGTGATTTTCAAATCCGACTAAATAGGGTTTAGTTCCTGTCATCTCTTCCAAATCTTTGGCGAGTCGGCTGGCTGTAACTTCTATTACTAAGTTACCAATACAACGCTTGGTATTTTCCCCAGGATGAACAGAGACTAAATCGAGAATTCCTAACCCTTCAATACGTTGTCCAATTCCAGGTTCGTAATAATGTCCTAAAAGTTGGGGTGAACCGCAAGTAAATACTCCTGGTGTACCATTTTCGATTTTCTCGCGGATGGCTTCAGCTTTCGCGCCTTGCAAGTCACGCATCACAATTTCTTGTTGTCTATCTTGCGCGCCACCACCTACTATGACATCTACAGATTTAATCTCATCTGCTGTGGCGTTTTGGTCGAGGGGTAATACTTTCACACTATATCCCCGCCATTGGGCGCGACGTTCTATAGTAATCACATTACCGCGATCGCCATAGGTACTCATTAATGTAGGATATAGCCAACCGATTGTTAATTCTAGATTCATAGGGACTGGGGATTGGGGATTGGGGACACTTCGACAAGCTCAGTGCTTCGCTGGGGACTGGGGACTGGGAATTATGGGATCAGGTTTTTTCCTAATACCTAATCCCTAATACCCAGTCCCTAATTTAAAGGATTTTTCTACCTGTGAGAACTTCTCGCACTTCTAGCATGGCTGAGTAAGTGGGGAGGATGTGCAGGGTTTCATTCGGGGGTGTGTGTTCTAAGGCTGTGGCGATCGCTTGCTTTAAGTCTTCTTCGACAATTAAATTTATATTACTTTGGGGCGTTTTTTCGCTGTAACGCAGACGTAAAGCCATATCATAGACGCGATCGCCACTCACTATTAATGTACCGCCACGTTCGACTAGTTTTTCTGTGTCTACGTCCCAAATCCAGGATACATCTGTACCATCGGGGGTGCGATCGTTTAATACCATTAATGTGGTTTTATCGGTGCTTTGGGTGACGACACGAATCGTTTCATTTGTACCGACGGGATTTTTTGATAATAAAATTCTGACACGTTTACCATCAATTACTAAATCTTCTGCACGACCGAAAGCAGCTTGAAAGTTATTAATAGTATTGCGAATTGTATTTTCATCTACACCTAATTCTTTAGCGGCAGTGGCGGCTGCTAAAGTATTGTATTTGTTATATAAACCAACTAAAATTTGTTGCCATTCGCTACTAACTAAGGCTGGTTGACTCTTAGTAAACCCACAACTAGGACAAGTGAAATCGCCTAAGTGAGATAAATACACACCTTGGTAATCTAAAGAATGTCCACATCTGGGACAATATATAGAATCAACAGCATGGGGAATAGCTTCTAAATAATGTTGTGGTTCATTTAAGCCAAAAAATAAGACTTTTTGGGGTAACTGTTGACCGAGATGGGATAAAGTGGGGTCATCAGCATTAGGAATAACAACTGTTTCCGGCGGGAGAGTTGCAATAACTTTTGTCCAGCGTTTACTAATAGTATCAACTTCACCATATCTATCAAGTTGATCCCGAAATAAATTCAAACATAAAATAGCTTTTGGTTGGAGTGGTGTTAATACCTTGGGGACAATATTCTCATCTACCTCCAAAATTGCATAGTCAACATCAAGCGTTCCCACCAAATTGGTACTTTCCAGAAAAGCCGTCATCAAACCATTTTCCAGATTTGCACCCGTGGAGTTATGACAAACGCGGAAGCCTTTATTTTCTAATATCGTGCGTAACAACAACGCCGTAGTAGTTTTACCATTAGTCCCAGCAATGATAATCACGCCATTTTTAACTTGCTGGCTCAACAATTGTAACAGCCTGGGTTCAATACGGCGCGCGATCGCCCCTGGTAATACACTAGCAGCACCCAACCGCAGCGATCGCACCCCAAAGGTGACACTTTTCGCCACCAACACCGCAAACCCTAAACGCACTCTATCTATAAGTTTTATCTTATTACCCACATCTATAACCCTAAATCTTTAGTCAATAGTCAATAGTCAATGGTCAATAGTCATTAGTCAATAGTCAATAGTCATTAGTCAATAGTCATTAGTCATTAGTTTTTGCTACCTTGTCCACCTTGTCCCCAATACCCAGTCCCCAATCCCCAATACCCAGTCCCCAGTCCCCAATCCCCAATCCCCAGCCCCCATTCCCCACAGATCCCACTAGGAGTTATCTTAAAAAATGGTGGACAGCCATAATTACGGCACGTAGCAGGTAAATATGGTACAGAAGTTAAATATACTCTTAACTCTGTTCCGCGTTCCCCGTTCCCTGTTTTATATATCCAGCCCTGGTTGCCTTATTCAGCACACCTAACGATAAATAGTAGCTTGCAAGGTGCTTTTTGATGATTAGTATCAAGTTTCCTGTTTTACATAAAAAAATTGCTGACTGGCGGTGGTTGGTTTCCAAATGTCTGTCATTGCTGATTTGTTTGTTAATTATCGGTATGCAGCCAGCTTGGGCTGGTATTAACGATGATAATTATGATGGCAATATGTTTGTGGTGTATGCGGGTAATGGTTCGTTAGTACCTCCCAGACAAACCCTCGCCCAGTCTTTAGCTGAACATAAACCGACGGTGTTGGCTTTTTATGTGGATGATAGCCGCGACTGTAAGGAATATGCGATCGTGATTTCAAGGGTACAAGAATTTTACGGTCAAGCCGCTGAGATTATGCCCATTAGCGTTGATACCATCCCCAACAAAAAAAGCTATGACCCCACAGAACCAGGATATTACTACACTGGAGGTGTACCGCAAGTTGTAGTTTTAAATCAGTCGGGTAAGGTAGTTTTAAATAAACAGGGTCAAGTACCTTTTGAAGAGATAGATGATAGACTGCGAGAAGTGTTTGATTTACTACCTCGTACCGAGTCAGTGCAGTTGAAACGGCGATCGTTCAATGAGTTCAGTAGTGAGTTAGCTAAATAACAATGAGGGTAGACCAAATTGGTCTGCCCTGAATTTTAGTGCCATTTGTTACTGCATTTTTCATCCTGTAAAAGCTATGTTGAAATTTAGTCCATAGTTCAAAGTCAAAAGTCAAAGGTCAAAAGCAGTAACTAATGACTAATGACTAATGACTGATAACTAATGACCAATGACTAGTAGAGTGGTTGCTGATGTCAAAGGTTTATACTACTGATGAGCTAATTGAAATTTTGGCAGCTGAACGCCAAGCTTGCCTTAAAGGAGAACGTCTAAAATTGGAAGTTAATGTATCTGGTAATCCTGTAATCGATCAGTTTATCAGAACAGAGGGACTGCAAAAATTCACAGCCTATCAAGATTTTAAAGCGGCTATTCACAATTATCAGCAGGAATATCAAGTTTCTGGGATTGTTTGGCGCGAGATGACAGTCAAAGGTAAAACCTTGCGTTACCCAGAAGTGGATACTCAATTAATTGCGCTAGCTAGTGATTTAGAAATTATCAAATCAGCCAAAGATACTATTCTGAATTTTTGGGATGAAGTCACTGCACAGATGGACTTATATTTGAGTTTTAACAACAGCAAACAATATCAAAAAATCACTACATCTGATGTGGAAAGAATAGCTCAAAGAACGGAATGGGCTAGTTTGTGGAAATGGGAAAACCCTAATTTTTTAGAAATGATATTACAGATGGGATGGGGTAAACCAGAAGAAGCTAGTTATAAACGTGGTAGACCACAATCAGGTAGTGAATTTATTCATGCAGTCAACCCTGGTAATCAGCCAATTGGTTGATATGTAGAGTTCCCACTTATTATTATCCTACTCCCCGTAACCGTTACCAGTGACTTTACCTCGGAAAACAATGTATTGGTAAAGGTTATAGAACAACATCACCGGAATTAAAAAGCCGATGAAGATGATCATAATTACCAACGAACTAGGGTCAGCCGCCGCTTCATAAATGGTAATTTGTGGGGGAATAATGTAAGGAAAAACAATCAAACCTAAACCGATAAATGACAACACAAATAATAGAATCGTCCAAATAAAAGGCGCGCGTTCTTCTTTGCGATTCAGACTATTCAAAAGTTGCCAAACTAACCAAACTCCTAAAATTGGAATTACAGCAAAAATATAAACTAGTGGTTGTTGAAATAAACGCACTCTAGCATTTTCATAAATAAATGGTGTGCTAACTGTAATGAAAACTGCACCTATTAAAGTAGTCCATGCAGCAATTTTAGCGGTTTTGTAATGCGTTTCTTGTAATTCTCCTGTGGTTTTCCAGACAAGATAGGTAGAACCAATCAACACATAACCTTGAATCAAAGTTAATGCTACCAATACCGATGGTAAACTGAACCAGTCCCAGGTACTACCAATAAAGTGTCCTGTCTCATCAACTTTAATACCTTTGAGTACCGCACCCAAAGCAAAACCTTGTCCCAGTGCGGCGGTAAAACTTCCTGCACCAAAGGCGAAATTCCAAAACAGTTTGCGTCTAGATAATTCCCGAAATTCAAACGCCACACCCCGAAAAATAAACCCAAATACCATCACCAAAATAGGGATATACAAGGCGTTTAAAATTGTGCCGTAAGCCAAGGGAAATGCACCAAACAAACCCCCACCCATGAGAACTAACCAAGTTTCATTAGCATCCCAAATGTTACTTAAACTAGTCATCAGAATTCCCCGACGTTCATCATCGGAAGATGTGAGAGATAAAATCCCCACGCCTAAATCAAAGCCATCTAGCATGACGTAGAGAAAGAGAAATAAAGCTAAGATGACAAACCAAATTTGTGGAAGAAAATATTGAAGTGTTTCCATAATTAGTCAATAGTCAATAGTCAATAGTCAATAGTCATTAGGTAAAAGATTCTACCTTGTCTACCTTATCTCCCCTGCCCCCTGCCCCCTGCCCTCTACCTCCTCAGTCTCCTACTGCTGCGCCTCCACGGGACGTTCATCGGGGACAAACTCTCCAGGGGTGGTATCAACTGCGGGTTTGGTGACTTCTGTTCCTGGGATGGGTAATTCTAAATTCGGCCCTGTGCGGATGATACGACTACCAAAGTACATGGCTGTAATAAATAAGATGGTATAAACTACAGCAAAACCAGTCAGTGAAACTAATACATTACTTGCAGGTAAACGGGAAGCAGAATCAACTGTGCGAATCTGTCCGTATAGTGTCCAGGGTTGTCTACCTACACAACGCACAATCCACCCAGATTCTACAGCGATGTATCCTAACGGTGCAGCTAATACCCACGCTCGCATTAACCAACGCTGTTGACTAATATTTGTGGCTGCAAGTTTACCACGCAACCATTGCAGGGTACTAAATAACATTAACCCCGCAAAGAAAAAGCCAATACCAATCATGGTACGAAAAGCGTAGTAAATTAAACCTATCATGTGGGGGCGATCGCTTGCTTTCCACTCTTTCAAACCGCGCACAGGTTCGGAAAGGTTCTGCTTAAATTCCAATATGTAACCCAGTGCGTTGGGAATAGTGATTTCCCAATCATTTTTCTCAGCTTTTTCGTTGGGTATTGCTAGTAAACTCCAGTCTGCGGGTTGTCCGGCTGGTGTGCTGTTCCACTGGGCTTCCATTGCGGCGAGTTTTGTGGGTTGATAGTGATAGACTTGTTCGCCGCTTAGGTGTCCGATGTATATTTGTAATGGGGCAACTGCGATCGCAGCTGCTAAGGCAATCTTCAAAGACTTAGCAAAAAACTCCGCGTGGCGTTGCTGAAGAATATACCAAGCACTAATTCCTCCAATCACAAATAAAGATGTCTCCAGTGTGGCAAAAAACATATGCAGCACACTGTTGACCATAAAAGGATTTAAAATGGCTTGAAAATAATCATGAACAATAAACTTACCGTCCACTAATTCCCCGCCGGCTGGAGTTTGCATCCAAGAATTAGCCGTCAAAATCCAAACCGTGGAAAGATTCGCACCCACAGCCACCAAAATAGTAGAAAGATAGTGAATGGCAGGATTTACTCTTTCCCATCCAAATAACATAATTCCTAAAAAAGCCGCTTCTAGCATAAACGCCCAAGAAGCTTCAAAACCAATCACACTCCCAAAAAAGTTACCGACAGCTTCCGAAAAAGGGGCCCAATTTGTCCCAAACTGAAACTCCATCGGGATACCAGTCGCGACACCGATACCAAAATTCAGCACGTAAAATTTTGACCAAAAGCGCGCATGAAGATAATAGTCAGGATTTTTCGTTTTGAGCCAAATCCCTTCCACAATTACTAAATAAATTCCCATCCCCGTAGTCAGGACAGGCCAAAGCATATGAAAAATTGCAGTTAAGGCAAATTGCATCCGTGATAACACCACGGAATCAGATAAAAATTCCATGCTTTATTCCCCTCATTGTGAAAGATTCAGCGTCTTTACAGGTATCAAAAGTTTATACAAATTGTAATTTTATATTGATTTCCGTAAGGATTATTTAAGCATGGAAAGAATTAATTTTCATCAAAATTACTCTTATATAAAAATCATTGATTACAGATAAATTAGGACTTTTTATTAAGAAGAAATTATGATAAGTAGCCCCGTAAATTTCTTTTGTATTTACTTGGTAAACTTTATTTAGTGAATATTACATCTACCTATAGATAGGGAAATTGTGTCTAAATTTTGGGTTGATTGATGATATTTGTCAAAAGACAATTAGTCAAACTTCACAAAAAAAGTCTTGGATTATCTCAATAAATAGAAACCCAAGACCAAATCAAGATTAAAAATAAATTATGAGGCGGTAATTAACTAACTAAATCAGGAAATACTTCCTGCACCGCCGGATGTACTAAACGATGATTCTGCACGTTCAAACCTTTAGCTAAGGCGGGGTTCACGTCTAATGCTTTGAGTCCCAAATTAGCCAACTGCACCACATAAGGTAGTGTACTGTTATTTAAGGCTTGGGTGGCTGTCCAAGGGACTGCTCCTGGCATATTGGGAACGCCATAATGCACTACGCCTTCCTCAATGTATACAGGGTTGGTGTGGGATGTAGCGTGTAATGTTTCTACACAACCGCCTTGGTCAACTGCAACGTCAACTATCACCGAACCTGGGTGCATTTGTCCCACTAACTCGCGGCTAACTAAAATTGGTGCTTTGCGTCCTAATACCAGCACTGCGCCGACAACTAAATCTGCGGCTTTGACTGCTGCTTCAATGTGAGCAGAGCTACTGTAAAGTAATTCTACTCTCGAACCAAAGATTGTTTCTAAGTAAGATAAACGCTCCACATTCACATCTAATATTTGTACCGCCGCACCCATACCAACGGCGATTCTGGCGGCTTCTGTACCCACGACACCACCACCTAAAATTACTACTTTTCCTGGTTTCACCCCAGGAACACCACCCAAAAGCACGCCTCTACCACCTTGTTGACGTTCTAAGTAGCGCGCGCCAAATTGTACGGCTAGCCTACCGGCAATGATACTCATGGGGGTGAGCAGAGGGAGTCTGTTTGCGCCAGGTAACTCTACGGTTTCGTAGGCGATCGCACAAGTGCCAGAATCAATTAAATTCTCTGTTAATTTGCGATCGGCTGCTAAATGCAGATAAGTAAACAAAATCTGCTCTTTTCGCAAAAATTTATATTCACTAGATAATGGTTCTTTGACCTTCACCACTAATTCCCGATTCCACACAGCATCAGCTGTAGAAACAATTTCCGCCCCTGCGCTTTGATAATCTGCATCTGTAAACCCAGCACCACTACCTGCTTGAGTTTCCACAAAAATGCTGTGACCGTTTTCTCGCAAAACCCTGACACTAGAAGGACTCAAGCCAACGCGAAACTCTTGATCCTTAGTCTCTTTGGGAACGCCGATTTCCATACAACGCCTCTGCCTGATTTTTGATTTAATTTAGCCTGCCAGCCTCAAACTGACACTTCCGTATTGAAGATAGCTATTTACATAATTAGTTTTCCCTATTTAATTTCCCCAAACCGCACACTATTTATCCCTTGACGATTGCTTGATTGTTTCTACAATATATAAAGAATAATTACGAATTGTTAACGAGCGATCGCACAACTGTTTAAGTTATCCTTACTCAAGTTCTGCCATTAGCTCAAAACTGATTATTAAGTCCCGTTTGCCGAAAAGAGGTTTTTGTCATATGTCACAAGTACAACCCACAGTCAGCCCCAAACTAGAAGAGCCAAAATTTGGTTTTAACGAATATGCTGAACGCTTGAATGGCCGAGCCGCCATGATTGGTTTTCTGTTGATGGTGGTAATTGAATACGTCACTAATCAAGGTGTACTTTCTTGGCTTGGTCTTAAGTAGTTCTTAGTGTAGAAGTTGTAAGCTAGTAATTAGAAGAGTTGAAACCAGCTGGAACTTCTAGCTGGTTTTTACTGTATTAACTAATAACGGAATACTTAACCCAAATTACCCTCATTAATTTACGAGGCACACTAGAGAGTGTGAGTAATTGCTTCTATTGGCAAATACTTGCTGCAAGGGAGGTAATCACTACACGTAACTGATAACCTTAAAAAATTATAATCTTTTTCAGAATCCTTTTCTGGAGAAGAGTAATTTGCAGATGAGGTATTGTAGTGAGAACATCGGAAATAAATTAGTTGGGAATTCGTTGTTTCGTCAACAAGACTCAATGTAGAGGTGCGTAGTTCACCCAGTACGAGTCAATGCGTACAAAGCTAGTTAAGTAGATTTTGTCTATAAAACGAGTAACTATATTTTAAGTCAGTCAACAAAAGGTAATCTGGATAAACCAAGCTGTGATGAACGCTGTATTACCTCGTTTTTTAAAGTCAGCCTACCGTAGAGAACCCATCGTCAGCATCTTGATAACTATGGGTGTAGTCGATGCCTTAATTGGTGGTTTTGATGATAGTTGGTCATTATTTGCTGTAGGTTTAGGCACAGCAGGCGTAGCACTCGCCTTTAAGTTGTGGCGTAATAGTCAGCAACAACCTCCTCTACCAGAAGAGCCTGTTGTACAACACTACTTACCACCACGTTCATCTAATTCCACTTTGCCTATGCTAACGGTGAATAAGAAAAAACCGCCCTATTAGGGAGTGGTGATTGCTGAGTGGTGAGTGCTGTTAGCGGAAGCGGGGCGTTAGCCCTTGCTGTTAGCGGAATAGCGGCGTTTAGCCGGTGCTGAGTTGGGATAGGTGGTATGGGTTTAAAGTTCAAGGAGATTAACAAGCGGAATTTTGAATCCAAAATCCAAAATCCAAAATCCAAAATTGCTTGTGATTGGTGTATTTGAGCAGGTGAGGGAAAATAGTGAGGAGTCAGAGAAAAAACGACCTGTATTTGATTTTGGCATTTGTGGCGGCGATCGCAGTGCCGATAAATCTTTGGACAGGGTTAAAAATTGATTCGGCTCATGCTAACCCAACTGTCAATACCCCAGAAGCAACGGGAGCATTTACCAATCCCGTTCTCCTTCAAAGGATCATGGCACATCAAAGCAGTGTGAACTCTGTCACCTTTAGTCCAGATAGTAAAATGCTGGTGAGTGGCGGTGCTTACAATGATGGAATTGTCAGGATGTGGAATCCTATCACCGGCAAAAAAATCAGGAGTATCACCAAAGCTCAAACAACTACGGTAGAATCCCTGGTGATTTCCCCTGATGGACAAACTTTAGTAAGTTGTGGTAGTGATAACACAATTAATCTGTGGAATCTCAAAACTAATAAATTTACCCGTTCCTTTGTGGGACATAGTGCTAGTGTTTTATCCTTAGCTGTATCTCCCGATAGCAAAGTGCTAGTCAGTGGTGCTTTGGATGGGATTCGGATGTGGGATTTACTACAGCAACGTCCACTAGCGACATTAGTCAGATTCGATAATACAATTCATGCAGTGGCTATGAATCCCGATGGTCAAACCATCGCCAGTGGTGACAAAAAAGGAGTCATTAAACTGTGGGATTTAAGCACAGGGAAGTTAATCAGGGGATTTATCGCTCACAAGGATGTAGTTACAGGTATTGCGTACACCCCTGATGGACAGAATTTAGTCACATCCAGCCGCGATCGCACTGTTAAAGTCTGGAATCTCACCTCTGGCAAATTAGTTTACACCCTCACAGGACATAACAACTGGGTAAATGCGATCGCTGTTCATCCCAACGGACAAATTTTAGCTAGTGCTGGTAGAGACGGGATCAAAATCTGGGATTTATCTACAGGTGAGTTATTAAATACACTAATTGGACATAGTGATTGGGTAAGTGCGATCGCTTTTAGTCGTGACGGACAAATGCTAGCTAGCGGCGGATTTGACGGAGTAGTCAGCGTTTGGGGTAATCCCTCCCTGGCGGTGCGGAGGAGATAGGAAGCAGGGGTGCAGGGGTGCAGGGGAGAAGTAATGAGTAATGAGTAATAAGTAATGAGTAATGAGTAATGAGTAATGAGTAATGAGTAATGAGTAATGAGTAATGACTATTGACTATTGACTATTGACCATTGACCATTGACTTTTTGAATTTTGTATTGCTTACAATGACTATGGATGCTGGATAATGGGAAAGCTTTGACATTTACCAGTAAATCTAGCTTGGAACAACAGAACTAATAACTATGCGAACTCACTATTGCGGCGAACTCCGAAAAGAAGATATTGGAGATACTGTTACCTTGTATGGATGGGTAGACCGTCGCCGCGATCATGGGGGTGTGATATTTTTAGATTTACGCGATCGCTCTGGAACAGTCCAGATTGTCAGCGATCCGCAACGCACCCCAGATTCCTACGAACAGGCTAACTCTCTACGTAATGAATACGTTGTGGAAATTACAGGCAGAGTCACACAACGTCCAGAAGAATCACTGAATAGCCGTATTCCTACCGGCGAAGTGGAAATTTACGCTGATCACATTAAACTGCTGAATGCTGTAAGGAAGCAGTTACCTTTTCAAGTTTCTAGCGCGGACACGGAAAGCGTGCGAGAAGACTTGCGGCTAAAATATCGTTACTTGGATTTACGACGCGATCGCATGGCGCGGAATATGCAGTTACGTCATCAAGTCGTGAAAGCTATGCGCCGCTATCTAGAAGACATAGAGGGTTTTATGGAAGTAGAAACCCCTGTGCTGACTCGTTCTACCCCAGAAGGTGCAAGAGATTACATTTTACCTAGTCGCGTGAATGAGGGTGAATGGTTTGCACTACCCCAGTCTCCACAATTATTTAAACAAATATTGATGGTATCGGGTATGGATAGATACTATCAGATCGCCCGTTGCTTCCGCGATGAAGACCTACGCGCCGACAGACAGCCAGAATTTACTCAGTTGGACATGGAAATGAGTTTCATGTCCCAGGAAGAGATTATTGCTCTTAACGAAAAGTTAGTTAGTTATATCTTCAAAATCGTCAAAGGGATCGAATTACATACCCCCTTCCCCCGTCTCACCTACGCTGAGGCGATGGAACGTTACGGTAGTGATAAACCAGATACCCGCTACGGTTTAGAATTAGTCAACGTTTCCGATGTGCTGAAAGACTCTGGTTTTAAAGTCTTTCGGGATGCGATCGCCTCTGGTGGTATCGTGAAAATTCTCCCCATCCCCAACGGTAACGAGCAAATTTCTAACGTCCGCATCAAACCAGGTGGCGATTTATTCAAAGAAGCCAGTGAAGCTGGTGCAAAAGGTCTAGCTTATATTCGGGTGCGAGAAAACGGCGAAATTGACACCATAGGCGCGATTAAAGACAACCTGTCTGAAGAACAAAAACAGGAAATCTTACAACGTACAGGCGCGCAAGCAGGACATTTATTACTGTTTGGTGCAGGTGATGTGGTGACTGTCAATAAGACTTTAGATAGATTACGTCAAGTCGTCGCCAAGGAATTCAACTTAATTGATCCCGAAAAAATCAATCTTCTCTGGATTGTGGATTTCCCGATGTTTGAGTGGAATGCCGACGAAAAACGTCTAGAAGCATTACACCACCCCTTTACCGCACCCCATCCCGATGATTTGCAAGACTTAAAAACCGCCCGCGCCCAAGCCTATGATTTAGTCTTTAACGGCTTTGAAGTCGGCGGGGGTAGTTTGCGGATTTACCAACGGGACATTCAAGAACAGGTGTTTGAAGCGATTGGGTTGTCTCCAGAAGAAGCACAAAATAAATTTGGTTTCCTCTTAGAAGCCTTTGAATATGGTACACCGCCACATGGTGGCATCGCCTACGGTTTAGACCGATTGGTGATGTTACTAAGTGGTGAAGAATCCATCAGAGATGTCATCGCTTTTCCGAAGACACAGCAGGCTCGTTGTCTGTTAACTGATGCACCTTCTGGTGTAGATGTCAAGCAATTGAAGGAACTGCACGTTGCTTCTACGTACAAACCAAAGGCTTAAGTCAGTAAATAGTTATTCAGTTATCAGTTAACTTTTGACTGATAACTGTTTACCTATCTGTCTAATCGTCGTATAGCTGACACAATTGATAAAATTATTTTCTGGGAAGATTCTTTATATTTACAGTTATGGTTCAAGCAACAGAGCATCTTTATATTGTCAAAGATGAGCATATTCTGGGTGGTGAGCCAATTATCAAGGGAACTCGGACATCAGTCAGAGCGATAGTTGAAACTTGGCGTATGGGTGTTTCTCCAGAAGAAATTCCCCAGGGCTTACCTCACCTGACTTTGGCACAAGTTTTTGATGCGTTGAGTTATTACAGCGATCATCAAGATGAAATTAACGCTTATATTGAACGTAACCGCATCCCTGATGAATTGATTGACCCATTGGTGCGAGATTTATGAGCAATTTGTTCATTCGCTTGTACTTAGATGAAGATGTCAATGTTTTAGTGGCGGATTTGCTCAGAGCAAGAGGTTTTGATGCTTTAACAGTAAGAGATGCAGGACAGCTTCAGGCAAGCGATGAAGAACAGCTGGCTTACGCTGTTAATCAAAGAAGAACCCTAGTTACTCACAACCGCACCGATTTTGAAGAACTAATACAAGTCTATTTTAATAGGGAACAAAGGCACTACGGTGTAATTTATGCTGTCCGTCGCCCACCTCAAGAAATAGCACAACGATTACTAGTAATTTTAAATCAAGTGACAGCAGATGAGATGGAAAATCAAGTCCGTTACATCTGATACATCAAATCGCCAATGTCCTTTACTGCATTCTATCTATAGTGCGGTATTGGATAGCTTCGGCTACATGATGGGCTTTGATGTCGTCTTCAGCCGCTAAATCTGCGATAGTGCGCGCTACTTTGAGAATGCGATCGCTCGCCCTTGCAGATAAGCCTAACTTATTAATCGCAGCTTCTAGTAAACTCCGGCTAGCGTCATCAAGTTTGCACCATTGTGATAAATGACGGCTCTGCATTTGCGCGTTACAAAGTAGATTTCGTTCTTCTCGAAAACGATGAGCAGCGCGATCGCGTGCTTGTTGTACTCTCTCTAGTACAGCCGCAGAATGTTCTCCTGTGGGTTGTTGGGTAATTTCTTCCGGTTTTAAACGGTTTACTGCTACTTGTAAATCAATTCTGTCCATGAGGGGGCCAGAAAGTTTTGCCCAATATTGTTCCCGTTGTCTGGGAGAACAACTGCACTGCTGAATTGTATCGCCGTAGTAGCCACAAGGACAGGGATTGGTGCTGGCGACTAAAGTAAATTGTGCCGGAAAAGTAACTGATTGTCTGGTGCGTGATATGGTAACAAAGCCGTCTTCTAAAGGCTGACGCAGAAATTCCAAGACATCGCGCTTAAACTCCGTGAGTTCGTCCAGAAATAAGACCCCACGGTGAGATAAAGAGATTTCCCCAGGACGAGGGAAACCACCACCACCGACTAAAGACGGCCCTGATGCAGAGTGATGAGGACTACGAAAAGGGCGATCGCGCACTAATGTACCACGATTTTTTAATAAACCAGCCACAGAATGAATTCTCGTCACCTCCAGAGCCTCTGCAAAGCCCAAAGGGGGCATAATTCCTGGTAAACGGCGGGCTAACATCGTTTTGGCCGCTTCCTGGAGGCCCGACAAAAATTAAATTATGCCCTCCAGCCGCCGCAATTTCTAAAGCGCGCCTTGCATGGGCTTGTCCTTTGACATCCTTTAAATCTGCAACACCTTGAACTGTGTGGGGTAAATTCTTTGCTACATCTAACTTGACGGGTTTGTACTTCCCTGGATTGTTCAGTAAATCCACCACTTCCCCCACATTGTTGCAGCCATACACATCTAAACCTTGGACAATTGCAGCTTCTTGAGCATTATCCACAGGCACGACTAAACCCGCAATCCCCATTTTCTCAGCCGCCGCCGCAATGGGTAAAACACCAGCTACAGGGCGTAAACTCCCGTCTAGAGAAACTTCCCCTAGAAAAATATAATCGCCCAATAAATCTGCACTTACTTGCTCAGAAGCCGCCAAAATCCCCACACTAATTGGTAAATCAAAACAAGGGCCTTCCTTACGTAAATCAGCAGGCGTTAAATTAATCACAATTTTTCGCATGGGAAAGGCAAAACCCGCATTTTTCAATGTGGCTTTAACTCTCTCTTTCGACTCCTGAATCGCCGAATCAGGTAGCCCCAAAACCACGATTCCTGGTAAACCACCTGAAACATCCACTTCTACACCGACTTTTACAGCATCGATGCCGACAATTGACGCACTCCAAACTCTAGCAAGCATTGGTTAAATATTTCTTCTATAGACAGTAAACCTTTAGAATCTCTAGCAGATGAGTAATTACAATCGCATGAGTGAAACCACAGAGACAATTTTTAGTAAGATCATCCGTCGGGAAATACCCGCTAACATCGTTTATGAAGATGATTTAGCCCTAGCTTTCACAGATGTTCATCCCCAAGCCCCTACCCATATTCTGGTGATTCCCAAAAAACCGATTCCCAAATTAGCCGATGCTACACCTGGAGATCAGGCTATTTTGGGTCATTTGTTATTAACTGTCAAAGCTGTGGCCGCAGCCGCAGGGCTAAAAGATGGTTATCGCGTAGTCATAAATACGGGTGATGATGGGGGTCAAACTGTTTACCACCTACATCTGCACATTCTCGGTGGACGACAAATGGCCTGGCCTCCTGGTTGATGAATATCTATGAGTCGCGCTTTGTAATCGCTTTAACCTTACTGATAATTAACTTTTAACTTCTCTGTACGGAGAACATAAAACAGCGTCCCTCTTTAACTGGGACGCTTTTCAATTTTTGAATCTATCATAGGACTGATTAATGCCTAGTCAAAATGTATAAATTTTATGAAAACGAAATTAATGTGTAGTATTTCTACTGTTGATTTAGCCTGAAAAACTCACCTAATATTTACCACATCATTTTTTCTTATGTGAGATATTGTGAAATCTATTCTACAGTCATACTTAGACCAAGAAATCTGGATACTGATACGAGACAAATGGTATTTTGCAAAAGTCATCCGAGTTTGGGATGATTTGTTGTGGTTTCAACACAGGACTCACAACAAAGAAACAGAAGAAGATACCTTGTGGGAAATGGTGGTAAAAATCAATGAAGTGATTGCAATTGACAGAATTATCTCAGTTGTCAGCAGAAAACCAGATGTATTCATGTCAAAATTGCTCGAAACTGATCAACCCACAAATCATCATAAAAAAGAGCATGAAAACTAATTAACTACAATCAACTGTTATTCTAGAAAATTCTGTGTGATGTGTGAGAGTCAGATAATTAATAACCCCAGTTTCACAGGGAACTGGGGTTAGTAATTTGGATGAAAAAAAGCGATCGCCTGCTACCAAAAAGAGCATATTTGTAAATTCTCTACTCCATCTCAACACCTTCTCCCTGTAGTTCCACAGGCTCAAACTTAACCTTGTTATATAAATCCTGTAGGGAAATTTCAAAGGGTATAGTTCCCAGAGATATTTTTTCATCTTCCGCGTCATATTCGCGTAGATTCCATTGTTTTTTACCTATTTTAGAAAACTGTTCTACATAGGGCTTGCTGAAAAAGTCCTTTAGTGGAGGTAGGGAACAGGGAACGGGGAACAGGGAACAGTTTTACCCTAATTTTTTCCAATTTTTTTGCCTCCAAAAAATTGGAGATGCAAACTTTTTCAGCCTCATATCCCAATTCTCTTGCACTTTTTTCCCAAAAATAACCGCGAATTGCTTACTAGTAAAGAGTTTTAAAGTTATTCAACAGACCCTACATAGATTTGGGTTTGATCAACTAATAAATATTCCTGAAATGTAGAAATTGTTCGATAAGCCTGAAATTTATCTTCGTGGTCATAACCTTTAGTAGACTCAGATAAAACTTCCACTATCACTTGTGGATTGAGGATCATATCTTGGCGATTAGGGAAAAATTCTGGTTCACCCACTACAATCATCACATCTGGATAAGTATAAATACGTTTCTCTGGTATCCATAGACGCATATCACTATTGAATACCTCGTAGTTTTGCTGTCTAAATGCAAAGTTCAGCACAGCATAAAAATTACCTGCTATACGATTATGATTTACTGTTCCGCCTGCCATTGGAATAATTTGTCCATCAATATATTCACTTTTGTATTCAGCTACTTCTTCGAGGGCTAAATATTCCTCTGGGGTGTAAAATCGCTGTTGGGTGATTTGCATAGTTTTATGAAATAGCGATCGCCGCCAAAAATCTTGATAATCTTACCCAATAGTTTAACGCAGGAAATACTACTCCCTGCCATACCTGATTATGACGAACGCCAACGCCCCTTTTGAGTTGCAGTCTTTAATTTTCAATTTTAAATTTTGAATTGTTAACCCCAAAGTCTTCTACCAGATTTACCCTTTAATTGCTCATGAGTATCTGCTAATAAATTCGGGATATCTAATTTTTCTGGACATCTAGGTAAACAATCACCACATTCTGTACAACGGTTGGCTTTCATTCCCGGAAACCAATGTCCAGCATTTTCAAACATTCCATAACGATATTGACCGTAATCTTTCATGTCATAGGCTACAGCCAAATTTCTTAGGCGTAAGACTTCAGGAATGTTAATGTTTTCAGGACAGGGTAAACAAGCATAACATTGACTACATTTTTGATTTTCTAAAACTTGCTGTTGATGATTTTCTAACTGTTGAAAGGTGAGAATTTCCGTGGATGTTAACTCACCATTACTATCAGCAACTTGTAAAGGTGCTATTAATTCCTCTGGATTAGCTGCGCCTACACTCAGGGTAGTAATGCGTTGGTCACTTAATAAAAATCGATAGTTTAATTCTAAAGGTGAAAATGGCTGACATAAGTCTTTGAGGGTTTGGGGTGGTGTGTAAAGTTTTCCCCCTTTGTCAGCCGGAGAAATAATAAAAAGCCCCATATCTTTCTCAGTGGCTAACTGAATAGCTGGGGCGTTTCTTTGAAAGAAATAGTAATAATGCAGATTGACAAATGCAAATAAATCTGTGTTGATTGCTGCTTGAATTAACTCTAATGAACCGTGGGTGGAAAAGCCAACGTGTCTAACTCTACCGTCAGCGATCGCTTCTGTGATGGCTTGCATACAACCATCTTTGGCTTGCACCATCTCCAGATGTTCCCAAGTATTTAAACCGTGAATTCCGAGACAATCTAGATAATCTATATTCAATCTAGTTAAAGATTCATCAATACACCGACGCATACTATCAGCATCAGCTGTGGGTGGAATTTTGCTGGTGATGTGGACTTGGGAACGCTGGAGAGATAAGCCATTCGCGATCGCTGCACCCAGATACTCCTCACTTTTACCGTAACCTCTGGCTGTTTCTATGTGATTAATTCCCAGTTCTAAAGCCTTGGCTATGGTTTGCTGTGCAGTTGCGACATCAGCCAAGTAACGCATTGTCCCTAGAGAAAAAACCGAAAGGCGTAGATTTGTTTTGCCAAAGCGTCGGTAGTGCATAAATTCACTGCTGAGTGGTGTTAGCGGTAGCGCGGAGTTTAGCCGATACTAAGTTGTGAGTAGAAACCAGATTAATACTGTCTGTAACAAAATCAAAGCTAAAAAAGAAAGAATCAAGCACTAATTTGATCTTCTTTACTCAACACTCAACACTCAGCACTCAGAACTCTTTTAACTTTCGTCATTACCAAACCGCTTGATTAAATCTTCAGGACGAAGATTAGAAATAAATTCTCGGAAAGCTTGTTGTTCGGCTTCATCAGCATCCCGATCCACAGGGATAGACGCATCAGCAATTACTTCTTCCATTACCCAAATAGGGGTATTAGTCCGCAGTGCGACGGCGATCGCATCGCTGGGACGGGCATCAATTTCTTTTTTGACTTCGCCCTGTTGTACAATCAAGACCGCATAAAATGTATCCTTTTGTAAGGAATGAATAATTACCTTTTCTAGAGTCATATTCCAAGCTTCGAGAATATTGACAATCAGATCATGGGTTAAAGGTCGAGGCGGCTTTTGATTTTCCAAAGGCCCCATAATTGCCCTCGCCTGTTCTTGTCCAATATAAATTGGCAACGCCCGCCGATCTGAGGCATCTTTTAACAAAACTATTGGGCTGCGGGTCATGGCATCTAATGCTATGCCAGCGACTTTCATCTCAATCATTGGCCAACCCTCTACAATCTTTTGCGTGATTAATTGTTAAGTGATAAATAATACCCTCGTTTGGGTAGTTAGGAACGGTAATAAACATAGGCATTGTTCTCTATAATTGCCTCTATTAAACTCCGAATTGTCCGTGAACACCAGAGTAAATGAAAGGGGTCTTTATAAACAATAACCTTCTTCACCAAGTATGACTTGTGAAGGATGTCATTGTGTTAATTACCCTATAATAAAAACAGTCAGGAAATATACCCAGAATTTTCGGCATTCTTGTGAGAATTACCAGTGGATTTTCAGGAAAATTAGGCAATAAATAGAGTTAGTTTTGCGAAATAAACAGTGTTTACAGGATTAATTCAATCATTAGGAACAATCAAACCCTTAAGTGGTGATGCGTGGCAAATTACCTGCGTGAGTCAGCCATCGTTAATTATGCAGGATTTAGCCTATGGTGACAGTGTAGCTGTAGATGGTGTTTGCCTGACAGTAGAAGAAATTTTGCCAACAGGCTTCGTGGCTTCAGCTTCCCCAGAAACTCTGCGCCGCACGACTCTAGGCTATGAGCAAACACAACAAGGCTACGTCAACCTAGAAACTTCACTCCGCGTTGGTGGTAAAGTCGGCGGTCATTTTGTTATGGGTCATGTAGACGGTGTAGGTAGCTTGCTAGAGACGAAACAGACAGCAACTTCTTGGGAAATGACTTTCACAGCACCCGAAGCGATCGCTCGTTACATTGTCCCCAAGGGTAGTATCGCTGTCAATGGCGTGAGTCTGACGGTAGCTGCTTATGAAGTGGATTTATCTCAGTTTACCGTCGCCGTGATTCCCCTGACTTACGCTGATACCAATCTTCGCTATCTGATGTCTGGCAGTTTAGTAAATTTAGAAGGCGATATTCTCGGTAAATACGTGGAAAAATTCCTTCACCCCGGCAAGAGTTATCACAAGACCTCAGATGATGCCGGTTTCAATGATATTACACCCGCATTTTTAGCAGAACACGGATATTTGTAAATAGGGGATTGGGCATGGGGCATGGGGCATGGGGCATGGGGCATGGGGCATAGAAAAAACAGAACGCAGGTATAAAATCTACCTTGTCTACCTTGTCTACCTTGTCTACCTTGTCTACCTTGTCCACCTTGTCTACTTGTTCCCAGTCCCCAGTCCCCAGTCCCCAGTCCCCAATCCCCAGTCCCCAATCCCTACTCCCTCCTCAACGCCTGCGCTGTCTGCACGCCTTGCAATAATTGGCTGAGGGCAACTTGCAATTCTACACCGGGGTCAACAGCCACCCATCCGTTTTGTGTGAGGTGACGGACTTCAAAGTGTAGGTGGGGGCCTGTGGAGTTACCGGTGCTACCTACACGCCCAATTACAGTTCCTGGTTCTACCCATTGTCCTGGTTGCACCAAGATTTCTGACATATGACCGTAGAGGGTTTGTTGAGCCGAACTGTGGTTAAGAATGACGGTTAAACCATAGCCACCTACCCAATCAGCTGTCTCTACTTGACCTCTAGCAGCAGCTAAAATGGGAGTACCTGAAGGTGCGCCCAAGTCAGTACCAGCGTGGAAACGGCGATCGCCTGTAATTGGGTGAATCCGCCAGCCAAATATAGATGTTACTGGTGCTGCTGCGGCTAGGGGATATACCATCCCATTGCCACCACGGTAAGCTAATGTGCTGGTGTAGGGAATTTGTGGTAACACTGAAGCTAAGGGAATATCGTAAGCTACATTACTCTCACGGGGGGCAATGTTCCCTTCTGCCATTGGTGGGGGTAATGTCCCAGCACTGGGTGCAATGGGAGTAGCACTGACTTTCGTGGTAGCGAATTCGCTGGGGTTGGGAATAAAACGGTTGGGTTGAAAAGCTGTTTTATTGCTGCTACCTACAGGTACTTGAGAACCACGCCATCTGCTTTGGCTTGGTGTAGTCGCTAAGGTGCGAACGGGGGATGCTGTAGCTAACTGTGCTGTTTGACTGTTTCTAATCCATGTGGGGGCTGATTTAGCTGTGCGCTGGTTAGATGATGGTGTTTGCGCGCAAGCACTACCAGTTACCCCTTGTCCAGAATTCACAACTGTGCGACAACCGCTAGAACGTTCTGTGAGAATTACAGAATTTGGTGCTTGATAAGTTCCAGTTGTATTGGCACTGTAATCATTGGGATCAATATAAGCGTTGTTATAATCCTGCTTGGGTTGCCTAACTGTAACACTGTTATTGTTATCTGATGCGTTGGATGGTTGGGTAACTACTGGTTTTTTATTATTTAATGACGGTTGAGCAACAGTTGGTTTCTGCTCAGATGTAGTTACTTCCCGTTGGGGTTTAACTTTAGCGTTTGGGGTTGGTGTAACTTGAGAAGCTTCTACTTGGGGTTGTGACTTTCTCACACTAAAAACTGGCTCATTTGCCTCATTTTCAATGCTGGGTTGAGATTGTCTAACGGGCTTTGGTGATTGTGAAACTTCTGATTGACGTAGCCTTTGCTGGAGTTTAGTTTGCCGTGCCGAGAATTTTGGCTGTGATGGCGATGCTGCGGGTACAACAACATCTTTTTTCACAGGAATAACTGGTGCTGCTGTTGGTTGGGAAGTTTCAACAGTAGGAACAATGTTATCGATGGATGTTTCTGTTTGAGCTAACACCAAGCCGCCACTGAGGAGGCTAACACCACCTAACCAACACAGACCTTGTGCTGGTAGAGTGTAGGCTAGGCGTTTCTTCGGATTATGGGCAGAGTGATTGCGCTGCGTCATTGTTTCTCTCAGTTGAGTTGTGTCTTATGTGCCTAAAGAGATGATGCCAGTGGTTTGTCTTACCCAAAGAGCGAAATTGTCAACAAACCTGATATGAATCTTAAGAACTACGATAACCCAAACTAATTCTACCGGGTTCTAGATGAATTTCTGGTGTTTTCATATCAGTTATGCAACCTCTTTCTAAGGATACTCGTAAACTCCCTTGAGGTGTTACGCCCACAACATTACCTGCGAGGTCGTTGACGTAAACGCGATCGCCCATGTTCACCAAAAACTCTAAATAACGAGACACAAGTATATTAATTCCTTCTTCCAAAAGGCAGACCACACCAGATTCTATGCCTAATAGCACTTGACAAATTAAGGTTTCTATATCGGGCATTGGGCATTGGGCATTGGGCATTGGGCATTGGGCATTGTATTTTTCTTCCCCTACTCTCCCTGCGCCCCTGCCCCCTGCCTCTCCTGCCTCCCGCAGCCATGACTGTAAATTAATCCCTGTTTCCGGTACAGGATTACTCCAGTTAATCCCGACACCAACTATTGCTTGTGTGATTTGGCCTTGATTCACTTTGGTTTCTGTTAGAATTCCGCCTAATTTTCGTCTTTCTAAAACTAAATCATTCGGCCATTTAATTCCGACATTAATTCCACATTGACGCAATTGATATGTAATCCCCCAAGCGGTAGCTAACGTGAGTTGATAACTAGCATTAGCTGCTATATGGGGATTAATCGCCACAGAAAGATATAGTCCGCCTGTTTGGGAAATCCACTGTCGTCCCCATTGTCCTTTGCCGGCGGTTTGTTGTGTGGCAATCACTACATTACCTGCTGTCGCGCCTTGGCTAATTAACTCCCAAAGCGTTAGATTAGTTGAGGTAACACAGTCATAAATATGTAGAGTAAAAGGTAAATAACCATACTTGCGCTCAGTGGTGAGGGCAGTTAAGATTTTTTGCTGATCAAGTTTGACAGCCATTAGCCTAAAATTCCGTAGTTCAAGTTAGCATGAATTGGCTGATAAGTTTCTGATTAGGTTTGGTTCAAGATGCACACTTGGCATTGGCATGATTGGGAGGGACTACCATACCTAACTTGTAGTCTCTTAAAGAATTGGCAACACGGCTTTTTTACCCAGCAGTTTTGGCCGCGATCGCCCGACGAGTTAACAAAGGTGCTGCACCCAGAAGCATCAGCATATCGTTTGAAACAGGTACATGGCAATACAGTCCTCACCCCCAGGGAAATAGCTACCAATCTGGATGCAGAAGATGAATTAGCCCTGGCAGATGGATTAATGAGTGAAGCACCCTTACAAGCTGTGTGGGTAGCCAGTGCTGATTGTACACCTGTGTTAATTGGAGATATCAAAACTGGACAGGTAGCAGCACTCCATGCAGGTTGGCGGGGAACAGCAAAGAAAATTGTCCCCCAGGCGATCGCCCGGATGCAAGCCCAAGGTAGTCAACTAGCAGACTTGCGGATTGCTATGGGGCCAGCTATTGCTGGAGAAGTTTACCAAGTTTCTGAGGAAGTCGCAGCAGAAATTGGAGCTAGCATCATACCACATGAGGATAACCAAAAAATTGTTCAGACATTACATGATTTGCCCCATTCCCCATTGTTAGCTGATCCTGAACCTGGAAGAGTCAGGGTAGACGTGCGGCGAGTCAATGCTTTGCAAATGGAAAATTTAGGGATTAGTGCAGAACAAATAGCGATCGCACCCTACTGTACTTACCAAACTCCAGATCATTTCTTTTCCTACCGTCGTGAGCAACAGAAAAAAGTACAATGGTCTGGCATTGTCAGTGTTGTTTAAATCACTGAAACAGTGCTGAGTGCTGAGTAGTGAGTTCTGAGTAGTGAGTGCTGAGTGCTGAGTAGAAAGTGAAATTAGTTGCACGGGCTGAACGTCGTGCTACTACTAACAGCACTTTCAAGTCAGCACTCATGAAATTTGCTTGTGCATTATTCTCTTTAACTTTAAAAGCGATATACCACACATTAATAAGAGATAACTTTTAGGATTTTAAAAATGTTAAAACTCTAAGATTATCAGTATATTTACTATCAAATTAACCATCATTGAAATTCCTATTTATTTTTTGAGTATAACTTCCTATAACCTCTCATTAATTGTTAAAAGTTATCTAAAAAAATACCTTCTTTTCCCCTACACCCCTACACCCTTATACCCCTACGCCCCTATTTATTACTCATTGATGTTCCTAGATGCTAAATGGGAATAATACGTCATATAGATAATTGCGTGAGTAAAAATTTGTATGGCAGTTTCATTAGAGACAAGTTTTGTAATTCCAGGCTATCGCTTCGCAGAGCAAATATACATAGGTAGCAAAACCATTGTCTATCGAGCTATTCGGTCAGCAGATGAAACACCAGTCATCATTAAACTGATGCGGAAAGAAAATCCCAATCTCAATGAAATTGCTCAGTTTCATAATCAATACACCATCACCAAAAATCTAGACATTCCAGGGATTATTAAACCCCTAAATATTGAAAATTATGGCGACCACTACGCCATAGTTCTGGAAGATATGGGCGGAATATCTCTATCAGAATGGCGACGACAAAACGGTATTAGTCTAGAGGAATTCTTCTCGATAGCCATCAAAATAGTCACTATCCTAGAAAAAATACATAAAGCCAGAATTATTCACAAAGATATCAAACCTGCCAATATCTTAATTAACCCAGAAACACAAGAAATTAGAATTATAGATTTCAGTATCGCCAGCTTGCTACCAAGGGAAATTCAATTACTGAAAAACCCCAACGTCTTAGAAGGAACACTAGCGTATATATCCCCTGAACAAACCGGTAGGATGAATCGAGGTGTTGACTATCGTAGTGACTTTTATTCTTTGGGAGTAACCTTTTTTGAACTACTCACAGGAGAATTACCTTTTAGTAGCAAAGATCCAATGGAGTTGGTCTACTGTCATATTGCCAAAATCCCACCAAGATTAGGTCACAAAATTGAAATTCCGCAAGCTCTGGCAGATATTGTCATGAAATTAATGGCAAAAAATGCCGAAGACCGTTATCAAAGTGCCTATGGACTAATTCATGATTTAGAAATTTGTCAACAGCAGTGGCAAACTACAAAACAGATTACACAGTTTAATTTAGCAACTAAAGATATTGCTGACTGTTTTCTTATTCCTGAAAAACTCTATGGTCGTCAAACAGCAGTAGAAAATTTGTTAGCTGCTTTTGAGCGTGTTACCCAGGGGAAAACAGAATTGGTATTAGTTGCGGGTGCTTCTGGAGTAGGGAAAACTGCTGTGGTGAATGAGGTACATAAGCCTATTGTTCGCCAACGTAGTTATTTTATTCAAGGTAAGTTTGAACAATTGCAAAGAGATATTCCTTTATTTGCTTTTGTGCAAGCATTTAAAGATTTAATTGGGCAAATTTTAAGTGAATCTGATGCTCAAATTCAGACTTGGAAAACTCAGATTCTATCGGCTTTGGGTGAACAAGCTCAAGTCATTATTGATCTAATTCCAGATTTGGAACTAATTTTGGGTGAACAGCCTGCGGTGACGGTGTTAGCTGGTAGTGCGGCAGAACATCGATTAAATTTATTATTGCAACGATTTATCCAGGTGTTTACAGCCAATGAACGTCCCTTAGTGCTGTTTTTAGATGATTTGCAGTGGGCTGATGCTGCATCTTTAAAGTTACTACAATTATTAATGTCTCCCTCAGAATCAACTTTGAAGGTGTCTGAGTCTCATCTAAGTGAAAATTCTCACTCCGGTTTATTATTAATTGGTACATATCGTGACTATGAGATTATCCCAGGGCATCCTTTAGAACTGACAATTAATGAAATGCTAAAGTCTGGTGATAGCTTACAAATTATGACTTTAGCTACCTTAACATTTGGAGATTTAACTCATCTTGTCACTGACACATTACATTGCCCAGAAAATCTGGCTATTCCTCTCACGCAAGTTATCTTTGCTACTACTCAAGGTAATCCTTTCTTTACTCATCAATTTCTAAAATATCTATATCAAGAAAATATCATTGAGTTTAATCATCATCTTGAATATTGGCATTGTGACATTAGCAAAGTTGAAGCCTTGCAACTAACAGATGATGTAGTTGAATTTATGAAAATTCAATTACTGAAGCTACCACAATCAACACAGAAAGCATTACAACTAGCAGCTTGTATTGGGCATCATTTTGATTTAAAGACTTTAGCAATCGTTTATGAAAAGTCTTTAGCTGAGACTATATCAGATTTACGTGCAGCGAGATTAGAAGGGATGATTTTACTGCAATCTGAAGTTTATCAGTTATTAGAAGTTAATACTGAACCACAGTATCAGTTAGTTAATTCAGAACAGGACGAATCTACAAATTCTCGTTATCAATCATCTCAATGCCAATTTGTTCACGATCGCATCCAACAAGCTGCCTATTCTCTCATTCCAGAGCAGCAAAAATTATCACTACATTTCAAAATAGGCAAATTACTATTAGATCATACTCCTACTAGTAAATTAGAAGACAATATTTTTGGTATTGTCAATCAATTAAACATGGCAATACAGTTAATTGTAGAGCCTAGTGAACGCATTCAACTAGCCGAGATGAATCTCCAAGCTGGACGTAAGGCTCTAATTTCTACAGCCTATCCCTCAGCTAGAAAATATTTAAATACAGGTATTCAATTACTACCTAACCAACGTTGGGATACTGACTATCATCTCACTTTAGCTTTATATGAAACCGCCACCGAAACATCATATCTAGCTGGTGACTTCGAGCAAATGGAAGCATTAGCACAAGTCGTATTATCAAACGCAAAAACCAAAATAGACCAACTGAAAATTTATGATGTCAAGATTAGAAACTATAGTTCTCAAGGTAAAGCACTAGAAGCCATTGAGATGGCGTTAGATTTCTGTCAGGTTTTAGGCGTGAAATTTCCTGAAAATCCTAGCCAATTAGATGTACAAAAGGAAATTCAAAAAATCTACAGTAATTTAGCTCACAGGTGCATTGAAGATTTAATTGATTTACCAGAGATGCAAGATGTTGAAGCATTAGCTTTGATGCGAGTTCTCGCTAGTGCATTTAGTTCTTTTTACCAAGCTTTCCCAGCCCTGATGCCATTGGTATGTTTAAAACAAATAGATTTATCATTACAGTTTGGTAATTCTCCTTTATCAGCATTTGCATACGCCATTTATGGATTTATGCTTTGTGGTGTAGTTGGTGATATTGCATCTGGTTATCAGTTTGGTAAGTTAGCTGTCAATTTAGCTCACAAATGTAATAACAAAGAAGTCAAAGCCAAAAGTATGGGGACTTTTAACTCCCATATTAGTCACTGGCAAATTCATCTGAGAGACACATTAAAGCACTTCTTAGAAACCTATACAGTTGCCCTAGAAACTGGAGATTTAGAATTTGCAGCTTTTTCGCTACAAAATTACGGTTATTCAGCATTTTTCCTGGGTAAAGAACTAGTATGTCTCCAACCAGAATTAGCCAAATATAGCTCTGCAATCAAGCAAATTAATCAAGAAAAAGTATTTTATTGGCAGGAAATTTATCATCAGACAGTCTTGAATTTGCTGGAAAATAGAGAAAATAGCTCTGATTTATTGGGAGAGGTATACGATGAAGTGAAAATGCTGCCCATCCACCTCAAAGATAATGATGGCATAGCTATTTTACACTTGTATTTATGTAAGACTTATCTCTGCTATCTGTTTCAGGACTATAGCAAAGCCTGGGAAAATACCAAAAAAATGGCAGAGTTCTTACATGGTGGTGTAGGGACTTTAAGTTACACTCAATTTCATTTTTATGATTCTCTAGTACGTTTAGCTGTATATATTGATGTAAGCGCATCTGAACAACAGGAAATTTTGGCGCAAGTCAAAGTTAATCAAGAAAAACTCCAGCATTGGGCAAGTTATGCACCGATGAATTATTTACATAAATTTCATTTGGTAGAAGCTGAGTATCATCGCGTATTAGATAATAAAACAGCAGCAATGGATAACTATGAGCGTGCTATAAATTTAGCTAAAGAAAATGATTATATTCATGAAGCAGCTTTAGCTTGTGAATTAGCGGCTCAATTCTATTTAGCATGGGGAAAACAAAGAATAGTACCCAACTATTTAACTGATGCTTATCGCGCTTATCAACGTTGGGGTGCAGTTGCTAAAGTCAAACACCTCCAAAAACGCTATCCCCAACTACTCGCACCGATAATTCAGCAAGAAATGCTTAAAACTCATGTTGTTAGCAAACGAGAACCAATTACTGTCTCTATGCTGACATCTTTGTCTGCAACTAAAACTAGTGAAACCGTGATTAGTTCTCACACTAGTGTTTCTGAGATGCTGGATTTAGGGAGTGTGATTAAAGCCTCACAGTTACTCTCTGGAGAAATTGAATTAGAACAATTACTTTCTACTTTAATGGCTGTGGTGATGGAAAATGCTGGCGCATCAAAAGCAGTATTGATGTTGAGTGAAAGTGAGACAGATTTCCAAGTAACGTCCGTAAGTTCTAGTGCTGAGAGTGGGAATATCTTGACTGATTTCCCCTCAATTAATTTAGAAGATAGTCAAGATATTCCCCTGACTCTAATTAATTATGTCAAACGCACCAAAGAAATATTTGTCAGTGATCATGCAAAAACAGTAGCATTTTTAGCAGGCGATCGCTATATCCAAAACCAACGACCCCAAAGCCTAGTTTGCATTCCCATTATCAATCAAGGTAAGTTACTAGGCATGATGTACCTGGAGAATAATCTTAGCATTGGGGCATTCACACGCGATCGCATTGAAGTCCTCAAACTCATCACCACCCAAGCTGCTATCTCTTTAGAAAATGCTATTCTCTACGAAAATCTCGCCACCGCCAATCAACGTTTAGAAGAACAAAACCACACCCTAGAACAAAAAGTTGCCCAGAGAACTCAAGAATTAGAAGAGAAAAATCAATATTTACAACAAACTTTACTAGAATTACAACGCACCCAAACTCAACTAGTGCAAAGTGAAAAAATGTCCTCCTTGGGACAAATGGTAGCCGGAATTGCCCACGAAATTAATAATCCCATTAACTTTATTCATGGCAATATTAATCATGCCCATGACTATGTACAAGACTTGCTAGATTTAGTCGATATTTATCAACAAGAATATCCCCAACCCTCTGATGTCATCGCTGAAAAATCTCAAGAAATAGATATTAATTTCCTGGTGCAAGACTTGCCCAAAGTGCTTGAGTCCATGAAAATTGGCAGTTCTCGTATTCGTAATATTGTCATAGGGTTACGCAATTTCTCCCGTCTAGATGAATCAGAGATGAAACCCGTAGATATACATGAAGGTATTGAAAGTACCCTCATGATTTTACAGCACAGACTCAAAGAAAAGAGTGATGCACCAGAAATTTTAGTGACAAAAGACTATACTCAATTGCCATTAGTAAATTGTTATGCAGGGCAATTAAATCAAGTCTTTATGAATATCATTAGCAATGCTATTGACGCATTAGAAGATTCCAGATTACCGGTTACTGAAAAAGTCGAAAATCTTCAAATTAACATTAAAACTGAGTTGTTAGCATCAAATACAGTCAGAGTGAGCATTACTGATAATGGTTCTGGGATGACAGAAACAACCAAACAAAAAATATTTGACCCATTTTTCACTACGAAGCCTATCGGTAGCGGCACAGGTTTAGGTTTATCAATTAGCTATCAAGTAGTAGTAGAAAAACACAAAGGCCAGTTAACTTGTAATTCCATACTGGGTCAAGGAACTGAATTTTTAATTGATATTCCCATTCAATAGACCTGTTTTAAAAATGGGAATTGGGGATTGGGTATGGAAAAATTAATTTTTATTGTTTCGTTGAAAGTAAGTAGAACGGTGTAAATAATTCAAGGTTTGTAGTGAGGACTTTAGTCCTCTAATAAGGACTGAAGTCCTTACTACGAACTAGATTCCAATTTTTTTACATGACTTCACATAGTTTGGTTTTTTCAAGTCGTTCTACTTATAGCTCATGGAATCTTGGGCAAAATTCATGATTATAGTGTCCTTATTGGCATCTTTGCGCCTACTCTAAGATTTCCGTATCGATATGCGCGAAACAAAAAAATACACCCCAGTTTATAGGGTGTATATTAGTTATGACAGTAGAATATAAATTTAAAATACTAATGACTAATGACTAATGACTATTGACTAACACCAACCGTTTCACGAGGCTTGATAGTAAAACTATCCACATAAGAACGCCTTCTTAACTTTAAAGTCTGCCTAATTCGTTGATAGTTAGCTGGAGACATAGGTGAGATATTCTTGAGTATTTGTTGCCAAATTGGTGAATTATCTACTATCCCCATATCACTCATCAATTCATCAATATAATGAAAGCTAAACGGGAATATTGATGTACCATGATGTAAGCCATATTCCCATTCTTGCTTTTTCCATTGCCACTCTAAAGCTATTTCTTCTAACATCTTTTGTGGCGTAGGTAAATTGAGATTACCTTGGAAATATTCCAGTAACCACTGAGAATTAATATCTGATGTTAGGGGACAGAATTTGCTGGAGTTGTAACCCACAAAGCCAAGGTTGGAAATATTAGGGTGAATAATATTGCGGTAAAGTTGAAAATTTCCTTGTTTATCTATTAAAGTCTGACGATCATCTGCTGCTAAAAACGGTACATCTTGACGAAATCCTGTACCGAATACCACAATATCCGCAGGTATATGTTCTCCAGTAGCTAACTCTACACCACCAGCAACAAACCGTTTAATTTCAGTTTTTTTCGCTTGAATCTTCCCAGAAGCAACATACTGATAAAAATTAGGAGTTTCTAAAGCGATAGAAGAAACCACCCATTTAGTCAGGGGTTGATCAGGAATCATTCCGTAAGCATCTAACTTCAATTGATAGCGGAGTAATATTTCATTAATACGCCAAAAAGCCCAGACTAATGGCTTACCAATACTGTGTAATAGCCATTCCATACCCTCTAATTTACGATATGGTAGCCAACTTTCAGCAAAGCGCGTTAACAAAACATACTTAATATTTACTTTTCCCAAGAAGAATTTAGGAATCTTCCAAGGTATTTGACGAAACACCATTGTGCATTTCGCAGATACATTAGCAGATAGAGTGGCGATGTCAGTCGCAGATTTACCCAGACCTACTACAACCACCCGTTTACCTTCCACTATCGAGGCGTTATTAAATTCTGTGGTGTGTAATACTTGACCCCCAGCAGCGATAAATTCTTCTTTTCCAGGTAGAGGAGGTTGGTAAGGAATATTAAAAATTCCAGTACACACAACTACAAAATCAAATTCTAACTGTTCCTGTTGAAGTTCTCCAGAAACCTGATCACGAAACCGAATATTAACTAACCATTTTGGTATTTCTGAAGTTTTTCTGGTGACTTGAGTTACTTCCGTTTGAAAACGGATTCTGGGGGTTACACCAAAATATTCGGCATAAGATATTAAGTAATTGCGTGTTTGCTCTGCGGTCGGCCATTCTGGATAGGATGCAGGCATGGGATAATCAGGGAAGGCATAGGTATCGCGGGGGCTTTGAATAGTCAACCCTGGATAGACTCTAGATTTTTCCCACACACCACCTATTCCCGCTTGTGTTTCAAACACAGTAACTTCATAGCCAGTCTCTATAAAGTTTCTTGCTGTGACTAATCCACTAACGCCAGCCCCAATCACACATACTTTCTTTGTTTGCATTATTAGTTTTGTCCTGTATTCAGAGGGAATAGGGAATAGGGAATGGGGAATGGGGAATGGGGAATGGGGAATGGGAAAAAGCTTTACTACTTCCCTGTTCCCTACCCCCACCAAAGAATTTTTTCCGCAAGCCCTAAGCAAATTAGTTACGACCGGAGTAATGTAATTGACCTTCAACGGGCATAGAAATTTTCAGTGGTGGTTTCTCAGGATTTAAAGAGGCTTTTACCCAACCTTCTAAAGCCATAACTTCTAAGCAGAACATTGTATGCTGGATGGCGACGCGGAGATGTTCGGCGGGGAAGCGGTTCTTGAACAAACTAATGAGGTAATGATAAATTTGCTCAATATCAGATGTACGGCTGAGAATATCAATTAATAAACCATAAAGACCAGTAATCGGTAAGCGATCGCCGTTTTCTCTGCGGTAGCATTTTACTCGTGTAATTTCACCGTTGCTATAAACAGCAACAAATTCTTCTTGGGTATCGTCGATGCTTAACTCAAAGACGTTGTAACCGCTAATTTCCCAAGGTAATTCCTCCTTGGAGAAACGCTGTACCATCTGTTTCATCGCCCCTAAGTCAAAGCCACCAATGACAGCTTGACCAACAATATCATTGGTAAAACCACCTTGGGCTAACCAGCGAAAAGCTTCGGCGGGACTGAGATTTAAGCCGGCTTCTTTGGCGATGGTTTGACAGTGGTCATATAAGTCTGTAAATTGACCGTTGGCAGCATACCAGTAATCTGCAAAGCGGATATGCTGTTGGACGCGACGGCGTTGATTATGGTCGTATTGGCTTTTTAACCAATCTGCATCATATTGATTTTGGAGTAGTGCAGATATGGTGTATGCCAATTCCTTACCTCCCACATGGGTAAGAGTTAAACCCGCAGATAAAATCGGATCAGCAAAACCTGCGGCTTCTCCCACTAAAAACCAGTTTTCCCCTGTGGTTCTCTCTGCGAGGAAAGACCAATCTTTCGTAATCTCAATATTACCTCTACTACTAGCATTAGCCAACAGCTTAGAAATTAGTGGTTCATCTTGGAGTGCTTGATGATAAATCTCTGCGGCTGATTTTTTCGCTTGTTTGTAATAGCTAGCTGGACAAACAAAACCAACACTAGTACGGGTGGGGCTGAGGGGAATAAACCAAATCCATCCGTGTGGTAAGCTCATGATCTGTATGCGAGTCCCACCCACACCAATTTCTACCGCCCACTCTGCATTTTCCCAATAATCCCAGATGGCGACATTTTGCAGTTGTGTAGGACATTCTGTTTGCACACCTACAGCCTTTCGCAATACACCCACATGGCCAGAACCATCAACGTAGTAAGTTGCAGTGATTGTTTCTTCAGTATTTAATTGTAAGGCCGTGATGCGATCGCCCTGTGTATCCACTTTCACAACTGCTGTTTGTTCTCTGACTTCACATCCCACTTCTTCAGCATGACGCAGCAGAATCTCATCATAAACTGCCCGGTCTACTTGAAACGCTGTTTGTTTGCGTTGTCCTGTAAACTTGGCTGGACGAGGTTCATCTTTAAATTCCTCTAGACGTAAAAAGTGAAACTCCCAAGGTTCTGGATCTTTTCCCCAGCGATAGTTACCCCCAACTTTAATGGGGAAATTAGCAGCTTCTACTTTATCCCAACATCCCATCTCATCAAGGATTTCACTAATCTGCGGTAGCTGACTTTCACCCACATGATCCCGTGGAAACTTTTCTTTTTCCAGAATTAATACACGCAATTGAGGATTATACTTCTTCAATAGAGTGCCAGTTGTGCTACCTGCGGGGCCACCACCAACAATTACAACATCATAATGGTTCATAAGAATTTGGGATTTGTGAAGAGTAAATTTTGCACTGCAACAATCACTGTCAAACCATAGACACTTGCTTGCATCTAACTATTAGCTTCTCCATCAAAGAGAGTTTTCTACTTTAATAGAGGATACTGAAAACACACCTACCCATAGGAAAGTTTCAGTATGCTAATAGTTAGACGAGCAATCTAGTTTTTAACTTTGTGCATTGCTCATAGCAGGATGCTTAATATCTAAATTTTCAGTCCAAGTGTGGGAAAATTCTAAATTTTCAGTCCAAGTGTGGGAAATATCCAAATTTTCAGTCCAAGTGTGGGAGATATCTAAATTTTCAGTCCAAGTGTGGGAGATATCTAAATTCTCAGTCCAGGTGTGGGAAATATCCAAATTCTCAGTCCAGGTGTGAACGATGTCAAGGGTTTTTTGTTGTACGTTAGACATGATATTGATCCTCAGTCAGTGGGTAAATTTCGGGTAGGTGCTAAACATAAGAACTCTGCTATATTCAGGCACAACAACTTAGACTACTTTCAAGCATTAACTTGTAGTAATCAATGTATATTGCATATAGTTTGTTAGGGATAAATTTAAATGTCTATGAATTTATCCCCAGATAATAATTCAGTTAAGCGGCTGAGACAGTATTATTGATCTGAGATATCTGCTTCAGTTCTAGCTGCTCATCATGAGTGATGGCATATTGAAAAAGTGCATTGACTAATTCTGTAATTAGGGAAAATATCTTATCTGCCAGTTCTAAAGCAGACTGAGATTGCAATGGTGTCAATTCCAAGCTTTGTAGGGAAGTTTCTATATTATCTGTACCTGTAGTATGACCAGTTTCTACAGCTAGATGGAATCCTCCAAAATACAGATATTTATTTCCTGTGATTAATTGCAGTTCTTGGGCAACTTTCGCAGCCTGAGTAAATACAATATTACCTGTAGATTCTAAGACCTCAATCATTACTAGTTTATGGAGAGGATCTGATTGCCACGCATGAAAAAATAACTGATGAATTACCCATCGAGGTATTTGAGTTTCTTCATCCCACAAGAATTTTACAGTGTCACTGAATTTTGATGAGCAGTCAAAGCCCAGTTTTTCTATGTCTGAAAGAAACCATAGCCAGTGATGATCATCCTCTTCAGTATGTTTATTAATTAGTATCTGAATTGGATCATTACTTGTCAAATCCCGAAAGGCATATTTATTGAGTTCTCCAAATCCCATAATAAAAGGTGTGGCGCAAGGACTCCAAGCCAATCTTTTGATTGGTGATATACTCGTGTCTTGCATCAATTTCAACAAAGGTAAATGGGCAAATTCTTGCTTCTTGACATCAATGAATGCAAGTATTTCCTTCATATTTAATTGCCCTATCTCAGATAAATAATTTAGCTGTGGAAAAATCATGAAAACGTAGCACTCATAATTTTGCTAGTTTTTCTGCTTACTGAATATCTTGAGTGCTAAAAATGGAATCCAGATGAACTTATTAACTATTTTTTAATATTTTTCTTTTAATAAAGATATCCGTGTGATTCGCTATTTTTGTATGTAAAATAGTCTACATTAATACAATGTAACTTTAAACACTAAGTTTTATAAGTTACCGAGGATAAGAATACGAGATTTTCATCAGGTATATATTTTCATTAAGTGTTGTTATTGAACAGAATACACCTCAATCTATTTTATTTTTTCAGAAAATAAAAGTGACACAAAATACAAAATCTATTGTGGATTATACTGTAATATCAATTTTTGATGACAATTAAGAATTTGTGAAATCTGGGCTTTTGCAGATTTTAAGCAAAAAACAAAGCGGAAAATCCTATATTTATGTTTATGTAACCAGCAAATAAGCAACTTGATAGTGTATTAGTTGACGTAGTTGATATTACATATGACATTTTTCTAGTTATTCATATTTCAAGATCAATCAAAAGGTAGATGATAAAAAGTTGAATACTAATTATGCTCTTATTGAGGTTTGTTATTTACCTCTAAAATGTGCGTAAAAATTTAACTAAAAACTTCACACAATAAATTACTATGTTGCAATGCACCATCTATGAGTATTTGGATAGTTCCAGATGAGATTGCCTGACCATTAGTGTAATATTCTATCCAAGTTTGACTAATTAACTGTGGTTCATCTGGTAAATTAACTAAGTCCCAGCCAGGTATCATCAAATCTTCCATTAAACGATTAACTTTGGGGTCATAACTCAAAGCAAAACAGCGACAGCCTTCAGCCGCAGCCATAATTAAACTGTGGAGTCGCATTCCAATCACCATTTCTACATCTCGAAATACGCCTTTTAATATCTGCGGATCTTCAAGAGACAAAATCTGACTGACATCTGCAAGGTGTGGCTGTATAGCTTGAGCAATTTCCAGGTCTTCACTTTTTTGAAATGGTAGCAAAATGATAAAAGTCTGTGTAGCTTTTTGAAACTCTACTAGAGCATGAATTAAATTAGCTAAACGTACTTCTGTTAATTGGGGATGCTTCCTTAAAGTGACAGCAACTCTAGGCTGGGGTAAGTCCCAAATTGCGGGTACTGGTTTAGCAGCTAAAGCCCAGACAGGATCAGGTGCGACGATGTGGGGGATTTGCCAATCAGATAATAAAGCTGCACTGGCGCGATCGCGTACACTGACTTTAGTACAACCAGTAAAATTTTGTCTTGCTAACCATCGAGTTTGGGGACGCAGCAAAGGGCCAATACCCTGCGCCCATGCGATAGTTTTTAAACCCATACTTTGAGCTAACGCCATCAACCCCCCATAGTAAAAGGGGCTTATAGTGCTAGTAACATCCTGAATCAAACTCCCTCCACCCCAAATCAAAGCATCACAGGAACGTAAAGCTTGCAATACAGCCAGGGGTGACATTCGGTCATAGGCTTCTACATTATAGCGATCGCGCGTTTGTTCTGGATTGCCCGACAACACCACAGGCGTGACATGAGATGGTAGCATTTGCAGGAGTGTAGCTAACAAAGCCTCATCACCACCATTTCCTTTACCGTAATACCCAGATAATAGCGATCGCATCTTTACCACAAAAAATTTTGAATGTCGGATTTAAGGTTATCAACTTTTTCACAGTAGTTCACCAAATGTCAGCCATCTTGCTACAAAAAGTTGAATAAGCCTGTGAGAAGATTAAGTGAGTGCTAAGTCATAAGTGCTGAGTCATGAGTGCTGAGTGCTGAGTGCTGAGTTCTGGGTGTTAAAGTCTAATAACTAATGACTAATGACCAATGACTATTGACTAATGACTATTGACCATTGACTAACTTTCTATGCACGCTCTTTCAATTCCCACTTGGATTATTCATGTTTCTAGCGTCATTGAGTGGATGGCGGCGATTTGGTTAATTTGGACTTATGGCGAACTCACCGGAAATCGTAGCTGGTGGGGATTGTCTTTGGGGATGTTACCAGCTTTGGTGAGTGCTATGTGTGCTTGCACTTGGCATTATTACGACAATGCTGAATCTTTAGAATGGTTAGTAACCTTGCAAGCTACCATGACTGTAGTTGGTAATTTTACCCTTTGGGCTGCGGCGGTGTGGATTTGGCGTGAATCCCGTAGTACCAAGACAGAAACAGATTCTTTTGAGCCGAAATCTATTAAATCAGAGCGATGATATCGAAAGACACCCTTTTTGCCTTATCACTGTTTCCTTACCTGGGTTTCTTGTGGTTTATCACCCGCAGTCAACAACTACCCCGTCTAGCATTGTATGGATTTTACGGGACGTTGGTTTTTGTTGCAGTAACAATTCCCGCCGGCATATACGCCAAAATTCATTATGGCGAAGCCTTAGCTAACATCGATTGGCTACATGGTGGTGCAGAAGTTTTCTTGACACTTTCTAATATTTTGGTTGTCTTGGGCTTCCGTCAAGCTGTGATGCAGTTGAAGAAGTAGGGATTGGGGACTGGGCAGGGGGAAGGGGGCAGGGGACAGGGGGCAGGGAGATAAAACTAATGACTAATGACTATACAGGGAAAAATTTACTATGGATGTCATCCCAGCAATTGATTTATTAGATGGTCGTTGTGTGCGACTATATCAGGGAGACTACGATCGCTCTCAGGTTTTTAGTGAAAATCCTGTGGATGTGGCTAAACAATGGGCAGATCAAGGTGCTACTAGATTGCACATTGTAGATTTAGATGGTGCAAAGGCTGGTAAGGTAGTAAACTTGCAGGCGATTGAAGCGATCGCACAAGCAATTTCTATCCCCATTGAAATTGGTGGTGGACTGCGTGACCAAGCTAGTGTACAACAAGTATTTGATTTGGGTGTACGCTGGGCGATTCTCGGTACTGTCGCTGTTGAGCAACCCCAATTAGTACAACAACTTTGTCAAGAGTTTCCTGACAAAATTATTATTGGCATTGATGCGCGCAATGGATTAGTAGCGACTCGCGGTTGGTTGGAAACTTCCCAAGTATTAGCTACCCAACTCGCTGTGCAGATGCAAGAACTGGGAGCGGCCGCAATCATTTACACTGATATTCACCGTGATGGGACTCTCGAAGGGCCAAACCTAGAAGCATTGCGAGAACTCGCTGCTGCAATTTCTATTCCTGTGATTGCGTCTGGGGGTGTTAGTTCAGTGACTGATTTGTTGAGTTTATTGGCTCTCGAACCCCAAGGCGTTACAGGTGTAATTGTCGGGCGCGCTTTGTATACTGGTGATATTTCGTTAAGAGAAGCATTACAAGCGATCGGTTCAGGACGAATTCAAGATATCCCACCTAATTTAGATTTTTCTTCTTTCGCTTAATATTAACTGCCAAATTACTGATTGTCATTTCTGGAAAACGCTCTGGCACCGTTGTAGCTTTAAATATAGAAAGTTAATCAACGGTTTGTCTATCTTTCTTTATTACTGTAACTGCACGGTTGTATAAATGCAGTCAAATTTACTGGTTAATTGCTCTAGTTCTATTTCCTAAATCTAATTGGGTTTCCTTCTCTTAAGAGGCGTAAAATTAATTACGTCTCTTTTTTATTATGTAAAAATTTTAACTATTTTCAGAAAATAGCCATATGCTAGATGTAGATAAACATTGTCTTTAATTACACTACTTCGCCTTATGTCTAGCCAACAACCTAATTCCAAACAACCACCCAATCAAAAAACAACTAACACCAGTAAGACTAGAAAGAAACCCCTCAATAACGGTCGTCCAGATAAAACAGACCATTAAACCCAATAAAATAGTTTGTAGTAAGGACTTTAGTCCTTAGATGAGGACTTCAGTCCTCACTACAAACTTATTCAAAAAACTTCTGCACTCAATTATTTATTTTTAACTTGACTTTTAGCCTGTTCTAAAGCAATTTCTTTCATGGCTTGATAAGAATTAATATTTGCACTTCCTTCAATCGCTTTCACGGCTAAATCCTGAACTTGTCTGAGGGCAGATTCTAGTTGTTTAGAGAGATTTTGTAACCTACTTTCTTGGTTAGAAATTGTTTGTTCTAATGACTGTAAACGCTGTTCATAAAAGCGTTTTTGACCCTCTACTTCTTTGGCATACAAATCAGATTTAACTTTGGCTTGGTAATGAGCTATTCCTTTACCTTCTTCGGTCGCTCTTTTCACAGCCGCTTCTTTTTCCTTGGGAAAAGCCTCTACTTTAGTTTTATACTCATCAAATTGTTTTTCCCTTTCTGCAATTAATTTTTCTCGCTCACTCCACTGTTTTTCTGCTTCTTGCTGCGACGCTTCTAATTCTTGATATAAAACTTTCTGCTGTTGTTCATATTCTTCAATATTGAGTCGGCGTTGTAGTTCTAAATCATATTTATATTCTGCTGTGTCTCTTTGTCTATTCTTATTTAAATTATCGTTTCTTTCTTTGATTGTTATCTGATATTCTTCTTGTTCTTTTTGCCAGGCTGTTTTTTCTGCTAATACTTCTTGTGAGAGTAACTCATAACGCTGCTCAAATTCATCTTGATAAGCTTTAGAATTTTCTTCATAGCTGGTTATTAAAGTATCTAAAGTATCATCATTAATTTCTAAACTATGCAATTGTTTTAACTGCTCAACTTCCGTTTCTACAGAATTCCTAATTCCTTCTAATTTAGATGCTTGTGTAGTTAATTGTTCCGATAATTCATTAGCTGCACTACCAAATCCCAATTGAATTTTTGCTAGACTTTCAATTGTATAATTCATTTTCTGTTGAATAGTAGCAGCCTGATTCATAATTTTATTGGGTTCTGGTTTAGCTTGAGGTTGAGTAGCAGGTGGTTTTTCTTTTGTGGGTTGATTAATTTGTGATTTTAGTGATGATGTCTCCTTGAGTAAATCTTCATAGGCTTGAAGAATCTCGGCTTTGGTATTTTTATCTGTTAATTTCTTAGTAGCCATAAGTACCTCTTTTTACTCACTCGCCTTGAATTAAACATGAACAAACTGCTGATTATTTAGTAGCAGAACTATCAAAAGCTCTCATTGCTAAGTCTTGCGCTTGTTTTAATGTGGATTGTAATTGAGTGGAGATACTTTCTATTTGTTCAACTTGTTTCTGAATAGTCTCTTCTAAAGATTTAATTTTTAATTCATAGCTTTGCTTAGTAGCTTCCCATTCTTTTTCAAATAAGTCAGCTTCTATTTTCGCTTTCTGACTAGTTTCCTTGATTGCTTCTTCCCTAGCTTTTTTAACAGCTTCCTCTAATTCGTTGGGGAAACTAGCTATTTTCTGTTGATATTCAGTAAATAAAGCTTTATTCGCATTTAATACCTTTTCTCTTTCAGTCCAGTCTTTTTCCTTTTGTTGAATTTTTTCTTGGATATCTCTTTCTAAATTGCGTTTTTTCGATTCATAGGCATCTGTGTTGAGTTTACGAGTTGTTTCGAGCTTATATTGATATTCCTCTTGTTCTTGCTGACGTTCTTTAGCTAATAATTCATTATATTTCTGCAATGCTTCTTCGTATGCTAATTGTTCTTTTTGCCAGTCTTTACGTTGATTAGCACTTTCTTTTTCTAAGCTTTCCCGCTTACTGACAGTATCTTGATCTAGTATTCTGAGCTTTTCTTGATGCTCTTGATTTAAAATATCTAGAGTATCAGCAACGATTCTAATTTTTTGTAATTCTTGTAAGGTTTGAGTTTCAATCTCTATAGCTTTATTGAGTTCATCTAATTTAGAATTCTCTTGTGCTAATTTCTCTGATAAAGCACTAACTACACTGCCAAATTCTAGTTGTAAATCTGCTAAACCTTTGACGATACTATCTACAGTATATGTAGAAGCCACTGCTAGAATTTCTTGATTTTTAGCTTTATCAGCTTCTTCTTGTTTAGTGGCTATTTTAGATTCTAATTTTTTCTGCTCATTCAAAATTTGTTGAAATGCTTGCATTAGTTGCTGTTTGCTATCTTTGATGGCAACTGTTGTCATATTTCAACTCCTATGGTGTAGATGTTTGAGAATAGTTAAATGAGTAGCAAGTCATACCAAGTAACTACTCTATGCAGACATTTCAGAGTAGCTTGGAAATGAAGATTATTAATGCAGTGCAATTACTGAAATCCGGTGCCTACCCATACTAAAGTTAAGTATGAGTAGCAAAACCCAACTTGTTGATGTGGTGTTTGGTGCGGTGGTAGCCTTTGCTTGTGTATAGTATTTATGTACTATAAGTATACTCAGATGAGTCTGCTGTTGTCAAGCCTTTTTACCCCTACACACCTACATTTGCCATGAGTTAAAGTAAATGCGATCGCCTGCTTGCAAGTAGAGTAATTTATGATATATGTATTACTGTTACCGGAATTACTTTTTTGCAGCACAATTCACGATAGAGCAAGCGTGAATGCACTGAAGACAGATAATTAACTCAAACATCATATTGATACAAGCACAGGGTTAGACTTTTGTGATATCAATGTACACCAGTGAATCAATCAAATATTCTGCTAGAGCAGACATTGGACAAACAAGCCGTGTTCTGGTGGTAGAAGATGAAGAGCTAATCCAAGAGATGCTAGCCGTAGCATTAGAAGAAGAAGGTTATAGCGTAGTCACAGCCCCTGATGGGCGTGCTGCTATAGAATATCTCAAAAGTTTTGAACCCAATGGCGGCGAGTTTCCCTTTGATTTGGTGATTTTGGACATTATGTTGCCCCAAATCAACGGTTTGGATATTTGCCGTTTGCTGCGTCATCAAGGCAACCCAGTCCCGATTTTAATGCTAAGTGCTAAAGGCAGCGAAACTGACCGCGTCTTGGGTTTAGAAGTAGGTGCAGATGACTATTTAACCAAACCCTTCAGTATGCGGGAGTTAGTCGCCCGTTGTCGTGCGCTGCTGCGTCGCCAACGCCTCAGCACCCTACCACAGCTACCAGTCTTGAAATATAAAGACGTAACTTTAAACCCCCAAGAATGTCGAGTATTGGTACGTGGGCAAGAAGTTAACCTCTCTCCCAAAGAATTCCGTCTATTAGAATTATTTATGAGTTATGCTCGTCGGGTGTGGTCACGAGAACAGCTACTAGACCAAGTGTGGGGGCCTGACTTTGTGGGAGATAGCAAAACTGTAGATGTTCACATCCGGTGGTTGCGGGAAAAACTAGAGCAAGACCCCAGCCACCCAGAATATATTGTGACTGTCAGAGGATTTGGCTATCGATTCGGATAATCTAGTGAGATAGTTGTTAGTTTTTATTAATCACCAGCAACTAACAACTCTTTCCTCAAATGCTCTTATTGGGATTTCTTCTCGGTTTAGCGGTAGGCATTGGATTTTGGATTTGGCAACAGGTTCAGTTAAACCGCTACCTGGAACGCGTACTCCAACCTTCAAATTCCCGCACCGCTAAAGTTAAAACCCCTTTGCTACCACGATTACGGCAAGAAATTGCCATCATCAAACAGCAGGGACAGGATTTACAGCAGTCATTACAAATCTATCAAGATGTGCTGGACTTTGCCCCAGTGGGGTACTTACAGGTAGACGAAGAAAATCAGCTGCTGTGGTGTAATCAACAAGCCCGAAAACTCTTGTACCTGCAAAGATGGCAACCAGGACAGGTACGGCTGTTGCTAGAATTAGTGCGTTCCTATGAACTAGATAGGTTAATTGAGCAAACGCGTGATGAGCAAGTCGCTAAAAATAAAGAGTGGATGTTTCATCCTTCTTGTGATAATCCGGCGGAAATGCCGACAATTAAATCTTTAGCATTGCGGGCTGCTAGTTTACCTTTACCGAATGGTCAAGTCGGCGTATTCTTAGAAAATCGCCAACCCATGCAGGATATGAACCAAGTCCGGGAACGTTCCTTTTCTGACTTGGCGCATGAGTTGCGAACCCCTTTAACTTCAATTCGCTTGGTGGTAGAAACCCTGCAAAATCGTCTAGAACCGCCTCTAAATCGCTGGGTTGACCGCTTAATGCAGGAAGTAGACCGATTAATTAACTTGGTGCAAAGCTGGCTAGAACTCACCCAAATGGAGACTAGTTTAGCGGCACAATTACAAACTGAATCAGTAGAAGTGCGATCGCTGATTTTCTCTGTTTGGGAAACTTTAGAACCCTTAGCACAACGTCAAAACTTATCTTTAGCCTATTCTGGCCCCGAAAGTATCTGGATTAAAGCCGATTCAGCCAAGATTTACCAAGTTTTTCTGAATTTGCTAGATAATAGTATTAAATATAGTCCGCCTGCTGCTGATATTCAAATTCAAACCAAAATATTGCAGCAATCAAATCATCAAGGGGGTGAGATTAATTCCTCTGTTTTAGAAATTAATCTGATTGACTCTGGCACAGGCTTTGCACCAGAAGATTTACCCCATATTTTTGAGCGGTTTTATCGTGGAGATAAAGCCAGAACCCATTCCCCTTTACCAGCAAATAGTCCAGTGGAAAGTATTGTCGGTAATGGCTTAGGGCTGGCGATCGTGCGACAAATTGTCTTAGCGCATGGTGGTTCGATCAAAGCCATGAACCATCCCCAAACCGGTGGCGCATGGATGCAACTCCAATTCCCACAGGTGATGGCAAACTCCCAAAGCCAAGACTATAGTTAAAAATATCTTCACGTTTGAGACTACAAGTGTGAAAGCTGTTATTTATAGCCCTAACTCTGGAAGTCCCCAGTTAGCACGCGCCATCAGGCGTTTAGAACGGGATGTATTACGCATGGGTGCTTTGGTAGAACAATCATGTCGCCTCAGCCACCAGGCTTTATTTGCTCGTGATTTACAAGCGGCTGAGGAACTTCCCCGATTAGATAAAAAAATTGATCGTTTTTATAGACAAATAGAATCAGACTGTACATCTATCATGACCTTACAAGCACCTACAGCGCAAGATTTACGCTGTTTGAGTGCTTTTATGCAGTTAGTTCGCGATTTAGAACGAATTGGTGATTATGCTAAAGATTTAGCTGATATTGCTGTTAAAATCTTTCCCTATCCGCCTCATCAGTCTTTACCAGAAATTGCTATCATGTCCCACCATGCCCAAGCTATGTTAGCAACGAGTTTAGTAGCTTTGGCTGATTTAGATGAAGTTGGTGGGCGGAGCATTAAAAATTTAGATGATACTGTAGATAGTGCATACGATCGCCTTTATCAAACCTTAGCTCAACAACGGGACGTGCCAGGAGTCGTAGAACCAATTATCTTACTGGCCTTGGCGATTCGATGTTTGGAAAGAATGGCGGATCATGCAACAAATATTGGTCAAAGGGTGGCGTACATCGTCACCGGTCAACGTTCCTAATTTACTGAGTAATGAGTGCTGAGTAATGAGTGCTGAGTAATGAGTAATGAGTAATGAGTAATGAGTAATGAGTAATGAGTAGTGAGTGCTGTTAGCGGTAGCGCGGCGTTTAGCCGGTGCTGAGTAATGAGTGCTTTTATACCAATTCATGAAAAACTTGATACAGATGTAAAGCGTGAAAGCTTTGCTGCATTTAAGTTTTTTAGTTGCGTTAGCGTAGCATGACGGGAGCATCGTTGCGTTAGCGTAGCGGGACGTTAGTCCATTGCGTTAGCGTACCACTCCGGGGAAGCAAGCTACGCGTTAGCGTCTCGGAGAGAAGTCCATTGCGTTAGCGGAGCGGGGCGGGAGCATCGTTGCGAATTGCGAATTGGTCTTAGTGGTAGCGCGGCGTTTAGACGGTGCTGAGTGAGGAAATCAATCCACCTTGTCTACCTTACCCACTTTATCCACCTTGTTCAATTTCGTGCTTAAAACCGTTTCATAACCTAATGAAATCATTAAAAGTTACTAAAAGCACATAACCCTTTACTATATCATTACCTTTCCTTAAACTCAGGCAATTAGATTTGGCTGTGAAATCAATAGATATCTCACTTCTAATACTCTGATGAATAGCATCAATAATTATCTATTATCCATAAATAAGATTTAGCAGTAAGATAATACTAAACTCTTACTATAAATTCATGTCTAATTGCTTACTCCTTCGGTCATTTAAGAATTTACATCATAAGTTTGAGCCAAAATAAACAGACATTGACCGAATAAAGTCTTTTGGGCAAGAAAGCTAAATTAACTCAAAGCATAATCATTACTTTAACTTATTAAATAGATTTAATTAACTATTAGCCAAAATCGTCTAATAGTTAATTCTAAATTACTCACAATCCAGTAATTATATTTACAGGAACAGCTCCCACAATGTCTTCGATGATTTTATCCCCAGATTCTACTGCTTTACTAAAAAATAGTCCCTTGGCTGGACAATTAACTCAACGTCTTTTCACTCGTAAAGAGGTCATCGAGCCTTGCAGCGATGTCATGTGGATGATTGAGAGGGGGGCAGTGCGTACACTGACATGGAGCGAAGAAGGAACGTTTATCACCTTGGGCTATTGGGGGCCGGGTGATTTGATTGGATATAACTTAACTAATATCAAACCTTATCAAATTGAATGTTTAACTAGTGTTGAAGTAACTACCGTGCCTCTGCATCTTAGGCATCAATATATAGATGCTTTAATAGCACACATTCAGAATTCAGAAGAGCTTTTACATATAATCAACCGCAAACCAATTTCCTTACGTCTTTGGGAATTTTTGGTGTGGTTAAGTAAAAAGTTTGGGCGCAATTTAGAGCAAGGTTGCCTGATAGAACTATATATTACCCATCAGGAAATAGCAGAAGTTCTAAATACCACTAGAGTTACAATTACACGTTTACTACAAGAATTTGAAACAGCAAAAATGCTGTTACGTCATCAACGCCGGATTATTCTATGTCCACAAGACAAATTACTGAAAAAATCATAAAAATATCAGCAATCCTCTTGTGTTAATCAACGTTAAATATGTATAATCTTTACTGAAATCATGTGTAAATTATTCTACGAAAAATAATTGAGTGGGAAATTTTACCATGAGTGTGAACTCGTTGGTGTGAGCGGAAGTAAAATCATGACAAAACTATTCTGGAACGCTGTCAAAGCAAGTCCAGCAATTCTTGCTGCAACTTTCTTGGCTGCTAATGCTGCTTGGGCTGAAGAAGCGAATCAAAATTTTACCAGTGTTGCCCAATTGACTCAAGCTTCTCAAGATATGGGTCAAGTAACATCTGTATCACAGTTTTCTGATGTTCAGCCTACTGACTGGGCTTTCCAAGCATTACAATCCTTGGTTGAACGTTACGGTTGTATCGCAGGTTATCCTAACCTCACATACCGTGGGAATCGTTCCTTAACTCGGTATGAATTTGCTGCTGGTTTAAACGCTTGTTTAGACAGAGTTAACGAGTTAATTGCTACAGCGACAGCTGATTTGGTAACTAAGGAAGACCTCGCTACCTTACAGCGTTTGCAAGAAGAATTCTCTGCGGAATTAGCCACTTTACGTGGTCGTGTTGATGCACTAGAGGCACGCACTGCTGAATTAGAGGCTAATCAGTTCTCTACCACCACCAAGCTTTCTGGAGAAGTTATCTTCGCGGGTTCTCAAGTATTTGGTGAAGATAGAGCTGATACTGATAACAACCCCAACAACAACGCTGATTTGCAAAGCAATACTACCTTCTCCAATCGGGTACGTCTCACCCTCAATACCAGCTTCACTGGTAAGGACAGACTGCAAACTCGGTTGAATGCAGGTAACATCGTATCCAATACTGGTGTTACTGGTACTAACATGACCCGTTTGGGTTTTGATGTGAGTGACACAAGTAATAACGTTGCAGTTGATAAACTCAACTACAGCTTTAGTCTCAGCGAAGCGATCAGCGTCAAAATTGATGCTGTTGGTGCTGAGTTGAATGAAAACGTCAATGTTTTCAACCCCGACTTTGCTAGTTCTGGTAGAGGCGCACTTTCTCGTTATGGACGTTTCAGCCCCATCTATCGTCAAGGTCAAGGTGGTGCTGGTTTAACAGTTAACTTTAACGCTGGTGGCCCTTTAAGCTTATCTGCTGCTTATTTAGCACCTCGTTCTAACGAACCTGCTGACAGAAATGGGGTTTTTGATGGTTCTAGCACCATCTTTGGTCAAATTGGTTTCAAACCAAACCCAGCTTTCAATATCGGTTTTGCTTACGCCCACAGCTATGTAAATAATGCTGGTGGAAACGTCAATATATTTGGTAGCACTGGCAGTACATTGGCCAATAGACCCTTTGGCGGTGGTATCGCTACATCATCCAATAACTACGGTATACAAGCTACTTTCCAACCAAGCTCAAAACTGACTATTGGTGCATGGGGTGGTTACACAGTTGCTACTGCTGAATCTGGTGCTAACAGAGGTAGAAACGCAGAAGCATACTATTGGGCTGGTAGTCTTGCTGTGAAAGACTTCGGTAGAGAAGGTAACGTCCTCGGTTTAATCTTTGGTCAATCTCCCAGACTCACAGATAACGAGGGCGGCGCAGAAGATCCAGACACCTCCTACCATTTAGAAGGACTCTACAAAATTCAGTTGACTGATAACATTCAAATCACACCCGGTTTGATGGTTATTTTCAACCCCGAACACAACGACAACAACGATTCCATCTACGTTGGTACAATCCGTACAACCTTCAGTTTCTAAATCTAGTGATAGTTTAGTTCAGTCCTAAATAAAACAAAAAGCCCGCTTGAGAGTGGGCTTTTTATTTTCATCTAACTATTCAAACTCAGAATCTTGCTGTTTGATTAAGTCTGAGGGAGGCCGATCGCTACTCCAAGCCCACCACACACAACCACATTGACAATGATAAAATTCCTGCCACTTGCGACGATTACCTTCAGTTAAAACAGGCGATCGCCGATTAATCCAAACTTGCACAGCTTCTAAACTACTAGCACGACAACTAGGGCAGCAAAACTCATAAGCGTGAACTGCCTTATGTGTCCATTCAGGTGGGATGGGAGCAAAAGCGTCCATTAGTATAATTTGTAGTTAGTAATTCGTAATTCGTAATTCAGAAAAATAAGTTTCTTACAATACATCATAGAATACGTTGGTACTGGGGATGGGGATTGGGGATTGGGGATTGGGGATTGGAGACTGGGGAATTGGGAATGGGGCATGGGGCATGGGGAGGAGACAAGGCAGACAAGGTAGAAGAAGTGCTAATGACTAATGACTAATGACTAATGACTAATGACTATTAACCAATGGAATCCAACATAGAGATTCGTCGTTTATTCGATGTGATGCCTGCTTCTGGGCGTATGACTACGAAGATTGTCAGTAAACCAGAACAGCCCAAGGTAATAGATGTGTCATTTCCTTTTCCTTGGAATCGGGAACGACCGATATATATTAACTTTGATTTGTGGGGGCGACTATCAAAGCCTCAACGAGATTTGCTGTTGTTGCAAAAAGTTGCTTGGTTAACAGGGGTGAGATGGTTTAAACCTGATGTTTATCAAGGTGTAGCTTTGGCTGGATTAGTTGGTGCATTTGTGGAGTTAAGCCAATCAGATGTGGTGGGTGTGGCGGTGGCTGGGGGATTAAGTGCGATCGCCATGGTTCGCATTTGGGGGACTAATAAATCTCAAGAATCTGAGATTAATGCTGATTTAGCAGCGATTAAAGTTGCCCAAAGACGGGGTTACACAGAAACCGCAGCAGCTCAACATTTACTCTCTGCCATTGAAACAGTCAATAAAATCGAAGGGAATTCTACTTTAAATTTTATTGACTTAATCCGTTGCCAAAACTTAAGGGCGATCGCTGGTTTATCGCCAATTGGCATACCAGAAAAGTAAAAACAAAAGCATCTTTTCAACTTTTACCTTTTGCATTTTGCCTTTTTCTCCCTATTTCCCAATCATCCGATTGAGAACATTCCGAGTTATGGCCTGTGCATCGGGATTTAAGACAGAGGGGTGTAATTTTGGTGCGTTGTAATCATCTAGACCCCAACTCCACTGTATAGAACCAGTAGCAAATACTAGTGCGCCAGAATCGGCAGTGTATATAGTCATATCTGAGTATCTAGTTTTACCATTGTATCGATAAGGTGAATGGGCTAGACGAATTGTATTAGTTGGGGCGTAGCGAAACATTCGATCAACTTCGTAGCCTAAAAGCCCCTTTAGACGCATTTGGTTAGGGTTGGTTTTTTGACTACTCTGCACCGACATTGCACCATGATTCTGATCTAGTTGTGTGTCAGCTAGTAACCAATCTGGCGCGGTGTTATTTAAAATAATGTCAGCATTCACTTGAAATGTTTCATACATCACTCCAATCAGTGCTTCTTCTGGACGATTCACAGGTTTGCTACGCCAAAGAGTTGTCACTAAAAAATCGTTTGTAGGATTTTTATCTCTGGCAAAAGGATCTAATGCCGCATCTTCTTTGTAAGAAACAATAGTACGGTTCATTTCTTTGGTAATAGCACTAGGTTCTAAACGTATTTGCCAGTAGCACGTATTAGCAGAGAAAAATCCCAAATTTAAGCCATAATCCCTCGCCGTTTCCACATTTTGCCGCATCTGAGATGACCAATATTCATCATGTCCAACGGAAAGAAAGACCTTGTGCAGCCATAGCATGGGCTTGGTAGTATTAATATCTAGAGGATTTTCGTGGGTATCGATGTTTGTAACATAAGTGACATCATAACCAGAACGTTCTAGCCACCTCACCATGTTGTATTCCCAACCTGCACTAGAAGTTCTTCTTTTGGGTTGTAAATTGGTTAAAAACTCTCCTGCACCTACTCCATAGGCTGCGGCTGAGTTGGGACTAGCAGCATAAGGACGGTTAAAGGAAACTTTGAAGGCTTTTTTACCGCGACTGTTCCAGCGATACAGAGACATCCAGCCCCAATTATTGTAGGCTTGATAAGTCGTGACACTGGATTGAAAGAGGATATCAGCAGGGCGAGAGTCATCACGCACCACAAAAATAATGTAACTTTGCTTACCACTTTTACCAGCAGTGAGTTTAGCTAAGTAAAAACCACTAGCCCATTGTGTCGGGTCTTGAGGACTATAGGGGATTTTGAGAATGTATGGATCTTTCCAGTCACATTCAATCAGACCAGTAGCTTGATCGATAATTGGCGGTCGTTGTTTGACTCCTACTCTTTTAATCGCGGCAGCCATTTGCCTACCACCAGCACCACCATACCAACCCATGCGAAAGATTTCTATGGTGTAGTTTGGCTCTCTAGTATTGACAAATAACTTAATTGTATCGCCGCGATTCACACTAGTCAGGGAAGCATAACCCTCTATTTCTCGTCTAGTCGCTGGATTAGTCAATTGCCAAGCTGTAGTCCCAACTTTTTGATTTTCGATAATTATGGGATTGTTTGCTTGATGGGAATTTACCAAATCAGCCGCGATCGCATAGGGTTGATCAAAAAGTGCGATCGTTGCAAGACTTAGCAGACAAGATAATATAACTCTGGTAAAAAACTTTAAGGGATGTCTAGATAACATTACAGTCTCGAAGTAATGTAAGCAATCAAATTTGCACTCTGTTTTGATTGTTTCACGTTGACTGTGACTTGTATATATCAAGACATAGGAAAAATGCTGACAGTTAAAATTTAACTATTTTCCATTTTCCCAAGTTTTAAAAAATTTGAGAATCACAAAAGTTAGGCACGTAGCAATCAAACTTAATGGCCATAACCCACAGCCAGCCACAATTCCCAATGCGGCTGAAACCCAAATGGCTGCGGCTGATGTTAACCCTCGAATTTCCAAACGATGTGATGCTTGGGAAGATTCACGCACAATTTCACCAGCACCCAAGAACCCTACACCCGTAGCCACACCTTGAATAACTCGACTGATCACTTCCGATATCGATGCGGATGTACTGATTTGCAATGGTACTAAAGTCAACATAGCCGCACCAATACTTACCAGCATATGAGTTCTTAATCCGGCTGGTTTTTGACGGATTTCTCGTTCTAAGCCAATGACTGCGCCACTCATTAAAGCTAAACTCAGCCGAAAAATCATGTTGAGTATATCATTAGGTGCAAGTTCGTAAGTGTTTAACACTTTGATTACATATATAAGAAAGACTTTCTTCTAGATTAATTGATGAATTATGATACTTGTTTTATGATCAGCGAATAAGTGTAATTAGGGAGTGGGAGTAGAGAGTTGGGGAAAAGTTACTTCACACTCATTTGCTACTTTTCTTTGATTGAGATAGCCTTTTACTATTGTGTATGGGTATATGAATTTTTCAAAACTTTCCTAGAAAAATTGCGTGCCGTTTGGAAAAGGCTGATTCGTTATAACCTGTTTTCTTTGCCAAAACCAGATTAAAGGTAATAAATAATACAAATAAAATATAAAAAAGCCAAGGGAAAAAGTAAACAAGGATGATTGTTTGCCTTTTAACTTCTACCTTGTCACTTGTGGATGTTGATACCCCTACACCTTGACCAACCTAAATTTTACGCCCCTACTCTCTACTTTCCATTGCCTATTCCTGTTTTAAACTAAATCAATGATCTGCAAAAAATTGAGTGGATAGACTCTACTGGTTAGACCAAATCAAACTACAAGACCGCACCAAGGTAGGTGAGAAAGCATTCTACTTGAGTAGACTCAGACAACGTGGCTACCCGGTAATCTCTGGTTTTGTGGTGTCGGAAGAATTCATGCGACTATTTTTAGAAACCATTAATACCACTGAGTCGTTAGTCGCCAACTTACCCCATTCTTCTTTACACTTAGATGTCGGCAACTGGCGACAACTCCAGCAAGTAGCTAGTCGTTTGCGTCAAGAAATTCTCAGTGCTAATGTACCATCTGACTGGGTGAGTACAATCTTGTCAGCAGCGAACGCATGGCAAACAGAGTATTTAATTTTACGTCCAAGTTTAGCTATACCCAAAGTGCGAAACACTTCAGGATTGCTAGAGTCCAGTTTTTGTCACTGTGATGAAGTGGCGATCGCTAGGGCGTTAAAATCTATCTGGAGTCAATTATTTTCCGCGAAAAGTCTATTTTGTTGGCAACGTCTGGAGATTAATCTACAGCAACTGAATTTAGCTGTTTTAATTCAACCAGTCACAAATGCGGCTGCTAGTGGCGTGCTGAGGGTGAATCCCGCAGGCTGGACAATTGAAGCTACTTGCGGATTAGGAAATGCGATCGCCCAAGGTGAAGTTTTACCAGATACTTACTACATCCAGCCAGATACAGGTGTAGTCTTACAAAAGCATTTAGGGAATAAAATCCTGGCTTATCGCTTGAGTCACGAAACACCAACCTTAAGCATTCACCACAGCATTCCTCAAATCTATTTAGTGGAAGAAGCGCAACAGCAACAATACGCTTTACCAGAAGAATTTTTACAACAAGTCATCACCCTTGGTCATCAACTGGTGAGTGAATTGGGTAATAACTTTACAATTGATTGGACAATTGCAGAGGAAGCCAACAGTCAAAATCTTTACATCACCCAAGTCAACACCCCCCAATTAGCAATTCCCAATTTGCAAACTCTCAAAGGTATAGGTGCTGCGGGAGGCAGGGTGACAGGCTATGCTCATGTAGTCACAAATACCCAATTAAAACCAGAACAAATACCCAAGGGCGTAATATTAGTAGTACCTAAGATTACACCAGACTGGTTGCCACTCTTGCAACAGGCAGGGGGTTTAGTGACAGCACAGGGAGGTTTGACCAGTCATGCAGCAATTTTAGCCAGAGAATTGGCTATTCCGGCTGTAGTGAGTACAACGGATGCTACAGTAATTATTCAAAATGGAGAACGTTTATTAGTGGATGGCAATCGTGGAGAAGTTTATCGCCTCAGAGATGCTGAAATAAGCGAGGAAGAACCTCAACAGCAAACTTCCCCCTTCTTACTCCCCTCGCCTTCCCATCAAACTGTTGTTACTTCTCACTTACCAATGATTGCTACCCAACTGTTGGTTAATTTGAGTCAGTCGAGTTTAATCGAGCAAGTAAAAAAATTACCTGTAGATGGCGTAGGATTATTACGCTCGGAACTCATGCTAGTCCCACTCCTCAAAGGACAACATCCTCATTTTTGGGTGATAGAGGGACGAAAATCAGAATTATTGGCGTATTTAACTGAAAAAATTACAGAATTTGCCCGTGCTTTCGCGCCTAAACCAGTTTTTTATCGCTCCTTAGACTGGCGATCGCACGAATTATCGTCAACTAGTGGATCTTCCACAGTCACCTCAAGTTTAGGCGATCGCGGCACATTCAGCTATATCCAAGACGCGGCTGTATTTGATTTAGAATTGAGTGCGATCGCCAATGTCCAAAAAGCTGGCTATAGCAACATTAACCTACTCTTACCCTTTGTTCGCAGTGTTCCTGAATTTACTTACTGTCAACAAAAAGTTGAGCAAATGGGACTAACTCAAATACCCCAGTTTCAATTGTGGATGATGGCAGAAGTCCCCAGCGTCTTGTTTTTACTACCTGAATATGTCAAAGCTGGGGTTGCTGGTATTTCCATCGGTTCCAATGACCTGACACAATTAATTTTAGGGGTAGACCGCGAACAAACCCAATTAACAAGAGTATTCAATGAACGCCACCCGGCGGTACTAGCTGCAATTGCTCAACTCATCCAAATGTCAAAAGCCGCAGGAATACCTTGTTCTATCTGTGGCCAAGCACCAGCTATTTATCCAGAAATCATTGATCAACTAGTGCAGTGGGGAATTACTTCTATTTCCGTAGAACCAGAAGCCCTAGAACAAACATATCAGGCGATCGCTCGTGCTGAACAGCGTTTACTCTTAGCCGCCGCCCGCCAAAAAATTGAGTAAGGAATTATACTGGTGCCAAATTAACACAGTTAGTTAATTTGTTAATCAAAAACTATTCAGGGACTTTATGGGCGGTAATCCTTGGCATTACTTTGCTTCTTATGATGCAAATATTAACTCCGTTTTACAGACTTTGCGTGAACAAGAATTCCGCGCCGGTCGCTTTGGCAGGGCTGCATGGTTCCATGATGATGCAGCAAATTTGGTGAAAAGTTTTCTCCAAGAATCTAGCAACCCTAGTCAATCGATAAAATCTCCCGAAGAGTTACTTACAGAATACGGTACTGTCGAAAAAGCAATAGAAGCTGTCTGGAATGAATATGGATCTGAAGCTAGAAGTTCTATATTTGACTTAGTGACATGGTCAAAAAGTTGGAGTCCTAGCGAATCTCCCGAAGAGTTAATCGCAAAGTGCAGTAGTGTTCAAGCAGCGATAGAAGCTGTGTTAGATGAATACGCAGAAGAGGGAACAAGTTCTATTTTAGATATGGAGGAAATTTCTATATTTCCCCAGGCTGGGGCTGTTTCTCCTGTATCCGAAAATGAGTTAATTGAACTATTTGGTACTGATAAACCAACGCGAGAAATGGTGATATCTATTCTCATAGAAGAAGCAAACCGAAAAGCTTGGGAAACATTTTGGGACAGTATCAATCGTGGTGAAGGAAGATATATTGTGATGTACATTGAAAATCAACCTGTAGAGATTTTCTTTGCAGGTTACTCTTTTGATTAGCAGCCCCAGCGTCACCCAAAATTCAAAATCCAAGATGTATGGTCGAAAAATTTGAGATTTTAGATTGAATCTAAAATCTCAAATTCGGATGGTCAATCATTCAGTATCTACAACACCATAGAATTGTAGACGGGCAGTACCTAGCCCATAGTTACTGGTTTGTTTGTCTGCGGCTAGACTCTGGACTCGAAATTGATATACCCCTTCGTACTGAGGATTACGTAAAGGTTTGAGTGCAATAGTGACTGTTTGTCCTGGGGCGATCGCTTGGTTGAGATTGACAATCACTGTTTGGGGTTGACTACCTTTAGCTAGGGAAATTCCCAGTTTTTCACCTTGGCGATCGCTTGTCCCAGTAAAGGCGTAACTTGCTTGCGAATCAAAATCAATCGCTTCTAAACCTGTAATTTGAGTCAGGGCGATCGTTTGTAATGGGGTAGCAGTAGTTGGTACTGTAACGGTGAAATAATAAGTTGAGTCCCAAGCACTCGTATGATTATAAGTTGTAGCCGTAGACAGCAGTTTTGGTGTTTGCGCTAAGGCTAATATTGCAGATCCAGGAACAGCAAATAAACATATTCCTGTAGTAACCAATAAGGTTTTACACAGATGTGAAAGGTTATTCATGTCAATTGGGGATGGTTATAGAAAATCGGACTTTTTTGTGAAATGACTCAACAAAAAAGTTTTTACTGATGGCTACTGCACAGATAGGAAGTAAATTTATATAGCCGCAGCAATATACATGAATCAATTTCCCAGTTGGATGCCATGAAATTGAATCATTTATATCTTAGGGAATATAAAATTTATTCCTCTACTATTTGAGTACCTACTGTTTTAATATAACCTGTCAAAAGTGACAAGATTATGTCTAAATAAAATATTTTTTGGTGAATTAAAATAGCACTAAAACGATGTGATTATGTGCTTTTTATCCAAATAAATCTCTTGTAAACCATATTTATTGAATAACAGATTTAGATATTTTTAATTTCAAACAAATCAATAATTAACTGATTAAATATCAATAAATATCATTCAGCAAGCCCGACATAAATATCCCATCTCTAGGTTGTGCGTCAGTCAGAAGACTCGTTAACATTCCGAGAAACTATTTGTACTGACGCAATGAGTTAGGATTTATACATCAACGTTAATCTGTTCTATCTGTCTAGCTGCTTTTTCCCAAAGTTTGGCAGATGTCTCATCTTGCCAGTGATTACGTAAATTTTCTGCTTTTTTATGACAAATGCGCTCTAACATCTCTAAAATGGCAGATAATGTTAATTTATCAATTAAAGCTTCTAAAACATCCATATTGTCTTTCATATCGTTAAATCAGTAAACATCCTTGATCCATCTATATGTTCAAGGTAAGCAAAGAAATTGAAGAACTTGTGAGGAGGAAATAGCAACGGGCGTTTGAGGTTTGGGAATGCTTAACTGTCTTAGTTTTTAGAGTCAATTATTTTTGTGGCGATGGGTACTATGAAAAGTACCTTGAAATATCAGGTAAGAGTTAAACACAGCCAACCTATCCCAACTATTAGTTTTAATGGCTTATGCCCTTTTATCCCATGAAGACAAATCAGCAACCATCATCCAGCTTAAATAATGTGATAGACCAGATACATCCCGAACTTCGAGAAGATTCCGAAGAAATTGATGTAGATTATGAAGTGATTGAGTCTAGTATATTAACTACTGTTGTTCCAGAATGGTACGCGGAACAAGCACAACAGACTATGAGGGCATTAAATTTTGACTTGCACTTGGCAGTATGTGAGAGAGAAATAAAAAATGGTATTAGTGCAAGTTTAGAACCAATACCACTGCCTGATCCCCGACAAATAGAAGTGACAATTTATAATTTAAACGCCATTTTAGACGGATATTAAAGCAGCTATCAGTTTTAATGGCGTTATGGTGTGGAGAGTAGACAAAAATTTACACCAATGGGTTTGGTGTTTTGCTAGTGTGATTTTACTCAACTGTGTTGATTGTTGACTGTTAATAGTCAACAATCAACATGATTACAACTTAGTTCCGCACTCAGAACAGAAGTTATGATTGGAGGCGTTTTTGGTGCCACAATGGCTGCAATACACTGCTTCGATGTTGTCTTTTGGTGGCTGTTTGGGTAGACCAATCATTTGAGCATTGCTCTTGCCTGGGGCTACCATTGGATAGCAGTTTTCGTCTTTGGTGACGTGGACATCTAGAATTACAGGCCATTATGGGCTAACATTTGGGCGATCGCATCTTGTAATTGCTCGCGTTTTGTGACTATGATTCCCTTAATTCCGTAGGCTTGGGCTAATAATTCAATGTCTGGCATCCCAACTTCCATGTTGGAACATGAGTAACGTTCGCCGTGGAAGGCTTGTTGCCACTGACGTACCATTCCTTGCCAGCCATTATTCACAATAATGGTCTTGACACCAATACCATATTGTGCAGCAGTTCCCAATTCTTGCAGACACATTTGGAAACTAGCATCACCGCTAATACAGACGACTTGCTCATCTGGGAAAGCCACCTTAGCACCAATGGCTGCGGGTAGACCAAAACCCATTGTTCCTAAGCCTGCGCTAG
>NZ_PJIZ01000018.1 GCF_021596505.1 Nostoc sp. CMAA1605 | reverse complement strand
CAGATGAACATCAGCCCTATTCAATGTCATGAATGCAGATTTTCTGAAAGTTCAAATGAGTTTAGGTTACAAGGAGTAAATGATGATGTTTACTGATGTAAAATTGCGGGAAAAAACTATAGAAATGCGTTTAGCAGACAGCGACGATAAACTGCAACAGGTTTTGCTGTCTGACGCAGAGATTACAGCTTGGGAAAAATTAGCTAGTCAAGGAGTGATGCCTCCTATTATCGGTAATTGCGGAGGTTGTGGTGGTTGCGGTGGCTGCGGTCGATGTGGTCGCTGTTTCCGTTGTTTTCGCTGTTTTGGCTGCGGCGGTTGCGTTAAATGTGGAGGCTGTGGTGTTGCCTCAATACCAGATTCAAATGTAGAAGAAACGGAGATGAATTTTGGTTATTAATGTAACCAATTTTTAGCTAGTTAACAAACCTCAAACTGTTGCTTTTGCTTATTTTAGTAAGCCCGATATTTTGCTAAACTTGGATAGAATCAACTATGCAATTTCATGATAATCAAAGGTTGCGATTACTGGAACATCTGCTGATTCATGTGATGCCTTCCGAGTCTGATTTAGACCGAGAAACGATGATATTTAACACAACGCGGCGCACTCTCAGAGTCGATGGTCAAGCATTAAAAGACTTAGAGAATATTGTTTTCCCTTTACTAGATGGAACACGTACAATCGGAGAAATACGTGCTGCTGTTTGGGAACAAATTACCGATGCTTCTCTTAATCAATGTTTAACATTTTTGATGGAAAATCGCTTAGTTGAAGAATATTCAGAAACTACATTTGCTTTAAATAATCATGAGCAATTTTTACCTCAATTCAGCCTGTACCATGAACTAGGTTTTCAGCAAAAAAATGCTCAAGAACGTCTAGCGAATGCTCGTGTGGCAATTTTTGGGTTAGGTGGCTCAGGTGTAGTAGCCGCAATTAATCTAGCAGCCTGTGGTGTAGGATTTCTGCGTCTGTGCGATAGCATCTCTACATCTGCTTATGATGCCACGATTATGGCCAATTGGGGATTGAGCCAGTCTGGTGGTTTGCGTGCTGTGGAAACAGCTAGGCAGATTGCAGGGATGGGAGGATTTACCGCCATTGAGACGGTTACGGACATTTTAAATGATGATGACACAGTCAAGGCTTTATTGGATGATGTTGATTTAGCTATCGTAGCCACTGATGCAGTCTCAGTGAATTTAGCCTATCGCCTCAACCGACTTTGTTTAAATATGCAGTGTCCATTACTCCCTGGGGGAGCTTTTGGAATTGAGGGTACTATCGGCCCTTTAGTTGTCGGCGGCGATAGTCCCTGTTATCTGTGCTATCGGATGCGTTCTATTGCTTGCGCTAAGTTACCAGAAGCACAATTACAGCTAGAAAGACACTTAGACCGCGATCGCCGTTCTCAACCCCAATGGCGGGAAAATTTGCCGATAGGTCACACCTTGGTGGGTAGTTACTTAGTGCTGGATGCAGTGAAGATGTTACTAGGTTTACCAGTCGCCACACAGGGTAAATTACTCCATCTAGATTTAATCACTACCAAACTGACTCACAATGTTGTTCTTAAAAAGCCTGGCTGTCCTCACTGTTCTTCCCATTCCCCATTTGAAAAATCATGAACACAACAGTTGCTAGCCCAAACTGGCGAGATTTAGTCAGTCCCCACACTGGTATCATTCAAAAATTAGACAGATTGACTAAACCCTACACAGAGTTGGAACTGCCTGTGTTGTGGCAAGCGGAACTCTCGCACTTTAACATCTATAAAGCCACAGATGATTTACGTTACGGTGTAGGCAAGGGGATGACTGACGAACAGGCCATTGTCGGTGCTGTGGGCGAAGCTTTAGAACGTTATTGTGGTAGCATTGTTGACCGCAAACAAATAATTGTCGATAGTTACGAAAGTCTCGCCGATGTGGCTATCCTTCCCCAAGTTTTTTTCTCGTTTTCTCAGCAGCAATACTCTGACCCCAATTTTCCTTTTCCGACTTTTGACCCGAAAATGCAGACTTCCTGGGTGACTGCTGTGGATTTGCATAGCCAGGAGCAGGTTTTACTCCCAGCAGCCTCGGTTTATCTCAATTTTTGTAGTCATCAGTTAGGGGATTGTATCTTACCTGTCACAACTAACGGTATGGCCAGTGGTTTATCTGTAGAGTTTGCAGCTTACCGTGGTTTGTGTGAGTTGATTGAACGCGATGCTTTCATGATTACCTGGTTAAATCGTCTCCCAGTCCCCCGCATTGATTTTACTCATCAACCAGGCATAGAAACCGCGATCGCTCGTAACTATGCCAGATTTGGCGTAGAATTAATGGCGTTTGACTTGACTACAGATATTCAAGTACCAGTGATTGCCGCTTTTGCAATTGACCGTTCTGGCGAAAGTCCGGCTTTAGTCACGGGCTTAGGATGTGATTTAGACGGTGCAACAGCCCTTCGCAAAGCTATCTTTGAAGTTTGTCAAATTCGCCCCCATGATATTAGCCGTATGCTGGCGGGAGATGGTGCAAATCTCCATCAATATCAAGATATCCAAGATTTAAAAGACCACAGTGCTTTTTTCTACACAACCGCAAGACTTGGGGAGTTAGATTTTCTCCTACACCATAACCACAGGCGAGAACTTGCAGATTTACCCACTTGTAGGGACTTCACAGAATCAGAAAGGTTGCAATCAGTGGTGCAGAAACTTCATCAAGTTGGTACTGAAGCTTATTTAGTAGATGTCACCACCCCTGATGTCGCACCACTAGGTTTTCGGGTAGTGCGGACGTTAGCCAGTGAACTAGTACCGATATATTTTGGCTATGGTCAAGAACCCTTGGGAACTCAACGCTTGTTTACAGTTCCAGAACGTTTAGGCTACGGTAGCCGACGCACTCACAATGATCTAAATCCTTGCCCACATCCCCTAGATTAAATCGCCGAGAATGGGAAATTGGATATTCCCCCTACACCCTTATACCCCTACACCCCCATACCCTTCCCCACACCCTTTCCCTCCATGTACAAAGTCAACGAACCTCTAGAGTTAACCCTGCTTTACCATTTGAATTCCCCACCACCAGAGGCTTATGCCCAACCAGTGCCTGCTGATGAAATGCGTTATCTGGCAGATGCTCCGGTTTTAGAATTGCCTCCAGCACCCAGCAATAATCATCTGGCAAGTTTGTTAAGTAACCGTCATTCTGTGCGTGCGTTTCAAAATGTCCCGATGTCGCAAACTGTACTGGCACAGTTACTAGATTCAGCCTGTGGAATTAATGGACTGCGTCAGGTACAGGGTTATACCTATGAGGGCAGAAATGCTCCCTCAGCTGGTGGACTCTATCCTCTCGAAATGTTTGTATCAATACAGGAAGTTACTGGTTTAGCTGCGGGTTTATACCACTATGAACCGCGTGGTCATACCTTACAGTGGGTGAATGAGTCAGCCCCCCACGACTTTATTACACCTCTATTAGATCAGGATTTTATTACTCATGCCAATGCGTTATTTATCCTGACTGGTGTGTTTATGCGATCGCTTTATAAGTATGGCACCAGAGGCTACCGTTTTGTTTTATTTGAAGCTGGTCATCAAGCTGAAAATATCTGCCTAATGGCTGTAGAGTTAGGTCTTGGTAGTCTTTGTCTGGGCGGATTTCACGATTCCAGCATCAATCGTATTTTGGGTATTGATGGTCAGCGTCATGCCGCACTCTATTGTATTGCTGTTGGTACTGAAAAAGTTTAAACCCCCAACTTCAGTAAGAAATTGGGGGTTGAGAATGCTTGTAATTCTAATTTGCTTTATACCGTGCCAGGATAATCTTCACTGGATGAATAGCCTTCTGGTTGACCACCTTCTGCAAATCCGCCAGGGCTTGCTTCCTTGAGGAATCCACTGTAAGCTTCCATACCGTGTTCACCAATATCCAAGCCTTCCAGTTCTTCTTCTCTGGTAACACGAATACCCAAAGTGGCTTTGAGAATTAGCCAGAAAATGCTGGAAAGAAGTACAGTCATCCCACCGACGGAAATAGCACCTAAAAACTGTACACCTAACTGTCCAAAGCCACCGCCAGCGAATAAACCCTTGGCAGGGCCAAGTCCCTCACCATACCAGGAATAAACACCAGGGCCAACAGACCACAAACCAACAGCCAGAGTCCCCCAAGTACCACAAACTAGGTGAACGGATGTAGCACCCACTGGGTCATCAATACCGAGTTTGTCAAAGAAGGTGACAGCAAAAACTACTATGACACCAGCTATTAAACCGATAACAAAGGAACTAGGAATACTGACATAGGCGCAAGATGCAGTAATACCCACCAACCCGGCCAAAATACCGTTGATAATCATTGATAGGTCTGGCTTACCTAAGTACAACCAAGCAGTAATAGTCGCCGCAATTCCACCAACTGCACCCGCCATGTTAGTTGTTAAGGCAATGTGAGTAATGGCACTGGGATCGGCTGCCATCACAGAACCAGGGTTAAAACCAAACCAACCCAACCACAAAATCAAACAACCTAGAGTGGCAATACTCATGTTGTGGCCGGGTAAAGCCACAACTTTACCGTCTTGATATTTACCAATGCGGGGGCCGAGGAAAGCTGCTCCCATCAAGGCTGCCCAACCACCTGCTGAGTGAACCACTGTAGAGCCAGCAAAATCCCAGAAACCTTGTTTGTATAACCAACCGCCACCCCAAATCCAGTGTCCAGTAATGGGGTAGGCAACACCTACCAGCAAAAGGCTGAAAATTAAAAAGTCAACAAACTTGATTCTTTCTGCTACTGCACCAGAAACAATTGTGGCTGCTGTTCCGGCAAACACTAATTGGAACAAAAATTTAGCAGCTAAAGGTACACCAGCCCAGTTTAAAGCACTAAATACACCTTGATATTCTTTTGCAGTGGCGGGACTGTTATCTGCTCCTGCTAAAAAGAACCCATTTAGCCCGATAAAATCGTTGCCATCGCCGAACATCAAGCCAAAACCAATTGCCCAAAAAGCAACGGTAGCCAGCGCAAACACAATTAAGTTTTTGGCGAGGACGTTCACAGCATTTTTTTGGCGACAAAAGCCGGTTTCTAACATACAAAAACCAGCATTCATGAAGAATACTAGAAATGCTGCGATCGCTACCCAAAGAGTGTCTAGAGCTACTTTTAATTCTGCTGTTGTTGGCCCGGCTGCTGGGGTTTGAGCAACGGCGACATAACCCCATCCCAAAACAATTAAACAAGCTAGGGGTAAACAAGCTTGCCAACTAGGAGAAAGTCGCTTGATTAAACTAAATAAATCGGTTTTGGATTTAAAATGCAGGCTTTTGGCGGAATTTCTTGTAGAAAATCGCCTATTTTTTATTCTTGATTTATGTTTGTACATGGGTTACAACGATGCCCTCCAAACTATCCTTGATAGCTAGAAACAGATTGAGCAAACAGCTCACACTTTCACTGCAAATCAGTGGTTTTGATGTTTTTTGTCAGACCTCTTAACTGGTCAATCAAAAACTCAAAATAATTTATCTAGAAGTTTAGGGAACTAATGACACTTTTGTAAATATTTTTGCAAATATCCTTAAAAATTTATGATGTATTTTCTGCAACAGTCAAGTATTCTTCATTCAATCTTTAATCATGAAAAATACAATTAAATATGGCGATCGCTTGATTTTGTCAAGTTAATCTTCATCGGATATGAAAACAGAAATTCATCATCAATTTGTGCCACACCTTACTACTCTTGGTTTACTTTTGTCAATGAATTAGTTTCATTACTTTATTCATTCTCAAAAGAACTAACATCTGAGCTTTTGGGATAGTGTTTTTTCTCTTCTGGCAACTTCTCCACTGAATAAATATCAGGCCAAACTGACGCACCATGTTCATGAACGTCAATTCCCAGGCGATCGCCTTCAGGATTAACCCGTAAGCGTCCCAAGGCTTTGAGAGTGCCGAACATCAAAAAGCTAAAAGCAACTGTGAAGACTGCGATCGCTACTACCCCTAAAAGTTGTATCCCTAATAGTTCAATCCCACCCCCTAACAATAAGCCTGCTTTTTTGTTCAAAGTTAGTTCAGGTTGTCCTAAAAAACCCACAGCGAGAGTTCCCATCATGCCGTTAATTCCATGTACGGAAAAGGCAGAAACAGGATCATCAATTTGCAGTGACTCAATTAGATCAATACCTTGCACTAACAAAAGGCCAGCCGTTAACCCAATCAATACCGCCGCCCAAGGGGCAACATAAGCACAAGCAGCTGTAATTGCTACTAAGCCACTTAACGCACCATTTAGGCAATACTCTAAATGCCATTTCTTAGTACGAATGTACTGATAGAGCATAGCTGTGAGTGCGCCTGCACCACCAGCCAGTGTGGTGTTGACTGTCACTAAGCCAATCAATCCTGTATTACTTGTACCCAGGGTTGAACCAGGGTTAAAGCCATACCAGCCAAACCATAAAATCATTGTTCCCAAGGTTGCTAACCCCAGGTTATGAGCTGGTGGTGGTGATCCCCAAGCTGAACGTCCAGGACGCGGCCCCAACAAATAAGCTCCGACTAAAGCCGTCCAACCTCCTACACAATGCACAACAGAACTACCAGCAAAGTCATGATAGCTGAGTTTAGATAACCAGCCATTCACATTCCAAGCCCAATGGACGATCATGGGGTAACTAAATGCTCCCATGACGGCACTGTAGATTAAGTTGCCAATGAAGTCAGTTCTACCCAACATCGCACCGGTAGTGATAGTGCTGGCAGTTGCAGCAAAAGCAAACTGGAAGAAGAACAAAGTATAGTTATTGATCAGAGCTTTAGAGCCAGGCACACCCATCGGATAAACACCATCACTGTTAGGAATTTGGCTCAAAAAGAAAGTGTCTATCCCTAACAAACCGCCAATACTGGAACCGTAGGCAATACCAAACCCTATTGCCCACCAAACCAAGATAGTAACAGCTGCATCAATAAAGTTTTCTACCAAGGCGTTAACTACACCTCTTTGTCGGGAAAAACCAGCTTCCAACATAGCAAAGCCAGCTTGCATAAAGAATACTAAGAATCCCGTGATTAGCACCCAGATAGTGTCTATCGAGAATCTTAATGCCTCGATTTTTTCTCCTCCAGAGGTTAAATTAGCACTATCTGTTGCTTGTACAACGGTAGGGGCAAAGATTGCCAAAATCATTGAACCGATCGCCAGTACGATGATGCGTTGCCAAGGTCGAATACGCTTATTCATTAGCTCAATATTTTTCCTGCTTGAAAAGCGATGATTGATCATGGTAGCAGACTGATCAAAACTCTTTGATTTTGATCAGCAAATCTAGCGATCTAGTTTTCCCTAAAACTGCATCTATTTTTTGCTCTTCACCACTCCATTTATTTGATAGAACACAGAACAGAAGCAGCCGAAATCTACTGCAAGTGATTTATTCATGAATAAATTGCATTTTATAGTGTTTTAATTACGACATTAGTTCTGTATAGTAAAATACATTTTTATTATTCTTTCAGAGAATTTAACTAAAAATTAAGTCCACTATTATGAAGAAAAGCCTTTACTGAGAGGGCGATCGCTGACGTTTACAGATCAGCCATCCAAACTTTATTAAATTAAAATACAAAATATTAAGAATGTGAAAAATTAGTAATTCGTAATTACTAATTTTTGATGAAGTTGAATAATTATCTGCCAAGTCTTAGTGTTCAGGAGATGGATACACAGCCGAGTGTAGCATTCTACACCTAATTGTGGTCTGGTATCCCTTATACCAATTCACTAAAATTCTGATACAGATCCAAACCCAGAAACCCCTGTCAAGTCAGGATTTATCAATTGCGTTAGCGAAGCGGGACGTTAGTCCATTGCGAATTGCGTTAGCGAAGCGGGACGAAGTCCATTGCGAATTGTGAATTGGTATTACGCCCCTGTTTTTTGTACTTATCCTGGTAGTTGCTTCTTCAAAGCCTCTAACCTAGCCCAACGACTATCAACGGGTTTGTCTACACTCTCACCAGCCGAATTGAGAATCCCTGGACAGTTTAAATCACATAACTGACGCTGCGGAAATTCTAGGCACATCTGCTCATATAACCATTCACTAGGATGGAAATAACCATTAGGTGATAGAGTTTCCACTAAATCTTCCATCGCCACTTCCCTTTCTAAAGGCAAGTTCTGTTCTTGATTTACGGCTTCATCTAACCAAATCACTTCTTGAGCATTCACCACTAAACGGTGATTGTATTGTTGTAAGCAACGATTACAGGTACAAGTAACAATAGTTTCTGCCTGTGCTGATACTTCTAAATAATTACCATGATGCTGCACGCGGACGCGACCGCGAACTGGTGTTAACGTATCTAGCCCAGGCAGAAATTCTTTAACTTGAATTTCCTCTGTACGCTCCGGTGCTTTAGTTAGCTGCGGAATAAAAATTGCGTCCATAGGATTGGTGAAACATCATCACGAAAATTTATGTTGATCATCAGCAATTTTGCTGATAATCCATATATAGTCTAGCTCTTAGCAAGAATATTCTGTACTGCTTCAACTGTTTAGGGTTCAAAGCCCACAGGACGAACAACTAAATGCCGATGGGGTTCTTTGCCACGACTAAAGGTTTCTATATCAGTTAATTCTTGAAACAAGGTGTGGACAAAACGTCTTTCCGCAGAACTGAGGGATCTAATTTCCACTTCTTGGCCTGTGGAACGGACTTGTACAGCTACGGCTTCCGCTATTGCTTGAATTTCAGCTTGTCTTTTAACTCGATAGCCATTCAATTCCACAGTGTAAGAGGCTTGTTCGCCTTCTGATTGGTTGATGTTCAGCGTGGAATTAGCCAAATATTGAATTGCATCCAACACCGAACCATCAGCACCAATTAGAACGCCTATTTGCTCTGGGGTAAGGTTGGTTTCGTCAATTGTCAACCAGTAGCTATCTATGGCTGGGGAATCTTCTTCTAGAGAATGAGGCGTTTCTACACTACCTCTAATCTCTGTTGATATCCCCGTGAGTTCCAGCAGTGATTTTAGCCACTGCTGACCTCGTTGCATGGGAATATTGCTCATCTATTAACCTGTGGTCTTCTTCTTGGAACTTTTTGGCTCAAAAGGTAGGGTCTTTTGTGCCGCCACCGCTTGTTTTTCTTGGGTGTCTACGATTTTTTGTAGTTCCTCTGGTAAGGGTTCACGAGAGAGGATGTAAGTTTGCAGGGTTTGGAAGATATTTCCAATTACCATGTACATCAAAACCCCAGCCGGCAAGGGGAAGAACAAGAACATCCCAGAGAAAATTACAGGGGTGACTTTGTTAACTGTATCCTGTTGGGGATTGCCACCACTAGAGTTCTGCCCGGAAAGCATTTGGCTGACGTAGAGGCTAATACCAAAGAAAATAATCATCGCTACAATATCCCAGTGGACTGTTCCGTCTGGGTCAATTGCTCCGACTCTACCCAAGGCATCAATGAACAGGAAGCCTTTATCTGCTGCTAAACCAGGAATTGTCCCTTGGATGGTGACATCGCCTGGCTGTAGAGCTTCTATGTTGCCCTCTGCATCGATTTTGATTCTGTCTTCCCCTTTGGTAATTTTCCATTCGGGGATTAACTTGGTGTCTGGGTGTTCTGCCAAAAGTGCGGGGAATGGCTTACCTTCCAGGGTTTGGTATTGAATCTTGGTGTTTTCCCCTACTGTTAACTTGTTACCGCTAGGGAGAATCGCTGTAACTTTGACGTGTTCTCCATCAGCCACATAAATGTTCTGAGGAGGAGTCGCAAAGGCTTGGGGTTGAATTCGTTCGATTTGTTCGGTGGGGAGGATTTGCAGGTTAACAGAATAGTTAACTCCCGCAAACGGTGAACCCCTCAAAGTTGCAAATAATGCTAACAGGACTGGCATTTGCAGTAAGAGTGGCAAACATCCCGCTAAGGGGTTGCCAAATTCCTTCTGCACGTTCATCATTTCTTCCTGCTGCTTTTGCGGGTCGTCCTTGTAACGTTCTTTAACTTCCGCCATCCGCTTTTGCATCAGAGGTTGTACAATTCGCATCCGCCGCATACTGCGAATTGAACCAGCACTCAGGGGGTAGAGCGCGAAGCGGATTATCAATGTCAAGGCAACGATCGCCAATCCATAGCTAGGCACAATACTATAGAACAAGTCTATGATTGGCAGCATGACGTTGTTTGAGAGAAACCCGATACCAAAATCCATTATTCTGAATTCAACCTGAGTTACTGTAAATTGATCTGAATCTAATTTATCTAAAAAAGGGAGAGTAGGGAGTAGGGAGTTGTGAGTGCTGAGTGCTGAGTGCTGAGTTACCGAACTTCTGATGCCTGCGGCAAGCCGCTTGCGCGTCTACGGAGGAAGCCTCCGCTCAGAGTTCTCGCTGAGTGAAATTTCTCACTCTGGACTTGCTCCTCGTGACTCAACACTAATTTTTCCCTGTTCTCTATTGGGGTGTGTATTGAGGATTTTTGGCAGCAATTCTTTCGTTGATGTAGTCGTAAACTTCACGAAAATTAGGGATTGCCCGCATTTCTAAACGACTACCATTTCTTAAGGTGACAACCATATCTCCCCAAATACCGACTCCACGGGGAACTTTGACAATTTTGACAATTTCTGAGTAAATTACGTCAGAGCGATCGCGTCCCATCCAGCCACCCATGACAGATATTCTGCGATCGGTGATGCGGTAACGTAACCACAAGGCTCTCACTATTGCACCAACTGTAAGTGGTATACCAACCACAGTAAAGCCAATCAGGATATTTAAAATTAAATCCCCAATGTGGGGGCCGCCTTCATAATAAACTTCTTCACGAATGCCCATTTAATACCTCGGCTTTTGCCAACAACTGCTCTAATTCTTGCAGAAATTGTTGGCTTCCGCACTCATATCCTGCTGCTGTTGGTTTGACAATTAACACCAATTTCCACCCTGGTGCTATTTTCGGCAATAGTTGTTGCAATGCTGCTGTAATTTGACGCTTGATGCGGTTACGCACCACTGCTTTTTTACTAACTTTTGTGCTAACTGAAATGCCTATTTTCGTACTGGTGAGATGCTGACATTCAGTCCCTATAGAGTTTTTGGGGGCAGCAGCCAAAGAAGATTCTTTGGCAGATGACGGTTTTAAAGCTCTCAAAGTTAAATGAGAACTGTATCGCCGCATTCCTTCTCGGAAAACTGCCTGAAAATCTTGACGGGATTTTAATCGATGTGCTTTCGGCAAGGCCACAGCTTAAAATACCCTACACGGTCAAACGATGCCGTCCTCTTCTTCTTCTAGCTCTGATGACGTTTCTACCATCAGGGGTTCGCATTCTGGCACGAAAGCCGGAAGTTCTTTTTCTCTTGCGGTTAGTTCCGCCCAGAGTTCTTTGCATACTATTCTCCTTTTAGGTGATTTTTTATAAAAAGTCACAATCTAAAAATATATCATAGTCAATGGTCAATAGTCATTAGTCCATAGTTTAGAAATAGAATATGGTACATTTGTACGGGTAAGTTTAAACAAGCTATCTGTTTATCAGCGTGAGTATGTACCAAAACCCGCCTCTATTGACTATTGACTGTTGACTATTGACTAATTAACTAATTGTCAAAATCCAAGAACCGATGTAGCGCAGTAATGGTAAATCTCCTGGGGAGAGAATTTGACAGTTGAAATAATATGTGCCGCCAAAGGCTGGGTTGCGGACGTTGGAAAATACTAACTCGACTCTGCTACCTGCTGGTACTGGTTCTTCGGGGAAAATCTCAATTAAACCGCTTTCTCTATTCCATTTGACTTCTGAAAGGGGGACTTTCTTCCCTCTGACTCTGACTTCAATGTTTTTAGTATCAAACCTACCTTTGTAGTAGTTAGGATAAGTAACAGCAAATTGTGCTGCTGCTAGTTTCATGTTTTGGGCGGGAATTCTCAGTATGTATCTATCTACACTGTTTGTCTGTCCGCCAAAATCTAACCGGAAGGGTAGCTGGTTTTCCCGCTTAACGCCGCTAAACAGTACAAATCCTTGACCTTGTGCCAATACCATAGTCGGTACGCTAGTAAGTACACAGCCAGTCAAGGCTAAAACGGAGAGTAAACGGCGCATATTTTTAAATCCTCCACCAGAGAATGATATGTGATTGGGGTTTTCGTAACTAAACTTTACTATTGCTTTGCTCAAAAAAGACGTAACTTAGTGATGAAAGTGCCTTTTGCGTGCATCAGACTAGAGATAAGACAGGAAAGAAGGCAAAAGATGTTTCTGATATTTCGGTTTTGTGACTCGATCTAGTCAGTATATTTATCTATGTGTATTGTAACATCCACTAATCATTGGTCATTTAGCAGCAAATCCCATTGTTAAATACGCATATTCTGCTTTTATCTCTATTTTCTGGAATCAAAGTTTTAACTCCATATCAATACTGTGGAGATTTGATTGTGTTGCTAAATATGTATAAGTGTATCTTAATTTAGGTTTTTTGTTATAAAATTGAGCGATGTAATTAGCGATCGCCTGTTAACTTGGGATAAGTTGATCAAAATAGACTCACATATTAATTAATAATCATTGAAAACTATTGCCAAAATACCAAAATCAATAATTAAAGTTTTGTTGCAAATTGCGAGATGTCATCAAAACAAGAATTTTCCCTTTCAGATCCCTAAAAAAAACTAAAGACATCGCGATAAAACCGCAGATTAAAACTAAGATTTGCACTAAGTAAAGCAATTGGTATCTATCAATAAAGGTTAAGATTTGTCAGCATTAAAGTTGAACTTAATCTGGCATAAAGGTAGGAAATAAAGGGAAGTTAAGGTTTTAATCCTAACAAAAAAGCCACAACTTATAGTTGAAGGCAGTAGCTATGAGTTAAATCCATAGTTAATTGCAACAGTTAAAGTTTGTGCAGAGATTAGGTATTTATCTCTAGGAGATTTCATGAAAATAGCAGTTGCTAAAGAAATAGAAGTTTGTGAACGGCGTGTAGCATTAAATCCTGATACCGTTGGGCGATTAGTTAAGCAAGGTTTGGAAGTTTGGGTAGAAGCAGGCGCAGGGGAAAGATCATTTTTTAGTGATGCAGCCTATGCAGCCGCAGGAGCTAAAATTATTGAACATCCTGAGCAGTTATGGGGCGAAGCCGATATTTTATTGAAAGTTAGCCCTCCCCAAACACGAGAAGACGGGCGCGCAGAAGTTGACTTCATGCACGAAGGGGCGGTGTTAATTAGCTTTCTGAATCCGTTAGGAAATCCAGTCGTGGCGCAGCAGTTAGCTAATCGGCGGGTAACGGCTTTGAGTATGGAGTTAATTCCCCGCACCACTAGGGCGCAAAGTATGGATGCTTTATCTTCTCAAGCTTCCTTGGCTGGTTATAAATCAGTGTTAATTGCTGCTGCCGCCTTACCGAAATATTTCCCGATGCTGACAACAGCCGCAGGCACAATTGCCCCAGCCAAAGTGTTTATTATGGGGGCTGGTGTAGCAGGATTGCAAGCGATCGCCACTGCTAGACGTTTGGGTGCAGTGGTAGAAGCCTTTGATATTCGTCCGGCTGTCAAAGAGGAAGTGCAGAGTTTAGGCGCGAAATTCGTAGAAGTGAAGCTAGAAGAAGAAACAACCGCCGCCGGTGGTTACGCCAAGGAAATTTCGGAAGCTAGCAGACAACGTACCCAAGAAGTTGTCGCTGAGCATATCAAAAATGCGGATGTAGTAATTACTACTGCCCAAGTTCCAGGGAAAAAAGCACCACTTCTGGTGACTGCGGAAATGGTGGCACAGATGAAACCTGGTTCGGTGATTGTGGATTTAGCCGCCGAACAAGGTGGAAACTGTGCTTGTACTGATCCTGGTAGAGATATTGTCTGGAATGGTGTCACTATTATCGGGCCGATTAATCTCCCTTCATCCATGCCAGTCCACGCCAGCCAACTCTATGCCAAGAATTTGACATCTTTGTTGCAACTCCTGATTAAAGACAAAGCATTAAATGTAGATTTTGCTGACGACATCATTGATGCAGCCTGCATCACCCATGCTGGAGAAATTCGCAATCAACGCGTTAAAGATGCGCTACAAGATGCGGTGTTGAGGTAAAGGGCATTGGGCATGGGGCATTGGACATTGGATTAAAATCTCACCCCCCTACACCCCTAAACCCTTACACCCCTAATAAATAAGGAGATTTCAATGACAGAGGCATTAATTGCGGCTTTGTTTGTATTTGTGTTGTCATCTTTCATCGGCTTTGAAGTTATCAATAAAATCCCACCGACGTTACACACTCCCCTGATGTCAGGTTCAAATGCGATTTCGGGGATTGCTGTGATTGGGGCGATAGTAGCAGCCGGAGAAAGAAACACCAATTTATCTGTAATTCTCGGTTTAATTGCGGTGATATTAGCGACAGTCAACGTCGTTGGTGGTTTCCTGGTGACTGACAGAATGTTGCAAATGTTTAAGAAAAAGGAGGTTAAAGCGTGAGCGACTTTTTACCAACTGGGATTCAGCTGACGTACTTAGTCGCTGCGTCTTTATTTATTCTGGGTTTGAAAAAACTCGGTTCTCCCGCCACTGCACGCAATGGTAATGTGATTGCGGCTGTGGGAATGCTGCTGGCGATTGTCGCTACCATGCTCGACCAGCACGTATTGAACTATGAGATGATTTTGTTAGGCTTGGCGATTGGTTCGGCAATTGGTGCGATCGCAGCTTACAAAGTCCAAATGACAGAAATGCCCCAAATGGTGGGTTTACTCAATGGTTTAGGCGGTGCAGCTTCCGCATTAGTTGCGGTGGCTGAATTTTGGCGGTTTTTGGATACTGGCGCGCCTGTACCTTTAGATGTCAACATTTCCATGTTATTGGATGTGTTAATCGGCGGTGTCACTTTTACAGGTAGTTTTCTCGCCTTCGCTAAACTGCAAGGATTAATTAGCGGTTCACCAATTACATTCCCCCTACAGCAACCATTTAACCTGTTGTTATTGGGTGCTTATGTAGCGGGTAGTGCCTACTTAATCATCACACCGGATAGCTTACCTGTGTTTTTAGGTGTCGTAGCTGTATCCCTAGTTCTGGGTGTGATGTTCGTCATCCCCATTGGTGGTGGCGATATGCCCGTTGTGATCTCCCTGCTAAACTCCTTATCAGGTATCGCGGCGGCTGCTGCTGGTTTTGTGGTGATGAATAATATGTTAATCATCGCCGGTGCGTTGGTGGGGGCTTCTGGTATCATCCTCACGGAAATCATGTGTAAAGCCATGAACCGTTCCCTCTTCAGCGTACTGTTTAGCGCATTTGGTTCGGGAGGTTCCAGTGCGGCTGGTGGTGCGGCAGCTGGTACAACAGATCACACCGTCCACAGTATTGATCCCGAAGAAGGGGCAATGATGTTGGGTTATGCTCGTTCTGTGGTGATTGTTCCTGGTTATGGGATGGCTGTAGCCCAAGCACAACACAGTGTGAGAGAATTGGCAGACCAATTAGAGCGTATGGGTGTTGATGTTAAGTATGCCATTCACCCAGTTGCGGGCAGAATGCCGGGACACATGAATGTTTTGTTAGCTGAGGCGAATGTGGCGTACACCCAGTTGTATGACATGGAAGATATTAACCCTCAGTTTGAACAAGCAGATGTCGCTTTAGTCATTGGCGCAAATGATGTAGTCAATCCGGCGGCGCGTAGTGATGCTAATAGCCCTATTTACGGTATGCCGATTTTAGAGGTAGATAAGGCAAAACACACCATTGTAATTAAGCGCGGGATGAGTGCAGGTTTTGCTGGTGTAGATAATGAGTTGTTCTACAAAGATAAAACCACAATGCTATTTGGTAGTGCAAAAGATATGGTGTCTAAGTTGGTTGCGGAAGTGAAGCAACTTTAGATAGCTAAGAATAATAATTGATAGCTTTGCTTGCCTTGGAGGTGTGATACTTCTGAGGCAGTTTTTTTATTTGTCTCAAAGATAGTTAAAAAACTCCTGTGGTACTAATGTGAGTTCACCAGATTTAAACCGAGAAATATCCATCCACAATGCAGTATGTTGATGATTTTCCCCTTCAGAAAATACTAGACTTTCTAGTTGATAGAATTTAACATCGGCAAAATCACACTGATATAATTGAATAATTTCATGTCCTGGCTGACCGTCGTATGTAAATATATTTTCTATACAACCTAAGTAGTGAATATTAGTTAAATCAGCTTGAATTTCTTCTTGAAATTCTCGTTTTAATGCCTCTAAGCTAGTTTCGCCAAAGTCAACACCACCACCAAGAGCGCGGTAAAATGTGGATTGTTTTACAGGGTCATAACCTTCGGAGACAAAAATCCTCTCCTCATCTCGAATTAGTCCCAAGGTGATAACCCTAATGTCACGTTTCTTGCCCATTTTTGGAGTTAATTATCGTAAATAGAGTAAGCACGACTTTCACTATCTTCGACAGGCCAATCTTCATTTTCTCCGCCGATATATAGGGATTCAAGAGTGACGTATTCTTCACTAAGTTGAGTGAGTGCATTAATGAGAATATCTAAAGCGATCGCATCACTTGTTCCCAAGTCAAACCAACAACGTCCCCACTGTCCTTCATACTCAAATTCACCCATGTTGTGCATGAGAGCTAGTAGGCTTTTGTCATAACCTTGGGAATCATAATCCATATAGCTGATATCTAATCCAGTTTCTTGAACTTGCAGATTCTCAGCATTAAACGCGCCTAATTTTCCCAAGTAAAACCAGGAGTTAAATACTTCTTCTATATATTGTTTTTCCCGTTCAGAAGGAACAGTGGTAAATTTCAACCAAATCCAAACATCAAAGGGGTTAAATTCACGAAATTGGATGTGCATATTAGTCAATAGTCAATAGTCAATAGTCAATAGTCAATAGTCATTAGTCATTAGTCATTAGTCATTAGTCATTAGTTTTTTCCCCTGCTCCCCCTGCTCCCCCTGCTCCCCCTGCTCCCCCTGCTTCCCCTGCTCCCTTCAAATACTTTTTAAACTGTTAACTGCGCCGTCGCGTTCGCGTTCTATTTGTCTGACTAAATCTCTGGGGAGTTGGGATTTTTTGGCTAAGGCTTTGTCGAAGTTAGAGACTGCTTCTTTAATTAGTTGCTGGTTTTTGTCTTGTCTTCCTTGTTCTCTGAGAATTTGGGCTTTTAGATAATACAACTCTGGGTTGTCGGGTGCAACTTTTAGGGCGCGGTTGGCGTAATTTAAGGCTTGGGAGTATTGTTTTAAGTCGCGATAGGCGATCGCAATTCCGCGATTGGTTAAATATTCGGGTGCGGCGTTCTTTTCTAAACGTTCAATTGCGTCATCTGGATCTGCAAAGGGTAAACTTACGGATAGCATCAAATCCATATAACCCTTAATTAAATTTAGTTCTGGGTCTTGAGACGAAATCGCTTCTGCTTGATTGAGGTATTGATATACTTGTCTGAGGCGGCTTAAGGCTTCGGGCGCGCCTTTGATTGTGCCTTCACGCGTCAAAATTACGCCACCTTCTAAGAAATGACCGACAGCTATGTAAATATTACCCCTTAATTCGTTAGTAGCCAGCAATTTGCTTCCTGCTTCTAGGGTTTTCTTACTGTAATTATCTAGTCCTATTAAATCTCCATTCATGTAAGCCAGAGATGCCTTCATGGCATAGACTAGAGGCTCATCTGACTCGCTCGATGCTGCTTGTTTGAGATAACGCTCGGCAGTTGGATAATCACCTTTGTAGAATACCGCTTTAAAAGCAGCCTCTGTATTATTGCCGATGTTATGGGGTTGATTAGTGCGGAAAGGATCGCCGGCTAAACTAGGACTTACCCCAAAATTGAGGGCGATCGCTACGCCCAAAGTCGCCTGCATTAGTCTAGTAAATAGGGAAAATCTCAGCATTGGGGGAAAAAAGAAAATTTTAGTCATTACCAGCCTCAGAAAAATTGCGGTTTAAATAGTTTGATATGTTACTTAAAATAGAAAAAATATGTAACTAAAAATCGCATCTTTGATGGCTAAAATACTCTCTCCAAAAAGACTGTAATAATTTTTTCAAGTTCCCATATTGGTTGTAGCTATTACTTATGAATAAAATTGCCACAATAGGAAACAAGCGGATTTTAACTGTTAAATTTGAATTTATTGATAATACTTGGATTTATCCATAATTTACTCCCCATACCCAATACTTCGACAAGCTCAGTACAAGTCCCCAGTCCCCAATCCCCAATCCCCAGTCCCCAATCCCCAAGCAACGCCAAATTTTTGGTAATCTTAACAAATGCTCTATCTCAGAAATTTAACTTATCATCCCACAGCTTGCCCTACAGCAATTCTAAAATCCACTAATTTGGAGTTACCCACCCAAAAGCTAGGATTGATTATTGGCCCTAGCGGTTCTGGTAAAAGTACCCTACTAGAGATTTTGTCTGGACTAGCTGAACCCACATCAGGCGCAGTTTTTTGGCGAGAACAAGAACTCATTTCCGAACAGCTACAACAATTAGCTGGTTTAGTGTTTCAGTTTCCAGAACGCCATTTTTGTGGCGGGACAATTTTGGAAGAATTGCGTTTAGGACATCCCGAATTAGGGAGTGAACGAGTTAGACACACACTCAGCGAAGTAGGATTAGAGCATTTATCCCTATCCGCCGCACCTCATGCGTTAAGTGGAGGACAGCAACGCCGTTTAGCCTTAGCCGTGCAATTAATTCGCCAACCCAATTTATTATTATTGGATGAACCCACAGCAGGCTTAGACTGGTCAATGCGTCGGCAATTAGTGAGTTTATTAGCAAAACTCAAACAAGACTGGACATTGTTAGTAGTAACACATGACGCAGGTGATATGCTGGCGATCGCAGACTATTGCTGGACACTCAATCACGGTGAATTAGAATCCGTAGATCCGGCTGTATTGGAGGCGAAAGTCAAAGAACCTCAAGCCGCAGTGTAACTTGGGGAATGGGGACACTTCGACAAGCTCAGTGCATCGCTGGGGACTGGGGAATAGGGGACAAGGTAGACAAGGTAGATTTTACCTTAATGCCCAATGCCCAATGCCCAATGCCCCAAAACTAATGACTAATGACTATTGACTAATGACTAACTCATTGCCAATAATGGCAGAAATTTGGCAGCAAACTCTCAATTGGCAACCTACTGATGAACAGCAAGCGCGTTTTCAGCAGTTGTACGAATTAATCCTTGAAGGGAATCGTCAGTTAAATTTAACTCGCATTACTGAACCGCAAGAGTTTTGGGAAAAGCATCTTTGGGATTCTTTGCGGGGAATTGCACCACAGCAAAAATTTATTTTGTCTCTGGAAACAGGTGCATCTGTCATTGATATTGGTACAGGTGCGGGTTTTCCGGGTGTGCCTATAGCAATTGTTGCACCTAATTCTCAAATTACACTTGTAGATTCCACCCGCAAAAAGATTACTTTTATTGATAAAATCCTGAGTGAATTAGCAATTAATCATGCTCAAACTCTGGTGAGTAGAGCCGAGGAAATTGGACAGCAACCACAGCACCGAGAAAAGTATGATATTGCCTTAATTCGTGCTGTTGGTAATGCTTCAGTTTGTGCTGAATATACTTTGCCTTTACTCAAACAAAACGGTTTGGCTGTAATCTATCGCGGTACTTGGACAGATGAAGAAACCACAGCTTTGCAAGATGCGGTTCAGCAGTTAGGTGGTGAGATTGAATCAATAGAACAGTTTTTTACACCTCTAAGTAATAGCATTCGCCACTGTTTATATTTACGAAAAATAGCAACCACACCTGCTAAATTTCCTCGTGCTGTTGGTATACCAACTCAAAAGCCACTTTAACAGTCATCAGTTATCAAAAAGGTCGTGAGGTTACACTTGTTACAACTCAGTTTGTATTCATGACTTTAGTCCTTACTACAAACTTTTAAAAACATTTGGGGGTTTAAGTTCCCGGATTGACGGGGTGACAAAGAAGCTACAAAGCCGGACTGGATAAGGCTCATAGCACGTAGACCTTTGTCACCATGTCAGCAATTTGCTAGAGTTAAGCAACATTTGCCAATTAATTGCGTTAGCGTAGCGGGACGTATCCCTTCGGGGAAGCAAGCTACGCGCAGCGTCTCGTTGGCGCAGCCTCTCGTAGAGAAGAGAAGTCCCATTGCGAATTGCTATGAAATTCCCAACCAAGAAAATATGGTGTCCCACCAGGATGTTCTGATATCACCTACAGTTACACGCATTTTGCGCCGGATGTCTTGAATGTTCCAATTGGTTAATTTGGCGAGGGTTTGGGCTTCTTGTTCAAAACGTCTTGGTAAAGACCGCTTGTATTCTTTTCCGGCTTGACATTTCACTTCGCCAGTAAAAGGATGCTGCAAAACATATCTCCCTTGGAAGGATTCGCGGTTGGATGTATCTTGAAACATCAAGTCTTCGGGGAATTTGTCGCGGGTGTAGCGGACGTGTAGGCGAGAGATAAAAACATTATTGGTAGGGAAAGGACGACGGAAGTTAGTGGGTGCAGGTTCATCAGAAGAATTAGTATCTAGCCAAAATACACCTGCTTGTTTGAGTTCCTCTGTAGTTAAGGGTTCTGCTGAACAGGGGTCGCAATTACTCATGTCCCAAGCATATTCTAAAAATGCAACTCTCTTGCCTTCTTTGGTGTAAGCAGTTTCAAAGGTAGATTTGTAAAAGTCGCCAAATTCCTGTTTGATAAATACGGGAATATTCAGGTTAGAGGGAACTTTGACTGTCCGATAGTTGGTAATTTCAGCTTGTCCTTTGGGTGAGAGGACATAAACTATTAAATCTTGCTCGGTGGTGGCGTTAATCATGCCCAAGCGAATCGGTAACATGAACTTGGGTGATTGATAAGAGATTTGCAAAGGGCGAAGAAATTCATAGCCAGATTGGGCAAATTTACTGAGGTTGACCTTAGCTACAAAAAACTTCATGGAAGAACGAATGTAAGGCTTGAGTAACTGTTGCGCGCCTCTGGGAATTTTGTAACCATTGCGATTGAGCCAAGTTTCTAAACCACCAGATTCTTTTGCACTCAAAACGACAATATCGTATTCACCTACATTAAAGCGTGCTTCGACCGTTACACCCAAACCGCGATCGCGTGTGGAATTTTCTGCTTCTTCTTGTCGTGCTGAGGGTGCAGCTAAAAATATATCTCCACTGTTACCAGATATATTGCATGGGTCTTCATCGAAATACTCTACTAAACGTGGCGCGCTAAAAGCATCTAAACGTTCAATAATCTTGGGGTCTGCAACACGGACTTGCTCTTTTTTAATCACTGTAGGAACAGGAACCACCATCGCAAAATCTTTGACTTCCCCTTGATAGTCATTCGCCATCGTCAACACAGTGCGATTTTCATCTCTAGCGATCACCACCTGAGAAGCTTTGTTATAAAGTTTGGCATCAGCTTTTGCCACATAAAAGCCACAAAACGCCCAAGCTGTAGGTGCAAAGCACAATACAGACATTAAAACTGACAATAATGGAATAATTAATCGAAAAGGCTGCATTTTATACCTCATTAAAATTAAGTTGTTAACTGGGCATGGGGCATTGGGCATTGGGCATTGGGAATGGGGCATGGGGCATGGGGCATTGTGCATTGGGAATTGGGAATTGGGAATTGGGAATTGGGAATTGGAAAGTTATTCTCCCTGCCCCCTGCACCCCTGCCCCCTGCCTCTCTACACCCCTACACCCCTAATCCTCTCTTCCAACCAATCAAAACGCGGGGCTGTACAGAGGAAATCGAACAGAATAGTTAAAGGTGCAAAGATGAATAAAGCCCAAAACACTGCGGTAGGGAGAAAGAAATAGTTGCGTAGTACAAAAGTGGTGATGGCGATGCAAAATGCCCAAATTACGCGCCCAAGTCGGGCGTTAGGGATTGAGCGAGGATCTGTGACCATAAAGAGGGCAAACAGTAATAGAGATCCACTCATTAGGCGATGGCAATAAACATCCCAAGTCCAACCCAACCAAAGATTTCGGATGGCTTCTAATAGAGAGTAAGCACCCAAAAAAGCGGCTGTAGTATCCCAGCGACCGATACGTTGCAAAATCATGCCTCCAGTCCCAGCAAATAACAGCCCATACCACCAATCTTCACCCCACTGTCCTGGAGATACCCAAGCATCAGAGGTGAAAACCAAAGCAGCAATAATGCCGAAGTTAGCGGGATTGAAGAAATGTTTTTGATTAATTTGCAAGAAAAACTTACTAGCGATCGCGCTAGCCGCCGCGCTAGCCATTGTCGTCCAATGATCAGCCCGTAAAAGTAAACTGAGTCCCAATGCTGTAATTAAAGCACTGCGGAGATTTAAGGGACTGGGGACTGGGGACTGGGCATTGTGAGAAAAAGAAAAATCTTCCTCCCCTGCCCCCAGCACAAACCTGCCCCCTGCCTCATCACCCATGACAAAAGGCACTGTGTTAAAAGACAAGTGGCGATCGCTACTGCAATTAATTCCGGGCGTAGTGTCCAATCCCTTGTTCCGATACCCAAAACTAAGAACAAGCCTAGAAATAGAATTTGATAATCCCGTATATCTTTGAGCAACATTGACTCTTTCTTAAGGGATTCCCCGTAGATTTTTCATCAATGTAGACGAGTCAAACCTCAAAAGATGTGGCCGTTACAAATTTTGTTACAAAAAAATTAGTAGTCAATGGTCAACAATTTATCTGCATTAGTCCATTAGACATACCGATACAGTCAAAATATCGCTTCCTGAGTCAGAGGATATGGAATCTTGAATCTGTTTAAAATTGGACAGTAGCAGCAAAAACTTTTGTAGGTGCAAGCCTTTGCTACGCAATGCTACCGCGAACACATTGAGTATTTTTAATTTTGAATTCCCCCTTGGGGGTAAAATCATGTTATTTAAAGACCGCAAAGCCGCAGGACAGGTTCTAGCTAGCAAATTACTGGATTATGCTAACTGTCCCGACGTGCTGGTTTTAGCTTTACCTAGAGGCGGTGTTCCCGTTGCTTTTGAAGTGGCTCAAGCTTTGAAAGTCCCCTTGGATGTGTTAGTAGTACGCAAACTCGGCGTACCAGATAATCCAGAATTAGCGATGGGAGCGATCGCTTCTGGTGGTGTCCGTATAATTAATCAGCAAGTTATCGATGATATCAAAATTACGAATGAAATCATTGCTAGAGTTGCAGCCCAAGAACAACGGGAACTAGAAAGACGAGAAAGCATATATCGAGGTGAAGAACCGTTTCCAGAATTAACAGGACGTAAAGTGATTTTAGTTGATGATGGTTTAGCCACTGGTGCAACTATGTGGGCTGCTGTGATTGCTGTCAGACAAAAAAGTCCCCAAGAAATCGTGATTGCTGTCCCCGTCGCTGCACCTGAAACTTATCAACAATTACTACCCAAAGTAGAAAAAATAGTCTGTATTTCCACACCCAGTAAATTTTATAGCGTAGGTATGTGGTACGAAGATTTTCCCCAAACTACAGATGCTGAAGTTCATGAGTTATTGAAAAAGTCAATAGTCAATAGTCAATAGTCAATAGTCATTAGTCATTAGTCATTAGTCATTAGTCATTAGTCATTAGTCATTAGTCATTACTCTTAGCAAGAGCATAACGCAGTCTAATTGGTAATTAGTAAATTGGATTTATAGCAATAATTTTTATCTGTAATAAAATAAATTGGGAATTTCTCAAATACAGATGATTATCTGACAGTTTGATTATTCCCAAAATATTAGTTACTACTACTGCTAGTAGACAAGATAGCTAGTACAGTTACCATGTTCTTCTAACTAAAGAAAGAAATTACATACAATTATTCTGTTTTTTTGTGCCATTCGTCATCATCACCCTTTTCGTAGTCGAGTTTAAACGCACTCCAAGCAACACGAAAAGCGCGTTATTTTTCTCTGTCTTGTTCTACAGCACTATTAAATACTACGGGAAAAATTTCTTGCGCGTATTGGGGTAAGTGTTCCTTAACTGAATCTGGTAATGTCTTAGAAGGAACAGTTTACTGATTATTACATTAGACAAGCAATGAGTTAATGATTTCAATGGCTTGTGGCGGAAGATTGGTAAATCTAATTAAAAAATGATGCTCATCGGCTATTGTGATGACTTTAGCGTAAATATCTGCCTCTGTGGCATTTACTAGCCTGAGTTTGAGATTATTTAGAGGTTCGAGGGGATGTGTAGATTTGAGTAAGGCTTTTTTCTCAGAAAGTGTCACAAATTCCCCTGATAATAATATGCCTGTTGCTTGTTTACCTTGCAATACTGTGTATTCTATGGTTAATGGCGATGCTAAAGTTACCATCAAATCGTTATCTTCTGGTAAATATAAATTATAATCCCCACCAATGCCGACAATATCATAGATAGTAATTATTTCTTTAATTCCCTTGGGTTCAATTTTTAATTGCCCCATAATTTTGAGTTCAATTTGGGCATCTTGATAGGTATTTTCAGAAATTAAAATTTGTCCTCCCACTGTATAGGTTTCAATCCGTGCAGCTAAATTTACATGACTACCGATGACTGTATATTTGGCACGTTTTTGCGAACCGATATTACCAGCTACGACTTCACCTGTATTAATCCCAATTCCCATTTCTAGCTTTGGTAAATTCATTTGCTGATTTTGATGATTGACTTGTGCCATTGCTAATTGCATCTCAACTGCACAAGCGATCGCTCTTTGAGCATCATCGTAACGACTAATAGGCGCACCAAACATGATAAAAATCCCATCGCCCATAAATTCGTTAATTGTGCCATGATATTTATTAATAATATCCGTCATTACTTCTAAGTAAAGATTGAGAATTTGGACTACTTTTTCTGGTGGCAATTGTTCCGAAATTGCTGAGAAACCACGTAAATCAGAAAATAGTAATGTGACTTGACGACGTTCACCACCGATTTTTAAACCAGATGGAGTTTCTAATAAATTGACAACGACTTCATCAGTGAGATAGCGTCCTAAAGTTTGGCGCATTTCGCCAGCACTTTGAGCAATGTAGTGTGTGACTGCGATCGCTGAACCACCCCAGGCTAACATAGAAGGGATAAGCGGTAGCCACCAACCAAGTAAGAACGCCACAAAACTGCCACCGACTAACATCCCTCCCCCAACAATCACGCTGACTAATAAAAGTGTTCTTTGATTAATTTGGTGGCGTTGTTGCCAACATAAACTAGCACCAATAATTGACCACAATAAAATTGATAGTAATTCTACTGATTCTGGTAGAGTCTTAATTAATGTGCGACCTTCTAACGCCGCGCTTAAAATTTGACTAATTGAATTAGCATGAATTGTCACTCCTGCCATCCGTTCAGGAGATGCAAAAATTTTACTCGTGTAAGGTGTGTAGAATAAATCTTTAAGACTTTCAGCAGTTGACCCAATTAAGACGATTTTTCCTCGCATGAAATTAGGAGGAATCTGATTATTTTGGACTTGAGATAAAGAGATAGTAGCAAACTGCTGTTTGATGCGACCTCGATAATTTAATATTACTTGATATCCCCCATCATCAGCCCAGACATAACCGCCGTTATTAGATTCAAAAATTGGAAAAACTGCTTTACCCAACTGTAAATAATTGGGATTATTAGCCGCAGGTTTATCAGTAATTTTTTCTGGTTTCAAATACAGTAGAGCTAACTTTAAAGCGAAGCTTTCGATAACGTCATCTTCATTAAAATTGACGTAGAGTAAGCCTCTACGAACTCTACCATCATCATCTAAAGGTAAGTCATTGGAGCCGACTTGTTGGCGTTTTTGGAGTTCTGGTGGTGGGTTAACCGTGGCACTATCGAAACTTTTAGAAAGTTTTTGTACACCAATCAAATTAGGAGTATTAGCAAATACTTTCACTAATTTTTCATAACCAGGTTCTACAGGTAAATCGCGATATATATCTAGACCGATCGCTCTGGGTTGTTGCTGTTTAATTTTCTCTAAAATACTAGCTAAATCCGCATCAGAAATCGGCCATTTACTAAATTTATGGATATCTTCTTCATTAATTTCCACTATGACAATTCGCTGATCTGGCGGTTCTGGTGGACGCAGCAGAAAAAATTGGTCTAGTGCGGTTAATTCTAATGCTTGTAACAGTCCTGTTAACCGTAAGATAACTACCAGGACTGTAATTCTAGGTACAGCAAAAATTATCCCGCGCCACCGCCAGATAAAGGGTTTAAGTTTTTTCCAGCGCATGATTATTTGGATGCTGAATTTTCAGCTTGACAACAATCCAATAGAGGTTGAGAAGCGATCGCATTTAAACCGACAGAGTTTAAAAATTGTCGCCAACCCAACATAGAATGCACATTTCGGGGGTTACTATAACGCTGTTGCGCGATCGCACTTAATGCTTCATACCAAATTCCTGCTTCTGCATAGATTGCAGGTAGTTTTTTTGCATCTGCGTTCGCTAATTTCTGAGATAATGACGCTTCCGGTTGAACACGTTCCACTAAACTCTCAAATCTGGGGTTTGTACTAAAATCTTCTGAGTCACACACTAACACTAGTGACCAACGATAGGTTTTATTGATTTCTAACGCTGGTGCATTTTCAGGGAGAGTATAGCTAATAATTCCTGGCTGATTAGGTAAGCTCAAAGTAGTTTCATATAGAATTTTTTTATCTGCTTCTGACAACAGTAAAAACTGTGCCGTTTTTGCTGAACTTAGGGGTACATACCAGAAAAACTGCGGTCTTTGAGCAAATGTTAGTCCCCATTTACCGGCGGGAGTGAGGGGAGTAACAAGTTGTTTCCCTTGAATGCAGACAGTCCCACGAGTAGCACCGCCAGCACTCACTGGTGGCCCTTTGCGTTTTGGTGGTTTAAAACCTTGGCTAATCAGTCCATCTGGTTTGGGATTTGTAGATTGCACCTGTGTCTTTTGGGCGGCGAAAGCAGCTATTGGGAGACAGTTGTAATACAAAGGTAAACCACAGGCGATCATCAATAGAGATGCTTGAGTAAATTTCATGATTGATGTAGAAATGCTGAGTTTAAATGGATAGTAGGAATTTGGTAGATATGCGCCCGACTACATCAATTGTTCCCAAAAGTGATTCTAGAATTTTCCTTTGCTTGACACTTGGCTGTAACCTGTATTTGTAAGCTGTATTGTCGAAGAGTTTGTGAACGTAGTGGATCAAGTTAGTTCATCTATAGCTGGAGTGCGAATTGTTTTAGTAGAACCGGCTGGCCCCCTGAACGTAGGTTCAACCGCCCGTGTGATGAAAAACTTTGGATTAGAGCATTTAGTATTAGTTAATCCCCAATGCGATCGCTTCTCTCCAGAAGCCATGAAAATGGCGGTTCATGCCAAAGAGATTTTAGAATCAGCAATTGTAGTTGATACCCTACCACAAGCCTTGCAAGGATGTGTGAGTGCGATCGCCACCACCGGACGCGATCTCCATTGTCCCTTCCCCTTAGAAACCCCCAGAACCGCCTTACCTTGGCTATTAGAAGCAACTAACCAACCCGCAGCTTTAATTTTTGGTAGGGAAGATCGGGGATTAACCAATGAAGAATTAAATTATGCCCATAGATTGGTTCATATTCCCAGCAGTCCCGTTTATCCATCCTTAAACTTAGCTAGTGCTGTCGGTATTTGCTGCTACGAACTAGCACAACCTACACAAGCACAACCTACACCCGCTATGACATCCACCGAACTAGCCCCCCTAGAGCTAGTGGAAGCATATTATCAGCAATTAGAATCTTTTCTTTTAGATATTGGTTATTTATATCCCCACACAGCGAACAGCCGTATGGAAAAATTCCGGCAAATTTACAATCGCGCCCATCTGACAACCAATGAAGTCGCAATGCTACGTGGTTTGTTCCGGCAAGCCGAATGGGCAATTAATCATCCAAAAAGCCAAAATAGCCCAGATCCCCACGAATAACTAACTGTGACTATTGACCATTTATTAGACTTCTTGCATAAATCTTTTTTTGTCTCACGCATTCGCCCTTGGCGTTCCCGTTCGCGTTAGCGTCTCCGAAGGAGAAGGGTAGGCGCAAAGTCGCAAAGAAAGACGCTAAAATCATGACTTTTGCAAGAGGTCTATTGACCATTGACCATTGACTATTGGCCAAAATCCCAAAAATCATTCCCAAAGTCTTAAAGATGACATAAACTAAACACAAAAATACTACTAACTAGTAGTTACACTGGGTAAATAGTCGTGCTTTTATGCAAGGCGAGTGAAATAAGTTTCATCGGGACTACTTTAAAATCAATTTTTAAGTGAGTCACAAGGAGTGACAGTGTCAGAGTTAGGTAACAAACGCAGAACTTCTTCACGACGACAACCCGCCAATCGTCGCCAGCGATCGCGTACAGTTTCTCAAGGGGAAGTCAAAAAAGTCAAAGTTCCCAAACAACAACCTGTTGAGCCTGGTGCAACGGTAGTCACAAACTCATATAATAATGTTCTGCCTTACCAAGTCACTCCTAAGACACGAAAGCCCAAACCACAAGGGTTAGTCATGCCTACTGCGGTCAAACCCATCCCCACCACAACTAGGCAGATGTCAGCACCGCCAAGCAATGTCAAAGTGAAGACGGTGCGAGTACAAAGACAGCCTGTACCAATGGGTAGACGAGTATCGAAAAAAACGCGGTTAAAACCAATGGCAAGAGCTTTTTTATATGCCATCCGTCTATTGATTGTGGGAGTTGGAATTGGTGCGATCGTCGGTACAGTCTTATCAGTCCTTGATCCAGCAAATCGCGTCCCTTCCACCACTCCAACCGCATCTAATAATAGTGGACAAATCCAGCCAAAACCCGCCACAACTAACCCCACTCCTGCTTTGTCTCCATCCCAAGAAATTCCCACTTTGAAAAATGCGGTACAAGAGTTAGCCGCAGCTAATCCTAATCTGACTCCGGCGGTATTTTTAGCAGATTTAGACACTGGGGGATATGTCGATCTCAATGCTGATAACAGCTTGCCAGCCGCTAGCACCATTAAAGTCCCGATTTTAATTGCCTTTTTCCAAGACGTAGACGCTGGGAAAATCCGCCTAGATGAAATGCTAACCATACAACAGGAAATGATTGTTGGTGGTTCAGGGGATTTCCAATACAAACCAGCAGGTACACAATATCCAGCTTTGGAAGTCGCTACTAAAATGATTACCGTCAGCGACAACACCGCCACCAATATGTTGATTGCTAGATTAGGCGGAATAGAAGCAGTTAATCAGCGTTTTCAAAGTTGGGGGTTAACTAGCACAGTTATTCGCAACCCACTACCAGATTTGTCAGGGACAAACACCACCAGTCCCAAGGAATTAGGCAATTTACTGGCGATGGTTAGTCAAGGTAAGTTAGTTACTATGCGATCGCGCGACCAAATCCTTGATATCATGCGCCGCACACAGCGAGATCAGCTTTTACCTGCTGGCTTAGATGCAGGTGCGCGCGCCTACCATAAAACAGGCGATATCGGTACTTTATTAGCCGACGCAGGTATAATTGACACCCCTACAGGCAAGCGTTACATTGCCGTCGTCATGGTACAACGTCCCAATAATGACCCCCGCGCCGAAAAATTTATCAGTTCGGTTTCTCGCGCCGCTTACCAAGAATTTACCCAAACCCCCCCCACACCAAGCAACACCACTAACACCATCCCCTCAACAGGCTATCAATCCCCTGTAATCAATGCACCAGCAACCACCATCCCCACCAATATTTATCAACCCCCTGGAACGAATGCACCAGCAACCACCATGCCCACTAATGTTTATCAACCCCCGGCGGTAAATCAGCAATATTACCCACCTAGATAACTCCAGCAGTTGTAAGATAAAGGGATGTAGGAGAAACAAATTTAACTCCCATGCCCTGTTCGCTCAATCCAAATCGTGATTATGTCTTCAACTCCTCCCTCAATTCAGTTTTTCGCAGGTATTTATGAAGAACTGAGTAACGTTAGTTTACGCCGGGAAGTGCGTACAGGTAAACGCATTGTCATGATGCAATTTGAGCAATTGCAGGCTTTAGAAGGATTGAATAGCTTTACCAAACCATCATTAAATGCCTTACTGTTAACTGATGAAGAAGGTGAAATTAATATCACCCCCTCCTCGACTCGCTTCATTTTTGGGGGTGATGAAGGCGACGAACTGCGGGGAGTAGAGTGCAAATTTGAAGTTGAACGTGATGATCATTGGGAAAGATTCATGCGCTTTATGCACCGTTATGCTGAAGCTAACGATATGGAATATGGCGAAAAATCTTAAATCGTGATGAATTTATTAGTTTCACGAAGATTCTGACCTATAAAAATTCTCCGAATGACTAAATGTATTAGTTTCCATAGGGAACAGGGAAAACTTCCCCGTTCCCTTTTGTTTCTCTGGAATAGCTGACGAATTTAGAGGAAAACCAAAAAATAAATTATCCCAAATAAACAGCTTAGTAGGGTGCGTCAGTATAAATAACCTCTTGGTATAGTTAGGTTTTCTCGCACTGACGCACCCTACAGTTTAGATATTTTTTATCTGGAAGTCCCTAGACTTTTAATCCAAAATTGGGAATACACCCCATATTTCCTGAATTTGGGCAAATCTACCTTGAGTCTAGGTGCAATCCTTGAGAAACAGTGTTATGTTTAGATATGTAAAGCTATTCTTAAGCTATTTGGTAGTCATTACATCTGCTATTAATTGCTTAAACACTGATTAATCAAGACTTGTAGCCCTTAAAGTCTAGGAATAAGTATATTAATCAAGGTTTAAGATGGGCAGTAAATTTGTTAAGTTTAATTACGAATATTGCCCAAAAGTTTAATTTGCAGGCGAAACGCTAAATTCTTTGGCTGTATATACTGCATCAAAGCTTTGAGTTATTGGCTTTATGTCTCCAATTTGAATTAGTCTTGCAAGTCCATTAACTGTGACGACAAACAGACTCTTTTTTCTAATTAAAAGAGGGTCTATGTCATGCTGAAATTGTAAACAATAACTGATGAATGTTAGTTGTCAATTGGTATTCATTAATCATTGAGACAGCCAATCATCAGGAAAGTTTCAAAGACTCACAATTTGTAATTTCTCAGGATTGATATAAGGTTTTTATATATTTCCCATAGTTAATTTTTCAAAATTGGATGCAATTTAAATAAAACAGTGATATGTTTATAAATGTGAAGAAAATGTTAAAAAATTTGTAGTGGCATTGTGACCGCTACAAATCTTGTTCACAGAATGTGATACTGACGGCTATTGTATTTAGCTTAATTTCAGTATCTCACCGCTAAAATAGCAGGCGATTCATGTAGTTTTTCTGCTCAGACTTACAAGAGACACCAAATTAACCGAAACTTAACATCATCATATAAATGATTTAATGATTGTGCTGTAAGTGTTTAGCGCATCTCTCAAGCATGATTTAAGTTAAGGTCATCACCAACAGTTTCTTTATTACACTATTGTATTCATCAATTTCAGTGTGATGTCTGCTGCTGACTTCATGAATAATTGTCAGGCAAAAAAATAAGTTATTTTTTGTAGTGAAAGGACAGGAATATGAGCATAGTTCAAAGTAAACTTGAATCTACAAATACAGCTTTTCATGTGGAAGGCTATGAAAAAATTGAATATGATTTGGTTTATGTAGATGGAGTTTTTCAACTCAGAAACTCTGAATTGGCAGATGTATACAAGGATTTTGGACGCTGTTTAGCGGTGGTAGATGCTAACGTTAGTCGTCTCTACGGTAAACAAATAGAAAAATATTTCCAGTATCACGGAATTGATTTGACACTTGCTCCCATCACTATTACCGAACCCAATAAAACCATTCAAACTTTTGAGCAAGTGATTGATATCTTTGCAGATTTCAAATTAGTCCGCAAAGAACCAGTCTTAGTAGTGGGTGGTGGTTTAGTGACGGATGTTGTGGGTTTTGCTTGTTCTACATACCGCCGCAGTAGTAACTACATCCGTATTCCTACTACCTTAATTGGCTTAATTGATGCTAGTGTGGCGATTAAAGTCGCAGTCAACCATAAAAAGCTGAAAAACCGCCTGGGTGCGTATCATGCTTCCCGCAAAGTTTTCCTAGACTTTTCCTTGCTGGGGACTTTACCAACAGACCAAGTACGCAACGGAATGGCGGAGTTAGTCAAAATCGCTGTAGTAGGACACAAAGAAGTATTTGAATTGTTGGAGAAGTACGGCGAAGACTTACTACATACTCATTTCGGCAATCTTGACGCTACACCAGAAATCAAAGAAGTAGCGCATCAACTGACCTACAAAGCCATCAAAAAGATGTTGGAATTAGAAGTTCCCAACCTCCACGAGTTAGACCTAGATAGGGTAATTGCTTATGGTCACACCTGGAGTCCGACCTTGGAACTCGCGCCACATATACCCATGTTCCACGGTCATGCTGTGAATATTGATATGGCCTTGTCAGCGACAATTGCTGCACGCAGAGGCTACATTACAATTCAAGAGCGCGATCGCATTTTAGGATTAATGAGTCGTATCGGTCTAGCACTAGACCATCCCCTCTTGGATGAGGAGTTATTGTGGCGTGCTACTGAGTCTATCACCTTAACTAGAGATGGTTTATTGAGAGCCGCCATGCCAAGGCCTATCGGGGAATGTTTCTTTGTCAATGATTTTACCAAAGCCGAAGCAGCCGCAGCTTTAGCAGAACATAAGGAACTTTGCAGTCAGTATCCCCGTGGTGGTGAAGGTGTAGATATGTATCCTCTCAGCAGTCAGAAGGAACTGGTAGGGAGTGCTGTCGGGAAGTGATGAGTTTAAACCCGGAGGTTCGCTGAGGTAAACGCAGAGGTACGCGGAGTTAGAGTAATTATGACGAATTTGATAGACATACCGACAGCTAGACCTGTCACACCTTTGGGAATCTTAACTAAGAAGTTAGAGGCTGTTGTCAAACAAGTTAAGCAGCATCAAGATTTATCTGCTGATTTGGTAGCAGAGATTACCCAAGCTTGGGAGTTAGCAGCAGGTATTGACCCTTATCTAGAGGAATGTACTACCCCAGAATCAGAGGCTTTAGCAGCACTCGCCAAGATAACTGCAAAAGAGTCTTGGGGTGAGCATTTTACAGCCGGTGCGACGGTGCGTCCTCTAGAACAGGAAATGCTTTCTGGTCATATTGAAGGACAAACTTTAAAGATGTTTGTTCATATGACCAAAGCACGGAGAGTGCTGGAAATTGGGATGTTCACGGGTTATTCAGCCTTAGCAATGGCGGAAGCTTTACCAGAGGATGGGGTATTGGTAGCTTGTGAAGTAGATCCTTATGCGGCGGAAGTTGCACAGAAGGCTTTTAACCAATCTCCTCACGGGGGAAAGATACGTGTGGAATTAGGTGCAGCTTTAGCAACTCTAGAGAAATTAGTCACGGCTGGCGAAACCTTTGATTTGGTATTTATTGATGCCGATAAAAAAGAGTACACAGCTTATCTAGAAACGCTGCTAGATACTAACTTGTTAGCACCACAAGGCTTTATTTGTGTTGATAACACACTTCTACAGGGAGAAGTGTATTTACCTCCCGCCAAACGTAGTGCTAACGGCCAAGCTATTGCTGACTTTAATCGCGCCGTAGCTTTAGATACTCGTGTCGAACAGGTTTTACTTCCCCTGCGCGATGGTTTGACGATTATCCGCCGAGTGTAAACTATGGCACAATCTATTTCATTCGATTCCTCACCTGCTACACCGTCTTTAGGTTTAGAGACGAAAATAGCCGCAATTATCCAAAACATACTGACTTTGACTTTGCTATTATTAGCACTGCCAATTAATACTGCGATTGTTTTTATATATTTGGTTGTGGGTGCGATTTTTCGTACCCAAACCAGCAAAACCAGCAACCCCAAAAACATCCTCATCAGTGGCGGAAAAATGACCAAAGCTTTGCAACTAGCAAGGTCATTCCATGCGGCTGGACATCGGGTAGTATTGGTAGAAACCCATAAATACTGGTTAACTGGTCATCGATTTTCCCAAGCGGTAGATAAATTTTACACAACTCCCGCACCCCAAAAAGACCCAGAAGCCTACATCCAGGCTTTAGAGGAGATAGTCAAACGGGAAAACATCGATGTATATATCCCGTTACCAGTCCAGTGGGGAGTTATTACGACTCCCTCGCCAAACCGAAATTATCTCCCCATTGCGAAGTATTGCATTTTGATGCAGAGATCACCCAAATGTTGGATGATAAATTTGCAATGGCAGAAAAAGCGCGATCGCTTGGTTTATCTGTACCCAAATCCTTTAAAATCACCTCTAGCGAACAAGTCATTAACTTTGACTTTTCCGGTGAGACTCGCAAATACATTCTCAAAAGCATTCCCTACGACTCAGTGAGACGTTTGGACTTAACCAAACTCCCCTGCGCCACCCCAGAGGAAACAGCAGATTTTGTGAGTAATTTACCCATCAGTCCTGAAAAACCGTGGATTATGCAAGAATTCATTCCTGGAAAAGAATTCTGCACCCACAGCACAGTCAGAGATGGAGAAATCAAACTACACTGCTGCTGTGAATCATCAGCCTTTCAAGTCAACTATGAGAACGTAGAAAATCCGCAAATCTTGGAATGGGTGAAACACTTCGTCAAAGAACTCAAACTTACAGGACAGATTTCCTTTGACTTCATCCAAACAGAAGACGGACAAGTATACGCTATCGAGTGTAACCCCCGCACACATTCCGCCATTACCGCCTTTTACAACCACCCCTTAGTTGCAGAAGCTTACATTGGTTCTGTAACAGAAACCTTACAGCCATTACTAACCAGTAAACCAACCTATTGGACTTATCACGAAGTTTGGCGGTTGACGGGGATTCGTTCCTTCACCCAATTGAAGACATGGGTACACAACATTTGGCGCGGGACAGATGCAATTTTAAAACTAGATGATCCCTTACCATTCTTGATGGTACATCACTGGCAAATTCCCCTGCTGTTGTTGAACAATCTCCGCCAACTCAAAGGCTGGACAAGGATAGATTTCAATATCGGTAAATTAGTCGAATTGGGGGGAGATTAAGAAGTTTTATTTCGTACCAATTCGCAATTCGCAATTCGCAATTCGCAATGGACTTCTCTCCGAGACGCTAACGCGAACGTCCCGCTACGCTAACGCAATTAAAAAACTTAGATGCAGCAAAGCTTTCATGGTTTACGTCTGTATCAAGATTTTCGTGAATTGGTATCACGCAGAGGCGCAGAGGAAAACTTAATTTCTTCTTCTCTTCTTTTCTTCTTTGCTTCTTTGCGCCTTTGCGCCTTTGCGTGAGTAAATCACCCCCCATTCCACACAGCCATTAACCGAAATTTTCCCCTCATCCAAAAATGCAAATCACACCCATAAATCCCAACGCCACATACAGAGATTACAACCTATCTCAAAGCTTACACGAACTATTTACAGCACAAGCAGAACGCACCCCCAACGCCATAGCCATCACCTTTCAAAACCAACAATTAACATATCAAGAATTAAATTTTAGAGTCAATCAACTAGCACATTATCTACAAACACTAGACGTTAAAGCAGAAACATTAGTAGGTGTTTGTCTAGAACGTTCCTTAGAAATGGTCGTGAGTTTATTGGGAATTCTTAAAGCCGGTGGTGCTTATGTACCTATTGACCCAGAATATCCCCAAGAACGCATAGCTTATATGCTAGAAGATTCTCAGGTCAAGGTATTACTAACCCAAGAAAAGTTAGTGAATACAATCCCTGAAAATCAAGCTCAAACTATTTATATAGATACAGAATGGGAGAAAATTTCTACCCAACCAAATACTAATCCTCAAAGTGATATACAACCAGAGAATCTAGCTTATGTCATCTACACATCTGGTTCTACTGGTAAACCCAAGGGTGCAATGAACACCCATAAAGGTATATGTAATCGCTTGCTATGGATGCAGGAAACCTATCAACTCAATTCTACAGATAGTGTTTTACAAAAAACTCCTTTTAGCTTTGATGTTTCCGTCTGGGAATTTTTCTGGACTTTATTAACGGGTGCGCGGTTGGTTATAGCTCAACCTGGGGGACATCGAGATAGTAATTACCTGATTAATATTATTACTCAAGAGCAAATTACGACATTGCATTTTGTCCCTTCCATGCTGCAAATATTTTTAGCTAGTCGTGGTGTAGAAAAATGTACTTCCATTAGGAGAGTAATTTGTAGTGGGGAGGCTTTACCTGTAGATTTACAAAATCGCTTCTTTGAGCATTTTAATTGTGAATTACATAATCTCTATGGCCCTACCGAAGCAGCTATTGATGTCACTTTTTGGCAGTGTCAAAAGCACAGTAATTTAAAAACTGTACCTATCGGTCGTCCCATTGCTAACGTGCAAATTTACATTCTTGATGAAGATTTAAGACCTGTTGATGTTGGCGTTGTGGGGGAAATTTACATCGGTGGTGTAGGTGTGGCGCGTGGTTATTGGAATCGTCCCGAATTAACTCAGGAAAAATTTATTCCTAACCCATTTAGAAGTAGCGAATTTACATCAGAACGTCTGTATAAAACTGGTGATTTAGGGCGTTATTTACCTGATGGTAATATTGAATATGTAGGTAGAGTAGATTATCAAGTCAAAATTCGCGGTTATCGGATTGAAATTGGCGAGATTGAAAATGTCTTGGCTTTACATCCAGAAGTTAGAGAAGCTGTGATTATCACACGTAGCGATCGCAATTTAGAAAAACAACTCGTTGCCTATATTACCTACAACTCAGAAACACCACAAATTCAGCATCTGCGTGATTTTCTCAAAGCTAAATTACCAGATTTTATGATTCCCGCCGCTTTTGTGACGCTGGAAGCTTTACCCCTCACTCCTAGTGGTAAGGTAGACAGAAAAGCTTTACCCAAACCGGATATTTCTCACTTTTCAGAAAGCAGTGATTTTATCGCTCCTCGCAATCAAGTAGAATCACAATTAGTGACAATTTGGGCAGAGATTTTAAATTTACCACAAATTGGGGTGACAGATAACTTTTTTGCTCTTGGTGGTGATTCTCTCAAAGCATTACATTTAATTGCCAAAATCGAGGAAAATTTCCGAAAAGAAATACCTTTAGCAACACTATTAAAAAATCCAATTATCACAGATTTAGCTACAGTAATTCAAAATAATGATAGCCAAATTCATCATTCCCCTTTAGTTCCCATTCAACCACAAGGAACTCATCAGCCCTTCTTTTGTATTCATCCTGCCGGTGGTCATGTTCTTTGCTATTTTAAATTAGCTCATTATATTGGTAACGAACACCCATTTTATGGCTTACAAGCTCAAGGTTTTTATGGGGATGAAGAACCTTTAACTAAAGTGGAAGACATGGCTAGCCTCTATGTTAAAACTATCCGAGAATTTCAACCCCAAGGGCCTTATAAATTAGGTGGGTGGTCATTTGGCGGAGTTGTCGCCTATGAGGTAGCACAACAACTAAAAAGACAAGGACAGGAAGTTTCTTTGTTAGCTATCCTTGACTCTTATGTTCCCATTCTATTAGATAAACAAAAACCCATTGATGATGTTTATTTAGTGGGTGTACTTTCTAGGGTATTTGGGGGGATGTTTGGTCAAGATAATTTAGTTACGCCAGCAGAAATTGAGCATTTATCTTTAGAAGCAAAAATTAACTACATCATCGATAAAGCTAGAACAGCCAGAATCTTTCCGCCTGATGTAGAACGTCAAAATAATCGCCGTATTTTAGATGTATTGGTAGGGACTTTAAAAGCTACTTATAGCTATCAAAGACAACCGTATCCTGGCAAAGTCACTGTTTTTCGTGCTAGAGAAAAACATATTATGGCTCCTGACCCGACCTTAGTTTGGGTAGAGTTATTTTCTGTAATGGCAGCAGAGGAAATCAATATTATTGATGTGTCGGGAAATCATTACTCGTTTGTGTTAGAACCTCATGTACAAGTATTGGCACAACGTTTAAAAACTTGCCTGAATTAATTAGTAGATATCACAATTTTCTACTGTCTTAACATTTCCTTAATCCCGCTTTGATTCTAGGTTGGTAAGTTCTGTGTGCTTGGTTGCAAGTCAGGTTATACCTTGCCAACTATATATCAATCTTAGTAGGGGTGAGTATGGAATTTATGAATAGCGATCGCCTACTCAAACGGCGTAATTTTTTACTGGGTGCAAGTTTTTTCACAGGGTTAGCGGTAACTAGCCAGTTACAGCCTGTCATGGCGCGGGGAAGATTTTCTGACTATCCCTTCAAGTTAGGTGTTGCTTCTGGTGATCCTCTTCCCGATAGCGTAGTTTTATGGACTCGTCTCGCACCACAACCCGTAAATGGCGGCGGAATGTCACCTGTAAATGTACCTGTGCGTTGGCAAATTGCACGAGACGAAAACATGAGACAGGTGGTACAAAGAGGCACAGTTTTAGCAACACCACAACTCGGTCATTCTGTCCACGTTGATGTGCAGGGGTTAGAACCTAACCGTTGGTACTGGTATCAATTTGCAGTGGGTAGCGAAGTCAGTCCCATCGGGCGCACCCGCACAGCACCCGCCATCTATAGTTCCATTTCCCAACTCAACTTTGCCTTTGCTTCTTGTCAAGACTGGCAAAACGGCTTTTATACAGCCTATAAACACATGGCACAGGAAGACCTAGATTTAGTGGTGCATCTAGGTGATTACATCTATGAATATGGCCCGCAAGCTGGCGCACCAAGGCAACACATCGGCCCCGAAATCATCACCCTAGCTGACTATCGCAACCGTTATGCTTTGTACAGAACCGACGCAAACTTACAAGCTGTTCATGCCAATTTCCCTTGGATAGTCACTTGGGATGACCACGAAGTAGATAACAACTACGCCAACTTAATCCCCGAAGATAGTCAAACACCAGCAGCCTTTGAACAGCGACGAGTCAATGCTTACCAAGCTTATTATGAGCATATGCCATTGCGCTTATCTTCGTTACCAAAGGGAGCTAGTATGCAGTTGTATCGGCGGTTTACCTTTGGTGATTTAGCCGAGTTCAACGTTTTAGATACCCGCCAGTACCGCACAGACCAACCTTGTAATGATGGACTTAAACCCCTATGTGCCGCAGCTTTAGACCCCAATGCCACACTCACAGGCACAGCACAAGAAAGCTGGTTATTCCAAGGACTAGACAAATCACAAGCACGCTGGAATGTTATTGCCCAGCAAGTAATATTATCTCAGTTTGATTTTAACCCCAGTCCTACAGTACAACTATTTAACGTTGACCAATGGGATGGCTATGTAGCAGCTCGTCAACGGTTGTTAAACTTCTTAGAACAACGCCAACCATCCAACCCTGTAGTCATTACTGGTGATATCCATTCCAGTTGGGTATTTGATGTAAAAGCTGATTTTAATAATCCCCTGTCAGCAACAGTGGGTACTGAGTTTGTCGGTACTTCCATCACTTCCGATTTTCCCACAAGTTTTATTGCCCCAGTACAAGCCGCAGTTCCGGCTAATCCTCATACAAAATTCTTTGATGGTGCTAACCGTGGTTATGTGCGGTGTAAATTGACGAGAAATAATTGGCAGAGTGATTATCGAGTTGTTTCTAGTATTCTTGACCAGAATGCTACTGTGAGTACCTTAGCATCCTTTGTGGTAGAAAACGGCAAACCAGGAGCGCAAAAAGTTTAATAATTAATAATGGGGAGAAAGAGCGATCGCTTTCTCCTTCTTAATTTTTTGTTCTAAAACTTCACTCCAGTGTTGTGTTATATTGGCAGTGCTTGCACTAGTCAAGCATTAATCTATTGAGAGAAACCGTTATCGCAATCCAAAAGCAACTAATTAACTCACAAATTAAGTCAGCTCAAGTCTTCTTGATTGACCATGAAAATAATAACCGAGGACTCACAGATACACGTGAAGCCTTACAGCTAGCAGAGAGTTTAGAACTTGACCTAGTTGTAGTTTCCGAAGGCAAAGATGCTCCAGTTGCCAAGATTGTCAACTTTGGTAAGCTTCAGTATCAAAAGAAAAAGCGTCAGGGACGCAGTGCTAAACCCACAGTCAAGGAAGTCCGGCTTCGTCCGAACGTAGGTGTAGCTGATTACAACTTACGCATCGAACAAGCTGTTGGATGGTTGAGTAAAGGTGATTCAGTCAAGTTTGTGATTCGTTTACGGGGTCGAGAACACCAATATCGTGAACAAGCGGCAGAATTGTTAGAGAAAATCGTTACTGCTTTAGCTCAAGTTGGTAAAGTCCAATCGCTGGATAAACGTTCACTAGTCGCTCAAGTCGTTCCCGCCTAGAAAATTTTGTCGGAATATTATTATTAGACCTAAGTAGCCAGAGTAACGTTACACATACTCTGGCTTTTAGTTTTTTGGATCTCCCCCATTGCTAGGCGACTAGGTGAGAAGTCAACAGTCAAGAGTCAACAGTCAACAGTCAATAGTCAATATTGATTATTTTTTCTCCTCCCTTGTCTACCTTATCTACCTTGTCTCTTTTTCCCCACTCAGCACTCAGCACTCATCACTCTCAAGGCACAATCAACACAGGACAAGGCGAAAGGTTAACCACGCGAGTAGTCACACTATCCGTTGCACCCTCATCAGTTAAACCTAGACCCCGACAGCCCATAATGATTAAGTTAGCCCCAATTTCATCAGCGACATCACAGATGGTAAAGGCTGGCTTACCTTGTCTTTCTATAGTTTCCGATGGAATCCCTTGTCCAGAAAATAAAGCTTGAGCATCAGCCAACAGTTTCGCCACCGCTTCCGGTGACACCATTGGGTCAGCTTTCGCTTCATCGGTGGCTGGTTCTTCCACCACAGACAACAGCACTAGACGGCTAGCATATTGCTGCACAACATTAGCCACAACATCAGCAGCTTCCCGTGCTTCCCGACTTTGATCAATTGGAAATAATACTGTCTTGAACATATATGTCTCCTCAGCACCCCCTACTCCGGTAAAATCTTGATGGTGATACTTTCAAAACGATAACAAAAAGGCAATCAGGAGGGTTTGGCAGTGTCCAAAAAAACTTTAGCAAGTTTATCTGCGGCTGATATTTCCGGTAAACGCGCCTTTGTGCGGGTTGATTTTAACGTACCTGTGGATGACCAAGGTAACATCACAGATGATACCCGCATTCGCGCTGCTCTACCAACCATTCAAGATTTAACGCAGAAGGGTGCTAAGGTCATTCTAGCAAGCCATTTTGGTCGTCCCAAAGGTGTGGACGACAAATTGCGCCTAACCCCCGTTGCAAAGCGTCTGTCTGAGTTGTTGGGTCAAGAGGTTGTCAAAACTGATGACTGTATTGGCGATGATGTAGCTGCGAAAGTGGCTGCTTTACAAAATGGTCAAGTGCTGCTGCTTGAAAACGTCCGTTTTTATAAAGAAGAAGAAAAAAACGATCCAGAATTTGCTAAAAAACTGGCAGCTAATGCCGATTTTTATGTCAATGATGCTTTCGGAACAGCACACCGCGCCCATGCTTCCACTGAAGGTGTAACTCATTATTTGAGTCCTGCTGTTGGTGGTTATTTGATTGAAAAGGAATTGCAGTATCTGCAAAGCGCAATCGAACAACCCAACGTCCTTTAGCTGCGATTATTGGCGGTTCTAAGGTTTCTAGCAAAATCGGTGTTATTGAAACCCTGCTAGAGAAGTGCGACAAACTCATCATCGGTGGGGGGATGATTTTCACCTTCTATAAAGCCCGTGGTTTGAGTGTTGGTAAGTCTTTGGTAGAAGAAGACAAGCTGGAATTAGCGAGAACTTTGGAAGCTAAAGCCAAAGAAAAAGGTGTTACCTTCTTGTTACCTACCGATATCGTATCTGCTGATAAATTTGCTCCCGATGCCAATGCTACCACCGTCAGCATTGAAAATATTCCTGCTGATGGCATGGGTTTGGATATCGGCCCTGACTCTGTGAAAGTTTTCCAAGAAGCTTTAGCTGATTGCAAAACCGTAATTTGGAACGGGCCTATGGGTGTATTTGAGTTTGATAAGTTTGCTGTAGGTACAGAAGCGATCGCTCATACTCTAGCAGAAATTGGTAAAACTGGTACAACCACCATCATCGGTGGCGGTGACTCTGTAGCAGCTGTAGAAAAGGTAGGTTTGGCTGATCAAATGAGCCATATCTCTACCGGTGGCGGTGCTAGCTTAGAATTACTCGAAGGCAAAGTATTACCCGGTATCGCTGCTTTAAACGATGCGTAATTAACAGGGAATAGTTTTAGTAGGGTGCGTCAGTTAGAAATAACCTGGAAATATCTAGAAAATATTTGTACTGATGCACCCTACTGCCTTAATTTTGAATTTTGAATTTTGAATTGACCTCACATTCCCAAATCTACTGCGATGCGATGGGCGCAAGCAAACCCAGAAAACGCCACCGCATTCAAACCCTGTCCAGGAAATGTACTATCCCCCACACAGTAAAGCCCTGGAATAGATGTACGGTTAAAGGGCATTCCTATTAATCCCCACAATTTACGCCGGGGTATCGGCCCATAAGTCCCATCTACACGCCCCAAAAAACGTCTATGAGTGCGCGGTGTACCCACTTCTAAATAATCTAAACCTGCATCTAAACCAGGAAAAATCTTTTCTAGTCGGTCAATAACTCGCCAAGCCGCCGCTTCTTTCTTCGCTTCGTACTCTTTTGCAGACATTCCCTGCCAATCATCAATCCAGTGGGGTGTGAACGCATGAATGATATGATGTCCCCTGGGAGCTAAATCTGTGTCAAGCAAGGTGGGAATCGACACAAATAAAGTACCTTCCGGTGTCATCATCTCCTGCCAATTTTCCAAAATAATATGATGGCACTCCGTCCCCGTAGGTAAGACCGCAGCTTTTACACCCATATGCAAGCTGAGAAAGCTGGGAGATTTTTGATATCTTTGTTGCCATTTTTTCTCATTATGTGGTATTTGCTCCACTGGCAATAATTTTTCAAATGTATCCCACCGTGTAGCATTAGAAACTATGCGTTTACCCCCATAAGTTTCGCCACTGGCTAGCTGCACACCTACTGCGCGACCTTTTTGAGTAAGAATTTTTGTAACCTTAGATTGGTATTTAATTTTACCACCTGCTTTTTCTAAACCCTGTGCTAAAGCCTGGGCAATTTGTGCTACACCACCTTTGGGATAGTTTACGCCGCCATAGTGTCTATCGGAAAAAACCATCCCAGCGTTAATCATTGGTGTCATACTGGCCGGGACTACAGACCAGCAATAACATTCCATATCGATAAATTTTAATAATTGAGGGTCTTTAATATAACGTCGGGCAACATCTCCAGCATTTTGAGGGAGATACTTAGCTAAACCAAGACAAGCTAGAGGCTGTTGCAAAAATACTCGCAGGAGATACCGAGGTTCTTCTAGAGACAGTAAATCTATTTTGTTAAGACAATTAAATACTCGCCAGCATTCGTCATAAAAACGACGAATCCCTGTAGCTTCATGAGGAAAGTAAGCAATAAGATTTTGCAAAAATTTGTCATAATTCCTATCAACTTTTAAGTCTAAACTGTCAGGTAGATGGTAATGAATCTGTACGGGATCAGGAATACTTTCCAAATTAATATTTACTGCTTGGAGGGCGCGAGTTAGGAGATTTGTAGTACCTTTGTTTCCTAAGCCAAAGATCATTGAGGCCCCCACATCAAAGCGATAACCTTCGTGTTCAAAGTAGCCAGCACTCCCACCAGGAATGACATAACTTTCCAGCACTAGCACTTTTACACCTTTTGCTGCTAGCTGGGTGGCTGTGACTAAACCACCAATACCAGATCCAATCACGATGACATCAAATGAATGATCAAGGGATGAGGTAGTCCTAAAATTTGAGGCCATAGGAACAGCAAGTAAATAAAATTAACGCAGAGAATCGTATTTTATATTACTTTTGTCAGTAGAAATCAGGGTTAATTCAATAAATCATTTTGAGTGAAAGCCAATGGAGATGATCCCAAATGTGTCGTTTGGCTTTTCAACCTAGATAAATACTCAAGGTTTAACCACAGTCATTGGTGGAATGTGTTAAAGCTGGCTGGAGAATAAATAAAAATGTGCGTGATGAACTTTGTTTAAGTTTCTTAAACACAAAAAAGAGGGACAAGCCTGCTACCGCCGGCTAATCCCGTCTGCCGATCCTTAAAGAGAGGAGAACACTGATAGATAATATAACCTTGGTTGAGAATAGATGTCAACTGTTAATGCAAATTTATTGCAATAATTGGGGATTGGGGATTGGGGATTGGGGATTGGGGATTGGGGACTGGGGACACTTCGACAAGCTCAGTGCATCGCTGGGGACTGGGGACTAGGGATTGGGCATTGGGCATTGGGTTATCAGTTACTTGAACAATGTTCTTTGTTCCCTATTCCCTATGCCCCATTCCCATTCCCTATTCCCCATGCCCTATTCCCTATTCCCCATGCCCCATTCCCTATTCCCCATGCCCTAATGAATGACTAATGCCCAGGAAAGAGTATGATGATGTTTCAGTTCTCATAGAATAAAAAAGGCTATTTTTAGGTATGGCGGCACAACTGCGTGTTTATGTTCCTCCCCATCCTTTAATCAAGCACTGGCTGACAGTTGCCCGTGATGCTGCTACGCCTTCAGTTTTGTTTCGGAGTGCGATGACTGAGTTGGGGCGTTGGTTAACCTATGAAGCAGCGCGGGAATGGTTGCCAACACAAGATATTGTGGTACAAACTCCCTTGGATAATTGCCCTGGAACGGTGGTTAGTCCAGAAATACCTGTGGCAGTTGTGCCGATTTTACGGGCTGGTTTGGGCTTACTAGAAGGGGCGCAAACAATATTACCTTTAGCTTCGATTTATCACTTGGGTTTGGTGCGAAATGAGGAAACTTTAGAAGCTTCCTGTTACCTCAACAAACTGCCAGAACAATTTCACCCTCAAACTAGGGTGTTGATTACCGATCCGATGTTAGCCACGGGTGGTTCAATGATGATGGCGATGTCTGAATTAACAAGACGGGGTGTTGATCCGGCTTTAATTCGGATTGTTTGTGTGGTGGCTGCACCACCAGCATTAAAAAAATTGAGTGAGGTTTATCCTGACCTAATAATTTACACTGCCACAATTGATGAAACGGTCAATAATCAAGGGTTTATTGTACCAGGATTAGGAGATGCAGGCGATCGCATCTTCGGCACATAGGCTAGTATGCAGCTAGGGAAGGAAAATAACTCAAATGATCTAAAAGTAGCCGTGTTTCTTCAAGGGAATAAAGTTATGAGTCAGCGTGATGGTTTTGGTAGTGGTTTTTTAGTAGGGGCGATATTTGGCGGCGTAGTGGGCGGAATTTTAGGTGCTGTCATTACTTCTCGCCAGAACGAGGAAATAGTGGAAGAAGGCACAGAAATGATTAATAATTCCAAAGAAAATCAAAAAGTGCCTACCAAACGCCGTCAGATGCTATCTTCTGAGAGTGAAGGCGTAGAGATGGAAACCGCAAGGCGATCGCTAGAAGATAAAATCGCCCAGCTAAATGCCACAATTGATGAAGTCAGGAAGCATCTAGGGAACGTTAATGGCGGTTCTACTCAACCAGTTAATGATCGTTCCGTCAAGCAAGATTCTTAATTAGTCATTAGTCAACAGTCAACAGTCAATAGTCAATAGTCAATAGGGAGCAGGGAACAGAATCATTTTATTCTGAATTTTGTAGCAAGATACCGTAAAGTATGCGTGAATTTTGAATTCATTAGTCCCCAGTCCCCAGTCCCCAGCGATGCACTGAGCTTGTCGAAGTGTCCCCAATCCCCAATCCCCAGTCCCCAAGGTTATGATCTCCATACGCTATGACCTAGACTAAATTAAAATCTATAATAAGACCGCTTTTGACACTTAATAGGAAAATAACCCATCCATGTCTTTACTGATTAATACATTAGTTACTTTCATCACTATTTACAGCTACCTGTTGATTATTCGGGTTTTATTGACTTGGTTTCCCAGCATCAATTGGTATAACCAACCATTTACCGCTTTAAGCCAAGTCACAGATCCCTACCTCAACCTATTTCGTTCTATTATTCCTCCCTTGGGTGGTATGGACTTTTCCCCCATCCTCGCTTTTGTGGTGCTAAATTTACTCACTGGTGCATTGGAAACACTCGGCAGATTGCCAGCAGTGGGATTTTAATCCGTAGCTCAAATAGACGTATTAGAGACGTATCACAAACTTAGCGGTGCTACGTCTCTAAATTTTGGGATTTGAGATTATTTGCGAATTTGCGCGCTAAATCCAGAAGCTTTGAATTGCTTGAGTTTTAAAGGTAAAGGTTGAATTGCAGGTACAGAAATTCTCAATTCAAAATCACTGGTTCCTGGGGGAACTTCTGGAATAGAACCAAGGCGGGAACGATTTTGTAATATGGCATCATTGTTTGCATCATATATGCGCCCATAAATATCTGCATCGTAGACAGTTTTACGAGTGCTATTTTCGGCTTTACCAGTAACAATAAAGCAATTAGCAGCCCCGCTACCACTACTAGTTACAGCCCCTTGAGCCAATTCGGCTGGACACTCCTTATAAGATAAATTAGAGAGTTTAATCTGTGTTAACGCTACAGCCACAGGAGTCCATACCCACGAAATCAATGCGATGAGACAGGACATCAAGATGGCTGTAATCAGTCTTGAGTATTTGAAATTGAGTGCTAGGCGGATTTTCTTTTCCATAACTGTATAAGGTAGCAAGGAAACATAGTTAAACTTTATAACGTTGGGGATAGGGATTGGGGACACTTCGACAAGCTCAGTGCATCGCTGGGGACTGGGGACTGGAAGAGAACAACTATTATCATCTGTTCCCTGTTCCCTGTTCCCTGTAACCCATAACCTATAATCTATAACCTATTCCCCATAACCTGCTCCCTAATAACTAGAAACTTCTATTTAACTTTTGTAATAATTATTAAATCAGCTTCTCGATTAGTATTAACTTATGACACCAGATGAGATAACAACAGCTTTGCTAGCAGCTTTTAATCGTTGTGATGCAGCCAGCTGTCCTCTCACTGATAGGCAGAAGGAAATTTTACTACAATTAGTCGAGGAAATTTACAAGCAGTCTAAGTCTGGCAAATCAGATGCGCCTAACCCTCTAGATGAACTGACTCCAGAGGAATTAGAGATATTCCTAGAGTTTGTCAAGACGGAGGAACAGCAAAACCGGACTTGGAAGGTGCAGTTACTCAACGATTGGTTAAATAACAACGACTCAGGTAAGGTGCAGTTTATCCGAGAACGCTACGGTTTGCAATGGTTAAATCGTGTCGAGTCGTATCACTTCGATAAGTATGCCTATTTTGAGGATGCTTTAAAACTCAGAATAGGCGATCGCATTGAAGTTTCCAATGCCCTATGGGAATGGGTGCAAGATGATGGCCCTTGCAAACGCGAATGGTTTCTTTCGATTGTGATTCAGATTAATGAAGTTCATCAGGAGGAAGATACTTCTACTAGCTGCGTTGTGCGTTTCTACAACGGTACTGAATACGAGATTCAAGGTATGTATGAGTGGAATCGCTACAATTGGCGTTGGCCGAAGAAGTGAAGATAGTCATTAGTCATTAGTTGGTAGGGTGCGTCAGTATGAATAATCCCTTGGTATAGTTAGGTTTTCTCGCACTGACGCACCCTACTTACTAGAAGATTCTCCGTTGAAACAGGAACATTCTCACTGGAAACAGGAAAGTTCTCGTTTGAAACAAAAACATTCTCCTTTAGAACAAGAACGTTCTCACTGGAAACAAGAATACTTTAGTTGAAAACAGGAACATTCTCGTTTGCAACACGAAAGTTCGGGTTCTGAACATGAAACTTTGAGTTCAAAGCACGAAACTTGGAGATAAAAGCTAGAGTGATGAGGTTGGGAAGGTAAATTTTCCTGTTCTCATTAGAGATAATCGCGTAAATTTGCTAAATTCTCACGCACAGTCACAGTATGAGGATGATTCCCTCCTAAACTGCGCTCCAAAATATTCAAAGCTTGGGAATACAGAAATTCGGCTCGCTGGTAAAGTCCTTGGGAATGGTAGAGTAATGCCAAGTTGTTGAGGCTTAGGGCGACATTGGGATGATTGTCTCCCAGCAGGCATTTATAGAGTTCTAAAGCTTGGAGATACAGGGGTTCGGCTTGGTCGTACTTTCCTTGGGAACGGTAGAGTGCAGCCAAGTTGTTGAGGCTTAGGGCGACATTGGGATGATTGTCTCCCAGCAGGAGTTTATAGAGTTCTAAAGCTTGGAGTAAAAGGGGTTCGGCTTGCTCGTACTTTCCTTGGGATTCGTGGAATAGTGCCAAGTTGTTGAGGCTAGTGGCGACATCGGGATGGTTGTCTCCCAGCAGACGTTTATAGAGTTCTATAGCTTGGAGAAACAGGGGTTCGGCTTGGTCGTACTTTCCTTGGGAATAGTAGAGTAATGCCAAGTTGTTGAGGCTTAGGGCAACAAGGGGATGATTATCTCCCAGCAGGCGTTTATAGAGTTCTAAAGCTTGGAGATACAGGGGTTCGGCTTGTTCGTACTTTCCTTGGGAATAGTAGAGTAATGCCAAGTTGTTAAGGCTGGTGGCGACATCGGGATGATTGTCTCCCAGTAGGCGTTGTCTGAGTGCTAAAGCTTGGAGATACAGGGGTTCGGCTTGGTCGTACTTTCCTTGGGAATAGTAGAGTGATGCCAAGTTGTTGAGGGTACTGGCGACATAGGGATGATTGTCTCCGAGCAGGCGTTGTCTGAGTTCTAAAGCTTGGAGATACAAGGGTTCTGCTTGGTCGTACTTTCCTTGGGATTTGTAGAGTAATGCCAAGTTGTTGAGGGTACTGGCGACATAGGGATGATTGTCTCCGAGCAGGCGTTGTCTGAGTTCTAAAGCTTGGAGATACAGGGGTTCGGCTTGGTCGTACTTTCCTTGGGATTCGTGGAATAGTGCCAAGTTGTTGAGGCTAGTGGCGACATCGGGATGGTTGTCTCCCAGCAGACGTTTATAGAGTTCTATAGCTTGGAGAAACAGGGGTTCGGCTTGGTCGTACTTTCCTTGAGAATTGTAGAGTAATGCCAAGTTATTGAGGCTAGTGGCGACTGAGGGATGATTGTCTCCCAGCAGGCGTTTATCGAGTGCTAAAGCTTGGAGATACAGGGGTTCGGCTTGGTCGTACTTTCCTTGGAAATAGTAGACTTCAGCCAAGTTGTTGAGGCTAGTGGCGACATCGGGATGATTGTCTCCCAAGCGGTTTTGTAGTGTTGATAAACACTGCTGACACCAAGGTTCGGCTTGGGTATATAATCCTTGTCCTTTATAAAAGCGACTCAAGCCGACGAAAGGCAAAGTTAAATTTTCATCACTGACGTATTGAATGAGATTGTTTGCTACTTCAGCTATGTGTGGTATGGCAAGGGAAACAGCGTTAATTTCCTCAAGGGTAGGAGTCTGAGGAATTTCTTGAGCAACTGCTACCATTACCTGACAAAACCATCCCTTATATTCCTCTGCTTGCTCTAAACCTGTAAACTTAGATTGGAAAAATTCCCGCAGTAAGGGATGTAGTTGATAAATTCCCTCACCTTTGCGCTGGAGTAAATGCAGATTCAGTAATTTATCATCCCGAATTTCCTCTAACTCGCCCTCATATTCCTCTGTTAAGTTCTGTTCTACTAATTCCCAAGGTATGGGTGCAGATGCAAATAAACTGAGTACACAGCCTAATAATTTATCATTCTCTCCTAATTCCTGCCAACTCAACTCAAAGGCTGCTTGCACTCCCCTTTGTGCTGTCATATCGGCTTCTGGCTTGACAAGTGCAGGTTGTTCTAGCGGCTTTTCCTTTTCCTTTAATCGCCCCATCATTTTCGATATAGACAAATCCTGCTTCCGCGCCAGATATCGCCCCACCAACTCTAAACCCAAAGGCAAATACCCCAGCCATTCACACAACTGTTTTGCTACATCTAATTCTCTCTCAATTCGCCCTGGTGTTTTTGCCAGCAAAGACCGTAACAACTCCAACGCTGCATCTGGTTGTAATACATCTAAAGATAATTGCTTGATGGCTGCACCCAACTTTTGGCGCGTAGTCATCAACACTTTAAATCTGGAAGATGCGCCCTGTAGGTAAGGTTTGATTTGCTGGTAATCTGTAACATCATCCACCACCAGCAGCACATTACCCTCACGCCAATTCCGCCAGCAGTATTGTACTTGTGCAGGTAAATCAAATTCTTCTGGTGGCTTTAAATCAAGCTGAGTTCTGGCAAACTGCACCACTTGAACGCCAAAGTCCTCAACTTTCGCCTGTAACCAGCACAGTCCACCTTTGTAGTTTTCGTGCTGTATCATGGCATATTGCAAGGCGAGTTCTGTTTTACCCAGTCCACCCATTCCCAAAATAGCCGCAATGGCTACACTTCGACTACGCTCAGTCAGCACTTGGTTATTTTCCTGCAATAGTTTATGGAGTTGTTGCAGTTCTTCATCACGTCCGACAAATTTCACCACTCCACTCAGGGGTAAATTTTGCGGTATTTCAGGATTTAACTTTACCCGTTCCTGTCTGGGCGACTGTAGTCAGTTGTATGTGTTGTGCTGTTCCCCAATTGTAATTTGTTGGGCAACCATTGCCCCTTTTTCAGCTTGGATACTTTCTGCTAACTTGGCAAAGTTATTAACAATTGATGGCTGCGCTTGAATTTCTGCGGCTAATTTTTGAATTTCCTCAGCCTTGGGGGATTTATCTTGATTGATTGTCGCTTCTACTTCCCGCACCGATTGAGCAATATCGTCATCTTTATCGGCTGCGGCTTTCAACTCCAACAAGGCTTGACCATAATCTAACGGCTGCTGTGTGTCTTCCTGTGACGTATTGGCTAACAAGGGCAGCTTATTTTTCTGGCGTAGCTTGGCGATTAACTCGTTACTTTTTTCTATTGCTGCTTCTCCCAGCTTTTCGCCTGTTTTTTCTAAAGCCTTAGTTAAAACTATAGTAGCGATCGCAGTTCCTACGGCTGTTAAGGTTACTGGTTCCATAACTTAACAATAATATTACGAGATTATACTGATTTTCCTCAGCATAACAGTTTCTCAACAGAGAAAAAAGCGCAAATTATGATTGAAAAGTCAGAGGTTTGTAGTGAGAACTTTAGTTCTCTTTCCGAGATGTTCCGCGAACAGAAAAGGACTAAAGTCCTTACTACGAACTGAATCCTAGTATTTTTACATAGCGTGAAAATTCAGGTTCAGTATCACCTATCACTTGTTCCCTTGCTTTAAGGCTAGAGTCAAGCCGTCGCCTATGGGGACGAGACTGATATTAACTCGCTGGTCTTGTAGTAGTTTTTCATTGAAGGCGCGGATTTTTTTGGTGCGATTATCTTGGATTTGGGGGTCTGCAACTCTTCCTGACCACAGAACATTATCAATGGCTATTAGTCCACCAGGGCGGACTAGTTGCAGCGATCGCTCATAATAGTTTTCATAGTTGCTTTTGTCTGCATCTATAAAAGCAAAGTCAAATGTCTCTGCTTGTCCTGCGGCAAGTAAATTATCTAAAGTTTCTAGGGCTGGGGCGATGTGGAGGTTAATTTTATGGTCTACTCCTGCTTGTTGCCAATAACGGCGGGCGATCGCTGTAAACTCTTCACTAGTATCACAAGCTACTATCTGCCCTTCAGGTGGTAACGCTAACGCCACTACTAGGGAACTATAACCTGTAAATACTCCTATTTCTAAGGTTTTCTTTGCTCCTAATAATTGCACTAATAAAGTGATAAATTGTCCTTGTTCTGGTGCAATTTGCATTCTCCCCATTGGATGTTGGGCTGTTTCTTGGCGTAATTTAGTTAGTATTTCGGCTTCACGTAAGGAAACAGATATCAAGTAATCATATAGATTTGATGCTAATCCCAGTGTTCTAATTGTCATTGGTTGCTCATGGGAATTTCTATGAGTTTTAACTATAAAAATAAATTGAGTCTCTATCTAAAGATTAGTCATTGCTGATGTATCTTTCAATCTCCAGGACGATAAATACTAACTAGTAAACAGCTAACTTTAAAGCAGATGAATGGCTGAAATCCATCATCATCAGTAAGAGAGTTGTGTACTTGTTTTCGTGGTCAGATCAATAGTGTGTGAGGTGTGTGAGGAGTTCTTAATTTACGTACATTGGCCAGCAATTAGTACGTTAAACCAAATATCCGGGGTAAAAGACCTACACTTACTTTTAGTAAGTGAGAGGGCAAACAATTAAACCTTGGTTTTTATGAATCCAAGGTTTAATTTATATATGAAAATAACATGAACTGACTAATAACTAAATGTAGGGGCGGGTTTGACCAAAATATTTTTTTCTAGGGTGAATATCTCACATAACCCGCCTCAACTGACTAATGACTAATGACCAATGATTAATTGCGGTTAATCTGAATTAATTCGGTCAAAATACTATCTAAACTCCCATTAACTTGAATTTTCTCAATTTTTTCAGCAATCCTTTCTAATACTTCCAATTCCTTCAATCGTAACGCGATGGGGTTATCTTCCATCACCTTGGCTGTATTTAACATACTGCGAGTAGCAGCTGTCTCTTCACGACGACGAACTACGTTGGCTTGGGCGGCTTTTTCCGCTTCTACTACTTTGCTCAAAATTGTTCTAATCTCGCCAGGGAGAATGATGTCTTTAATACCTACGGAATCTACTGCAATTCCGTAGGCGGAAGTTTTTTGACTAATGTATTCAAAAATACTCTGGTCAATTACACCTTTATCTTCCAATAAAGCATCTAAAGCTTTTTCACCCACGGCAGCACGTAGAGCAAACTGTAATTCTTTATATAGATATCCAGTAATATCTACTAGTCCATTCCTCGCGGTGAGGGGTCTACAATACGATAGCCTGCTGTTAAGTTTAAACGTAAGGGGACTTTATCTTTGGAGAGGATGTCTTGTCCAGAGACTTCCAGAGTTTGCTGACGCAAGTCAAAGACTTCCGTTTGTAAGGAACGTCCAAATAGCCACCAAGCGTGTTTTCCTGGTTGTAGTTGTGTTTGAAACTCTTGATTGATATATAGTAACCCGATGTTTTGCGGGCGCACTTCGCAGATATGCAGAAAATTGCGACTCAAGACTAAAGTCTCTGGTAAACCAGAAACTAACTCTGTCACTAAGCGAGAAGACAATTTAGTCTCAGTGCTGATGTCAATTACTTCCACTTCCACACCCCGCCAAAATAGTTTGCGGCTGCATGGCGGTAGAATAGAGATGACTTTGCCTTGATAACGGGCGATCGCAACTTGGTGATTTTGTAATTGCACTATTTCACAATAAGCCGCCACAAATTCAGGATGTCGTTGAATTAGCGCGTCCTCTAGGGGAAATTCTGGATTCGGTAAAATCCGGCTGAGAGTTTTCACCGCCACACTTCTATTTACATCCCAAAAAGCATATTCTCCTGGTTCTAGTGGACGAACAAAGTTATTCTGCACATACAGCAATCCAATTTCATGTTCAGAAACTTGAAAAGTTTGAATTCCACTTAAATAAATTCCCCGTAATTGCTGCACAAATTCAGCAGGTAATTCTAAGCTTTCATTTAAGTTGAAAACATGAGATTCGACTTCAATAAAACCACGCCAAAAAGCTACTAGTTGATTAGGGGCAACACTCACCCAAGTTTGACCGCACCGCACTAAAGCCGCTTGATTAAATGCTGTACGCACTACTAATAAGTGTCTCTGTAATTCCTCACTGTGATTCCGCCATAAAAGTTCTAAATTTTCTATATTGGCCTCTGGATAATTGAGGTCATAGGTTTTTACCTGCCAATTCACCCCTAAATAAAAATAAGTTCCAGGAGTCAAGATTTTCTTAAAATCACTGCGATGATACAGAACCCCAATTTCATGAGGCTTGATGTAAAATGTTTTCCACATATAATTTTCACCTACTAATCAAAGTTAAAACTTAGAAAATTACTGATAAGGGACTTTTATTTTGTGCTGCTGAATTTATGGTTTGCTCAATTCGCTTCTTTCTTGTTTCTGGACGTTTCGCGCTAGTAATCCAAAAGAGAATATTCTTTTTGGTTGAGTTACTAAAGCCTACAAAGTAATTATTTGCAACTTCATTCACTGCTAATGCTTCTTGTAAGTCTTCTGGGATAATTAATTCCTCAATCGCGTCTAAAATAGTCCATGAACCGTCTTGTTGGGCGGCTGTAATTTTTACTAAACCAGCCTCCGTCATTAAACCTTGGGCAATTAATTCTGTTATATATTGCTTATTTAATTTTGACCACACACTTTTGGTTTTACGCGGCGTAAATATTTGCATATAACGCTCTGCATCTAGAGATTTAACTTTACTATCAATCCAACCAAAACATAAAGCTTCTTGAACTGCTTCACTATATCTAATGCTTGGTTTTTTACTTTTGACTTTATAGTAAATTAACCATACACCAACAGAACTTTGATGGTTCTCCTCTAACCATTCGCGCCATGCTTGACGATTTGCAGCGTGAAACGTTTCTAGTTGGTTCTCGAATTTTGACATGACTAAAACTTGTTCATCGGGAAATCAGTAAACCATAGAAAACATTATGCTACATATACTACATTATGTTTTTAAACTCTGCAAATGTAGGCGTTTACAGTTTAGTTGCGGGTGAAGTGCGTCTCCAAAACTGGATTAAGATAACTGCGATCGCCAAAACTACCCAAAGGTAATTTTACTATCGATAACAGTCATCAAATATACCGTTCAGTTTATCGGTTTTAGACCGGAACTGAAGGGACATACTCAAGTTAGGGAGAGAAACAATCACTCTAGCTTCTTCACTGCTACCACTGATAATTCAGCAGTAAGCCTACATTGCAGAGTTTTTAATCAAATCAAATTCGTTGAATTTGCTACTTTTACAGAGTAGTGTCCTTTCGGACGGGGGAGAAAGTGCAGGACTCGAACCTACAACCTATCGATTATGAGTCGATCGCTCTATCCAACGAGCTTACTTTCAGGGCGTTTGATGTAGGCAAAAACCCACTCCTATCAAACGGGGCGGGAGTAGTGACGCATCTGCTTTGCGGTATACACTCAATCCAGAGGTTGGCGCACCAGTTAGGTATCCAGAACCCACCCTATAGCTTGGCTGATGTATTACTATTCCACTACTTAATGTAACATAGGAGTCATCAAATGTGTAGGGGCGTGACTCAAAAATTATCTATCTAAAATCTAAAATTCGTAATTTTAAACTAGATTATCGCCCCCTGGTTGACTAACTATTAGTCGCAAAACAGATAATCCTAAAATGATGAGAAATAATACTAAACCAATGGTGCAAGCATAACTAATTTCCAAATTACTAAACGCTTGCTCATATAAATAGTAAACAATTGTTTTGGATCTATTTAAAGGGCCGCCTTGAGTCATAATGTACACTTCTTCAAAGACTTTAGTTGCAGAAATTGCAGAAATTACCGCTACTAAAGCAATATAAGGTTGCATTAAAGGCACAGTAATATCCCAATGTTTACGAATACCATCTGAACCGTCAATTGCTGCGGCTTCATACACATCAGCCGGAATAGATTGTAGTCCTGCTAAGTAAATTACCATGTAATAGCCTAATCCTTTCCAGATAGTAACTAACATGACACTAGCTAAGGGAATAGGTACAACGCCAAATAACCTAATTGGGGGAACACCATCAGTTAACCAAGGGATACCTTCTGGAAAAAGACCGAAACTTTTCAGCAATTCATTTAACAATCCTTTCTCTGCGTATAGCCACTTCCAAGCTATCCCCGCAACTACCATAGAAATTACTACTGGTGTGTAATATGCGGCGCGAAACCAATTAATTCCGCGCAGTTTTTGGTTCACTAAAATTGCTAATCCTAGAGGTAAGATAACTAAAACAGGAACTACACCCACAAGATAGAGGAAAGTATTTTCTAAAGTTTTCCAAAAAACTTTGTCTTCCCACAAACGCAGGAAATTCTTCATTCCTATCCACTGTGCTGGTTGACTAATATCTTCATAGCTAGTGAAGCTAAGGTAAAACGCCTGTAGTGCAGGCCAAAATACAGTTAAACTCAAGAGCAGTAAAGCCGGTAGTAAAAATATATAAGGAGTTAACTGCCGTTTAATCGATATCCAATCTTTAGCTGTTAATTGTGTCATTAGAGTAATTTATATTGACAGAATATAAATAAAAATTTTAACTTGAAGCTAGGTAATCAGGGAACAAGGAACAGGTGAAGAAAACTTTACTGATTTTTTTCAGAAGTCAAATATAAGTCCTATAGAAAAACTAGTATGATAGATTAAATTTACAGTTTTCCCCAAAAAGGAGTATTTTGTGCGAATCTATATAAAAATATTTACATCTGGTTTGATGATGTTGGGCATGATTCCTATGATTGGCGACGCTCAAGCAGCAATTACCAATGATCATCATATTACGTCACAAACTGCTGTAGCAAGTTTGCCTATTAATGCTGAATCGTCTAGGAATTCATTAGCATCAGAAATCGCCAAATTAGAGGGTGAGCGTGCTTTATTGCTATCCCGTTATTGGGACAATTCACCTCAAGTTGTAAATATTGATAGTAAGATTAAAGCTCTACATCAACACTATTTAAAAGTTGGTGGAAGTAAAGAGATGTTGAATCAGATATTAGCCAATCATTTAGTTAATAAAGTTGTTAATTTAGAAGTTGAAACAGCGTTACTGTATGCCAGATATCCGAAAGTATCGCCACAAATTACGGTAGCTGAACTAGATGTGAAAAATTTGCGCGATCGCTGGTCAAAAGTTATTGGTTCTAAAAGTAAAAGCACATTGAATAATGCTGTTTCTCAAGCAATTCAAAAGAAAATACTCACCCTCAAAGGGGAACTGACACAGCTACAGACAAGATATCAGAAAAATAGCATAGAGGTTGTAATAGTTGAAGAAAAAATTCAAATGTTAAAAAAAAGATTGTCCATGTATCGTTAACCAATTAATATCATCCTGCGATTAAGTAGAACGGTGTAAATAATTCAAGGTTTGTAGTGTACCCCTCCGGAGAAGCAAGCTACGCGCAAGCGTCTCAAAGAGAGGACTTTAGTCCTCTGATAAGGACTGTTCGCGAAGCGTTCCCGAAGGGTAGTCCTTACTACGAACTAGATTCCAATCTTTTTACATTACTTCACATAGGTTGGTTTTTTCAAGTCGTTCTACTTAGGGAGATAGTTCCGTTTTCTCAAAAACGTTTTTTAACAGCATCAAACTATGTTCAATTTGGATGATCTGTTCTGGTGTCAAATCCTCTAAAATATCAGAGATGTGGGCGCGAGTTTTATCTTGAGACTGCTCTAATAAATCCTTACCTGCCGGTGTTAAATTGAGGACTATCCGCCGCCGTTCCTGGGGATGATCAGTACGCTGTACCAGATGACGCTGCACTAGTCGCTCAATAGTGGTTGAAGCTGTCGCACAGGTGACACCGAGATGATCTGCTACCTCCGATAGTGAAGCACCGGGACGACGCTTCAAAAACGCCAGCGATCGCAATTGTGGTATTGAAAGAGAATCAGCACTATGACTCCGCATATCAGCTCGGATAAACCGCATCAACAATGGAATTGTGTCCATCACTCTAACTGCACATTCTTGGGAAGGTTTTCCGAGCTTCATGAAACTGTTATTCTCCTAATAAAACGCCACCTGTACAGTTCAGTTGTCCACAGATGACACTTAAACTTAAGTTAATGCTAACAAGAGAATTGTACAGTCTATCCCAACGCGAAGAGGAATTGGTGCAGGGGGCAGGGCGCAGGGGGGCATGGCGCATTGGGCATGGCGCATTGGGCATAGCGCATTGGGTATGGCGCATTGGGTATGGCGCATTGGGTATGGCGCATTGGGCATAGAATATGGGGAAAGAATATCCCTTGTCTCCCTTGTCTCCCAGTCCCCAATCCCCAGTCCCCAATCCCCAATCCCCAATCCCCACCAAATTTTAGTTTGCTTTGTAACTTGTTCTTAATCTATCCTGATCACAATATGAAAAAAGATTAAGACAAGTGGCGAGCAAAAAAAATGCTGGAAAGCTTCACTGAAATTACAAACAAATTACAAGTCAATTGGGATCTGGTAAACACTGGTTTACAGTTTGTTAGCTGGGGTTTATTTTCCCTCTTCCTCACGGAAATACTTAGAGATATCTACCATGCTTTGTGTCATAAAATTATTTGGCTGGGTAAATTCCACAATAAACATCACACTGCATATCGTCGTGATTTATCTATAGTTTCCCTCAAGGCTTATCAGGAATCTCAGCTGTATCACGACGTTTTAGAATCAGGTATTTTATTCACGGCATCAATTTTAATTGCCCTAATTTTCCGGCAATGGGGTTTATGGTTGGGGGTAGGTTACAACATTGTGTTTTTGTCTGCTGCATACTTGCGATATTCCCAAGGCACAATTGATACAGACTATAATCACCAACCAGGGCCTTTAGATACCATACCTTCCATGTGGTTGGTGAATCGTTCCTATCACTGGCGACACCATTTTGATGATGTTAATGCTTACTATAGTGGTGTATTTTCTTTGGTAGATAAGGTTTTGGGAACAGCCCTATCTCTCAAAGGTAAAACCATTGCTATTACTGGTGCATCAGGTGCTTTAGGACAAGCATTAACAGCAGAATTACTGAAGAAAAATGCTAAAGTTGTGGCTTTAACTACCAACCCAGATAAATTACCAACGGATAACGGTGTCAAAGTAATTTCTTGGCAATTAGGTAATGAAGCGGAGCTAAAAGCCAGTCTAGAAAAAGTCGATATTTTGATTATTAACCACGGTGTGAATGTTTATAGTGATCGCACATCACAAGCCATTAACTCTTCCTATGAAATCAATACCTTTTCTGCACTGCGGTTAATGGATATATTTATTGCTACTATCACCGGGCCACAAGCTAAAGCCACTAAAGAAATTTGGGTGAATACATCTGAGGCTGAGGTAAATCCGGCGTTAAGTCCACTCTATGAACTCAGCAAACGCACCTTGGGAGATTTAGTCACGCTGAAACGCTTAAATAGTGATTGTGTAATTCGCAAATTAATTTTAGGGCCTTTTAAAAGTCAACTTAACCCCTATGGCGTAATGTCCGCACCACAGGTAGCCCGTGCAATTTTGTTTTTAGCCCGGCGTGATTTCCGCAATATTATCGTGACTATCAATCCCATCACCTATTTACTATTCCCTATCAAGGAAATGAGCAATTGGCTTTACTACCGAATTTTTAGTAAGAAAGCTGCGAATTAAAATATAGAAATTTTACGAAATATTAAGTGTTTTGAGGGTGCGTTAATAACTGCATAACACACCCCGATTTTACTGATGAATTTTTAGTTCTTAATTCGGTATTATTTTTAATCAAAAAATAATATCAGCTTAAATAATCTCATAAAAAATAGAGATTGTACTCAAAAATCCAGCGAAATATTCTAAATTTCCCTATTAACATCACAGAGGATAACTATGCGATTACCCCTGATTCTTAGTGCCGGATTATTATTTTCTTTAGGAATGAATTTACCTGTGATGTCTCAATCTACCGTAGAGGTAGCCCAGATATCAGCGAATAGAAAACTGAACTTAGAAGCCAGAAGATTGAGATTTAACCGCACTTTATGGAATAGCAGAAATGTTGTTAACTATCGCTACACATTTAGTAATGGTTGTTTTTGTATACCTGATGCCAGAGGCCCTGTAGTAATTGAAGTTCGCAACGGTAGAACAGTTTCTGTTACTTCAGTAGCTACAGGTCAGCCAGTGAGTAATCCCGAATTTTTCCAAAATTATAATACAATCCCCAAACTTTTTAATGTGATTGGCGATGCCATTCAACGGCAAGCCGCAAGTTTAGATATAAGTTACAATCCTCAATATGGTTATCCCACCCAAATTAATGTCGATTACAATGCTCAAATAGCTGATGAAGAAATATATCTGACTATTGAGAACTTGGAAATACTTTGATAATTATCATCTTGCACTCAAAATATCTAGTCTGTTCTTGCTCTGTATTTAGCAATAATAGTTGATTTTAACTTCTCTGATTTTTCAAAAAAATTGGGGATTTTTTTAACGAAAAAATTTGTTGTACAGTATTCCATAAAATATAAGTATTAGGAATAATATTCACAACAACTATGTCTAGACAAATCCACATTCTGCTACAAACCACAATTCCCTCAGTTGAGGATGACTGGAATATTTCTAGATTCTCTCTGCTAAAAGAATATCTAGAATCAATTAAAGATGAAACAGGACAACAATTATTTATAGTCACAGGACGCGATCGCCTGTCAGATGCAGCAGGAGATGATCCGATTTTAAGTAGTTTAGACCAATCAGATTTTAATCAATTATGGTTATTTGCCCTAGATATTGGTGATGGGTTAACAGCCAAAGATATTGCCGGAATTAACGCCTTTAGAAAGCGGGGTGGGGGAATTCTTTCCACACGCGATCATCAAGATATGGGCTGTTCCATGTGTGGCATTGTAGACATTGGCGATTTGCATTATTTTAATACCAAAAATCCCGACCCTGATGATTCTCGCTGGACTCGCGACGATCCCCACACTACTTATATTTCCTGGCCGAATTATCATTCCGGTGCAAATGGTGACTACCAAAAAATCATCCCCGCCGAACCAAATCATCCCCTACTACAGAATCCTGATTCACCAACTGAGTTAGTTGAATTGTTTCCATCCCATCCCCACGAAGGCGGCATAGGTGTGCAACCAGACTCAACAGCAAGTGTCATTGCTTTTGGTGAAAGTATAGTTACAGGGCGGAAATTTAACCTAGTGGTGGCGATGGAACATTACATAGACACCGCAGGAAACAGATTAGGAAGAGCGATCGCTCATTCCAGTTTCCATCACTTTGTTGATTACAATTGGGACATTGACAAAGGTTGTCCTTCCTTCGTCGATGAAGCACCAGGAACAGGCATGAAAACCGAACCACAAGCCTTAAAAGACATCAAAACCTACGTGCATAACGCCGCCCTCTGGCTAGCAGCTTGAAACTCCCTAATCCCCTGATTTACTCAGGGTTTCTCAGTAAATCAGAGAAAAATGGCGATCGCTACCTTATGGTTTGAGGATGGATTCCCGACTAAATTAAGTTGAAGGTTGTAGTATAGAGATTCAGAGCTTGAACTTGTGATTTTTTATGTCTGCTACGCCCCTTGTTTCCTCAGCTAACTCAACCATTCCAGAAACCGCAACTTTACCTCCGTTACTTGGTGCTTCAGTGACGGAGTTAACTGCATGGGTACAACAGCAAGGACAACCCGCCTACAGAGGAAAGCAACTCCATGATTGGATATATCACAAGGGAGTGCGATCGCTAGCGGATATTTCCGTATTTCCTAAGCAATGGCGCACCGATGTCGCAGATATCCCCGTCGGGCGTTCTCAGATTCATTATCGTTCCGTTGCACCGGATGGCACAGTTAAGTATCTTTTGCAACTATCCGATGGGCAGATTGTAGAAACAGTAGGAATTCCCACCGAGAAACGATTAACTGTCTGCGTTTCTACTCAAGTGGGATGTCCGATGGCGTGTGATTTCTGCGCTACTGGTAAAGGTGGCTACAAGCGGAATTTAGGCAGACATGAAATTGTTGATCAAGTCTTAACAGTACAGGAAGATTTTCAACAACGGGTGAGTCATGTGGTATTTATGGGCATGGGTGAACCGTTGTTAAATACGGAAAGTGTTTTAGATGCGGTAAAATCCTTAAATCAAGATGTGGGAATTGGACAGCGATCGCTGACAATTTCTACAGTGGGAATTCGCGATCGTATTCGTGAGTTAGCGCAAAACCATCTACAAGTAACTCTGGCTGTGAGTCTCCACGCCCCTAACCAAGCCCTACGAGAAAAAATTATACCTAGTGCGCGCCCCTATCCCATTGAGGATTTACTAGCTGAATGTCGAGAATATGTAGAAATTACAGGTAGACGCGTGAGTTTTGAATACATTTTACTAGCTGGTGTGAACGATTTACCAGAACACGCCCTAGAACTAGCCAAGCGTCTACGAGGCTTTCAAAGTCACGTCAATTTAATCCCCTATAATCCCATTCAGGAAGTTGATTATAAACGACCGAAGAGCGATCGCATTCAAGCTTTTGTGAAAGTTCTGCAACAGCAAAAAATCGCCGTTAGCGTCCGCTATTCCCGTGGTTTAGAAGCTGATGCCGCCTGCGGACAATTGCGAACAAGTAATTTGTAATTACTAACTTGAAATCGGTGATTTATACTGTTTAAATACACGGGCTATTTCCTAAACAATACTTCGTGTATTAAAGCAGTAAAAATGTAATTTTGCGTTTCGGAAATTCCTTTGTAGATGCTCAATAATACCCATCATCATTTGTGATTTTTATAAACATCTCTCCGATGTTTACATTGTAAAATCCGTACTAGTTGACTTTCATCATTAATCTCATACCGTATTCTATAATCACCAACTCGGATGCGGTATTCGTTATCAAAATTTTTTAATTTTACAACTCCATCAGGACGTGGCTCATCTGCGAGGTTTTGAATTTTCTCCAAAACACGCATACTCACATCATCTGGTAGAATGTCTATTTGTTTTTGTACCGACTTGGAAATAATGACAGCATAACTCATGATTTCTGCTTTGAGCGTCTAGCGATATACTCATCCACAGTTCTATATTCGCCAACTGCGTATTCATTACGAACTGCTTGAATTTCTACTTGTGTCTCCGCATCATCCTCATACAAAGACTCTTCAGCTTCAAAAATTTGTTGCTCAATCATCTGTTGTAATCGTAGTTTTTCTTCTAAATTAAGAGAAGATATTACTTGTGCTAAATCTTCTAAGGAAAGTTGTACTTTAACAATGGCAGGCATTTTGCAATTACTTTCGTCGTTTTAGCCTTATTGTAACGTCAATATTCATGTTGGGTTAAGTTCCGCCACTCTAGCAAAACCCCAAATTAATACCAACCAATCCCCAATCCCCAATCCCCAGTCCCCATATTCCCTTAAAACGGTGGTAATTCCTGAAGAATGGTGAAGCGGATATGATTAATCGCCAAATCACCTAGAGGAATATCCTCTTTAGTTACCCTTTTACCTTGACTGCTTAATGTTTCAAAGGATATGCCTTTACCAATTTCGATGTGATACCAACATAAACCCATGAAAAAGCGCGTGGGATAGGGGCCATAATCACCTAAATCATCGGGATTTGATTCCATTGGCAACCATCCCATACCAGGTATGTAAAATTCTAACCACACATGATTAAAATCTGGTTGCAGGGGAACTCCTTGATGTTCGCCATTTGGGGGACATTTGTATCTACCCACAGTACGGCAAGGAATGCCATTCAAGCGACACAGTGCCAAAAGTACCCCTACATACTCCCCACAAGAACCTACACCCCTTTCTAAAACTATATCGGGCGTATCAATATAGGGTTTGATGCCATAGGAAAGTTCATCATAGACATAGTTGCGGATGCTGTACATTTTCCGCAGGAGATTTGTTTCCGTACCGATGGCTTCACGGGCGGAACGCCGCACAATGGCTGTATCCATTGCTAAATCATCATTGTCCACCAGATAGCGGGTTTCAATTTCTGGGGAAATTTCGGGAATCTCTTCCACATCTTTGGGTGTAATGCGGTATTTAATCCCCCGTACTTCCACTTGTGCTTTCCAGCCAAATATATGTCGTTCGCCAGGGACAAGAGACTCAAATTTAAACACAGCTACCCGTTGTCCATCAATAATTTCTTCTGTGAAGGGTATACCGATGGGTTCAACGTGTTTCACCTTTTGGCGTTCGGTTTCGGAAGGCAGGGCAATACGCCATTCCACATCAGGTAAATACACCTCTTCTAAGGGGGCTATTTCCTCGACGTAGGACATTTCAATCAGATAGCCATTAGAAAGGGCGTATTTTTGCTCTGGTGCGTGATGGTAATAAAGGGGGTGAATAAAAGTGCGATCGCGGTATGTTAATTCATGATTAGGATCAGCGTTGGGGTTATCCCGAATATAAGGTTCTTCGGAAGCATAAGCCACAAACAGACTTTCCTTCCCTGTTTGCGTGTCTAGGTGTATGGCTATACCTGTAGGCGAATCAAAGGGAGTTAACACGCTAAATCTTACTTCCCCAGTCGCCCGATCCATAGAATACACCGTTTGTTCAGTGCGATCGCAAATCCACAGGGTTTCTCGATTCACTGCTAAATTTTCTACCCCCACCCCAGGAGTATAAAATCTGGTAATTTCCTTGCGGCTATCACGGTCATAAATCAGAATGTAGCCTAATTTCTGACAACTCACGTAGACTGTGGAGTCCCAAACGGCCACGCCATCAGCAGCGTAGGGTAAAGTAGCAAAATGCTCTAAAGCCAAAGATGACAGTTTAGATACATAAACACTGTTACCACGAGTTACCCAGAGTGTATCTTCCCAAACAGCTAAACCTTTCACCTCACTAAATTCTCTGGTTTGGTGAGGGTTAATGATTCTACTGTTATCAGTGTGAGGGTCAATTTCTAGTAAATGCCCCTTAATCGTATCAATCGCAATCAGTCGGTCTTGGATAAATGCAATGCCACATAAAGCAGCAGCAGTCAACGGTCGAATTGTCCTTTGCCCAAACATTTGGCTAGCTGTCAAACTGGTGGGTGCAAAACTCATATTAAGCTTTATTGGGAACTAGGGATCGGGGATTGGGTATTGGGGATGGGGAAGTCGTTGTTATCAACTCATTAACAAGCCCTTTTGGGGCGGGTGTAGGGGTATAGGGGTGTAGGGGAGCCACTGGCGTGGGCGGGTTTCCCGACTTGAGCCAAGTGGCGTGTGTAGGGGGAAGAAAGAGCAGCCAACCTAACCCTTGGGTTAAAAGTCCTGCTCCTTGGGGCAACGGTGTTGGGATCTTTTTCAATCCCCGTCCAGCACTTCAACCCCTACACCCTTACACCCTTACACCCTTACACCCATAATGAATCTCTCACTCCCCTTGTTCTTGGCAGTCGCTCCCCTTGGGCAAAGAAAGCCCAAGACCGTGCTGCTTTTGTGTTCACTTCTATGAGATATTAAAATATCTTATAAAGAAATCTGGCTTAAGTAATAATACATATGAAGTGCCGCCAAAAATTGACGTTGACTAATAATTTCGTATCATAGCCATACGAGTTGACCATAGTTTTAATGTAACTTGAGTGGATGGTTTTCCGTCCATTACTCAATTATGATCAAATCCTGTAACCATTTTTTGTGACTGACACAATGTCTGCTAATTCTCTGCCTGAAAATATCACCAGTTGGCATAGTTTGGAAGTTGATAAAGCACTCGGCCTGCTCTCTAGTAATGCAGATAGTGGCTTAAGCGTAGAAGCAATTGAACAAAGGTTGCAAAAGTACGGCCCCAACGAATTAGAAGAACAAGGAGGTCGTAATGCTTGGGAAATCCTGCTAGATCAGTTTAAGAATATTATGTTGTTGATGCTGATTGCAGTAGCTTTCATTTCTGGGTTTTTAGATTTTATGGCTTGGCAAGCCAATACACTCAAACCAGGAGAAGTGCCATTTAAAGATACAGTTGCTATTTTGGCGATTGTCATTCTCAACGGTGTTTTAGGCTATGTCCAAGAAAGTCGGGCAGAACAAGCATTAGCCGCCCTCAAAAAAATGTCTTCTCCTTTGGTGCGAGTCCTCCGCAACGGCAAATTAGTGGATGTCGCAGCTAAAGCAGTCGTCCCAGGGGATGTGATGCTACTGGAGGCTGGGGTGCAAATAGCCGCCGATGGACGTTTGATTGAACAAGCGAATTTACAGGTGCGAGAATCAGCCCTGACAGGTGAAGCAGAAGCAGTTAGTAAACAAGCAAATATTACATTACCAGAACAAACACTTGTAGGCGATCGCATTAATTCCGTATTTCAAGGAACGGAAGTCGTCCAAGGACGGGGTAAGGTACTGGTCACAAATACCGGGATGCGTACCGAACTAGGAAAAATTGCGGAACTGTTGCAGTCGGTAGAAAGTGAACCTACCCCACTACAGCAACGCATGACCCAATTAGGGAATGTGCTAGTTACGGGTTCTTTGGTTTTGGTAGCGATCGTTGTGATTGGCGGTATTATTCAAGCCAGAGGCTTTAGCAATTTACAAGAACTTTTAGAAGTTTCTTTAAGTATGGCGGTGGCTGTTGTCCCAGAAGGTCTACCTGCTGTAATTACCGTGACTTTAGCACTGGGAACTCAGCGCATGGTGCGCCGTCAGGCTTTAATTCGCAAATTACCTGCGGTAGAAACTTTGGGTTCTGTCACCACAATTTGTTCTGATAAAACCGGTACATTGACTCAGAACAAAATGGTAGTGCAGTTAGTTTATACCAATCAGCAAAACTTCAAAGTCACGGGTGAAGGTTATGCACCTGTGGGAGATTTTTACTTAGACAGTGATGCCGATTACCCCATTGTGCCAGAAGAATATCCTGAAATTGCCTCTTTATCAGTGGCTTGTGCTGTTTGTAATGATTCGGTGCTGCAAAAAGAAAATGGAGAATGGGCAATTTTAGGCGACCCCACAGAGGGTGCTTTAGTTACCCTAGCGGGAAAAGTAGGTATTGAAAAAGACCAATGGCTCAGTAAATTACCCCGTGTTGGTGAATTTCCTTTTTCCTCAGAACGTAAGCGGATGAGCGTGATTTCTCAGGTAGAAAAGGTGTCCACAGGAGAAGCATCTGTAACAGATGTTGACCCCAAAATCGCCGGATTACTCAACAATGAACCTTACGTCATGTTTACTAAAGGTTCGCCGGAGTTAATTTTGGCGCGGTGCAGTCGGATTTATCTGGGTACAAACGCCGCACCACTAACCGAAGAGCAACGCAGTCAAGTTTTGGCACAAAATGACAAAATGGCTAGCAATGGTCTGAGGGTGTTAGGTTTTGCCTACAAACCCCTCTGGGAAGTACCACCAGAAGGCACAGACGAAACCGCAGAAGAGAGTTTGGTGTGGTTAGGCTTAGTGGGAATGCTAGATGCACCCCGCCCGGAAGTGCGCGCCGCCGTCCAAGAATGTCGAGATGCTGGGATTCGTCCCGTGATGATTACTGGCGACCATCAACTAACCGCACGGGCGATCGCCACAGATTTGGGTATTGCTCAAGCAGGTGATAGGGTGATCACCGGTCAAGAATTACAAAACATGAGTGACGAAGAACTCAAAGAGCAAGTTGACCTAGTCAGCGTCTATGCACGTGTAGCCCCAGAACACAAACTGCGGATTGTACAAGCCCTGCAAAATCGCGGTAAATTTGTCGCTATGACTGGGGACGGTGTCAATGATGCTCCAGCTTTAAAACAAGCTGATATCGGTATTGCAATGGGTATTACTGGTACTGATGTCAGTAAAGAAGCCAGTGATATGGTACTTCTAGATGATAACTTTGCCACCATTGTCGCCGCTACCAAAGAAGGTAGGGTAGTATACACCAATATTCGTCGTTTTATTAAATACATCCTGGGCAGTAATATTGGGGAAGTCCTCACCATCGCCGCCGCACCACTTTTAGGGCTAGGTGGTGTTCCCCTCACACCTCTGCAAATTCTGTGGATGAACTTAGTCACAGACGGTTTACCTGCTTTAGCATTAGCAGTAGAACCCCCTGAACCAGATGTGATGAAGCGTCCGCCTTTTAGTCCCCGTGAAAGCATTTTTGCTAGGGGTTTGGGTTCTTACATGGTTCGCATTGGGGTGATTTTCGCCATCATTACAATTATTTTGATGGAGTGGGCTTATACACATTCCCAAACATTCACCGGCGAAGGACTAGACCCTGAAAGATGGAAAACAATGGTATTTACTTCCTTGTGTATTGCTCAAATGGGTCACGCCATTGCCATTCGCTCGAATAATCAACTAACCATTGAGATTAATCCTTTCTCGAATATGTTTGTGTTAGGAGCTGTAATTGTCACCACGATTTTGCAACTCATGCTGATTTATGTCCCACCCTTAAGAGCATTTTTCGGTACTCACTGGCTACCCCCCACAGAATTAGCAATTTGTTGTGGTTTCAGTGCTTTAATGTTCGTCTGGATTGAAATGGAAAAACTCTTCTTCCGCTTTATGGGCAAAAAGACCGTGTAAAAAAGGTAAAAGTAAAAAGTAAAAAGCACAAGAGAAGAACATAAGAATGATGGCTTTTACCGTGAATATCGTTAAATTTTTAGTCTCACCCACAGGTAAAAGTTAATCCTCTTTTCTTTTGCCTTTTACCCTCCGGGTTCACCACTTGCTTTAAGCCGGGAGACCCGTCCAACGCAGTGGCTCACCTTTTTACTTTTGCCTTGTCCTATGTACCTAAAAACCATAAATCTCCGGCATTTTCGCAACTACCAAGAGCAAGAAGTCAAATTTACTGCTGCTAAAACAATTTTGGTGGGGAATAATGCTCAGGGAAAGTCTAACTTATTGGAAGCGGTGGAGTTATTAGCAACATTGCGATCGCATCGGATGGCACACGATCGCGATATTGTGCAAGAAGGTGAGCCAGTAGCCAAAATTGATGCTGTTGTAGAACGACAAACCGGCGTAATTGACCTCAGTTTAACTCTGCGTCGCAATGGTCGCCGCACTGTAGCCTTAAATGGTGAGTCTTTGCGGCGACAAATGGATTTTTTGGGTGTCCTCAATGCTGTGCAGTTTTCTAGCTTAGATTTAGAATTAGTCCGTGGTAGTCCGGAAGCAAGGCGCAACTGGTTGGATACTTTATTAGTCCAACTAGAACCAGTTTATGCCCACATCTTACAGCAATATAATCATGTGTTACGCCAACGCAATGCCCTATTAAAAAAGTTGCAAGATTCTATCTCCAGCACTCAAAAATCAGAACTGGCTTTGTGGGATGCACAATTAGCTATTTCTGGTACAAAGGTGATTAGAAGACGCGATCGCGCTCTCCAAAGACTAGCACCAATTGCAGCAGCTTGGCACGCCAGCATCAGTGGTAGCACTGAGGTTTTACAGATTCAATACGCACCTAATGTTCCCTTAACCGAAACCCAGCCAGAACAAGTCCAGCAAGCTTTTTTAACCAAAATACAACAGCGAGCCGTTGCCGAACTCAACCGCAATACCACCCTTGTCGGCCCCCATCGGGACGAAGTAGAATTAACCATTAATCAAACTCCGGCGCGTCAATACGGTTCTCAGGGTCAGCAGCGCACCTTAGTATTAGCCCTCAAATTAGCAGAATTGCAATTAATTGAAGAAGTTATTAAAGAACCACCATTACTTTTGCTGGATGATGTTCTTGCTGAACTAGATCCTTCCCGGCAAAATCAATTACTTGATGCTATTCAAGACCGCTTTCAAACCTTAATTACAACAACTCACTTAAGTTCTTTTGATGCCCAATGGTTGAACTCATCTCAAGTTATTTGTGTACAATCAGGACGAATATTATCACCAAATACACTTTGATCAACGCTATTTTATATTGAACTATGCGAATCCGACTTGATTATTGAAATGATTTGCGTAGGTAGGGAACAGTGAACAGAGGTGTACCTGGCTTTGCAGAAATCAAATATGATTCCTATATTTTATATTGAGATCATCATTAATTAGGAATTTAGAGTATTTTAAATTTCATCAAATACTAATTTTAAATCATGACAATATTATCGATGTTTAATCAAAAAATTACCCTTAGCCAGAGTGAAATTATCTCTTTAGGAGCATCATTGCGCCAAATTGAACAAAAAGTATTAAAACAGAAACTAAATGAAGGTAAACTAAAAATTTGGTTTCAAGGAGAAGAACCTTATTTTGATGTCTTATTTGAATTGCAAAATAATGAAATATTATGGTTTGAATTTACTTTACGTGGTAAATCACTGTCCTGGGATCGGAGGAAACATAAATTACAAACAGGAACTACCAACGAGTTAAGTATTAATGATGCTAGTTTCTACGCAGCTAGCAAAACTATTGATAATGATATGCAAATAGATGGGGATTTTATCCAGTTAGTTAAATCCATTCTGGAAACTAGAGCCAAGGAGGAAATTTTTGCTAAAGCATTAATGCTGTTTGACTAGCCTTTCTGAATCTACTGAATTACAAACTCATCTGCGTCCAGACTGAGAATCGTATTAATAATAGCCGCGTTTTGATTCAGATAGGGAGGATCAATCATCTCACGATGGACACCATAAGCATAATGATTGATACGTCGTCCCTTTGTAGCTTGTGTCCAATCATCTTCATAATCGTAGTTACCCTCAGCCCGGATGAGATGAATATTGCCATGAATTTGGACATTTTTTAGGTCGGAATGCCAGAGAAAATTAAAGTATTCCCAGACTTGATTGTAAGTGCGATCGCGTAACTTTTGATTCTCCATAAAGTAACGCCTCAATTCCTGACGTTTGGGATTTAACAAGAAACTATCTACACCTTCTATAATTTCTGACATTTCAGCTTTTATAGCTTCACGCCCACCACGATAAGTATCTATTAAAATGACATCAGAAACTACACGTCTACGACTTTCTAATTTTTGAGCCATCAACATCGCTAAAAAACCACCGGCTGAATGTCCCATTAATTTTAAGTCTTGATTTGGTGCTATATTATCTATCAATTCGGCATATTTTTCTAAATTTGCCTCATCAGCAATATATCTAAAAGTATAGATAGCATAGTCTGTTAAATAATCAGCTAAATTTGCGTAAGCTGCGGCAAAACCAAGGGCTGGGGGAAATATAAAAACAGCTTTTTCGCGTGCTTGATTAAAAACTACATAAGGACGTTCTTTAGGTTGAATATTCATCTCTTTGGCATAGATGATATATTCACTCAATTCTGCAACTGTAGGCTTTTCATAAATCATCGATAATGGAATTTCAATTTCCAATTCTTGATAAATTAATGCCATCAAATTCATTGCTTGTAATGAGTGACCACCTAAATCAAAGAAATTATCATTTACTCCTACTTTTGATACTTGTAGAACTTGTTGCCAAATATTTGCCAAAATTCTTTCTGAGGAGTTGCGGGGCGGTAAATAGGTGGATTCTACTATCGATACTTCATCAGGTTTAGGTAATTTTTTACGGTCTATCTTACCATTAGGATTTAATGGGAATTCTGACAAGACAACAAAAGCTGAAGGTATCATGTAAGCTGGCAGCTTTTGCTGTAGGAAACGACGTAAATCACTAGGGGTCAACGATGAATTTTTTATAACTACATAGGCTATTAAACGTTGGTTTTCAGCAGTATCCGCTTGCAGAACAACAACTGTTTGTTCTACTTGGGGGTGAGTATCTAAAAGTAATTCAATTTCTCCTAACTCAATCCGTAAACCACGTAATTTGACTTGATGATCGATGCGACCAAGATATTCAATATTCCCATCACTGAGATAACGAGCTAAATCTCCAGTTTTATATAATTTACCTTCACCAAAGGGGTTAGAAATGAATTTTTCATGAGTTAATTCTGGTTGATTGAGGTAGCCTCTCGCTAACTGCACACCCCCAATATACAGTTCTCCGGGAATGCCAATCCCAACTGGTTGGAGATGAGGATCAAGGATGTAAGTTTGGGTATTGGCAATGGGGCGACCAATGGGAATTATTCGACAGTTAGAATGTGGCTGACATTGCCAGCAAGTAGCATCAACTGCTGTTTCTGTTGGGCCGTAAAGATTATGCAATTCACAATTGAAATGCTCAAAAAAGCGTTGGGTCAATTCATAAGATAGTGTTTCTGCACCACTAAATACTCGCTTTAAAAAACGACAACTTTCTACGTTTGGTTGTTGCAGGAAAATTCGCAACATTGAGGGAACAAGAAATACTTGAGTGACTTGTTGTTGGGAAATTAAATTAATCAAGTAAGCTATATCTTTATGACCTTCAGGTTTAGCAACTACTAAAGTAGTGCCAGATGTTAAAGACCAGAATATCTCCCAGACTGAAGCGTCAAAGCTTAAAGGAGTTATGTGTAGGATGCGATCGCTTTGTAAGCTGTAGCCATCACCTACTGTAAGCGGATAAGCATTTATCGTTCGCAATAAGTTATTGCAAATAGCTTTATGGACGTTCATCACTCCCTTGGGCTTACCTGTAGAGCCAGAGGTATAAATCACATAAGCTAAATTTTCTGAATTCGCCAAGTTGATGGGGTTATGCTGGCTATGATTCGCAATTATGTGCCAATCCCGATCTAAACACACCACTTCACCTGGATTTGCGCCTAAAGAGTCCAATAAAGACTGCTGAGTCAGTAAGATGGATACTGCTGCATCCGTGAGCATATGAGTTAAGCGATCGCTCGGATAACTAGGGTCTAAAGGCAGATATGCTCCCCCTGCTTTTAATATTCCTAATAGTCCGATGATCATCTCTAGGGAACGCTCCGCAAAGATGCCCACCAATACTTCTGGTTTAACGCCTTTTGTTCGTAAATAGTGAGCTAATTGATTGGCTTTTGCATTTAATTGTTGATAGGTTAATGTTTGACCTTCAAATATAACTGCAACTGCATCGGGATGGCGTTCTACTTGTGCTTCAAATAACTCATGGATACATTTTTCTAAAGGATATGCAACTTCTGTTTTATTCCACTCTCTTAGTAACTGATCACGTTCTTCAGGCGTTAGTAAATTGATTTGTGACAATTGACAATGAGGATTTTCAACTACTGCCTGAATAACTTGTAAGAAGTGACCGCCCATTCTAGCGATCGTTTCTGCTCGAAATAGATCCGGCTCGTATTCTATCAGCAATCTTAAGCCGTTGGCATTTTCAAAAAAACTCCAACTCAAATCGAATTGAGCCGTTCGTGGTGTTAGTGGGTAAGCTTCATGTTCAATTCCAGGAATTTTTATCACTGCTTTACTATCTTGATTTAGCAGTGAAAACATCACATCAAATAATGGATTTCTTGATAAATCTCGTTCTAAATCGAGGGCAGATACTAATTGGTCAAAAGGATAATTATTATACTCATAAGCATCAAGACAAGTATTTGTTACTTCTGCCAATGCTTGTTGAAAAGTTCCCGTTTCTGGGAGTAAAGTTCTTAAAGCTAAGGTATTAACATAAAAGCCAATTTGGTTTTCTAGGTCTGGATGATTGCGTCCAGAAATAGGTATACCAATGACTAAATCACGCTGTCCGGTGTAACGATAGAGTAATATTTTAAATAAAGTTAAGAGAATAATAAATAAAGTTGTGTGATTCCCAGCAGCAAAAGAGCGTAGCTTTTCGCTGAGACTCTGACTAAAATTATAAGTATATGTACCAGCTTGAGAAGATTTAAATTGTGGTCTAGGAAAGTCGGTAGGTAAGTTAAGTATAGGTGGTTCTCCAGCAAAGCGATCGCACCAGTAATTATGCTGTTCTTTGGCCTCCTCAGTTGCTAGCCACTGATTTTGCCATACAGCATAATCCTTATATTGCAATGGTAATGGGGGTAAGGCGGCAGTTTTTTGCTGTGTGCCAGCAGAGTATAAAGTCACGAACTCGTGGAAAAGAATATCGAGCGATCGCGCATCTCCAATAATATGGTGTAGGGTCAACCCAAATAAAAATTCCTCTGACTTTATCTGTACTAATAAAACTCGCATCAAAGGTAATTGCTCTAAATCAAACCGCGAGTTGGCTGACTCTTGAATCAAGCGATCGGCTATTGTTTCTGCATTATCTTCTTCTCTTAAATCTTTAAAAGATATTAATTTTTCGCTAGGTACTTCTTCATGTATAACTTGCTGAATTTTGCCTGCAACATTTGTAAAAGTAGTACGCAAAATTTCATGACGATTCACAAGTTGTTGAAAAGCTGCTGTCAGTGCGGCAATATCTAATTTGCCACTGATTTTCATTGCCAGCCTAATATTGTAAGCACTAGAATATTCGCTTATATGGTGCAGAATCCACATCCGCCTTTGAGCATGGGATACTTCATAATATTGTTGATTCGGTAGTGACTTTATCATGATCATTGTTTATTGTCGTGATTGAATCAAATCAGCTTGTGCTTTTAAAGTATTTTGAGTAAAAATTTCCCGCAACCGCAGGGCAACCCCGAATTGATTACGGATCTGTGATACTAAACGCATTGCCTTTAAACTATTTCCCCCTAGTTCAAAAAATGACTGATTAGCATCACTCACCTCAACATCTAATAATTCGCGCCAAATCGAGGCTAATAAAGCTTCTTGTTGATTAAGGCTAGTAATTTCATCACTTGTTTGGCTAATATTTATTTCTGGTTTTGGTAGTTCTAGACGATTAACTTTGCCATTTGGTAATAACGGAAAATCTGCCAACTGCATCAAATGAGTTGGCTGCATATAAATCGGCAAAACTTGTTTTAATTGGCTGCTAATATGTTGCTGATTTATAGAATTATTTGCTTGATAATATGCAATTACTCTCACTAACTCTTCTTGTTTCTCAGCAATTACCAGTGCTTTTTCTACACCATCAATAGCAGCTAGTGCATCTTCAATTTCTCCCAACTCAATCCGTACTCCATTCAACTTCACTTGGTTATCACTGCGTCCTATCACTTCCACCGTTAAATCTGGTAGCAGTCTTCCCAAGTCTCCTGTGCGATAAACTATATCAGTGCCATGATTCAAAGGATTGGGTACAAAAACGGAATTGGTTAAACTTTCGTCTTGGTAATAGCCTTTTGTTAAATAAGGTGACTTGACAAAAATTTCTCCTACTTCTCCTACAGCACAAGGACGAGTCCCATCAATGACTGCAAACGCCGCCTCTGACAGTGTTTTACCCCCAGGAACTCTGGCATAAGTAATTTTATTTGGGTCAGGAATCCGATAAAAATGTTTGACAAAAGTGGTTTCACTGGCACCATAAATATTCACAAATTCTGTTTGAGAACCAAAAACTTGATGCCATTCACACAGTTCTTTAACAAATAAAGGTTCTCCTCCTAACACTAAAACTTGTAAGTTCTGGAGTAATTGATCAGCATTAGCTAAATTTTTACCAGCCTTTAAAAATAGGCGCATCACCGAAGGTACAGTGTGCAGTAAGTTAATCTGCCATTCTCCTAACCGCAGTAATAATTTTTCTAAATCTTCGCGGTCTGTGCTATCAAGAATATAAAGAGTGCCTCCAGAACATAAAGTCACAAGAGTTTCTCTCAGATAAGCATCAAAATTAATTTTTGCAATTTGCAGACAACGCCAGTTGTGATTAATCCCAAATTCTAATTTTTCCCAATTGAGGAAATGACGCAAACTGCCATGACTACCAAGTATGGCTTTGGGTTCACCTGTTGAACCAGATGTAAACATAATATAGTTAGAATCATCTGCTTCAGGCATAATTAGAATTTTATCATCATGACTTGCTACTACAGGCAAGCATTGATAATCTTTGCCATCCCATTGATAGAATTGCTGAATTTCATGAGCAGTCAAGACTAATATTTGAGGTGGTTTTGGTAATACTGCTAGTCGTGGTTTAACGATATCTAAATTCTCGGCATCGACTACTATGAGCGTAGGGGATGTTTTGCTCATCATGCGTAAAGCGCGTTCTTCTGGCTCATCTAAACGCAGAGGTAAATAAATTCCCCCAGCCTTAAATACTGCTAGCATGGCTAATACTTGACGGTAATCTCCTTCAAGCATTACGCCACAAATAGTATCTTTATGAATACCTAAATCTTTAAAGATATTCGCCCAAGAGTTAGTCAGTGTATCTAATTCAAGATAGCTAAATTCACCACCAGGATAAATAATGGCTGGTTTGTCTGGTAAAGCTATTACTTGGTCGCTAAAATCATGGATGACTGTACGCGCTTCTAAGCGGGGTATTGGTTGGATAAAGTTTTGTAAAAAAGTGTTTTCTGTTGGTGATAAGATAGCAATTTCACCAAGTGCTTGGCTAGGATTATCTAGCATCTCGGTAAGCAATTTATCGAAATGACTGAGACACTTCTGCATCCTCTCAGCTTGGAATAAATCTGTGTTGTAAATTAAATCTAACCTAAGTTGCTCGTTGTGTTCGCTAAATACAAAAGATAGGTCGAATTTACTAGTAGAAGTTAATGAATCTAGAGATTTGATTTCTAATTCTTCTGCAAATACAGGTTGACCAAAATTTTGTAGCAGCACTAACACATCAAACAATGGTGTACGGTTAATCTCTTTAGAAATAGCTAGTTCTTCTACCAACATATCAAACGGGTAATCAGCGTGTTCAAATGCTTCAGTCACAGTTTGACGCACTTGTGCAAGTAGATTTTGATATCCTTGTTCTGGCTCTATTTGGTCACGGAGAACTAGTGTATTGAGAAATAAACCGATTAAAGATTGCAATTGAGGATGATTGCGAGTGGCAATTTCCGTACCAATGGAAATGTCATGCTGACCACTATAGCGATACAGTAATACTTTGACTGCTGCTAATAGTGCCATAAACAAAGTGCTTTCTGTTTGTTGACAAATTCCTCGCAATCTAGAAACTATTGCGGGTTGGAATGTCAAACTTAGATGTGAACCATTGAAAGTCTTGATAGCAGGCCTTTGAAAGTCTGTAGGTAAGTGAAGGCGGGGTATTTGCCCATTATCAAGTTTATGCCGCCAGTAATCTAAGTTTTGTCTATAATCATTACTGCGTAAAATATTAGCTTGCCATGCTGCATAGTCTTTGTATTGTATAGGCAATTTATCTGGATTTGGCTGTAAGCCTTTAACAAAGTAATTATAATATTTTAAGCATTCTTTAGCTAACAAATCCATCGACCAACCATCACAAATAATATGATGGATTTCCATGCTCAGAATATATTGCTGCTCTGCTAATTTATAAATATTAGCTCGTAAAAGTGAGCTATTTTCTAAATCGAAAGGTTCTCTATCTTGTTGAATAATTTCTAGGATGTGGCTTTCAGCATTGGGTTGATTAGTCCAATCTTGGAATCCGATATTAAAAGGACTGTGTGCCAGTACCTTTTGCCTTGGTTCACCGTTAACTAATACAAACGATGTCCGCAAAGATTCATGGCGAGCAATCAAAACCTGCATTGCTTGATCAAAAGCACTGGGGTCAAAACTTCCTGTTATTTTGAGTTGAGAAACAATGTGATAAGCAACATTATTTAAATCCATCTGTTGCAGCACAAAAAAACGTTTCTGTGCATGGGAAGTTTCATATGTTTCTTGCTCAGACAGATGGGGAATTACCGGAATATTTTCTATAGCTGTACCAGCAGTTAATAATTCTGCTTGCTCTAAAATTGTAGGATGTAAAAATATTTGTTTAATTTGAAGAGAAAGTCCAAATTTCTCTTGAATTTTACTAACTAGAGCAATTGCTTTGAGGCTGTGTCCTCCTAAGTCAAAAAAGTTATCATTAACTCCGATTTTTGATACCTGTAAAACTTCCTGCCAAATGTTTGTCAGAATCATTTCTGAGGAATTGCGGGGAGGTAGATAGGTTGATCCTAATATCGATGCTTCATCAGGTTTAGGTAATTGTTTGATGTCTATTTTGCCATTAGGGTTTAATGGCAATTCTGACAAAACCACAAAAGCTGAAGGTATCATATAAGCTGGCAATTTCTGCTGTAAGAATTGCCGGAGTTCGCCCTGTTTAAATGAGTTGTCTTTTCCGACTACATAAGCTACTAAGCGTTGGTTTTCAGCAGTATCAGCTTGCAGAACTACAACTGTTTGTTCTACTTGGGGATGAGTATCTAAAACTGATTGTATTTCGCCTAACTCAATCCGTAAACCTCTTAGTTTTACTTGATGATCGATGCGTCCAAGATATTCAATATTTCCATTAGGTAAATAACGGGCTAAATCTCCAGTTTTATATAATTTCCCTTCACTAAAGGGATGAGAAATAAATTTTTCATGAGTTAATTCTGGTTGATTGAGATAGCCTCTAGCTAAGGAGACACCCCCAATATATAATTCTCCAGCAATGCCAATAGGAAGTGGTTGCAGATATTCGTCGAGGATATAAGTTTGAGTATTAGCTATCGGGCGACCAATAGGAATTATTTGATAATTAGAATGTGGCTGACATTGCCAACAAGTTGTATAAATTACTGTTTCTGTAGGCCCATAAAAATTATATAATTCACAGTCCAATCTCTCAAAAAATCGTTGAGTCAGTTCATAAGATAGGGCTTCTCCCCCAATAAAGGCTTGCTTTAAACAACGACAACTTTCTATGTTCGTTTGTTGCAGAATAATTCGCAACATTGAAGGAACACAAAATATTTGAGTGACTTTTTGTTCAGCAATCAAGTTCATCAAATAGGCTATATCTTTATGACCTTCAGGTTTAGCAACTACTAAAGTAGTACCAGATGTTAAAGGGAAAAAGATTTCCAAAACTGAAACATCAAAACTCAACAAACCTATGTGCAGGATGCTATCACCTACTGTCAGTGGGTAAGCATTTATCGTTCGCAATAAGTTATTGCAAATAGCTTTATGGATATTCATCACTCCCTTGGGCTTACCTGTAGAGCCAGAGGTATAAATCACATAAGCCAAATTTTCTGAATTCACCAAGTTGATGGGGTTATGCTGGCTATAGTTCGCAATTACGTGCCAATCCCGATCTAAACATACCACCTCGGCTGAATTTGCTCCTAAAGAGTCCAATAAAGAGTGCTGAGTCAGTAAGATTGACACACCTGCATCCGTGAGCATATAAGTTAAGCGATCGCTCGGATAACTAGGGTCTAAAGGCAGATATGCTCCCCCTGCCTTTAATATTCCCAATAGTCCGATCACCATCTCTATGGAACGCTCCACAAAAATACCCACCAATACTTCTGGTTTAACGCCTTTTGTTCGCAAATAGTGAGCTAATTGATTGGCTTTTTCATTTAATTGTTGATAGGTCAATGTTTGACCTTCAAATATAACTGCGACTGCATCAGGGTGGTGTTCTACTTGTGCTTCAAATAACTCATGGATACATTTTTCTAAAGGATATTCAGCCTGAGTATCGTTCCACTCTACCAATAACTGATGCCGTTCTGCTTTTGTTAATAAAGGTAGTTCAGCTACCTGCTGCTGGGGATTAGCAACA
>NZ_PJIZ01000017.1 GCF_021596505.1 Nostoc sp. CMAA1605 | reverse complement strand
ATGCTCAGTTGAATTTTGTCTTTAAAGATTCTACAGAATATCCCGCTTATCAGCAACTACAAGCTGAAATAGATTCCTTAGCAGCTGACCTAGAGCTAATTCGCCATTGGGAGATTCTCGAACAACAAAGTAACTCGATTGCATCTTGCGATCGCACTCTCACAACTATCAATAACAAGCAAGCCAATTTACATAATTTAGAGCGTTTCAGACAGCAGATTGAGCAATTACAAACAAATCTACATCAAAAAATACAAGGATATACAGACCAGCTGAACGAGCTTTACAATAAATTAAGCAATATCAAAACTCAAAAAGAAGCTCAAAAGCTGCAAGCAGAGATTAATAGCAAGTCTAGTTACTATCACCAATCCCAACAAGAAGAACGCTATAAATCTATTTGTACTGAAGTTAACTTACTTTCAAACCTGCTGCAAATTTTCGCAACTCAAAAAGTAGATACAGTACAGGCTTGTCAAGCAGAGAAAGAACGGTTGCAAAAGTGGCGTTCGGAAATTGAGGAAATTCCCGCAACAGTATTAACTCGGTTTGATGCAATGGTTGCACAATTAGAACAAACCCAGCAGCAGATTAAAAATCAGCAACGCAATGCTGCTATTAAATGGTTAGAAAGTTTAGAAACACAAAGCCAACAGTTACAATCTACCAACTCAGCCAAGAAACTGGATCGTGCACATGAATTACTCAAGTCCATAAAACAACAGCAATATCAATACCAACACATACTACAAGCCGAGCAACAACAAGTTTTAGCACAAATTATTAATAATTGTGTAGAAATTCAAAATCAAGATAAGGAAAGTCAAATTATTACCTTATTCCAACAATTACCCCATGAACGACGAGAAAACTTACTGAAAAAACTGCCACAATATTTATCAGGGACTACGGAGGAGTTTTGATGGCTGAACTCTGTCATTTTGGAGAGCCAGAAAATGAATCAGAACGCAAAGCTTTTGAGTATCTGCGTGACAATTTACCTGATTCCTACAAACTCTTTACGAACCTGGAAATTAAGCAATGTGTAGAAATTTGTGAGGTGGATTTAATTCTCATCGCCCCACACTGCGTTTATGTGGTAGATATTAAAAATTGGCATGGTAATATCGAAATTTATGACCCTAATTGGTATCCAGATAATTACCAACCCTTTTTATCGCCTTTAAAAAAATTAAGAAAACACGCAAAAGTCCTGAGTACGATGATTTGTGATGCTAATCGCGTCAAGGACAGTGAGTTGCGGAAAGTTCACATCCAAGCGGCAGTGTTAATGACAAATATTGATGTCAAAATTATTGATCGCGGGGATAAAGATGGTGAACACATAACATATTTAGATGAACGTTGCCTGAAATACTTTAAAAATAAAGCTTATATTCCTGACTATCGCTATCAAGATATTAAACATTATATTACAACAGTTGAAAGAGCAATCCAGGGGAAATCTAGACCGAAAACAGCACCGCAAAGATATCGTGATTGGCAAGTAGAAGATAAACTTAGTAGCAATGAGCGATATACAGAATATCGTGCTAAACATTTAATGATGGGTATGAGTAGCTGGACAGCAAGATTGCGTGTTTATCAAGTCGATCCACTGCTAGAAACTAGCAAACGTCAAGAACAATATAAACTGATCGGTACAGCATTTCGCGCAGTTCGCCAATTACCATCCCATCCAAATATTCTCAGCGTGCAAGACTTTTTTGAAAGTCGAGAACATGATTGTTTAGTAATGGTAAATGAAGATGTACCAGGGCAAGTTTTGCACCAACATATCAAAAAGCAAAGTCTCAATTGGGAACAAAAATTAGCAGTGATGCGAGATGTTTTATCGGGCTTAGAACACGCCCATAAACATGGTGTGATTCATCGTAATATTACACCCGATAGCATCTTAATTACTACTATCGGTCAAGCTCGTTTAGTAAATTTCGATTATGCGCGTATTTGCGATCGCACCAGCACGATCGCAGATGATATTATCGATGACTTGGAAAAATATGCTGCTTACCAAGCTATCGAATGTCAAAACGATCCTTCTCAAGCCAGCGTTGTTTCTGATTTGTTCTCCGTTGGCTTAGTATTTTACGAACTGTTGACGGGCGTTCCAGCTTTCGCAGATGCTAATCAAATTTCTGAATGCAACGCTACTTTTCCCATTCAGCCATCGGAACACAATCCTGAACTGTCATCGGATTGGGATAAATGGTTGCAAAAATTATCTGCTTTTGCTCCCAAAGACCGCTATCCTCATGCTGATGCAGCATTACAGGATTTAATTCCACTTGCAACTCTACCAAATCTAGATATCACTAACTTGCCTGCCGATACAATTGTTGATGAGCAATATCGGATAATTCAGCGATTGGGGCGACCGGGTAGTTTTGCTGTAGCTTATCATGTTTTTGATATCCTCCGCAAAACAGATTTGGTACTCAAATTAGTTACTCGCGATCGCCGTTCTGTGTATGAACGACTCCAACAAGAGTATACTGCTTTATTAAAGGTTCCCAAGCATCCTCATATTGTGGAAGTTATATTTGCCAGTCGGTTAAAAGATGATACTCCTTTCATTGTTTTTGAGTATATCGCTGGACAAGATATTGAATCTCTAATTGCAAACCAAACCTCTTTGTCTCGAAAAAGCAGTTGAAATTGCTAAACAGACTGCTGCTGGTTTATTACACTTGCACCAATACAAAGTTTGTCACCAAGATATCAAACCTTCTAATCTACTTTTAACTGGCCAAGGTGTGCGAATTCTTGATTTTAATGTCGCCGTATCAGACAGCGATGAAATGACTATTAGTGCTGGAACTCGTCGCTACATTCCCCCGGACTGCAAATTAACAATAGATTTGAGTTTAGCCGAAAAAATCGATAGAGATGTGTATGCTTTAGGTATAGTTTTTATGAATGTGTTACAGGTCGCTACCCTTTGATGAACCACAACCACCAAAACGGAAATTACCCCGCAATCCCAGCGAATTAGAGGGATGCGAGAATTTAAGCGATGAATTAGTACAAGTAATGATGCGAGCGATCGCACCTCAACGCACAGAGAGATTTACTGATGCAGCCGAATTTTTACAGGCATTAATAACCTTTCTTGTCTGAGAAAATCTGAGCCAAGAAGTTTATCGTCAGAAATTAATCAGTACAAATATCTCCCAAAACCGGATATAAAGTCAAGCAAACACAACAAATAACTGCCAATACAACCCCAACAACGTTTAACTTATTTACTCTGCCAAAATTGACAAGTCAAAGTCAAATTGACCCAGATAAACCAATAGTTTTAGACCCCACAGGAAAATACGGAAATTCCACTGGGATACATTGGTATTACCACAGAAGTTGAGTGGATGGAATCTTTGGTATTACTAATTCTCCCTACTGGGTGAGAGGTAAAAGATTATGTGATTGGGCGCAAGAATGGCTAAAAGCTTGGAACAAATTAGATGCGATCACCGAAATTAAACAAGATCCACGCCTGCGCTTACAAGAAACTTTTGGTTCCTTACCTTTACCCAGCGAGTGGACAGAAAACCAACAGCTAGCGGTAGCCACTAAACTTGACTTTTATCCGCAAGATAATCCAATTGCACATTTATTAGCGGATATTACCGAAACTGACAAGCAAATATGGTTAGGCGAACCTTCCATAGAGAATTTAGCTGCTTGGCTGGCGATTCAAGTACCGCCAGAGTGCAAACCTTTAGAACGAGTATGGCAAAACCAATTTCTAGAGCATAACTTAGGAATATACTACCAAACATCAGATAAGCTTAAACTTTTACGCCGTTGGCTAGGAATCGCAGAACCAGCTATTACAGAACTACCTAAATATCCCTTAGCAATTCCCAATTGTTTAACACAAGAGTTTGATCGCTACTGGGAACAACAACTATACCGTTCAGATGGACAAATATTAGAAAATCTCATTCTCAGCGAACAAGTTGGTTGTGAGCGGATTGCAACTGTTGCCTATAATGTCCTTGAGAATCGACCTAACTTGCTGAATAAAGTTCGAGAAAAGAAAATTGCTGCCTATCTCAGTCATCAGCAGCGAGAAACACTCAGCAATAAACAGCCTCCACCTATTCCCGAACCCCTTGATATTCAAGCTACTCCCCAAGAAGCCTTGAGGTGGGTTACGGAAAGTTATTTACCTTTTCGTCGTTGGGAAATAGCGATCCATCAGCCCATCTCTGCACAAAATATAAGCGATCGCTTGGCTGATAGTTTTGTGGTATGGATATTACATCACTATCCCCAAATGAAGGAAAATGATGTTAAAGATTCACAATTAAATTACAGTGTTGCATCTCTAGTGCAAAATCTCTGTCAAACTTCCCCGGTACTTTGGGTTGTAATTGATGGCTTAGGCTGGTTAGATCATCTAGAACTGTTATCCTTCCTCACACAAAACCAGCAACTCGCCATAGAAACTTATATCCAACCGCGCTTCAGCATCTTACCTACAACAACTGCATACGCCAAATGGAGTCTTTACACACAACTTTTACCTAACGATTCTGCTTGGGTTAAAGATGCAGGAAAAGCCTTGCCAAAAATGGAAATAGGAAAGCGTTATACAGACTCTGATAAAGCCAAACTCCTTCAAGATTTAAAAAAAGGCAAACACAAGCTTTATTGTTGGATACGCAACAATTTGACGAATTACACCAAACTGAACGAGATTGGCAACACTGGTATAAAGTTAAACGCCCCCACACCTTGGAAGGAATCGCCAGAGAAATCCAATCTTTCGTTGCCCGAACATTCTTACCCAGAACAACTACAAGTTATCGTTACTAGCGATCGCGGACAAATTTTAGGTGTCTGCGAACAAATCACCTACCCTGACAACCTAGAAGCCCAAGGAAGAATAGTTATAGGAAAAATCGACGATCCTCGGTTCGTAGTTTTAGAAAGCGATCGCTACGGACTTCCTCACGATATCAGTATTGTTAAAGGTGCTGCTACTCTAAGTTCTTTTAGCTACTCTCAAATCAAAAAACTTTCGGTTCCCACGGTGGGCTATTTCCCGAAGAAGTTGTTATTGGCGTATCTATATTGCGAAAATCTGTACAACGCCGTCCAGTGCTAGTATATTGCCGTGGCGAAGGAGAAGTAGGAAAAATCGGCAAGTTAGAAATTACTATTGATAATCCTAACTCCGTACCCTTAATGGATGTATGCATACGTATTCATGAATTATCGAATCTCAATTATGGAATGCCCTTAGAAACAATCATCCCAACAAATGATAAATTAACCTTGACGATAGATATTCCAAAAGTACCAGAGTTACCACCTGGTTATGAAGGCGATATCCTCAGCTTAAGCGGCGAATTAAATTTTCGATTTCCTAGCTGTGAAATAATGAGTACAAGTCTTGCTGCTGACTCGACATTCAAAGTTGAACAAATATTTATTAGTGGTATTGCAGGATTTAATATAGATGAATTCTAACGAACTATTAGCTTATAATCAGGATTTAATTATTGATGTTTTTGGCAATCTGAGCATTGATAAAAATAGATTACCATCAAGTGGATTAAGTTCCGCTGGAATACCTAGTTTTGTTGCCGAATGGCTGCTTGATAAAGTTGTCCCGGGAACTGGAAAACTTACTACCCCAGAATTAGAAAAAATCAATAACTTTGTCAAAAAAGCCTTTCCCCGCAAAGATGACTACAACGAAATCATGTTTGAGTTATCCCAAGGAAAAGCTAAAAAAATTATTGCCCTCATGCGCGTCCGGATTAAAGTAAATAACGAAGGTAAATTAATTCCCGACCCATTAGCACAAATCAAAGTCTTAAATTTAGATGAATGTAGAATTTCTCCCACAATTGTAGAACGCCATACAATGCTTCTTCGCCAAGGCGTTTGGGGGAAAATTGATCTAGTTATGCTTCCTGACGGCACTGTAGAAGTAATGGATTTTGAGCCTTTCCAATGTTCGCAAATTAATTTACAAAGTTATGCCAAGCTTCGAGAAAACTTTAATACACAACAATGGAAAAATTTATTATTTTGCTCAATGGGATTTAATCCCGAACACCCAAGCTACAGTGAAGATGCAAAAACCTGGGTATTATCTAGATTATTACCTTTAGTAGAATCTAATTACCATATTATGGAATTAGCGCCTAAAGGTACTGGGAAAAGTTTCGTATTTGAAAATATCAGCAGTAAAGTATGTCTAATAAGTGGCGGTAAAGTTACCCCTGCACAGCTTTTCATCAATGGTCAAACCAGAGAAGTCGGTTTACTCGGTCGTCATGATGTTGTTGTTTTAGACGAAGTTCAAAGCTTAACTTTTGACAACAATGATGAAGTGATTGGCCCCTTAAAGAATTATCTTGCTAGTGGACGCTATAACCGTTCCGGCTTTGCGGATATTTCCAGCGATTGCTCCCTTGTCATGCTAGCAAATATTGAACTAGATGAGCAATTACGTCCGCGAAATGAAGATAATTTAATTGGGGAACTACCAAAATTTTTCGGCGAAACAGCATTGCTAGACCGCTTTGTAGGCATAATTCCCGGATGGGAAATTCCTAAATTTAAACGAGAAATGATTGCTAATCAAGTTGGTTTAAAAATGGACTTTTTTGGCGAAGTGTTACTATCTCTACGCCAAGATAATCGTTTTTTATCTTACACACAGGAGCATACTCAATTCGAGAAAAATACAACAGTTCGCGATCAAAATGCAATTCTCAAATCAGCATCAGGATTTTTGAAAATTCTTTATCCACATTTACAGCTAACATTAGAAGATTATCGGCGAGATTGCCTACAACCTGCCTGTAGGATACGTCAATATATCCGAAACTCGCTGTATTATCTCGACGATGAATTTAGGCAACTAGGTCAAGAAATTTCCGTTGATGTCAAGTGATTCAAACAGCTAACTCTATATATCTCGACTACCACTCCACAACACCTGTCGATCGGCGGGTAGCAGAATTGATGTTGCATTACATGATCACTGCATTTGGTAATGCTAGTAGCGTTGATCATATTTATGGTGACGAAGCAAACAAGGCGGTTTCTCAAGCATCTGTTAACGTAGCTAAATTAACTGGTGCATCATCTAAAGAAATAATTTTTACATCTGGAGCTACAGAAAGTATTAATTTAGTCATTCAAGGCAGCATAACTATTGATAACACTGCAAAAATTAAACCTCGTATTGCTGTTTTACCCGTTGAACACAAAGCAGTTTTAGATACCTGCTATACATTGGCAAAAAAAGGATTAGCTGAAATTATAAACTTGCGTGTTGATTCAAAAGGTAGATTAGACTTAGACAATGTAGAAAAAGCCTGTGCATCAGGGCTGTCGCTGGTATCTGTGATGGCAGCTAACAATGAAATTGGTAATATTTATCCCATTCAAGAAGTTGGAAAAATAGCTCAAAATTATAACATTCCTTTTTTGTGCGATGCTTCCCAAGCTGTAGGTAAAATCCCTATCAATTTTGAAGAATGGGGCATTACTTACCTCGCAATTTCTGCGCATAAACTCTATGGGACAAAAGGTACAGGAGCTTTAGTTGTGAGAAAAGCACATCACCTCAATCCCATTTTTTTTGGTGGTGGACATCAAAAAGGAATCAGGTCAGGTACTCTCAATGTTCCTGGTATTGTTGGGTTGGGAGAAGCTTGTCGCCTACGACTGCTAGAAATGGAAGAGGATGAAAAAGCGATCGCTGAACTGAGAGATAAATTACAAAGCTTACTACTAAGTAAAATCCCTGGTCTAGTCATCAATGGCGATGTAAGTTCCCGGTTATCTGGCAACCTCCATATCTCCATTCCTGATGTTCCTAACAGTGCAATCATTGCCAGAGTCCGTAATAAACTAGCTATCTCTACAGGTGCCGCTTGCTCATCTGGTGTAGAAACACCTTCTCATGTTCTTCAAGCTATGCTTTTACCAAAAGAAGTTATTGAAGGAGCGTTGCGTATTGGCATAGGTAAATTTACTAATTCTTTGGAAATTGAACACGCAGCAGAAATTTTATCATCAGCAGTCCACTTAACTCGTCAAGCCATGTGTTCTCAGATGTAATAGGAGAGCGATTTTTTTCGGGGGAGATGGGCATTAATCATCCCAAAGACCTTGAAATTTAGTAGATGCAAGTTCGGTGTAACGAACTGTGTGCTGAATATTTTTATGTCCCAAGTAACTTTGAATTGTCCGAGTGTCAATACCTCGATTAGCCAAATAATAACCCGTCCCATGCCTTAGCATATGAGCATGAATAGGGAAAGGTAAACCAGCTAACTCACCAGCTCGTTCAATGTGCCTCTAAAAATAATGCCAGCATCGCTTCTAGATTATCTTTTTGATACTGCGTGGGCATCAACTCTTTAAGGGTGTAAACTAAATTTTGGGCGTGGGCAAGCATTTTTCTTGCTTTTTATCGAAATACATTTCACGCCCTTTCTCTCATATTTTGAGACAAAGATGCAATCATCTTTATGCTCAGGTCAAACAGCCTCTGCATTCAGCTATCTCGCATTCTCTGTATTCATTACATGAATTAAGTTCTTTTTAAAACAAAAACTACTTACCTGATTCTATTCACCTACTGTTATACTTAAACACTGGTTTATCTAGCTTGTACGTGTGACTACGGTTGGTGCAAGAAATGAGACTTGATTAACCGTTGATTCCACAAATCCAGTAGCAATAGCTTCACCATTTCGCCAACGTTCTCCATAGTTTGGGATATAAGCCCCATTGTTGGAAATATAGCTCTGAGAGCTGATTCGTAAAGAAAATCTAAAAAGAAGTGAATCTGGGTTGACCCAGGTTATAGGCTAAACCGAGTGTAGTTATTTTGTTGTCGATGAGCCGTCTACCAGCGATTGAGAATCCACACCGCAAACCCTACCCAAGTGATTTAAGCGATGCTGAATGGTTAATTATCAAGCCTCTTCTACCTACACCCAAGGGATTTGGGCATCCTGTAGAAGTAGATTTACGAGAAATTCTCAACGCTATTTTCTACGTACAAAGGACTGGTTGTCAGTGGGAAATGCTACCTCATGATCTTCCTCCTTACACAACGGTGTATGGCTACTTTCAGAAATGGCAACGTAAAGGCATTTGGCAGACAATTCACGACCAAGTGCGGCATAAACTCCGACAAGATTTAGGGAGAGATGAAAAGTCTACCGTGGCGTAGGCGTAGCCCGTCGAAGACATCGCTGATTCTCAATCCGTGAAGACCACGGAAAAAAAGGGGAGGTCTACGGTTTCGATGGTGGTAAGAAGGTTAAAGGGCGTAAACGACATATAGTTGTAGATTCTCAAGGGTTGTTGATTGGCGTTTTAGTGACTCAAGCCAATGCGTCAGAACGTTTGGGTGCTGTGGTTGTACTGCATGAAGCAGCCGAGGAATTGTCTAAATTGGAAGTTGTTTGGGTAGATCAAGGTTATTCGGGAGAAAACTTTGCTCAAGCCGTTAAGCACGTTTGTGGAGAACAGGTTCGTGTTGAGGTAATTGAAAGGATATCGAAAACATTTGAGCGATTGCCAAAGCGATGGATTGTAGAACGGACATTTGGTTGGCTCAATCGATTTCGGCGTTTGAGTAAGGATTATGAGTTGTACACCGAGCTAAGTGAAGCAATGATTTATGGCTCATTGATTCGTCTGATGATCAAGCGAATGGCAGCTTAAGGTTTTCTTTACGAATCAGCTCTAAGTGTGATAATAAAAAAATACTTTTGCCAAAACATACTATCCTTGGTGCAAAGAATACATACTACTCTGCACCAATAAAATTAGGGTAATCAGCCACTTAGTTAAAGCATTAGCCATAGCATTGAAAAACAATAAAACAAGATTATCCATCAAGTTACGAAAAAGGAATTTTGTAATGGAAAAAAATCATTCAGATCGCACTCAAGAAATAGCTCTAGTAATTCCAGATTTCGCCGATGATCCTGATAGTATTTCTACGCCTGAATTATTTTTTGAAGATGATGGGATATACGTAAATTGCTGTCACTGCGGAGGCTCAGGCTATTTGTATGGTAATAGTGGCTGGATTTGCCCTGAGTGCGATGGTTCTGGAATTGGGGGGATGAGATAAATTCAAAATGGAAAATGGCGAATTATACAAGGATGGAATCATTGAAGTAACAGAAGTCGAAGATGAGGACGAAGATTTCTTTGAAGTTGCAGTGCATTTTGATGGCGATATTTTTCTACCCAGCGTCATTTTCAAAGGCGCAGATCACGCATTGCAGCAAGCCAAAAAGCTCTATGATTGGCTAGAAACTAATCCAAAAGAAATTAAGGGGGAGCAACTACGCTGGCGATCATACACAGTTAATCGTGAAATCCTAAGAGAGTATCCATCTTGCTATTTACCTTACTGCTATTCAAAATACGAGCAGAGTTTAGAAGTTTTCGTTTTTGAGCAAGACAAGGAAGCGATCGCTTACGGTTGGTTCAGCGCTGAACCTTTACCTTACCGTATGGATAAAGAAGATGGTTTGGTAGTTCTTGCAGACATTTCAGATGATGCTGTACTTGCTGGTTGGCATAAAGCTACTGACATACGTGTTTACATTTACTCTTTTCTTTACCAGTTAGATAGCCTCTGCTGAAAGCTTCGTTGTATCTACGTATCTACGCCAAATTACACCTATATGATGCTCAATCTCACTTACGGGTGTTATTGAAAAATGGGTGGCTAAGATGCTTATGGAGAAAGGCTTTTAGCCAAGCGCGTACAATTTTCCCGTTTTGGGTGCGACACGATGGCGCACGAAGGGCTGGAAGCCCCTATATACAAAACTTCCAAAAGATGAGTGAGGAACCGATTCCTCCAGTCCAGTGTCCAGGACTGTTCCTAACCTTCCCATGCACCACTGGTAACGGTGATGTGTGAAGCGGAAAGTAAAGCCCAAGGAAGCATTTAGCCTAAAAATGTCACCGGGCAAAGGAAAGATTGGATGGGTGAATGTAAATGAATCCTTGTTGAGGCATCGTAAGAATTGGTCATCGAAAAGGCTGACACGGTGATATGAGTAAAGCACTGAATACCCCAAAATTATTCAGTCAAGGTTCAACTCCCCAATTTGGTTGAACTGGGACACCAAACACTCCGGTGTAGAAAGGACACCCTACCCAATTAAATCTCATCCGTGCGTAACGTAGTAACCCCAATGGAGTCTGGGACTATACCCAGTAAGCAATCCGTAAGGAAAGCCGAATTCTTCAGTGGGTCAAGGATGCTTCCAGAAGCGAAAGCCACCAGCCGAAAGGCAAGGGAAATCCATAACCCGGTGGATAAGGCAGATGCCTAACCTGAAAGGGTGCTGACGGGAAGCAGGTGAGTCAACCAAAATCCGTTGTAATTATTTCAAACCGAGGTGTAAGTTAGATGCAGGCAACTGTAAACCGAACCAAGGGACAGACTGATTGGAATTGTGTCAATTGGCGCAAAGCCAATCGAATTGTTCGGAATTTGAGACAGCGAATCTTTAGGGCAAAAACTGAGGGCAACCTGAAAAAGGTACGCTCTCTCCAGAAACTGATGCTACGTAGCTATTCTAATCGCCTAGTTAGCGTTAGAAAAGTGACGCAGTATAACAGAGGTCGAAACACACCAGGAATAGATAAAGTAGTAGTTAAAACTGCTACTGCCAGGGGTCAGTTAGTAGATAAATTAACTGATTATTCTCCCTGGAAATCATCACCAGCACGACGAATTTACATTCCGAAAGCTAATGGGAAGAAACGACCTTTAGGAATCCCAGTAATACAAGACCGTGCCATCCAAGCATTGGTTAAAAATGCCTTAGAACCCGAATGGGAAGCAACTTTTGAAAGGTCTAGTTACGGTTTCCGACCAGGACGCAGCCCCCATGATGCTATTGCCAGTATCTATAACCTCGCCCGTCCCAATAAACGGAAGAAATGGGTGGTAGATGCAGACATTCAAGGATGTTTTGACAACATTTCGCATAATTTTCTGTTAGAGCTATTAACAGGCTTTCCAGCCCGTGAATTAATTAAACAGTGGCTATTAGCAGGATATATGGAAGCGGATTCTTGGCATCCTACAGATGCAGGTACACCGCAAGGGTCTGTTGTCAGTCCGTTGTTAGCAAATATAGCTTTGCACGGTATGGAATCTGCTTTGGGAGTCAAATATAACAAGGACGGAGAACTCCGTGCAGCAAGAGCCTTGGTGAGATACGCTGATGATTTTGTGGTGTTCTGTGAAACACTAGAAGATGCAGAAAATGTTGTTCAAATTCTTAATGATTGGATGCAAGTCAGGGGGCTTACCCTCTCCCAAGAGAAAACCAAAATATCGCATCTTACAGTAGGTTTTGACTTCTTGGGTTTCAATATCAGACACTACAAAGACCAAACCACTAAAACTCTCTGGAAGCTGTTAATCAAACCTAGTAAAAAGTCTGTGCTAAATATTCGGAGTAAACTGCGTTCCGAATGGCTTAACTGTAAAGGTAAGTCAATAGATGCAGTGATTAAAAAGCTCAATCCGATTATTCGGGGACAAGCTAATTACTTCCGAGTTGGGGTATCCTCAAAAATTTTCAATTCTCTTGACCACTGGTTATATGAGAAACAGAAAATGTATGCCAAACGTACTCATCGAAATAAATCCGATAGCTGGCGTAAGGCTAAATACTGGGGAAATCTAAATCTTGATAGACCATTTGACCGATGGGTTTTCGGTAATAAACAAACCGGAGCCTATATGTTGAAATTTGCTTGGTTCAAGATTGAAAGGCACATTCTTGTTAAGGGTAAATCATCACCTGATGACCCCAAATTAAGGGACTACTGGATTAAACGGCAGTCAGCTAAAACTAAATCCGAATTAATCAAAAGTAGGCAGAAGATAGCTCAAAAGCAACAATATGTCTGTCCTGTCTGCGGGGAATCGCTCTTAAATGATGAGGAGTTACATCTTCATCATAAAAAGCCAAAAACTCAGGGTGGTGGTGACAATTACGGCAACCTACAACTCGTACATCTGTACTGCCATCAGCAAATACATTCTGGAACAATAAGTAGTCTGTGACTTGCTTGAGCCGGATGCGTTGCAAGGCGCACGTCCGGTTCTGAGGGGGCGGGATTATAGCGATATAGTCCTGCTACCCGACCACGGTGATGCCAGACAGGGTAGAACAAATCCTAGAGTAGTCAAAAAAACTCGTTCTAAGTTTCCATCTAGAAAACCAATCCACTCAGGAGCGGGTACTAAACGTCAACCACTCACTTTTTTTATTCTCAATACTGCTTAATTCTTAACCGAGAAGTATTGTTAATTCTTAACCGAGAAGTATTGTTAATTCTTAACCGAGAAGTATTGACTTCACTTGGGATTGTCATCTTCTATCAGTGCGTTTAATTGGGCTAACAGCTTTTCTACCTTTGCCTGTTTTTTAGGGTCATCCCAGACTTGAGATTTTTTTAAGCGGCGAAAGGTTTCATCAGCTATGTCTTTTAATGATGGAGTCCCTGATCTAGACTGCTGCTCAATTTCTTTTATCTTGCGCTTGAGTTCGCTTAGTGAGAGATTATAGGCGATCGCATCTTCTAGGAGTTGTTTCCTGGTTAATTCATCTTGCAATTTGGCGATCGCTCGTGCTTTAGTATATTCAAGTTGTCCCTGACGGAGTGCTTCTATTACGTCAGCAGGCAAATTGAGTAAAGGCAAGCGGCTGACGCGAAAACTTTCAGCACTAAATTTACCAATGGCTGAAAGGACAGATTCAATAGTTTCAAGCTGACGGAAAACGTTTTCCGTCAAATCCAAGCTTCGCTTTTTGGCATTGGCAGCAGAGTTGAGGACGGAGATCACCTCATTTGTACTAACACCAAGTTCAATGCTCAAAAGTTCAAGTATTCCCTCGGTTTCTTCTATAGGATTGAGGTCTTCGCGCTGGAGATTTTCAACAAGCTGCACCTTAGAAGTGGTGATATTATTCATTTCGCGAATCACCACGGGGACTTCGGTTAGTCCTGCAAGTTGAGCAGCCCTTAAACGCCGTTCTCCTGCCACCAGTTCGTACTCTTCATTCGGTAGGGGGCGCACCAGCAGAGGTTCGAGAATACCCAGTTCTTTGATTGAGCGTGATAGTTCCTCTAGTTTTTGAGGGTCAAAGTAACGCCGGGGCTGGGATTGTGGCAGTTTAATTAAACTGATGGCAACTGTATTGGGTGAATTAGCCAGACTTTCCGTTTCGTTAAAACTTTCGCCTAGTAGGGCGGCTACACCTTTTAAGTGGCTGGTATAGGGTTGGTCTTTTTTGCTCACTGTAGTTTTTCTAAATTAAGGGCGATTTTTTTTATTACAGCGACGGCAGGATGTTTGGGATTATATAGTGCTAACGGTAAGCGTGCTTCACTTGCATCAGCAAAGGCAATAGATTTAGGAATAGGTTCAAAGACTGTTGCCACGGGTGAAAGTTGTTCTGTGATGGCTTTCATGGTTCTGCTTTCTTGAGCAGTACGTGCATCATACATTGTAGGTATGAAACCAGCAATAGCAAGTGTTTTATTAGCACCTTTACGGAGTGTGGCTACAGTTCTTAGTAGTAAATCAGTTCCTTGAAAGGATTTGAACTGACACTGAATTGGTACTAAAACATGGGTAGCTGCTACTAAGCTAATAACGCTAAGGATACCCAGTGATGGGGGACAGTCAATCAAAATGTAGTCGTATTGATCGAGTACGGATGCGATCGCATTTTTTAGGCGCATTTCCCGCATCAAGGCAGCAACCAGTTCTAGTTCTGCGGCACTTAAATTGATGTTGGCTGGAACTAAACCCATGCCGTGAATTAATTCAGGGTGAATTGGTAATGGTTCTTCTCCCACTACGGCCTCGTAGACGGTTTTAGAGAGAGTTTCTGGTTCTAGCCCCATAAATGTCGTGAGTGAGGCTTGGGGGTCTACGTCTATCAAAAGGACACGATTTTTCTTTTTTTGAGCGAGTTGGTAGCCCAAGTTCATAGTTAAACTTGTCTTTCCTACTCCCCCTGATTGGTTAAATAGCGCAATAATACGAGTTTTGCTCACGAGTGATAAATGCAGTTGTAATTAAAAATGCCTCTAATACGGCAGATTGTAGCTTTGGATTAACGGTTATACAACTGGAGAGAGTACATTTTTCACAAATTGAGACTATAACGCTTTTTGTTCAGAAGATGCGACAAAAGGCGATGCCTAACGTCAAGGCTAATGCCAACGCTTGTTTTGTGACGTAACTTAACTTAAATCCACCAGGGAGGTACTGCCCCTCCTGTTGCCGCGTTATCAGCACGGTGCTTCACTTTTTAGCCTCTGGTGGAAGGCGGAAGATGGAGGAATCGAACCCCTGGGTTTTACCCCACCCCGGTTTTCAAGACTGGTTGCCGACCATGTAGCGGCATCTTCCTTAAAGGGGTGTCCGACGGGGCTTGAACCCGTTATAACTGGTTCCACAAACCAGTGCCGCGACCGCTTTGGCTTCAGACACCATAAGTGGAATCAAGGGGATTTGAACCCCTAGCCTTCCGCTTGCAAGGCGGACGCTCTAGCCATTTGAGCTATGACCCCATGTGGCAGGAGTGAAGGGACTCGTAGGCGTAAGCCTTCCCGAAGGATACCCCTACAAATCGATTTAGAAGATCGATGCCCATCCATTAGGCGACACTCCCATAAATTGGTAGCCCTGGCAGGAGTTGAACCCGCTACTTCCTCTTTGTAAGAGAGGCACTCTACCAACTGAGTTACAGGGCTAAGAGAGCGATTGCCTTCGGCACGCTACGCGAACGACGAGACTCGAACTCGTACCGTGAGGAGAGGAAGACTCTGATGCTGCCTTTACACCACGATGGCGTAACCGCCCGCCGTAGGCGATCGCATAATTCAAGCTGGTGACAGGAGTTGAACCCGCAACCCATCGCTTACAAGGCGATTGCTCTGCCGTTGAGCCACACCAGCATTTGGTAGCGGAGCCGGGATTTGTAGCTTGCTTCCCGAAGGGTACCCGGTACGTGAAGGCTTATGAGACCTCAGAGCGCACCATAGCTCAATCTCCGCGAGTACCCCTGACAGGATTTGAACCTGTATAAAACCCGTTTTAAGCAGGTCATGTCTGCCAATTGCATCACAGGGGTAAAATTTGGTGGGTGCTACAGGAGTTGAACCTGTGTCAACCTGATTAAGAGTCAGGAGCATAACCGTTCTGCCAAACGCCCAAGATTTGGTGGGTCGCCCAGGGGTTGAACCTGGATAAGTCCGCTTAAAAGGCGGCTGCATATCCGCTCTGCCAACGACCCAAATTGGTACTCCCGACAGGAATCGTAGCTTGCTTCCGCGAAGCCGTACTTGTAACAATTCCGTCCCTCAAACGGAAGCGTTTACCAATTTCGCCACGGGAGCATAGTTGGGCAAATGCCCAGTACCCCTGACAGGAGTTGAAAGAGCAACAAACCCGGTCTAAACGGGCTACGTCTGCCAATTGCGTCACAGGGGTAAATGGTCGGGATGGTAGGATTTGAACCTACGACTCCTTGTCCCCAAAACAAGGCTTCTAGACCACTGAATTACATCCCGATATTAGTTGGTACTCCTGATGGGATTTGAACCCATACACAGACTGTTTTTGAAACAGCCGCCTCTTCCAGTTGGGCTACAGGAGTATAATTTGTCTGCTTTATCAAAGCAGAACTGGGAAGGCAGGAATCGAACCCGCGAGATCCTGAGCCAAAATCAGGTGGCTTTGCCAACGTCGCCTACTTCCCAATAAATGGCTGCCGAGGTAGGGTTTGAACCTACAAACTCCTGTTTCAGAGACAGGTGACTCTACCAATTCGTCTACTCGGCAATAAATGGCTGCCCCAGTAAGAGTCGAACTTACAACCTCGCGGTTAACAGCCGCTTGCTCTGCCATTGAGCTATGGGGCAATGTGCCAGCCCCCCAGATCCGGATTGAACGGATGACCTCCTGTTCTTCAGACAGGCGCTACTACCAACTGAGCTACTAGGGGATAGGCGAGAACGGAAGGACTTGAACCTTCACTTTTCAGTTTCGTAGACTGATGTGTTATCCAGTTACACCACGTTCTCATAAAGCGGAGAGAGTGGGAGTTGAACCCACAGTGAGATACTGAATCTCACGACTGTTTAGCAAACAGCTTGCCCTGCCAATAGCAATCTCTCCATAATGGGCCGGGTAGGATTTGAACCTACGAAGCACAGAGGCATCCGTTTTACAGACGGCTTCCTTCAACCGGACTTGGATACCGACCCAAATCAATGTCCACTTGATAGAAATACATCTACAAGGGATGGAGTGAAGGGGAATCGAACCCCTATCCAGCAAGCGTCCGTTTGTTGGTTTCGTTGCTGTCGATCACCATTCGTCACCCCATGAGGCAGTGCAGACGGGACTCGTAGCTTGCTTCCCGAAGGGTACCCGCTAATTACACGCTTGAAAGACGTGCCGCTCGACCACTTCGCTTCTGCACCATGTATGCCATGTAAGTTGAAAAAGCTGTTGATTCACACACAGGAATTGAACCTGCATAGACTGTTTTAGAGACAGTTGCCTTACCATTAGGCGAGTATGTAAGCTTTTTCGATCAGGACACGGCAACGCACAGACAAGGATTTGAACCCAGAACAACAGTTTTGGAGACTGTAGTGTTGCCAATTACACCATCTGTGCATTTGGTCGCAGTGGTGGGAGTTGAACCCACATTTACCAAGTTATGAGCTTGGGGCTTTGCCGTTAGTTAAGCTACACTGCAATGTTTGCAAGCCTCGACGGGAGTTGCACCCGCTTCTCCGTGCTTGAGAGGCACAGCGACTTATCTATTCGTCCACAAGGCTACACGGGGATGATGGGATTTGAACCCACGGCTTCCTGTTCGACAGACAGGCACTCTTAACCACTGAGTTACACCCCCACGTTGGGTGGCAATTATTTAGTTTTCATGGTTCTGATAGTGTTTGCTCTGTTCCTTTTTGGGAGGCTTGATTGCTTCACTACATTTATACTACATAAATACTACAGAAGTGTCAAGGGTGTACTACAAACTTTTTTTAGAGGTGAGAGGGCAGGATTATTTAATGGCTGTATTGCCCTCTGTGACTGGGATGGAAGTCAATTACTCACCTTCAGGGTGGCGTTGTGAGTTCCAGAACTGTTCGGCAAATGCTACTGCTGGGTGAATTGGGGCTTTGGGCTTGGTTTTCAGTACCATTCCAGCTTCATGGGGTAGGCGATCCCTCTTGGTTGAGTTACACTTCTCACACGCTGTTACAACGTTGTCCCAGGTATGTTGTCCACCCTTGGAGCGGGGAATCACATGGTCAAGCGTTAAATGCTTGGTGCTACCGCAGTATTGGCAGGTGTGGTTGTCTCGCCTCAAAACTTCACGACGGTTGACAGGAGGTACTTTCCAGTGCCGTTCGGGATTGCCAACGGTCAAGCGAATGTGTTCTGGTACTTGTAGTACGATACTGGGTGAGCGAACTTCCCACTGTTTTGTAGTACCAAAATTCACAGACTCTGCTTGACCTGTGACTAATAGCACGATTGCTCGTTTGATGTTGATGCGTGCTAGTGGTAGGTAGTTTTTAGAGAACACCACAACTGAATTTTGTAATATGTGTGGTTGCCTAAAAGGTGGTTGAGCTTCCATGTGATTCACTCCTAAAAAAATAACCCCCGCCTCTGGATGAAAAGAAGCGGGGGTTAGGTAGTTGATACTTTTTGCCCTATGTGGGTGCTATAAGACATTTGCACCTCCCGCTTTGCTTCAGTTGCTCTGGATTCAGCCAACAGGCTAACGCTCCAAAAAAGCCAATGTTTATAGATTTATCGCCAATGAACAGATAAATTCCCCCAAACGCAAATAGCGCAATTGCTCTGCCTAAACCCTTGTTGGTTCGGCAATGCACTGCGCTACTCATGCCTGAAGAGAATCTGGTGGTCATTGAATGTTTGTAGTATTTGTAATTAGGACTAATTTCAATAATACAGTTGTAGTATGTGTTTGTCTACTGCACATCTGTGGGGGGAAAGTCTAACGAGCGATCGCATCCAAGTCGCCTTTTCCTCTAAGAAGCTATTTAACTTTTTTAATATCCTCTCCTGCATTACCATACAGAATTAAATTTCCGTCGCTGTCAACAATCTCAATATACCCATTGGGGTGAAAGTCTGGATACACGTAAACTGTGACAATGCCTCTCTCTGTAAAAGGCTTGCAATGTTCGTCATAAGAAGGGAATTCAACTTTATCCCCAGGTTTTAATTGTCGTTTCGATTTTTTCATGGTTGTAGTTGGCGATCGCTCTGGTTGTAAGGCGATCGCCTTTTTCCTCTAAGAAAATTGTTTAGTTAAGTGCAGCCATAATCGCAGTTTCTATCGAATTTAAGGTTGTCTCCTGTACAAAGCCTGTTACTGCATTGATTTTGTTTAAATACTTGGATACTTGAGCATCTGCATACTCGCAAAGTACGCAAGCAACCACACAAGCACTTCATAGTTAATAGTTATTTGTTGGTATTGAACACCTCATCGCCAGAATCTTGTTAGCCACTGCTAAAGAAACAGGCATCACCGATAAGCGATTTCCTGTTCTCACCACCATTAATTCTTCAGGGTTAAATTCTTGTCTGAGTGTTGATAGCAAGATGGATTGGTCAAAAGTTTCCACGAATTCCACTACAACTGTTTGCCAACGGGGAGATTCGGGAGTTGATTTTGGATCAAAGTAAATACTATTTAGGTCAAACTGGGTGGGGTCATCAATACCCGTTGTTACTACACGCATTAGCCCAGCAATCCCAGGAGGATTAGTATTGGAGTGATAGAAAAAAGCTAAATCTCCTGGCTGCATTTGGCGCAAAAAGTTACGAGCTTGATAATTACGGACACCGTCCCAGATAGTTTTCCCCTGCTGTTGTAGGTCAGTAATGCTAAATACTTCTGGTTCTGACTTCATGAGCCAATAATTCATCGCCACAGATTATGGATATATAAGCTTTCTCATCTACTATCCCACTGGGGAGGCGAAAATTAGACCATAATTAAACCATTTATGCTAATCCCGGCAACTTAACCTGACATCACCGGAATTTGCATAGAATGACCCTCATCGCCATTTTCAGTTTTCAGCCCTTATCCCCTGCTTTATACTCTAGTCCTTCACTCTCACTAGGAGTCATTTTTTGAGCAGTGCCATTAAGAATTTGCTCCCACATCTCATCAAAGCTGATACCTCGTTTTTTAGCTAAATACTCCACCCTCTGCCTAATCAATGTGTCTCGCTCCTGAAGTTGGCTACATAAAAGAGACTGTGCCTGGACAACCTTAGTACGACCACTTACCCACGCATCCACAGTGAGTAAGTCATTGTCATACTCGCCAAGTGCGGGAATAGCTAACCTTTCATCCTTTCTGGGCATTTCATCCTTTCTGGGGTTTGATTCTACTGCATTCATATTGCTACTTTAAGTGCTTATATTTTTCCAAATCTGCCCCAGAATTGGCACAAAAAAGGTTACTCCTATATATTATCCCAATATTGACCCATATCTGGTACAAATACGCCCACATTTGCTAGGATGCAGAAGTACCCAAGAAAAACTAGTAGTTCACCAACCCAAAAATGCTGTTTTGTTGGTCGGCAGAGGAGCAGGGGGGCAGGGGAGCAGAGGAGAGATTTGTACAATTTTCCCCTCTGTCCCTCCGCACCTGAAGCCCCTCTGCTTGCCACTACGCAAAGTTTGCGTGGCGAAGCACTAGAGAGCAATACATGAACCAAAGCTCTAAATCTGGTCGTTCTTTACTGCAACTGAATCCTCAAAACTATTAAAATATGCTGAAATTCAAGTCAAAAATAACTTCTCGTCAAATTGTGGCTATAGGAACAAGCCTTGTTCTGTCTACGACTGCTTTACCACCGCGCCTAGTGAGTGCGAATCCTGCGGTACTTGCACCCGCAGCTTTGTGTGCAGGCACGGCTGGGGTAGGATGTGTGCTGATTGGAGTTGCTATTGTAGGTGGCACTGTTTACTATATTTGGCGATCTACCAGAAATGGGAAGTATTATGCAGCAAATGCCAATGGACAAATCAACAATTCTGAACGATTAGTTGGTACAGCGAAGCCTTTGCAAAGTAGAGCTATTTCTGGAATAGAGGCAGCAAAATTAGGGGATGCTCACTGGGCTAATAGTGTTGCTGATTGTTACAAGATTGCTAAAAGGATAGGTAAAACACTCAAGAGAAGTCATCTTGCAGCAGGTGGTGGATACTGGTGTATTTTTCCTGGAGAAACAACAAGTTTTGGAGATCACAGATGAACCTACAAGAATTAGAAGCATTTAACGAATTAAGAGGCGACACGCTTTTAACATCCATCCAGACTTTTCCTAGCTTTAATGCACCAGGATATGAACTTACGGGGGGAATGGAGGTTTGTGTCGGAGTCAATGATGCCATTGCTGAGATTGAGCCTATAGTGTGGACTGCTGGTTACAAAAACCACCCCGAACACGAATGGAAGTTGGTGAGCTATGAGGTGTTTGTACCTCAAAAGATGGTTTTAGTTGGTAATGGTAATATGCCGTCATGCGAAACTGCGCCAGTGCATAGTGCCGTCATTTTCTGCTATTACAGTCCGGTAAAACCAGAAGTAATTAACCAGTTGATTCAACAAAATCAACCTTGGGTTATAGTCAATGAGTAATACTTAAACGTCAAGCCTACTCTTGTCTTAAAGCGACACGCTACGCACGAAGCGATCGCGTAGCGTTGTGCTGTCAGGGTAAAACTGTAAAGCTTAGGCTGCACTTATAGGATTGCTTGTGTCTAAAAAATATGAAAATTCTCTCTATAAGGCTGGTTGCACATTGGACAAAATTTGTATTTTGTCTCAATCCTCATCCTCTTCTATTCCAAATTCTTCAACACTCTCCCAATTAAATCGCCAAATTTTACCATTAATCTCAATTAAATCTGATTCCCCATCACGATATAAAACTTCTTTTCCTTCACCATCTTTAGAATAACCATTAACTTTTATTTCCTCAAATAATGAAGGTTGTACTTCAAATAAGGAAATAAGTTTTTTATAATTTATGTCTGTTGGCTTAATCATGTTGCTTACTTTTCCTGTCTTTTTACCGGAGAGATTTTTCAATAACCCATCCAAAATATACACCGCTTTCCATAGGCCACAAGTAATAAAATGAGTAAACAAGGTAATCAAATCAGTGAACAGTAAGCAGTCCTGAAGGCGCATAGTGGGGGATGAGTGACCCACCAAAACACGCTGACCACCAATTGGTGTATTAACTGATAACTGTTAAACTTGCTTGTTCTAATTTTCTGGAATTTGCTATCTAGGCTTGGTAGTCATTATTAGTCAAGCAACTTATCAATAACTTCTATAAATTACCCTGGGGAAGATAACCCCAACAAAAGCCCAGTCATTCCGGCTGGGTTTTTGGTTTAAGAGGATCATACTTTTAGGACTTACGCAGTGATAGGAAGAATCAAGGGTTTGGGCGAGGGTATAGGGGTATAGGGGTGTGGGGGTGTAGGTGTTCAAAACCCTTACACCCCTTCTTCACAAATAACCTCTGTGCGTAAGTCCTGACTTTAATCAATTATCTGCCTTCTCATGGACTTAATTTGTCCTCGCTTAGTTTTACTATCAAGACGTTTGGAGTGAGAACTGCGAGTTGGTTTGGTGGGTTTGCGTTTTCTCTTGATTACAACTGCGCTTTTAATCAGTTCTTTGAGTCGTTCTAAAGCTTCCTCACGGTTTTGCTCTTGGCTGCGATGTTCTTGAGCCTTAATGACAATAACCCCCTCTTGGGTAATGCGTCGGTCATTCAGTTTCAAAAGCTGTTCTTTGTAGAAACTGGGTAATGATGAAGCCTGAATGTTAAAGCGTAAGTGAATGGCAGTAGAAACCTTGTTGACGTTTTGACCCCCTGCTCCTTGAGAACGAATCGCGCTCATTTCGAGTTCGCTATCGGGGATAATGATTTTATTAGAGATTTGCAGCATAACTTATATATAGCGTTATTGGGGCGATCGCGTAGCGGTAGCGAGTCATTGAGCGTCTGCCTACGGCGGTAAACTATGCTCCTACCTGATTCAAGCGTTCCCTTCGGGATGCTACGCAAACGCGTAGCGTCTCGCAGAGAGGAAAAAAACACAGCGATGGCGTAACCGCCGACGGTAGGTCATCGCCAAAGCTGTAAATTGAGCGATCGCTATCGCACCCCCATCACTCATCATCATCATCTAAATACAACCCACTACTATTAGTCAGTTGGCTAACATTTCCCTCAAAACCTCGGCAGTACCGTACCTGTTCCCGCATCCTTTTTGGGACGAATATAAGTTTTGGTAGTATCAGACTTGGTATGTCCCAACTGGTCTTGCACATCAAACAGTGGTTTAATCTCCACCGCCCTTGTTGCGTGAGAGTGCCTGAGCCAGTGACAAGAAAATTCTATTTTAGCCACCTCAGAGATATCTTGAATCAACCTTTTAATCGCCCTATCGCTCAACGGCAACCCCCGTTTTTTCGGGTCAGGTGACATATTGGGGAATACCGGCATCTTGTCACTAGCCATCCCCCGGTACTTTTTCAATAACTTAGAAGTCTCGTGGTCTAAGCCAATCTCGCGATACTTCCCACCCTTACCCCGAAACTTAATTGTGTAATATCCGCGCTCCCTATCTTCTGGTACTGGGTCAAATTGCCATTTAAAATCGCGCCAATATAAACCCGGATAATCTTCCTTGGGCTGGCCTGGTTCATCACCCGGAATTGTTACCCGCCCCACTTCACCAACGCGCATTCCACTATAAAAAAGCAAACAAAAAACTAGCCAATGCTTACCCCCCAACTGCTGGGCAGCTTGGGCTAGTTTCTTCATTTCCCAATCTTCTAGATAACGTTCTGCTTTGGGTAAATTACTGAAATTATCGTAATTTATGGTACTTGCTATATTCCGCAAGAAATAGCCAACATTTTCGCCACTCCCATAACTCCAAAGCGACCGGAGCATCAAAATCTGGTTTGATTTAGTATAAGGGGAAACCTCACCCCAACTAGCAATAAATTCCAGTAACTTTGGTTGCTGGATTAATCTGAAATCGGGTATACCTTGATGACGTACCCAATCGAGTAATTTTTGACCAAAACGATAGTATTTTCGCTTAGTTTGTTCCCGATTTTGACTGCCTGCCCAAGCTAAGATTAACTCCTCATCATTACTCACAGCAGGGGTGCGGTAATAATATTGTCTGATTACCTCCGATACCAATTCTGGAGTTACTTGTTGATTAGTATTTGGGGTGACAACTTCCCCTTGATGACGAGGAAGAATTTCTACGGAGCTAACCTCAATATTAGTCACATCCATTGGGGAAATAAGAATTACGCGACCATAAATATATGGCTTCCTGGAAGTGATGTTTCAGGAAGCTTATATTTAATTGTAGAGCTAAGTGGATGTGCTGGCATGAAGAGAACAGTTAACCAATGCCCAGGCTTTGGGGTTGGTGGTGATTTAGATGTAGCATTTAGACGGTACTTGCCAGAACTAAAGATTGTATTTTTAAAGAAGCTCTTGGTTGTGAGTCATGAGTAAACACCTGAATTTATGGCAAAAACTCAACCAACGACAACAAGCTACCCTCACCGCTATCTACCACGCAGACCAATCGGCGGAGGCAGCACAAAAAGAAGCTTGGCTATTAGGTTCACCCAGAGAATCTGCTGCTGTGTGGCGGAATCTGCAATATTATTTTGAACCCACAAGCCATGAAACTTTATTGCATAGGTTGCTGAGAAAGGCTAATGTGGTTGACCAAGGACTGGGTTCAACTTTGCGGGTGTTGGAAGGACACAAGCTAATTCAATGTAATTATTATCAAAACGAACTAATTTCCATCAAGCTGACTACAACGGGGCGTGCTGTTACGCGTGCAGGTAATGGTGAATCAGCACCCAAAAAACCACCCAAGGGACAGTTAAAACCAAGGCAGTGGGCAGCATTGGTCACGGCCTATCTTTCAGGTGAGAACGGAATAGACAGTGGTGCAAGCTTGGGTGATTACGCTGGGTTTAGTTGGCGGTGGACTTGGTTAAGACTGGTAGATTATTACGGAACAGACAATGGTTTAGTTAAAGAAATCGGCTACTGGAACAAAAACGGTCAACACTCAACCAAGCTGGTTGTTACTCAGGCGGGGATGGAGTTTTACCGTCAACAGTGGGAACATTACCACGCTCTTTACCCAGATGTGAATGCCCCTATTCCTGAGTAGTAGGTCATGCTGCTTTTAAGCCTTAGACACAACTTAAAATTATGTTGAATCGAATCCCATTCCATTAAACCCTATTGTGGGTACACTGGCAGTTATTTCACTGGATGGTACAGCCCGTCATTGGGGTGATATTCCCAAGCCGTACTCATGGGGTCGCGGTTACGTGACCAACTGATAAATTCTTTGGGGGTGAGTTTTTCCCTTTCAGCAATCAGGCTTTGGGGAGTTACACCAAGTCTTTGGGCTAAATTTTCATTTGTTCTGGGTAGCAGTTCAACTTGGGGTTGTTGATGTGAGTAAACTTGTCTGCGCGGTCGAGTGCTGTTGTATCTACCAGAAACCATCGCCCTCTCCATCTGCTCCAGCTTCTTGGTAATTGCGTCGAGCTTGGTTTCTAGTTTCTCTTCTAGCTGCTTGACTGCTAAACTACTAGGGGCAATATCGCTATCAATTTTGCTATCAAATTGGGTGATTAATTCCTCTAACTCTTGCAACAAGGCGATTGTATGACCTTGACGATGTAGTTTGGATAGTTTTTTTACTGCTGGAATTAGGGCAGTAGGCACGCGAATCATTTCACTGGGTGGGGTTTTTTGGTCTGGCATTTGATATCAAATTTGATAGCAATTAACTGATTGTAGAGTGAAAGCGGTCTTCTGATTGCGATCCGATCGCTTACACAACTATTTTCTTAGAGGAAATTTAAGCGATGACCTACGCTACACCGAAAGAGCGATGGCGTAATGCAAGAGCGTAGCTGATCGCCACTCACCAGAATTTTCTTAGAGGAAAAATTAGGGTTAGTGGGGCAGGAGACTTGACAATTTGAAGCCTAGCTGAGTGAAAGTCAGGAAATACAATCAAAAATACTGAAGTGAAATAAGTCTCTAGGGGTGCGTCAATTTATGGGAATTTGTCGAAATTTGGGTGTAGCGGCGTTGGTGGCGTTGATTGTCGGGTGTTCGCCAGCCCAGTCCCAAGTGCCACCATTAACTGAACTTTCCCCATCAATCAGTGTGCATTTACTGCTGGGAAATCCCAGTGGTGCAACACCAACAAAGCTGACACCTGATAATTACCTGATGGTCAAAAATCAATATGCTCTCTCCTACAACAACAGCAAGGGAACTGCTAACTGGGTAGCTTGGCAGCTAAATTCCTCATGGTTGGGAGATGCAGACAGGCAGAATAACTTTCGCCCAGATAACACATTGCCTGCTGGTTGGGTGCGAGTGACTGCTTCTATGTACTCTGGAAGTGGATATGACAGAGGGCATATTGCACCATCGGGCGATCGCACGCGAACAGCAGAGGATAATGCGGCTACTTTCCTCATGACAAACATGATGCCCCAAACACCCGATAACAACCGGAACACTTGGGGGAATTTAGAAGATTATTGTCGAGAATTGGTAAGCCAAGGTAAAGAGCTTTACATTGTCGCTGGCCCTAGCGGTAGTCAAGGTCAACCCCTCAAAGGTAAAGTGACAATTCCTAAATCCACTTGGAAGATTGTTGTTGTACTAGATAGCCCAGGCTCAGGGCTTACGGGTATTACAGCTAATACTCGCGTTATCGCAGTAAATATTCCCAACGAACCAGAATTAAATAATGACTGGAGAGCTTATAAAGTCAGTGTTGATGAATTAGAAAAGTTGACGGGTTATGATTTCTTATCTAATCTTTCCCCCAATATTCAAGCTAGTATTGAAAGTCAAGTTGATAACCAGTAAAACGGTCAAGTTTCCACAACTTTAGTAGAAAGACCAGCTAAATTTCTTGTAGGAGTTTCACCAATAATATAAACATCAATCGCTACATCACCCAGTCGATACACCTGCAAATTACTCAGGTTTTCTTTGAGTGTCTGCACAAGAGTTTGAAATCGTTTGACGGTTTCCTTCTCTTCTTCATTGTGCCAATCTTCAGGAGTTGTTGCTACACCAAAAAAATCATCCACTCCTACGATTTTTACGGGTGTGTCTATAGGATGGTTGGTCTGTTGTAAGACTTTCTCTGGTGTTGCAGGTGCAATATCTGACCACAGGAAAGCTGCACAGGGATATTCCGACTCGCTCATAAATAGCAATCCGTCTGATGCTCGTTTTAGCTGTTCTAAAATTTCTGAGTTGGTTTTAGTCATAAACCATAATAGACTAATCCAATAAAGTATAATGTGTATCGTCTATTTATCTACATTCAGGTCAAGCAGCAGATTTTTTATTCATACTTCATTATTTCTAACGGTACAAGAAAAATAATTAAAAATGGTGCAATTTAAGAGTAGTGTAAATCTTGTAAATTATGGACGCTGCTAAACGCCTTGCTACAGGGTAAGCTCATCTAATTTAGTATAATAGTAACTTGACAAATCGAAAAAGATAAGCATAAACGAGCAGAAAAAATGCACTTGACAACTGAGCAGAATAAATGAGAAGACTTCAATGCTGTTGTCAAAAAATGGTCAGGAGTCAGATCAATGTCACAAGGCTTTGAAACTAAATCTACTGATGTGATAAAAAAGTCTGGTGGTCAGAGACAACCAAGACAAGTAGCAGATATCGGCAGTATTCAACAGGGTTTAGTGGAGCATTTCTCTGATATCAAAGACCCAAGAGTAGAGCGAACTAAAAAACATCAACTGACAGATATTTTAGTAATTGCAATTCTGGCAGTAATCGGGGGCGCACAAGGATGGGAAGACATCGAAAATTATGGCATCAGTAAGCAACAGTGGTTAGAAGAATTTTTGGCACTACCAAACGGAATTCCGTCAGATGATACATTTCGACGAGTGTTTGAGTTCATCAACCCAGAAGCATTAAATCGATGTTTTTTGAAATGGGTAGAAACTTTGGTCTCCAAGATGGGGGGAGAAATAATTCCCATAGATGGTAAGACAATTAGGGGTTCATATGACCGGAATCAACGGAAATCGGCACTGAATGTAATTAGTGCTTGGTCGAGTGAACAACATCTGGTTTTAGCACAGATGAAAGTAGAAGATAAATCCAATGAAATTACTGCGATTCCTGCATTATTGGAATTGCTAGATATCACAGGCTCGATCATTACTATTGATGCAATCGGCACACAAACCGAAATCGCCAAAAAGATTATCGACAAAAAGGCTGATTATGTTTTGTCCCTAAAAGCTAATCATCCCACTCTCTGTTCTCAGGTGAGTGAGTGGTTTGAAACTGCTCAGTCCAGGAATTTTTCAGGGATTGATGTCAGTTATGACAAACGGATTGAGAAAGGACATCACCGCAGAGAAATTCGTGAAGTTTGGACTGTACCCGTTGCGGCGATTGGTGAGCTTTATCAACCCAAATTATGGGCAGGATTACAAACGCTGGTGATGGTCGTCCGCGTGCGTCATCTGTGGAATAAAACTACCCGTGAGGTTCAATTTTATCTCTCCTCTTTAAACAGTGATGCTCAACTTATCGGTCGGGCTATCCGAAAACATTGGGGCATTGAGAATCAGGCTCATTGGACGCTTGATTGTACTTTTGCTGAAGATTTTTGTCGTATTCGTTCTTTCCACAGTCCGCAAAATTTTGCTCTTTTAAGACGCATTGCGCTCAATGCTCTCAATTTTGAACATACCTACAAGCGTAGTCTTCGTCAAAAAATGAAACGCACTGCTATGGATAACAATTATATGATTCAGGTTCTCAGTTGTTGTTTTCTTGACTCTACATTAGATTCTTCTAATTCCTTATGTCAAGCCTAATTGAGATGCTCTTACCCTGCGCCTTGCTACTCTAAATCGCATCCGCCAACTCAGTCGTTTGATGGATACATCAATACGCATTCCGTTAACAAGTTTTCGTATGGGAATAGACCCAATTATTGGTTTAATTCCAGGTGGTGGTGATTTAATCAGTACAGCGTTTTCAGCTTATATTATATTTTTAGCTACACGCTTTGGTATATCACGCCAAGATTTAGCCAAAATGATTTTTAATGTGGGTTTAGAAACTGTTGTGGGTACTGTGCCTTTAGTGGGAGATTTGTTTGACGCTTTTTATAAGTCCAATATTCGCAATTTAGCAATTTTAGAAAAACATTTGACAGACGTTGAACCAGAACTTCAAGAAGTATCTGATGAAATTTACAATAATCAAGTTAGTCAAGTTTAAGTAGGGAAGAATATAGAGTGATCAAGAAATTGTCCTGTACAGTATCATTCATCCCGCCGTATATTCACCACATCCGTAAGTTGTATTCATTCACCGATACGATGAGTGCCATTTTCTTAGAGGAAAAGTCAGCAATGACCTTAAGCCCCACACCCTATACCCTCGCCCAAACCCTTTATTCTTCGTATCACTGTGTAAGTCCTAAGAAGCTTCAAACCCATGATTGACTAGCACCAGACTACAAAAATACAATTTACCGGAAGCTGGAGTTAGCTGTGTATCTCATTTAGGGAAAAATAAAATTAATTCCTGTGAGGATACAAAATGTCATATACAGCTTATTTAAGCTCTATTAAAAATGAACTCCAAAGAACTGGTAAACCAAAAAAAAGCCTGCGAGTGAAAACCATCATGGAACAGTTTGGCTATCAACGGAGAAGTCAGGCATTCATTGATGAGTTTAATGCTACTCTGGATAACTTAGGACTCTGTACCGAGCCAGGGTTTGATTTATACATTCCCTTAGACACTAAAATTAATATTTCCCTCAAAGGTGTAGCAATTTCTGAAGAATTATTAACAACTCAACCAATTGATCAAAAACTGAAAGAATTGATTCAAGTCAAGCATGATTTCTTTTACTATTTATTTGACTTTGGCTCAGATCAGGAGTATGAACGTTTCCAGTCTTGTTTAGATTCTAATCAACCGATGGGGATTTTTCTCATTCCCCAAGCTGGGGATTTCTTTTCTGATATTGTAGTCAAAGTCTTAAATTATGAATTGATTAGAAAATTTCAATATCAAGGCAGTAGTGAAATTCCTGTTGCATCTGTAAGACAGTTCTCTAATAATATTATTGACTCGGACGATAGTCATGGAAATGACAAAGGAGACTCTCTTCAAGGAGCTAACATATTTCATTTTTATAGCTCAACTATGACTAGTGTCATCTTGGGAAATACTGGCTTAGAATTGCTAGATTCTGAACAATTCGACGAGCAATTTGCTCATATATCTTTAGCTTTAAACAAATATAATTCAGCCCAATCATTTATTTTATTTCATTGTCCATCATTATTAGAAATTCAATCCCACCAAAAAGAAGATACTTTAGGACATTTAGTAGATAGAGTTGCCAGTAAAATCCCCTTCACTTTTACTCTGAGATGTAAATATAACCAGGAAGCTGAAATTGAGTATAAAGAAGAGATATTAGCGCATTTCCGTCTGCTATTAGAATTACCTTATTATCAGACAGATGAAGATGATGTATCTCTACTAAATTATTTTTTAGAACTGCAAAAAGCCCAGATTCAGGCTGAATCACAATTGTTGCTGAAAATGAACCCCGAACATCTTTATCACCTTAAATGGCAACAGGAAAGCAGTGAGTATATCTATCTCAAATATTTTGCGATTAAAACTTTAGAAAGTTTAGGATATGAATTATCTCATATAGGCTGTGAGGTAGAGTTAACTTCCCAAGATGAAGAAAACATAGATGATGAGCAAAACACAGATGATGAGCAGGAATATGAAGAATATCAAAGCGAAACCATAGAAGTTTATATCAAAAATAAGATTGTGGTGGAGATAGAAACTCTGAAATATCAAGAGTTTGCCGATAATAATCTCTTTTTTGATATGATTAAAAGAATTATCCGCAAATCCCAGGTATGGCCTAATAATCTGGAAAGTTTTTGGTTAGTAGTACCTGGATTTGAAATTGCCCGCAATTACTATCAACTGAAAAAGACAAAAGAAATTTTAGAATATAAATTGGCAGGATACTATGGTGCTAACTTTAAAGTGATTATCATGACACCGGATTATGAAAAACATCAATTAGTACCTGTCTCCTTTGAAAATATAAATTATCCGACGTTTAAATATACAGCTAGAAAAAATATTACCAATCAAATCGTTCCAGTTGCGAAGACAGTAAAACTTGATTTTAACCAAGTCAAAGGACTCTATGAAGAAAAGGAAAAATTAAGGAAGCTGCTAAAACTGCAATCGCAAGGATACAAGGGAGCGGTTGGTGGTATTCTTTTCTATGGTTTACCTGGATGTGGTAAAACCTTACTAGCTAATGCTTTTGCTAATGAATCAGGGCGATATTTCTTTAAATTTTCACCTGCTGATATTGTGAGTGTTTGGATAGGTCAAAGTCAGAAGAATATTCGAGATATTTTTGCTCAAGCTAAGAAAAAAGCACCTTCAGTTTTATTTATCGATGAGTTAGATAGTATTGGGTTTAATCGTCATGAAGATCATGCCCACACTGACCAAAAAGCCACAATTAATCAATTATTAATTGAACTGAACAATATTAAAGATAGTGATGTTATAGTGATGGCTGCTACTAATTATTTAAGGGGGATTGATAGTGCATTGAAACGTTCTGGGAGACTGGATTGGAAAATTCCCATTTTCCCACCTAATCAAGCAGAGAGAGTGGAGTTATTTCAGCACTACTTATCACAAATTAATCTAAATCAGTTGGTTAATTTTGAGATGTTAGCCGAGAAGAGTGTCAGATTTACTTCATCTGATATTGAGTTAGTATGTCGAGAGGTGAATAATGCTATTTTACTGGAAGAAATCAGTTCATCTCTCACAACTTCAGATGTGATTACTTATATTCATAATCTCCAAGATGGTGGGTTAAGTTTAAATCAAGAGCAAGTGCAAGAATTTTTGCATGAATGTCAGAGATTGAGTGTAAAAAATGCGAAGTTGGAAAGTTTGAAAGTAGAGTGGGAAATTGAGTAGAGTCAGAGGATATTGGAAAAGTTCTGAGTGATGTATTCAATATAGGAATCCGATTTTTTAGGACACTAACCTGTAATAAATCAATTTTTAGCAAATCATACTTGCAGTCAATCAGATTATGTCTATGAAAGCATGGTGCGGCTGCTATTAGTTTAACTGGCTGGTCATAGTCAATTTGTTCTGCAAATAATTTTCTATCTAATAGGTTGTCATAATAACGAGTTAACTGCTGAATAACATATCTATCTTCAGCATTTTTAAGTTCTAGGATTACTAGGTGTTTTGATTCATCAAGGGCTAAAATATCGCAGACTTCACCCTTAACAGCATACTGTCGCTTTAGCGGTGTAAATCCTAATAACTGCTGTAGGTTATTCCAAATAAAATCTTCCAGTGCTGCCTCAGATGCAAATTCCCAACCCTCACTCGTTTTTCTTAAAGCAGCACCAACCAACATAATTTCTCAATCAGCGTCTAAAAATCAAGCCACAGCTAGTTTACCCTGAAATGAGGTGCGATGAATAAAGTGTTTAATTTATGATTTAAATATGGTTTAAAATATTAAAATCGAGGTAATTAAATTCCTAACGAGCTAACATTAAATAATAGTACAAACTCTTGATTATTATCATACGTAATCGTGCTACTCCCGAACAAATAGAACAGATGCTTGAGGAGCAAAAATTTTATATTAAATTGGCAGTTGATATAGAACGCCGTATCCTGGCTGGTGGCGGTGAAATGCACTACTTTTGTGAACAAGCTTTGCTTGAGGATGGCAGCTTGCAAAAAAATATCTGGGGTGCTGGCTTTATGCCGATTACTCAAAAAATCAGCTATGATTCACTCATCAACATTCGCCCCAGTCAGGGTAATCGTTCAATGGAGATACTTGACGCTACCATTAGAGAAATTGTTGCCCAAATTATTACCGAGTTGCTAGGTAACGTATGACTGACTGGACTCAAAAACAAGAACGCTTCCTGCAATATAATATCCCTACTCGCTTGGGTCACTTAGCTGCTAACTTAGCCCGAATTAAATCTTTTTGTGAGGATGTAACCCCTCAAGATGCAATAGCCAGTCTTTTAAAAGAAAGTTTGTATTTTATTGAGTGGACTGTGCCTAACATGGTGCAGACAGATGTTGACCAAGCAGCCCAGTTAGTGGAATTGGGACGGACTTTAACACGTTGGCTATTTAGCTGGGACAAAATTAGGTCTGATTCTACAGCTTTAACCCAGGTTCAAACTGAAGTTAGTTCCTGGTCACAGCGTGTTTTGGATATGTCGGGATTGTTATCAGAATCAACAGTGATCGCCTAGAAACTAAATTTCACAAGGGAGCAACGCGATTTTCTGAAGTTGGACAAAAACGAGTAACGATGTTCCACCTCGCAGGAGGCGATCGCCTATGGTTTGGCTTTTCCTCTAAGAAATTTATCCCCTTTTCCCGCACCCTCTTGACAAAAGTGCAATTATCTTAACCTCTCACGGATGGCTTTTATTCTACTCCCTTCCCAACCACAAATATGCGATTACATACAGCCCATTGCAAGTGAGCGCACCATTCATTCTTGGCAAGCTCCCAACACGCATTATGTCACACAACTTATAAATATATATAATTTTCTATGTCTAACGTATGTGTAACACTCAACAATATCAGTGAGGCTTTTTAAGAATTAAATTATTTTTAGTTCTTTAGTATCTGCTATGCCCAAATAATAGTTTATACCCTATTTAGTAAACATCTAATTCTGAAGTCATTAAAATTTCTCAAGCTATATCCAGAACGTTTATTGAGTTTAAGTTGGTTGTTAATTCCTTCTACAGTCCCACTGTTGGTTCCTTGCTCAAAGGAAGCGATTATTTCATTAAACCAACGAATCAGAGTATTGTAACTTTTGGGAAAGAGTTTCTGTGATCTAGATAGCCATATTTCTATTTGAAAAACTCTTGTGTAGAGGGAACTTTATTTATAAATCTCAAAAAATAAGTATTAAAAATAACATTTATATTAAAAATAATCTCAGTAATATTAAGAAATCCACAGTGAGGCTGTTTTGCATTCAGCCTCACTTTTTTAATTAAAAGCACACAACTCCAATTTCTAAAACTCTTGCGTAGATAGGCTTTTGAGGAACAAATAGTCACTCAGGGTAAATGAGTAGATAGCTAAAGGGGCGACAAAATTATTTATTAAAGCCTAATTTAGTTATTTATTATTTTTTTTCTTTATATTCAGTCACAATCTATATTTTATGAAACTTATAGCCATTTTATTTTTAAATCTCATCTACGTGGTACCCCAGGTTTACATTGTAGTTTTATGAATTAACTACCCGAAATTTAATTCTTGGGTTATACTAGGCTTCCCTAACAATAGATGTTGTTCTTTTAACTCTGCTGATACCGTAATATACAAAGCATTTATTATGAGCGAACCTCAAAATCTTTCTACAGTTTACGAGTTGTACTCACGACACATCCAAACTATATATGCGAGTAAAAAAGCCCAAAGAATTATTCAGGAAACTCAATCTGCCATTCTGCGCTTTCTACTCTTGGGTTTAGGTTATGAAAAACAACCAGCAGGCAGAAAAATGACTCAAGCCGAAAAACAAACAGCTTATGAATTTATGAAAACAATTCCCTTAAGCCAGCTTTTAAAACTCAATCAGGCAGTGACTAAAGGATTTGAGCTAGCTGGGGCATCAATAGCTTCTCAAAATACTTATGGAGGCAGAATTCAGCAGTTATCTGATTGGGGAGAACAGCAGTATTGGTGGCCTAGAGAAACATCTGTTGAGATTAATCAATTAAATCAATATTGTCCACCTATCCGTAAGGGCTATGGCAGAGCTAACACTAAGCAGTTAACCGAACGCAGAGAACAATATTCAGCTTATCAATTAACACTAAAAGAAATGTCTGCCGCTTTGCTTTCTCAAATGCAACAATGGGAAAAATTTCTCACAGCAAAACAGTGGCCAGGACGCTTGAGTAAACCGATTTCCAATTCATCTGCCCAAACTTACTTAAAACACATTCGTTTGATTCTCGGTTGGATGCATCACTATCGAGGCATTCCTCTTGCTGAATTGAGTTTAGATTTACTCATTCCCAAAATTACCGATGAACAAATAGAAGAATTAACTCCTAGAGAAAAAGAAAAGTTTTGGCAGCAGCATAAATACCATCTAGAAACATTAATCTGCCAATATTTTGAGTTTTTGCAGAAAGATTTGGGTGCTTTTAGCCCTTCTACTAAAAAATTCAAAATCAATGCTTTATCATCTTTGGCTAAATTTCAATACCACACAGAGATAGCTCATCTCAATGACTACAACCATATTCCCATTTTTCAAGTCATTAATAAATACAGTTGTGCTGTCCGCCAGGAAATTAAACAATGGGAACAACAAGGCCGCTCTGTAGTTGATATTGAAGACAAATGGCCTCATGTTATCGAGACTAAAACCGCGCTGAGTTCAGTGCGCGTAGAAATTTGGGAACCGTTACGCCTAGAATGTCGAGTGAGCTACGACAACTGGCATAAGCGGGAAGGTAGCACCATTGCTAAAAGCATTCAACGCTATCTTGCTTGGACTTTTCTTGCAGATATGCCTGCTAGAAGACAGGAGGAATCTAGAAGTCTCAAAGTTGCTCTGAGTTGTCCAATTAAACGTCCTGCGGAAGTTCCTGCTCACGGTCTTTACCAACCTCTACCGCCGCCAGATGTGCGTTTAAAAAGTAATTACATTCATAAAACCTATGTTCACCAAAGTCAGCATTACGAATCTGGTGTTTGGGTGTTAGATATCCAAGATTACAAAACTGATACAATTTATGGTCCGCAATCAATTGTTATTCGTAACCATAAGTTTCATGATGGTAACTGGCTTTATGACTACTTTGAACGCCATTTATATGGATGGTATTTTTATGACGATGGTCAACAACAGGGTGAGTGGCTGACAGATGGGCGCATATCTTTTGAGCCTGGTGACTGTTGTTATCTGTCTCATCGCAGTCAAAATTCTGAATTCTGGAGTTGGGGATATTTCTTCATCCAACCACTTGTGGGAATGCCCTATAATTCCACAGAATTTAAAGATTTAGTCAGAAATGCTGCACATAAATTAACTGGTGTTCCTGTCACACCGCATATTATGCGTTACGTCTGGGCTACATGGGCTTATCAAGTTGCTCTGACTGACTCTGAGCGAGAATCTTTAGCTTATGCAATGGGTCACGATGTCAAAACCATGTTGGAATTTTATGAAAAATGTACCCCAGATGAAAAACGCCGCCCGATTGAAGAAGTCATCGATGAAGTTTTGTTCAATTCTTTTTCAAAACCCAAAAAATCCTCAGAACAAGATTTAGAACAACTTGCTCAACAGTTATTGCAATTACCTAATGATGAATTACAGCAGTTTATAAAATTAGTCATTTCATAGCCAAATTGCAATCAACTTAACTCTTTAGGTAGAAATATGTGAGTTGAAAAACAATGTAATTTCTCTGCTGACCAACCAAAATTGTTAATTTATCTCCTCGACTCTAATTTCTACAATTTAGCTAATTCCTGAAGCCATACAATAATTACAGCAGGGAAAGTGAACAGGCTTGATAGTCTCTTATTATCTGGTTTTACTCTTAAATTGTGTACCTCATTTACCTGAAATCTGCTGTATCTCAATTAATTGTAAAAACTGCCTCAGTATAATTTGATGAAATCACCCTAAATGCATTATGAATAAACCGAAAGATTTACTGGAATTATACAACCGCTACGAGGAACATATTCAAGCTATACATGATAGTAAACGAGCTAAAAATCTTCTCAATGAGACTCGCTCTGCTGTCATGCGAACTTTGGTTGTCGGTCTGGGCTATCAAGGAATAATTGGTACTGGCAAAATGTCTTTAGCTGAATTAAATTCAACCAAGGAGTTTATGAAAACTCAGGGGGTAGAGAAGTTAAAAGAAGCACGAATGGCTTTCCGGCAGGGTTGTTTAATTCTGCAAAGGTCATCTAAAATTCAAAATATTGGTGAAACCAAACTGAAGCAATTATTAACTTGGGTGCAAGAACAGTCTTGGTGGACTGAAAAACCAATCAAGTTAGACCAAAACTGCCCTACTCCTCTGAAGCAGAAGGGTCTTTCTCCGGGAAGAAAAATTACCAATCGTCGAGGTAAAAATAAGAATTACTCGCTGCCAATTAACAATATTTCTCCTAGTTTACAAGCGGAACTACAAGAGTTTTTTGATTTTCTCACAGCACCTTTTTACCGAGGGAGAGTGATTGAACCCATAGCAGAATCTACTGCTAAACAATATTTAGCAGTCATCCGGCTGCTTTTAGGTTGGTTTGTTAAACACCAAGGATTCTCTCCAGAAGAATTAAGTTTGTCCTTGCTTGTTCCTAAACTGACAAAGGATGAGTTATATGATTTGAGTAAACAACAACAAGACAAGCGGTGGAAACAACTGCAAATTCAACTGGCAACTTGGCTATGTGAGTTTTTGCGATTTTTGATAGAAGTTGTTGATTCCGAAAGCCCTAGAACTAAGGTTTCCCGAATTGTTGTTCTTGCAGCTTTAGGAAAGTTTATTTACTGTGATCAAGTTGAACAAATAAGTGATTATGCTAACATTCCGATTCTCAAAACCGTTGGTCAATACGTTAATGATGCCAGTAGAGAAGTTAAAGATTGGCAACGTCAAAAACGCTACGTAACTCAGCAGGAGAAAAAATGGCCTGAACCGATTCCTAATCAAACTGTTTTAACTACTGTGCATGAAGAAGTTGTAGAACCTCTACGCCAAAAATGTCGAGTCAGAAGCAAAGATGGCAACCCACGTTATGGTGCAGGCCCAGTTTTAGCTTTACAGCGATACCTTATCTGGAGTTTTTTGGCATATATGCCAGCCAGACGACAAGAAGAATACCGCAATTTAAAGATTTCTCTTAGTTGTCCCATTCAACGCCCCAAGGATGTGCCACCGGATGGTTTATATCATCCGTTGCCGCCTGGTAGAAAGCGTGAGAAACGCTATGACGGTAGTGTAGGGGATAATTATCTTTACAAAACCTATTCTCACAAAGGGAAATTCTACAAACATGGCATCTGGATTTTAGACATCCAAGCTTATAAAAATTGGAAGGTTTATGGCCCGCAGTCGATTGTAATTCCTAATCGTCTATTTGATGATGATACTTGTTTGTATGACTATCTTGAAAGCTATTTATATGGTTACTGGATGCCTGGAGGTCGTAACAACCAAATGTTTTACGATTGGTGGCAACCAGAGTTACTGGGTTGTCGGGGCCGATGGGTACATTCCGGTCGCAATGAGTGCAATCCGGCTGATGTTTGCTGTATTCGAGATAAATCAGACCCAGAAATTTGGTCTTGGGGATATTTATTTGTCAGTGCAATTGCTGGGAGGCCGCTTGATGCTTCTAAATTTACGGTTTTAGTTCAAAATACGGCTCGCGCATTAATTGGTAAGTCACTTTCTCCCCACACTATGCGCTATGTCTGGGCTACTTGGGCTTACCAGTTACAACTCGATGACCAGAAAAAAGAATCTCTTGCTTATGCTATGGGTCATAGCCTGACAACGCTCAAAAAAATGTACGAGCGTTGTACGCCAGCAGAAAAACGCCGACCAATTGAACAAGCTATTGAAAGGTTAATATTTGATGACATGACTTTTTTGGAACAGCCTTTGCCTGTAAAAAAATCTAGTGCTTCAACTCCTGACAAGGAGGAATTAATTCATCGATTGCAGGATTTGACTCCTGAACAACGCCAGGAGCTACTCAAATTGCTGCGCCAGAAAAGTATGTAGTGGTCTGCCAACCCAAAAAAGCTAGGTGGAGGTAACCAAGGGGGCTTTAAGGGGCGCGGGGGTGCATAAGGGAAGGCAAATTCCACTGCTAGTTCTCTATCCTGTACTCCTCCGCCCACAGTACGCAAAGTTTGTAAAGCAAACCAGTAGGTTGTCGAGCCATAACCCTAATCATCCTCAAGCTGAGAACATGGGTACTTTTGTATGGCTCGCGATAATGGCATGGTTGTATGACATTTAAGCTCTGGTTCAAAGACCACAACGGCAACTTCACCGTTCATCAAGCAGCAATGCCTAATTGGTCGGCCATCGCATAATCCACAGGATGCAGCCCACTCATACCATTGTTTCTGTTCTGCATTCAAATCATAAGGATCTCGCCTTTGGGACTTACTGTCTTTCACCCATCCCTGTTCCAGACACTTACGAAAGTATGCCGCTTTATCTTTGACTTTATCCTTGCTCAATACATATGCGATCGCATTACTAAACTCACTGCTGTGTTTAGCCCAAAGTTCGTCTGCTACAGCTCGGTTGAGGAAAATGCCTTCCTCTTTCAAGCGTTGGAACTCATGTTCAGGGATACCATTTGTCTCAGGAACGCTACTGGTTTTTGCAATATCGGTTCTTTGAGTCTGTTTTTGGTTAGTAGGCTTTTGCAGACTCTTTTCTAATGATTTGTAGGCATCAACTAATTTATCGCCCACAGATGCCATTATTCCTAAAATTAACCGGGGAACTTTTGATAATGCGATCGCTCTGGTAACAACCTTTTGGGCAGTTATCCCTTCTGTTTCCATTTGCTGTTGTACTTCCACTCCAGTCGCTTCATCGTAAATGGGAGGTATTTGGCAGTAGCGAGTAGCATCTTGATTGCGTCGCCAAATTGAAGGTTTTTCAAAATCAAGAGAAACAACAACATTATCCTGTTGTTGCCTTTCTTGGTATTCCTTAAACTGGATTACCTTTGTGTCCTCTCCAGGGACTGGTGGATGTTCTTCCAAGGTATCGCTACCCATCCCTACAAGGGACGGGTCAGTTTCTGGTTTTTCCCTCTTAGTTCTGCTTAAGCACCTGTCCTCTGAGGGGACGGGTGGGGCCCACTCTGATTGGGGTGCTAGAGAATACTCATCTGTCTCCCCAACTCGTTTATTTCTGGTTAGAAGCCTATATTTCTCTGTCAGTGCGCGCAGTGCCTTAAGCGTCACATTACGGGATATCCTACAAGCTTTAGCAATTTTAGGTACTGATTCCCAACACTTTCCTGTTGTTCCTACTCGTCTAGCTATATGGCCGTAGACTCGAAATTCATTTGCAGTTAGCCCGTAGTCGTCAAGCCATGCTGGGATAAATGCTAGTGGTTGTCTAACTTCTGCGGAAGATTCAACTGTTTTTGTAATTTGAGCCTCTGGCTCAGACGCAGTAATCATGTTATACTGTCTCCAGTATTTTAAAATGGTAATTTTCTAAAAGCACTCCGATTATTTCTAAGCGGGGTGCTTTTAATTTTTACAGGATCGTACCACGTATAATATCAAATTAAGCACTCAGTAATCTTTGCAATTTATTACATTAGCAGTTCCCCACCGCTTGATGAGCACGATCAAGGTAGACTAAGACTTACTCAAGCTATTTGGGCATCCTAGCTCACAGCTAATTGATTTCTTCTTATGCTCATAGCTTGTATTACTTAGTTAGGATAAATTTAGAGTTGCTGAAAAATTCTTCTTAGGATAAAAATTATAAAATGGCTTTTGCTGAAGCTGACAATAAACACAGCAAACAGAATACTGATAAGTCTAAAGATGCCGTAGAGCCTTCTGAAGCAATATTTCAAGCAATTGGAGTCATTGTTGGAGAGGTCAGTATATCTTCTACAGGCAATAACAGCGTGACTATAGGTAACTCAATCTATCCCCTTTTTTATCTTCCCAGAAAACGCAGAGAATTTGAAGCTCTAGCACAAGAAATTGAAGCTACTGGCAAGTACACTCAAAGACTGCTGGTTTATCCCAAAGTTATGCACTTTCCTCGAAAGGATGAGCCACATCAAATCGCTTTTCAGCTTGTTACTTATGATCATGGTCAGGAAAAAACTCGCCTGTTAAAGCAATTAAGAAATTTTGAGTTTCACCTGAGTGGACTATGGCAGTTTATTCCTGTTTGTTCTCTCCCATGTATTTCAATTTTTCGCAACTTTACTCGTGAAAGGCTGGAATATATTAAGCAAGCTGAACCTACGGACAAATTTAAAATTATGAAGGCAAGCCATCTGCCTCTGTTGTGGAAGGATGCAATTGTTCCCGCATTTAAATTTAATCCTAAAGCTGACAAAGACCAGGGACATCCCATGTTTGTGTCAATTAAGGCGAAATTTCTGCCTCAGAAAAATATTTTCAAATTTGACGCATTACTATCTCTGCCTCAAGAAACTCCACCTAAATTTCTTAAGGTATCTAAGAAGGATAAAGCGGCAGCAAAGCAAGCATCAAAAAAAAATAATTCTCGAAAAAATTCTCCTAAGCCAGATAAGGCTGAGAGTCCTATAAATCAGTAATAAATACTTCCAGTAAGTTGGAGGTATTTATTACTGAATTTTAGCGGTGATTGCAGTTCGCCACATGTAACAGCGGTTCTAAAGCATTTAGTGCTGAAATATGAATGTAAAAGGCATCTGGAAGCAGCTTACCAACTGGACTACGTTTGCAAGCCTGAGCTATCATGCTTAGTTCAGGTATAACTTAATGCTGTTCACTTAACTTAATATTTGCAACGCTGCCTAGTTCATGTATATTAGAAACCTTGGTTTCTTTTATTAAACTAGTCTTCTCTAGCTTATTAAAGCTGCGATCATGCTGAACCATTGCTTATTTACTTGATAATACCCGCTTGTTAATCACTCAAGGACATATCACTTAATATGAATCTTTTTATAATAATTGGAATTTTAATAAATTTTATTAGTTATTTTATTAAGCTCTAGAAATATTTATGGTTAAACAAATCAGCCTCAACTTAGATGACATTGTTAAGGAAGTAACTAATGTCAATCCAATTTTTGCCCGTCATGAGACATTTCATCCGCGTTATGGGTGGTTAAAAAAAGGTTTTGACGCTGCTCAAATTGATTCCAAAATCTTCTTACAAGAAGATGCACCTGTGAGATTAGGTGTTGGTAAAAACATGGTCAGTGCTATTCGCTACTGGTGCAATGCTTTTAAGGTACTAGAAAATGATGAACCCTCAGAGTTTGGCGATCGCCTTTTGGGAGAAAACGGTTGGGATTCGTTTTTGGAAGATCCAGCAACACTATGGCTGTTACATTGGAACCTACTAAAACCAAGCTGTAATGCTGCTGCTTGGTATTTTACTTTTAATCTCTTTCGGGATAACGAATTTTCACAAGATGATTTATTTAATGCTTTGTGTACCTATAGGGATAGTGTTGCACCCCGCATCGTTGAATCTTCTCTAAAGAAAGATATCTTCTGTATTTTGCGAATGTATGTTGAGCAAGCAACTACTAAGGCAGGTATAACGGAAGAAAGCTTAGATTGCCCGTTTACACAGTTGGGAATTATACATACCGCAGGAGACTCTAGGCATTTTACTTTTCGAGTTGGTGCAAAAAGAAATTTGCCAGCAGAAATATTAGTTGCTGTGTGTCTTGAGTATGCCAGCTTTGTAGGACGTGAACAAAGAACTATTTCTATTTCTCGCCTAGTTTATGATATCGGCAGTCCTGGGATGGTTTTTAAACTTTCAGAAAGTGCTGTGTGTGATGCTATCGAACAAGTTGCTAGGTGGTCAAACCTGATTGCACTATCTGATTCGGCTGGTTTAATTCAATTTTCTTTTACATCCGAGCCAGAAGCTTTAGCAGAGGATATTTTAGATAAGTACTACAAACGCAGGGTTTCCTAGACAAAACGATGAACAAAGCTTTATCTGATTATTTCAGCCTCAAACGTCGTTATTCTCGTTCTATCAACCTTGAGCGGGACTTTGACAAAATTGATGCCTTGCAGGGTTATATTCTGACTGAAAGGTCAGTACATGCAACTAGACGAATATTAGCTGGATTAACTGGAGATTCCGACCATCGTGCTTGGACTGTAACAAGTGTTTACGGTACGGGAAAATCTGCTTTTGCCCATTTTTTTGCTTCTTTATGTGCTCCCGAACAAAGTCAGTCGCGTCAAGTCGCGCTAGAAATTGCAGCACAAACATTTGGTGCTGATAGTTCTGAATATTTAGCTTTAAAAGAAGTTATACCTACTCAAGGGTTATTCCGAGCAGTAGTCGCTGCACAACGAGAACCGTTAAGTAATACTATTGTTCGAGCTTTAGAACGAGGTGCTGAAACTTTCTGGTCGCGTCAACAAATTAATAAAATAAAAGTAGCACGAAAGCTGGTAGACCTTGGAGTGCAGGTTGCGGATGGAAAAGTAATAGATAGTCGAGAAATACCTAATTTAGTTAAGGAAGTTGCAAATTCTGTTTCTACAGGAATTGTATTGATTATTGACGAATTAGGTAAAAATCTTGAATTTGCTGTTCAAAATCAAGGTGCAGAAGATTTATATTTACTACAACAATTAGCAGAATTACCAAAAGATAAAGGTTATCAGGTTTATATATTAGGTTTATTGCACCAAGCCTTTGCTGATTATAGTGAAAGATTAGCTTCGGTACAACGTAATGAGTGGTCAAAAATTCAAGGTAGATTTGAAGATATTCCCTTCAAAGATTCTCCAGCCCAAATGATGCGATTGATTGGTCAAGCAATCGAACAATCACAAGCTAAAGAATTTAAGAATTTAATTCATAAACAAGTAACAGAATGGTTAGATTTTTTACCAAATAATATAAAAGATGATTATACATATGAAATTTTAGCTGATACTTATCCTTTGCATCCTATTACAGCATTGGTAATACCAATGTTATGTACTCGATATGCTCAAAATGATCGTTCACTATTTACTTTTCTCACAAGTAATGAGCCATATTCATTTAAGAAATTCTTAAATGAAAACACTATTGATAGTCATATTCTACCGACACTAAAATTAGATAGAGTTTACGATTATTTTATTGAAGCGGTAGGTTCTGGTTTAGCCTCTCGCCCAAATCTTCAACGTTGGGTAGAAATACAAAATTTAATTGCTGATGCTAAGGGTAAAGATGTTGAGAGTTTGCGAGTCTTAAAAACTATCGGCATTTTAAACCTTGTCACGACTACAGGTGCAATAAGAGCAACTCGTACTTTAGTAACATTAGCGATGTGTGAGATTCCCTCGGATGAGAATAAAAGTCTCTGGGGGCAGGTAATTGATCATCTTCTACAACAAGGTATCATTACGTATCGTCGCCAATTAGATGAACTACGAATTTGGCAAGGCTCAGATTTTAATGTTGATATTGAATTAACAAGTTATCTAGAAAAAGAACGTTCTCCCTTAGTTACTCTTCTATCTAATATTCGTCCACTTAAACCTATCGTTGCTCAACGCCATAGCTACAAAACAGGCACTTTACGCTACTTCGAGCGACGTTATTTAGATGGTTTGCAAGATTTAGCAAAATTGTCTTGTACTAGCGATGATTGCGATGGCTTGGTTGGATACTGGGTAGATGAAGCACCACCAACTAATATACCTGCAAGTACGTCTGACGGTAAACCATTGATTTTGCTGTGTCCATCTAACTTAGATATATTACGAATTAGAGTTAGAGAGTTTGCTGCACTAAAGAAAATTCAATCTAACGCTACTGAGTTACAAAGTGATGGTGTTGCAAGGTTAGAAGTACGCTATCGATTAGTACAAGCTGAACAGTTGTTAGATGAAACCATTGCTCAAGCTTTCGATATAGCAACAAATGTTATTTGTTGGATTGGAAGTCAACAAGAAATAATTAACCACATTACCGATTTTAATGCCAAATTATCAGATATCTGCGATGAGGTTTACCACCAAGGAATCAAACTCTGGAACGAACTAATAAATCGTCGTGAGTTAACTTCTCAAGGTGCTAAGGCGAGAAGAGAACTGATAGAAGCAATGCTAGAAAAGCAAGACCGAGAAAAGCTTTGCTTGGAAGGATTTGGCCCCGAAGTAGCTATGTACTATTCTGTACTTGGTGAAACTGGAATTCATCGTCAGGAGAATGAAAAATGGGGATTTTACCCACCTGACGAACAGTCTGGTATATGTACAATTTGGCAAGCAATAGATGATTATTGCTTGCAGTCCAAAGATAAAATACAAACTTTAGATAAGCTCTACAAAATTTTAGAAGCTTCTCCGTATGGCGTAAAACGTGGAGTTATTCCAGTACTGATAGCAGCAGTGTTGCTTTACCATATTGACGATGTAGGCATTTATAAGGACGGTACATTTATCCCTGTTTTAGGTGCGGAACATTTCGAGCTATTAGTAAAAGATCCATCACGATTTGGAGTTAAATATTTTGAAGTTGTTGGGCTGCGATCGCAAGTTTTTAGAGAGCTTGAGTCAATTTTACGTAGGCAGGATGGTCTGAAAGCAAGGGGTGTAAGAAATTCGACTTTACTGGTTATGGTGAAGCCGTTATTTCAATTCGTTAAAAAGCTACCATCATACACTACTAAAACCAAAAGCTTAAGTAACGAAGCATTAGCAGTTTTGCAAAACTTGCAGAAAGCCCAAGAGCCGGATGAACTTTTGTTTACTTCTTTACCTTTGGCTTGCGGGCTTAACCCTATTGTTGCCAGTGAAGAGGATGATGGCACAGTAGCAAAAACTTTGCGGAAAAAGCTTGTTACAGCACTGCATGAGATTCAAACAGCTTATGACCGTCTACTTAGCGAGTGCCAATCCCTTCTGTATGCTGCCTTTGCAGTACGCAGTGGGCAAGAAAAACTGCGAGAGGATTTACGGGTTAGAGCTAGCTATCTGAGCGGTCAAGTTTTGGAACGCCGAGTTAGAAGTTTTGTGCAAGCAGCAGTAGATGAGGATGCTACTGACACTGAATGGTTAGAAGCACTGTTAATGATTGTTGCTGATAAACCTGCTGAATCCTGGACAGATGAAGATGTAACAAATTTTGAACTAAAGCTTTCAGACCTTGCCCGACGTTTCAAAAATCTTGAAGCTTTACAGAAAGATTCTCAAACTCGAACTTCTGAAGGTTTTGAAGCACGTAAAATTACAGTTACACGTCCAGATGGGCAGGAAACTCATTCATTAGTTTGGTTTGATCATGAAAATCAAGTTCAGATCGATAATGTATTTGAGGAAATTTTGGGAATATTAAGGAAGTATGACAGTCCGCAATTACACCAAGCTGTTATTACTAAATTGACTGAGTATGTGCTAAGTTCAGAATCTAGTACTAAAGCTTCTAAAATTGAAAACAAACAGCAAAAAAGGAAGTATGGGCAAAAAAGCAGTTAGACATATCTTAGGTCTATCAGGAGGCAAGGACAGTACTGCCTTGGCTATTTTGTTACATAAGGAAATTCCTGAGATGGAATACTTTTTTTGCGATACCCATAAGGAATTACCAGAGACTTACGAATACCTTGACCGCATCAAGGCACGTCTGGGTATTAAAATTCACTATCTCAGCGAAAAACGAGGCTTTGATCATTGGTTAGTAATTCATGATGGTTTACTACCTTCACCCCAAATGCGTTGGTGTACCGTCAAAATGAAAATTAAGCCTTTAGAAGATTTTGTAGGAGATGATGAGGCTATTAGTTATATTGGAATCCGTGCTGATGAAAACCGTGAAGGTTATATATCCACTAAACCTAATATTAAGTCGGTGTTTCCCTTTAAGGAAAAGGGTTTAGTTAAGGATGATATTATTCGGCTATTAGAAGATAGTGGAATTGGACTCCCTGACTATTATCGTTGGCGCAGTCGTTCTGGATGCTTCTTCTGCTTTTTTCAACGTAAATATGAATGGGTAATGTTAGCGCAGGAACATCCTGATTTATTTCAAAAAGCAGTTGAGTATGAATCGAATCATGCCGATGGTCGTACTTATACATGGACAGATGGGGAAAGTTTATTGCAACTTTTGGAACGCAAAGATGAAATTATTGCTCAACATGAGAAGTCAATGACCAAGCAAAAAAAAGCTGCTCCTAATCAACCTCTTGCCGAGGTTCTTGCAGAGGTATTGGATGAAGAAGATGATTCTTTGCCTTGTTTAATGTGTCATTTATAACTTTTATGGGTACTCTAAGTATAGTAAAAAATTAATATTACTTAAGTGTTATCTATTCTATCTACCACAAAAGTCCATGCCTAAACTACAACTAAGCTTCCATGGTACCTTTGCTCTAAAAAAGGAAGATTTACTCAAAATTCTTCAAGTTTGTATTGAAGAAAAAGGCTTGAACGACACCAAAGAAAGGTTGATGGAACGAACAGGTTTAGGTAATCAGAAAGTAACCCCAATGAAAAGTTGGGCGGTTCGGACTGGTTTAGTTAGTAACAATCATTTAAGTCCTGAAGGAAAAGTCGTTTTAGACAAGGATATTTACCTCGAATCACTCATTACAGATTGGTTAATGCACTTCTATTTAAGTTTTGGAGACAAAGGGCTTGCTAAACCTCCAAACGATCCATCAGAGTGGGGTGGCTGGTCTTACTTGGTATATAATTTTTTGCCTAAACATCGTATTTTTACGTTTGACGACCTGGTGCAGCATAGTGCCACTATTTTTGGCCAAGAAACAGAGGAAAAACTTATAAAAAACTTCACAATGGTCTTGAAAGTATATGCATTACCACTAAATAAAAAAGAGGAATCTCCCTTGAAAGGGTGTAAATTTATTACCTTAGAGGACGAAAAATTTATTATAGGAAATGCAGCGTTACCTAATCCATACTTAATTGCCTATTTCTTAGCAAAGTTGTGGAAGCGAGACTTTGGCAATGCAACGTCAGTTCTAACATCTGAAATCCTAGAGCAAAAAATGGGACTAGCACCTATTCTAGGTGTAGAAAAAGAAGTGCTTCAGGAACAACTAAACCAGCTAGAAACCCTGGCTTTAATTGAGCAAAGACGTACAGTATCTCCATCACAAGTAATTCGCCGTTGGGATGATCCAATTGATCTGTTGGAGAAAGCTTATGGCTATTAGAGATTTACGACTTAGAGAAGCGAAACCAAGCGATCGCCCCCATATTTTGCTATGGGATACACCTAAAGATTTGGAACTGCGACAACTTGCTTACAGTGAAAATGCTGAATGCATCAGTTACCGCACCCATCTCTTGAAGCGAATTGCAGATCAAAATAGCCCTTTTTTAGCATTACATATGCGGCTTGACCGAGAGTTAAATAGTATTAAGGCAATTTGTGCAGAAACAGACAAGCCATTAGTTATTTTTAAAGACCTTGATAGGCTAATTACATATTTATGCGTACAACCAGAAAGCCCAATTACTTTGTTCTGGCAAAATCTTTTGAATACACGGCATTTAGAAAGTATTCTTTGGATTTTACTACCAAGCAAATTATCTCCTCCCAATTGGGACGAAAGCCGAATTAAACGTATCTAAATTATCTATTCTATAAGCTTACAGGGTTAGTTTACTCATGCTTCTCCTTAACCAACTAGTTACGATTAATCAAGCAGCACTTGTGGCTAATGCTGTTAGCTTTGATCTCATGGATGACTCTGATAAAAATTTGCGTTTATGTAAGGGTTTTGTATTTAATTTTGACTCTGATACCAAGAAGCTGAAAACTTCTACAGTAGGTGTATTGTATGCTGTCAGGCAAAGTTTTTATAGCCCTAGTGAACCAAATGTTCACCTAATGGTGCAGGATTATGGTAAAGGTAAGTCTCACTTTGCGCTGGCACTTGCTAACTTTTTTCAGAAACCATATAACAGCCCTGAAGTCATCGGTATTCTACAACAAATAGAAAATTCTACTTCTAGTGATAATTATATTTTAGAAAATTTAAAGCTTTATAAACAACAAGGTAAGAACCTAGTTATTTGTCTTAGCGGTGACAAACCCATAGACTTAAAAAAACATTTTCTCCAAGCTTTGCGAAAATCTCTAGAATCTGAAGGTATTACAGAATCTATTGGTCAAAAGATATGTCAAGCACCTCTCCAGTACCTTGAGAATCTCAATGCAAAAGACCGTCAAGCAGCTGAGGCTTATTTACAAGCACAAGGAAATCCAGAAGGCGACTTAGATACAATTATGGATCTGTTACGTGAAGATAACTATCAAGTTATTTCTCGTGTTAAAGAAATTAGTCGTCAATTAACTGGTACAGGTTTACCTCTTGATTTTGATGTTGATATCGATGTTGAAGAAATTCTTTCTAATGTAATAACTAAACTCTGCACAGGCGAAAATTGCTGTTTTCAGGGTGTATTAATTTTATTTGATGAATTATATAATTATCTGCAACTTTGGGCAAATGACCCAGTTCGAGCAGGTAGCACAACACTACAAGGTATTACAAATATTTGTGAGAGGTTTAAGGGAAAAGTAGCTCTTCTGTGCTTTAGTCAGAGAAGCCCTAAAAGAGTTACTCCGCTAAAGCATATAGAAGACTATAACAGATTAGTTTCACGCTTAGAATTACTGCCTACAACATATGAACCTGCTGCTAGCTTAGAATTGGTACTTAATAACTTATTATTCCAGCAAAAAAGAAGCTCTGCTTGGCAACATTTTTATCCAAAATGGCGCAATACGTTAACTGCACTTAGCACAGAAATCTATCAAAATCGTACGGCTAATTCTTATCAAATACGTAACTGGCTACCACAAAATTTTTTCAATCAAATTACTGTAGGTTGCTTCCCACTCCATCCTCTAACTTCTTATTTACTTTGTAATTTAAATTTTACTCAGGGACGTACGGCAATCCAATTTGTCCAAACAGATGTTGCAGACTTTATTCAAGATCAACCAGTTGAAAAAAACGATAACATCAATTTTATTTATCCAGTTACATTAGTTGATGCTTTTTTGGATAATTTTAAGGTATCTGATTATTCCGCTTATTCGGATTATAAATATGCCTATGATTCCATAATTGCGTCTGCTAATATTGAAGAACTTATAGTTCTGAAAGCTTTATTCCTTTACTATGCAAGTGTTAGCGTTGATAAATTAAAGAAATCTGATAACGAAAAACATGAAAATATTCTTAGTTTGCTAACTGGAATGTCTCAAGCACAACTAAGAGTGAGTTTGGAAAGATTAAGCCAAGAAAGGCAAGTAATTTTTTACAATCCCGCAAATAATGTTTACCGTTTTTATGCTGGTGGTTTTGGAATACAAGATTTACGCAAACGGATTGAAGAGGAAGTTGGTAATAGAAGCTTAGAAATTAAAAAAGTTAAAGATTTTTGTCAGGGAAAGTTGCACTTATGGGGTGCAAGTAATAATATAATTCCAGTTCAATTTATTGAGCAAAATAAGCTTAATAGTAGTGATTGGTTGTTTAAAGCTACTGTTCATACTACTATTGACTTATGGGAAGCACTTAATAATCAACAATCTCCAACCGATGAAATTGGCACAGTTGCATACGTAGTTGCAGAAACTAGTGAAGAATTAGCTTCGCTCAAAAATGAGATGAGCCAGCTACTTGAGCCTCCTCCTAATGATTTGACATCTATTAAACGTAAAATAGCTGTAGCAGTCGCATCTCAACCAGCCGATGAAATTGCTAGATTACTGTTAATGTTGGAATGTGCAAGGGAAAAAAGTGTTCAAGAATGTGGCGATGCTTTGACACAACTCAAAGAGCAACTTGAAGGGCAAATAAAAAATAAAGTAGAAGAACTATTTAAGTCCTGCACTTATTATTGCCATATTTTGGATAGAGTGCCAGTAGGCGAGCGCACTAACTTATCCAAAGTTACAAGTATACTTCTTCAAAACCTTTATCCACAAGTAGCACCACAGGAAAAGAACGACAAACTAGCTCTGAAGAGTACCAAGGGAGGAGAGATAATTGGTTACACCTGTAAGCGATTATTAGAAGATGATTTGCGTTCCAAAGCATTTCCTCATCAAGCATACAAAAATTTGATTGAACCTGTTTTTGAAAAATCTTGGAGGCTGCTTAAACTCGATTCCGCTGCAAAATATTATGTCCAGGTACCAATTCAATCAAATGTCAAAGCAGCTTGGGATAAAATCTCCGCTTTAACTGCATTAGGTAATGAATCCGAAAAAACTGTAGATATAGCAAAAATCTGGGAAGCTCTTGCTAAACCACCCTATGGTTATAACGAATATACTTTCACAATATTATTTGCTGGATGGCTAGCTTATCACCGTTCCGAAGTATTTCTCAAAGGTGGATTTGGTATTCCTCAGAAAAGCTCCGAGGAGGTTAAGATAGTTACAAAACCCGTAAAAGACTGGGCTTCTACAAATATTTTTGATAATCCTAAACATTTTGTTCAAAAATGGATTCTTAATAGGTCTAAAACTCAGCTAATTCGACATCAACCAATCACCTGTCCAGAAGTTCCAAATTCTCTTACTTTTGACCAAGCACAGCAATTTATTCAAGAAATCAATGATTATTTAGCTAATAATCCAGATCCAGTTAAAGTTAAAGAAATTACCAATATCAAAGATAAACTTGCATCTAGTGTAGAAAGCATTAATCAAAGATTAGCTCCTGTTTCACAGGCTAAAATTTTACTGCGATTATCAAATGATGCTGTAGATATTGAGCAATTATTGTTAATCTGTAATAGCTTACATGACAAATTTACTGTTATCAGTGAATTCGGTTTATCTATCAGCCTGACATCGCAACAAAAAGCAGAAAGAGAAGAAATTTTACAATCAAATATTGAAAAAATTGGTGGGATTATTACAGAGAAAATTAAGCAAGTTCAATTAATACGTACCGTAGCAGATTGTACAGAGGTTCAAGCTGATATCAATCAAACAATCAATTTGATTCAGCCAGCTAATTATTTACCATCTCGGTTTATTGAAGAATTAAACACAGCTTCAAAAGCTGCTACTGCTAAGTTAGTAGAAATTACAGAACAAACAAAAATTGATAATTGTTTGGCGGAAATTCAAAGAATTTATCACAGCTTAAGTTCATTAGCTACACAAACTGAATATATTGATATTCAAACTCGAATCGATAATCAAGCTGCTACTGTACCTGCTGTTAGAGAAACAGATATTTACCAAAATATCATTCAAGCTTTAGCGGCTAAACAAGAAGCATTAATACAAAAAATCTCAGATTGGGAACATCAGTTTTCTCAATCTATGTCACGCACCTCAGCGATGCAGTTGAGTAATAGCATCAATCAAGAAATTAACCGTTTTACTGATGAAGAGAGTAAACAAAGATTAAATAACCTGCGTCGGCGTGTAGAAGATATAATTTTGCAACGCGAGACAGAAGAACAAGAATCTGAAGAGATTCACGATATAATTGCAGACGCAGTCAGAAAATTACAAGGGGCTAAAAATGCGAAAAATTTATCTGAGGCTTTTACAGCATATCGTGATTTAAATCAGTTAAGATTACCGATTGTCATTAAAGACGCAGCTTTAAAAAATAAGCCACAGGAATTAGAACATTTAAAATCTCAAGGCTATGAAGCTATTTTAGAAGGGCTGAGAAAAATTATCGAGAAATGCACGCAGCCAATAAATCAAGATTCAGATTATGAGCAAATAAATCAATCTCTGCAACAAACTAAACAATTTGTCACAACTTGTGATGATTTTCGCAGATTGATCGCTGAGTTGCAGGAAGCCGAAGAAAATCTGCAAACTCAGTATCAAGATTTTCAAAAACAACAGCAAGATAAGCAAATACTACATTCCATTCGCCAACATACTTTATCAAAAGCAAATACCGTTCATCTTTGTGAAGAGGCCCTTACCAATATCCATCAGCTAAAAAATAATTTTTATTATCCAGAAAAATACATTTATGAAGTCGATAAATTAATTCAAGAGTTCACCAATAAAGTTACAACATTTAAAAATCAACTGCATGGTTTGCAACAACGTTTGTCAATAGTCAAAAAGTCCAAAGACATAGACAGCATTAAAAAAGATTATGCTCAGTTGAATTTTGTCTTTAAAGATTCTACAGAATATCCCGCTTATCAGCAACTACAAGCTGAAATAGATTCCTTAGCAGCTGACCTAGAGCTAATTCGCCATTGGGAGATTCTCGAACAACAAAGTAACTCGATTGCATCTTGCGATCGCACTCTCACAACTATCAATAACAAGCAAGCCAATTTACATAATTTAGAGCGTTTCAGACAGCAGATTGAGCAATTACAAACAAATCTACATCAAAAAATACAAGGATATACAGACCAGCTGAACGAGCTTTACAATAAATTAAGCAATATCAAAACTCAAAAAGAAGCTCAAAAGCTGCAAGCAGAGATTAATAGCAAGTCTAGTTACTATCACCAATCCCAACAAGAAGAACGCTATAAATCTATTTGTACTGAAGTTAACTTACTTTCAAACCTGCTGCAAATTTTCGCAACTCAAAAAGTAGATACAGTACAGGCTTGTCAAGCAGAGAAAGAACGGTTGCAAAAGTGGCGTTCGGAAATTGAGGAAATTCCCGCAACAGTATTAACTCGGTTTGATGCAATGGTTGCACAATTAGAACAAACCCAGCAGCAGATTAAAAATCAGCAACGCAATGCTGCTATTAAATGGTTAGAAAGTTTAGAAACACAAAGCCAACAGTTACAATCTACCAACTCAGCCAAGAAACTGGATCGTGCACATGAATTACTCAAGTCCATAAAACAACAGCAATATCAATACCAACACATACTACAAGCCGAGCAACAACAAGTTTTAGCACAAATTATTAATAATTGTGTAGAAATTCAAAATCAAGATAAGGAAAGTCAAATTATTACCTTATTCCAACAATTACCCCATGAACGACGAGAAAACTTACTGAAAAAACTGCCACAATATTTATCAGGGACTACGGAGGAGTTTTGATGGCTGAACTCTGTCATTTTGGAGAGCCAGAAAATGAATCAGAACGCAAAGCTTTTGAGTATCTGCGTGACAATTTACCTGATTCCTACAAACTCTTTACGAACCTGGAAATTAAGCAATGTGTAGAAATTTGTGAGGTGGATTTAATTCTCATCGCCCCACACTGCGTTTATGTGGTAGATATTAAAAATTGGCATGGTAATATCGAAATTTATGACCCTAATTGGTATCCAGATAATTACCAACCCTTTTTATCGCCTTTAAAAAAATTAAGAAAACACGCAAAAGTCCTGAGTACGATGATTTGTGATGCTAATCGCGTCAAGGACAGTGAGTTGCGGAAAGTTCACATCCAAGCGGCAGTGTTAATGACAAATATTGATGTCAAAATTATTGATCGCGGGGATAAAGATGGTGAACACATAACATATTTAGATGAACGTTGCCTGAAATACTTTAAAAATAAAGCTTATATTCCTGACTATCGCTATCAAGATATTAAACATTATATTACAACAGTTGAAAGAGCAATCCAGGGGAAATCTAGACCGAAAACAGCACCGCAAAGATATCGTGATTGGCAAGTAGAAGATAAACTTAGTAGCAATGAGCGATATACAGAATATCGTGCTAAACATTTAATGATGGGTATGAGTAGCTGGACAGCAAGATTGCGTGTTTATCAAGTCGATCCACTGCTAGAAACTAGCAAACGTCAAGAACAATATAAACTGATCGGTACAGCATTTCGCGCAGTTCGCCAATTACCATCCCATCCAAATATTCTCAGCGTGCAAGACTTTTTTGAAAGTCGAGAACATGATTGTTTAGTAATGGTAAATGAAGATGTACCAGGGCAAGTTTTGCACCAACATATCAAAAAGCAAAGTCTCAATTGGGAACAAAAATTAGCAGTGATGCGAGATGTTTTATCGGGCTTAGAACACGCCCATAAACATGGTGTGATTCATCGTAATATTACACCCGATAGCATCTTAATTACTACTATCGGTCAAGCTCGTTTAGTAAATTTCGATTATGCGCGTATTTGCGATCGCACCAGCACGATCGCAGATGATATTATCGATGACTTGGAAAAATATGCTGCTTACCAAGCTATCGAATGTCAAAACGATCCTTCTCAAGCCAGCGTTGTTTCTGATTTGTTCTCCGTTGGCTTAGTATTTTACGAACTGTTGACGGGCGTTCCAGCTTTCGCAGATGCTAATCAAATTTCTGAATGCAACGCTACTTTTCCCATTCAGCCATCGGAACACAATCCTGAACTGTCATCGGATTGGGATAAATGGTTGCAAAAATTATCTGCTTTTGCTCCCAAAGACCGCTATCCTCATGCTGATGCAGCATTACAGGATTTAATTCCACTTGCAACTCTACCAAATCTAGATATCACTAACTTGCCTGCCGATACAATTGTTGATGAGCAATATCGGATAATTCAGCGATTGGGGCGACCGGGTAGTTTTGCTGTAGCTTATCATGTTTTTGATATCCTCCGCAAAACAGATTTGGTACTCAAATTAGTTACTCGCGATCGCCGTTCTGTGTATGAACGACTCCAACAAGAGTATACTGCTTTATTAAAGGTTCCCAAGCATCCTCATATTGTGGAAGTTATATTTGCCAGTCGGTTAAAAGATGATACTCCTTTCATTGTTTTTGAGTATATCGCTGGACAAGATATTGAATCTCTAATTGCAAACCAAACTCTTTGTCTCGAAAAAGCAGTTGAAATTGCTAAACAGACTGCTGCTGGTTTATTACACTTGCACCAATACAAAGTTTGTCACCAAGATATCAAACCTTCTAATCTACTTTTAACTGGCCAAGGTGTGCGAATTCTTGATTTTAATGTCGCCGTATCAGACAGCGATGAAATGACTATTAGTGCTGGAACTCGTCGCTACATTCCCCCGGACTGCAAATTAACAATAGATTTGAGTTTAGCCGAAAAAATCGATAGAGATGTGTATGCTTTAGGTATAGTTTTTTATGAATGTGTTACAGGTCGCTACCCCTTTGATGAACCACAACCACCAAAACGGAAATTACCCCGCAATCCCAGCGAATTAGAGGGATGCGAGAATTTAAGCGATGAATTAGTACAAGTAATGATGCGAGCGATCGCACCTCAACGCACAGAGAGATTTACTGATGCAGCCGAATTTTTACAGGCAATTAATAACCTTTCTTGTCTGAGAAAATCTGAGCCAAGAAGTTTATCGTCAGAAATTAAATCAGTACAAATATCTCCCAAAACCGGATATAAAGTCAAGCAAACACAACAAATAACTGCCAATACAACCCCAACAACGTTTAACTTATTTACTCTGCCAAAATTGACAAGTCAAAGTCAAATTGACCCAGATAAACCAATAGTTTTAGACCCCACAGGAAAATACGAAATTCCACTGGGATACATTGGTATTACCACAGAAGTTGAGTGGATGGAATCTTTTGGTATTACTAATTCTCCCTACTGGGTGAGAGGTAAAAGATTATGTGATTGGGCGCAAGAATGGCTAAAAGCTTGGAACAAATTAGATGCGATCACCGAAATTAAACAAGATCCACGCCTGCGCTTACAAGAAACTTTTGGTTCCTTACCTTTACCCAGCGAGTGGACAGAAAACCAACAGCTAGCGGTAGCCACTAAACTTGACTTTTATCCGCAAGATAATCCAATTGCACATTTATTAGCGGATATTACCGAAACTGACAAGCAAATATGGTTAGGCGAACCTTCCATAGAGAATTTAGCTGCTTGGCTGGCGATTCAAGTACCGCCAGAGTGCAAACCTTTAGAACGAGTATGGCAAAACCAATTTCTAGAGCATAACTTAGGAATATACTACCAAACATCAGATAAGCTTAAACTTTTACGCCGTTGGCTAGGAATCGCAGAACCAGCTATTACAGAACTACCTAAATATCCCTTAGCAATTCCCAATTGTTTAACACAAGAGTTTGATCGCTACTGGGAACAACAACTATACCGTTCAGATGGACAAATATTAGAAAATCTCATTCTCAGCGAACAAGTTGGTTGTGAGCGGATTGCAACTGTTGCCTATAATGTCCTTGAGAATCGACCTAACTTGCTGAATAAAGTTCGAGAAAAGAAAATTGCTGCCTATCTCAGTCATCAGCAGCGAGAAACACTCAGCAATAAACAGCCTCCACCTATTCCCGAACCCCTTGATATTCAAGCTACTCCCCAAGAAGCCTTGAGGTGGGTTACGGAAAGTTATTTACCTTTTCGTCGTTGGGAAATAGCGATCCATCAGCCCATCTCTGCACAAAATATAAGCGATCGCTTGGCTGATAGTTTTGTGGTATGGATATTACATCACTATCCCCAAATGAAGGAAAATGATGTTAAAGATTCACAATTAAATTACAGTGTTGCATCTCTAGTGCAAAATCTCTGTCAAACTTCCCCGGTACTTTGGGTTGTAATTGATGGCTTAGGCTGGTTAGATCATCTAGAACTGTTATCCTTCCTCACACAAAACCAGCAACTCGCCATAGAAACTTATATCCAACCGCGCTTCAGCATCTTACCTACAACAACTGCATACGCCAAATGGAGTCTTTACACACAACTTTTACCTAACGATTCTGCTTGGGTTAAAGATGCAGGAAAAGCCTTGCCAAAAATGGAAATAGGAAAGCGTTATACAGACTCTGATAAAGCCAAACTCCTTCAAGATTTAAAAAAAGGCAAACACAAGCTTTATTGTTGGGATACGCAACAATTTGACGAATTACACCAAACTGAACGAGATTGGCAACACTGGTATAAAGTTAAACGCCCCCACACCTTGGAAGGAATCGCCAGAGAAATCCAATCTTTCGTTGCCGAACATTCTTACCCAGAACAACTACAAGTTATCGTTACTAGCGATCGCGGACAAATTTTAGGTGTCTGCGAACAAATCACCTACCCTGACAACCTAGAAGCCCAAGGAAGAATAGTTATAGGAAAAATCGACGATCCTCGGTTCGTAGTTTTAGAAAGCGATCGCTACGGACTTCCTCACGATATCAGTATTGTTAAAGGTGCTGCTACTCTAAGTTCTTTTAGCTACTCTCAAAATCAAAAAACTTTCGGTTCCCACGGTGGGCTATTTCCCGAAGAAGTTGTTATTGGCGTATCTATATTGCGAAAATCTGTACAACGCCGTCCAGTGCTAGTATATTGCCGTGGCGAAGGAGAAGTAGGAAAAATCGGCAAGTTAGAAATTACTATTGATAATCCTAACTCCGTACCCTTAATGGATGTATGCATACGTATTCATGAATTATCGAATCTCAATTATGGAATGCCCTTAGAAACAATCATCCCAACAAATGATAAATTAACCTTGACGATAGATATTCCAAAAGTACCAGAGTTACCACCTGGTTATGAAGGCGATATCCTCAGCTTAAGCGGCGAATTAAATTTTCGATTTCCTAGCTGTGAAATAATGAGTACAAGTCTTGCTGCTGACTCGACATTCAAAGTTGAACAAATATTTATTAGTGGTATTGCAGGATTTAATATAGATGAATTCTAACGAACTATTAGCTTATAATCAGGATTTAATTATTGATGTTTTTGGCAATCTGAGCATTGATAAAAATAGATTACCATCAAGTGGATTAAGTTCCGCTGGAATACCTAGTTTTGTTGCCGAATGGCTGCTTGATAAAGTTGTCCCGGGAACTGGAAAACTTACTACCCCAGAATTAGAAAAAATCAATAACTTTGTCAAAAAAGCCTTTCCCCGCAAAGATGACTACAACGAAATCATGTTTGAGTTATCCCAAGGAAAAGCTAAAAAAATTATTGCCCTCATGCGCGTCCGGATTAAAGTAAATAACGAAGGTAAATTAATTCCCGACCCATTAGCACAAATCAAAGTCTTAAATTTAGATGAATGTAGAATTTCTCCCACAATTGTAGAACGCCATACAATGCTTCTTCGCCAAGGCGTTTGGGGGAAAATTGATCTAGTTATGCTTCCTGACGGCACTGTAGAAGTAATGGATTTTGAGCCTTTCCAATGTTCGCAAATTAATTTACAAAGTTATGCCAAGCTTCGAGAAAACTTTAATACACAACAATGGAAAAATTTATTATTTTGCTCAATGGGATTTAATCCCGAACACCCAAGCTACAGTGAAGATGCAAAAACCTGGGTATTATCTAGATTATTACCTTTAGTAGAATCTAATTACCATATTATGGAATTAGCGCCTAAAGGTACTGGGAAAAGTTTCGTATTTGAAAATATCAGCAGTAAAGTATGTCTAATAAGTGGCGGTAAAGTTACCCCTGCACAGCTTTTCATCAATGGTCAAACCAGAGAAGTCGGTTTACTCGGTCGTCATGATGTTGTTGTTTTAGACGAAGTTCAAAGCTTAACTTTTGACAACAATGATGAAGTGATTGGCCCCTTAAAGAATTATCTTGCTAGTGGACGCTATAACCGTTCCGGCTTTGCGGATATTTCCAGCGATTGCTCCCTTGTCATGCTAGCAAATATTGAACTAGATGAGCAATTACGTCCGCGAAATGAAGATAATTTAATTGGGGAACTACCAAAATTTTTCGGCGAAACAGCATTGCTAGACCGCTTTGTAGGCATAATTCCCGGATGGGAAATTCCTAAATTTAAACGAGAAATGATTGCTAATCAAGTTGGTTTAAAAATGGACTTTTTTGGCGAAGTGTTACTATCTCTACGCCAAGATAATCGTTTTTTATCTTACACACAGGAGCATACTCAATTCGAGAAAAATACAACAGTTCGCGATCAAAATGCAATTCTCAAATCAGCATCAGGATTTTTGAAAATTCTTTATCCACATTTACAGCTAACATTAGAAGATTATCGGCGAGATTGCCTACAACCTGCCTGTAGGATACGTCAATATATCCGAAACTCGCTGTATTATCTCGACGATGAATTTAGGCAACTAGGTCAAGAAATTTCCGTTGATGTCAAGTGATTCAAACAGCTAACTCTATATATCTCGACTACCACTCCACAACACCTGTCGATCGGCGGGTAGCAGAATTGATGTTGCATTACATGATCACTGCATTTGGTAATGCTAGTAGCGTTGATCATATTTATGGTGACGAAGCAAACAAGGCGGTTTCTCAAGCATCTGTTAACGTAGCTAAATTAACTGGTGCATCATCTAAAGAAATAATTTTTACATCTGGAGCTACAGAAAGTATTAATTTAGTCATTCAAGGCAGCATAACTATTGATAACACTGCAAAAATTAAACCTCGTATTGCTGTTTTACCCGTTGAACACAAAGCATTTTAGATACCTGCTATACATTGGCAAAAAAAGGATTAGCTGAAATTATAAACTTGCGTGTTGATTCAAAAGGTAGATTAGACTTAGACAATGTAGAAAAAGCCTGTGCATCAGGGCTGTCGCTGGTATCTGTGATGGCAGCTAACAATGAAATTGGTAATATTTATCCCATTCAAGAAGTTGGAAAAATAGCTCAAAATTATAACATTCCTTTTTTGTGCGATGCTTCCCAAGCTGTAGGTAAAATCCCTATCAATTTTTGAAGAATGGGGCATTACTTACCTCGCAATTTCTGCGCATAAACTCTATGGGACAAAAGTACAGGAGCTTTAGTTGTGAGAAAAGCACATCACCTCAATCCCATTTTTTTGGTGGTGGACATCAAAAAGGAATCAGGTCAGGTACTCTCAATGTTCCTGGTATTGTTGGGTTGGGAGAAGCTTGTCGCCTACGACTGCTAGAAATGGAAGAGGATGAAAAAGCGATCGCTGAACTGAGAGATAAATTACAAAGCTTACTACTAAGTAAAATCCCTGGTCTAGTCATCAATGGCGATGTAAGTTCCCGGTTATCTGGCAACCTCCATATCTCCATTCCTGATGTTCCCTAACAGTGCAATCATTGCCAGAGTCCGTAATAAACTAGCTATCTCTACAGGTGGCCGCTTGCTCATCTGGTGTAGAAACACCTTCTCATGTTCTTCAAGCTATGCTTTACCAAAAGAAGTTATTGAAGGAGCGTTGCGTATTGGCATAGGTAAATTTACTAATTCTTTGGAAATTGAACACGCAGCAGAAATTTTATCATCAGCAGTCCACTTAACTCGTCAAGCCATGTGTTCTCAGATGTAATAGGAGAGCGATTTTTTTCGGGGGAGATGGGCATTAATCATCCCAAAGACCTTGAAATTTAGTAGATGCAAGTTCGGTGTAACGAACTGTGTGCTGAATATTTTTATGTCCCAAGTAACTTTGAATTGTCCGAGTGTCAATACCTCGATTAGCCAAATAATAACCCGTCCCATGCCTTAGCATATGAGCATGAATAGGGAAAGGTAAACCAGCTAACTCACCAGCTCGTTCAATGTGCCTCTAAAAATAATGCCAGCATCGCTTCTAGATTATCTTTTTGATACTGCGTGGGCATCAACTCTTTAAGGGTGTAAACTAAATTTTGGGCGTGGGCAAGCATTTTCTTGCTTTTTATCGAAATACATTTCACGCCCTTTCTCTCATATTTTGAGACAAAGATGCAATCATCTTTATGCTCAGGTCAAACAGCCTCTGCATTCAGCTATCTCGCATTCTCTGTATTCATTACATGAATTAAGTTCTTTTTAAAACAAAAACTACTTACCTGATTCTATTCACCTACTGTTATACTTAAACACTGGTTTATCTAGCTTGTACGTGTGACTACGGTTGGTGCAAGAAATGAGACTTGATTAACCGTTGATTCCACAAATCCAGTAGCAATAGCTTCACCATTTCGCCAACGTTCTCCATAGGGATATAAGCCCCATTGTTGGAAATATAGCTCTGAGAGCTGATTCGTAAAGAAAATCTAAAAAGAAGTGAATCTGGGTTGACCCAGGTTATAGGCTAAACCGAGTGTAGTTATTTTGTTGTCGATGAGCCGTCTACCAGCGATTGAGAATCCACACCGCAAACCCTACCCAAGTGATTTAAGCGATGCTGAATGGTTTATCAAGCCTCTTCTACCTACACCCAAGGGATTTGGGCATCCTGTAGAAGTAGATTTACGAGAAATTCTCAACGCTATTTTCTACGTACAAAGGACTGGTTGTCAGTGGGAAATGCTACCTCATGATCTTCCTCCTTACACAACGGTGTATGGCTACTTTCAGAAATGGCAACGTAAAGGCATTTGGCAGACAATTCACGACCAAGTGCGGCATAAACTCCGACAAGATTTAGGGAGAGATGAAAAGTCTACCGTGGCGTAGGCGTAGCCCGTCGAAGACATCGCTGATTCTCAATCCGTGAAGACCACGGAAAAAAAGGGGAGGTCTACGGTTTCGATGGTGGTAAGAAGGTTAAAGGGCGTAAACGACATATAGTTGTAGATTCTCAAGGGTTGTTGATTGGCGTTTTAGTGACTCAAGCCAATGCGTCAGAACGTTTGGGTGCTGTGGTTGTACTGCATGAAGCAGCCGAGGAATTGTCTAAATTGGAAGTTGTTTGGGTAGATCAAGGTTATTCGGGAGAAAAACTTTGCTCAAGCCGTTAAGCACGTTTGTGGAGAACAGGTTCGTGTTGAGGTAATTGAAAGGATATCGAAACATTTGAGCGATTGCCAAAGCGATGGATTGTAGAACGGACATTTGGTTGGCTCAATCGATTTCGGCGTTTGAGTAAGGATTATGAGTTGTACACCGAGCTAAGTGAAGCAATGATTTATGGCTCATTGATTCGTCTGATGATCAAGCGAATGGCAGCTTAAGGTTTTCTTTACGAATCAGCTCTAAGTGTGATAATAAAAAAATACTTTTGCCAAAACATACTATCCTTGGTGCAAAGAATACATACTACTCTGCACCAATAAAATTAGGGTAATCAGCCACTTAGTTAAAGCATTAGCCATAGCATTGAAAA
>NZ_PJIZ01000016.1 GCF_021596505.1 Nostoc sp. CMAA1605 | reverse complement strand
TTTATGTACCTGCCGATTATGGTACTAGGGTTTTATAGTTTCAACCAATCACCCTATAGTGCCAATTGGCAAGGCTTCACTATTAAATGGTATATTAAACTACTCAGTGACGATCGCATCCTCTCTGCGTTAAAGAACAGTTTAATCGTCGCCTTATGTGCAGTCAGTATATCTGCGGTGTTAGGAACATTAATGGCGGTAGGGTTGGCGCGTTATCAGTTCTTTGGGAAGAAGTTATATCAGGGTATTTCGTACCTACCGTTAATTATCCCTGATATTGCGATCGCAGTTGCCACTCTAGTCTTTCTAGCAGCCTTTGCTATACCTTTGAGCCTATGGACAATTGTGGCGGCTCATGTCGTATTTTGTCTAGCCTATGTTGGTTTGGTGGTTTCTTCTCGACTCACCAATTTAGATCCCCACCTAGAAGAAGCCGCATTAGATTTAGGCGCGACACCTGTACAAGCTTTTATTAGAGTCTTACTACCCCAATTAATGCCAGGAATTGTTGCAGGTTGCTTACTAGCATTTGTCTTAAGTTTAGATGATTTTCTCATCTCTAGTTTTACCGCCGGTAGTGGTTACAATACCCTACCAATGGAAATTTTTAGTCGGATTAAAAGGGGGGTTGAACCTGATATTAATGCTTTGAGTATGTTATTGATTGTAGCTTCTGCGATCGTGGCTTTAATCGCAGAATCAATTCGCGCTTTGGGAGATAAAAATTGATGATTATACTAGATACCCGATTCTGCAATCAATCGGGTATCTAATGAATCAATTAACACAAACTTTACAAGCTGCCAGCAAATGTGAGATATTTCTAGCATCATACCCTTGTTCTTCCAAAAGGGATTGGATCTTTCTTAGTTGAGTTTCCAGATGCTGCTGAATTTTAAAATTCTGCACTAACATCTGTTGAATACGCTGCACAATTCTTCGCGTTTGTTCTCGATGCAATTCTTCATCTACGGGATGTTCTGTAATGAATTGATGGGTAATAAACAATTCATTGCCAGAAATTACACCCTTATTCATCACTTCAATAATCTGTTGGTATACCTGCTCAACAAATCTCTCAGTGGTATACTTCAAAATCACTGGCTCTAGCGCATAAATTAATGGTTCTTCCTCTGTATTTGTATATAGTAAAGAATGCTGGCTAATTAAACTATTGACATACTCAATTAGTTGTTGCTGTCGCAGAAATGCTTTACTATCTTGTACTAGTTGATTCCACGAAACGGTATTGCGTCTGATAGCCACACAATACATCAGGTTTACTTCCATTTGTGAGAGTTTTTGAAATTGCTGATTTAAAAAATCAGTAGTCGCTTCATCCATAAAAGTTGTAGATTCACCATTATTCATAAATGGTGATATTTCCCCATTAAAGACAGTTTGAATCCTTTGGATGATTCTCTTGACTATCCAAGGATTGTTGTAAAGTCTGCTAAATTTTCGTATTTCCTCCACTGAACCAAATAAACCTTCTGCTTTGATAAATTCTCTAATTTCTTCATCCCTTAGCGACTGTAATCTTATGGATTCAACAAATTTACCTTCTAGTTCAATATTTTTAGGTCTCCTTCTACTGATTACCACAACGCAACTTTGATGCTGTGTTTTATGAATTTTCTCCAAGAATTGATTATACTGTGCGTAATCTTCACGAATATTATCAATAATCTCATCCCAGGAATCTATCACCATCAGGCATTTTTGACGTTGTAATTCCTGAATAACATCATTCAAATTACCAGCTTCTTTTTCACCTTTGGAAAAGAATTGTATAAGCTGGTTGATAGTTTCTGAAAATGGAGGTGATGATTGTAGAGACAACCAAATTAAACGATGATATTGTTTAGCTACCCTATCTAATAACTGACTAACTAAAGCACTTTTTCCTACACCTCCCATGCCATAGACTAATATCAATCGACAGCGTTTTACTAACTGCTGAAGTTCGCCCAATTCTTGTTTACGTCCATAAAATTTAGTCAGTGCTGGTGCTTCACTTAAATCTGTATTTGCATCCATTTCACTTTCTACTATTTCTTCCCAATCTAATTCTAAAACCTGACAAAAAGCCTTAAAATAATCTGCATCAATCCGCGTTTTTGCTTGTCGAAAACGCGTCCAAGTAGGTAAACTGACAGCGTATTTATCTTCAGAGTTTCCCCATTTTCTATTGGGTTTTAATATTTTACTTGCTTCCCTCAAAAATATTTCATCTATATCAATATCTCCTTCTTTTTCTCTAAATTCGGCAATTTTTTTAATTCGCGCTTCTTTGATACGTTGTTTTCCAAACATAGATGCTTTAAGAGTAAGACGAGGCATAGGTTTTAATTAAGGATTATTTCGTTTTGGTTGTTCGAGTAAAACAAAGTTATGGTCATCACTTCTGGTACTATTTCTCTTAACTTGTACTAAAACACCAACACCTGTAATTTTTTCGCGATCGCCATACCTATCAAATGTGACATTTGTGTTCGCGCCCATCACTGAAAATTTGTTTTGGCGATCGGTTAATATTTTATATATGTTTTCACCATCTTGATCCAAGCCTTTTAGATTTGATGTTTCCACCGCTTTAGAAAATACTTTTGCTGCATCATACGAAGTCATGGTTATCCAACCTACATAACGTGTTTTCCAAAAATTACTAGCTTTATTTTGAAAATCTGCATTAGCCAGACTTGCATGAGAACAGACAGCAATTACCATACCTTCAGCCGAAGATTGCAGAACATTTAATGTTTCCTTATTATAGACAACATCTCCTCCTATCAGTTGAATTTCTGGATGATTAGTTTTCACTGTGTTAGCAATTTCTACGGCAGATTTGAGATAACCAGACGATGGAAATAAAATTAGTACACCTATTGTCTCTCCAGTTCCCCTTGCCGCAGTATCTACTATTTCAATACACCTTTTTTCCGCATCTGATATTGCAGTTAGACTGTTACCATTAGCAGTTAAGTTACACACTATTGGACGAGGATTATTGCTTAATTTACCTAGTTGACTTACTAAAAGTTCTTGAAGTGAATTACTGTATTCATCATTATCATTATAGACAATTAATGTTTGCTTTTTAGTATGATCCTTTCCGATGTAATTAGCTAAATCTTCAGAGGCAATATAATCATTAGAAGCAGTACGGAAAACATATTCACTTAATTGTTGATTTTTCCTCTGCCAATACTCTCTAAATGCCGTACTTGTAGGTGCAATTAAAACGATTTTACCACCGCCATAAATATCTCCTACTCCCTTAATATATTTACTTGTATATCCACCAATGACACCTAATATTTTACTTTGATTGAAATAACTTCCTTGTCCTGGAATTGTTTGATTTGCAATGTTTATAGCTATTGGATTTGAATTTTCTAATGTGTAATTGACTAGTAAAATTTGAAACAAGGGATTATTTTTATCTAATTCATCCAAGGCTTGAACTACACCACGCAATATTTCTAGTCCAATAATAGATTTGTTTTTGTATTCTGCATTAGTAAATGATATTTTTTCTACATCATTCGCAACGACAATCGTAGGAAGTCTTCCTTGACGAGCTAAATTACTTTGAGCGACTGTCGCATTGTATTCTTGAATCCTTGTCTCAGGATCAGGTACACAATTCTGATTAGCCAGGGATTTTTGAATAGATTCTGCGAACTTCCGTCTGGCTTTTTCAAATGTTGCTTGATCACCAGTTTCACTAGCTTCTTTAAAAGCTGCCATACCATCCTGTTTAGCTTGATATATATCTTGACAAGCAGCGTTATTATTAAGCTCAGGAATTAAAGATTCTTCTCCCCTAGTAAAATATTTAGCATATTCATTTTGCTGTGAATCTATTAACTCTCTCAAGGGTTCTGCAAATGGTTCTACTTTTATAGGTTGTTGTATTGCTATGATCAGGTAATGTGAAACAAATACTATCACCAAACTTAATAACGCCAAAGTTACCAACTTAATTGGCACTCGACTTTTAATCAAACTAGTAATATCACTAATATAATGTTTTAAAATATTAAAGAAATTCACAACCTGAGATTGTTTTCTGCCATCCAGAATATCTATAACCTCTTGAGCAGATTGAGGACGGTCTTTCACTTTATGTTTGAGCATTAATTCTAAAGCTGTAGCAAAATGCTGATTACGCACTTGCTGTACTTTCAAAATATCTGTTATATCTGATTCTTTCAGCAGTTGATTAGGGTTTTGATTCCTTGTTAGTAAACACAAGCAGGTTGCAGCCAAAGCATATAAATCTGATGCGTAAGATAATTGATCACCAAAGAATTGTTCAGGTGGTGCAAAATTTTTATCTAGGACTATGGATGTTGTTTCTACAGGAAGTCCTTGTGCTATCTGTTTTACCGCACCAAAGTCTATGAGATATAGCCTCTGATTTTGACTATAACGCATGATATTGGCAGGCTTAATATCTCTGTGTATAGCTCCTTGAGGACGGTCATAGTTATGAACGTATCTCAGGATGTTTAAAATTTCCCTGAGAATATCTATAACCTCATCTTCAGAAAAGCATTCTCTATCTGCAAGTTCCTGCGCTAAATTTTGCCCTTCGACATATCCTTGTACTAAATAATAATATCTCTCCACAAAACCTGTGTTTGCCTCAACTTCTGTGGTAAATGAAGCAAAGTATCTGGGAATCCTCTCATGTATCAATTGGTTCAAAATTTTTGCTTCATTCTGAAACATGATGCGGATGCGATTCTGTGTGGATTGAGGTTGTGCATGGGGAAGCTTTAGCAGTTTAATGACTCTTGTATTATCTGCAAATTCCTCATATATATCTTTTCCTAAAAAAGTCCAGCCAAATCCACCTTCACCTAATAATTCTATGGCTACAAAATGTCCCTGTAAAATTAATGGCATTCCGCAGTGAGCGCAGTTAGCAGCACCAGATTTTATCTGTTCAGGAGAAATAGTATTTTTAGGTTTTTCACAGCCTGGACGAGTACAATAAACATTTATTGATTGACTTTCAAAATTGCTGGAGTTAAACACTGAATCCTCCTGAATAATAAAAAATATTAAATTTATCAGTTTAGATAGGTTTATACCCCCGAATCTTCAAAGAAGGCGGGGATCTATTTGATTATTGTTATGGCAGTGGGAATAGTAGTAGCAAAATTATGTACATGGAAGTTTTGCTGTAGGCTATTAAGAGTTACAACGACTGTCCACCCACTTTTTAAGAAAAATTACTTAAGTAATAATTCTAGTACAGTTCACGATTTTGTAACATAGTATTAGTAATATTGTTTGCAAACAGTAATAAACTCTCAATGAATAAAAACTAACTATTCTGCATACCTGACTGTCTTCAAGCAGTCAGAGTATTTGCATAATGTCGCTTATATCCGAAAAGTTGTCCGAACTACTCCCAGAAAAATGTCGCCGTTTTGTTCGTTGTGATTTGGTGCTGTCAGTAAAATCACAGCAGGAGTAATACTGATTCTGTCATTGATTTGATACCGATAAAACGCTTCAATGTGAAATCCTGTGTCGGGATCACGACGGGGTAAGCCTGATAATTGTGCAGAAGAACCAGTCAATTTAGGCTGCATCCCTACGATGATCCCCCCTAAGTTTCCTTGTTTACCCAAATCAGGAAAGGCTAAAGTTACAGCCCAATTCCAAATATCAGCATCGCCTTTGACATCCCCAGTTAAAGCCCGTGCGTTGATATAACCCACCCATCCACCAAGTTGAAAACCGTCATTGATTTTGAAATTAGCTTCAATACCATAGGAGTTGGAGGAAACTTTCCTATCGTTCAGGTTAGAGGCTAAACTGCCAGTATTATGTCCTAGACCATTTTCGCTGTAGGCGTTGACGTAGGTAACAGCTATTTTGGTATCTTTGTCTTTTGAGTTGGGATACCATATGAGTTGACCCAAAGCACCGTATTTACTGTTAAATAAGCCCCTGCTGGGGTTGTTGGCGTTACCAGCTAGATAGAAAAATTGGGCTTTGAAATTTTCATTGGGTATAAAAGTCACACCTACACCTGTGTCTCCACCCAAGCGATAAACTGTATTGTATCGGCCGAAGCGCGACACAGTACCATAGGCATCGCTTTGTAAAGGATTGATGACATCTGCGTCATCAAAGTAAGTATTAAAACCAGTACCAACGAAAACTTCGACTTTCTTCCCTACGAGAAAACGATATTCCAGCTTGCTGATTGAGACATTATTATTGCTATCACCACCAGATTGAAAACTTAAACGCGCCTCATTTCCTGGTGCAATGGGGTTAACTACATTACTGGCTTGCATTCGTAAAAGCAACCTATCTTTTCCAGTAAAACTGGTGATAAAGTTGATGCGCGCTCGATTGTAAAGTGCGAGGTTACTGTCATCGCCATTTCCTCTACGGCTAGCGTCGCCAACAGCATCTGCGGCTGCAACTATGATTTGTCCCTCAAGTCTTGTGGTTGTAGAAAACTGTTGTTGTTCTAGTTGTTGGGTAACTGTTTCTACAGCGTCCACTCTACCGCGCACAGTGGAAAGTTCCGTGGCGAATTGCTCTTGTAGCTTCTGCACCTTCATTAAATCTTCTTGAGTAGCTGCATTTGCTGTCTCAGCATTCAGACTTTGATTGATTTTGTCTAAACAGGCGTTGAATGCGGCTGCAAACTCAAAGCGAGTCATGGCTCGATTTCCTTGAAAGTTGCCCTTGGGATATCCCGCAAGACAACCGTAACGCTCTACTAGAGACTGCAAAGCCTGAAAAGCCCAATCTGTTGGTTGTACATCAGAAAGTTCATTAACTGGAGTGATGGGTGTAGCATCTAGTTGAGTATATTGATTAAGTTCTGAAAGATGATTTTGAGGTTGATTCAGTGTTTCCAATTGTCTTGATTCTGTGGCGTTGACTTTTGTCAATGGAATTAACAGCCAAATCAACCCAGTGGCCATGCAGGTCAGAGGAGTTATAAGATAATTCAACATTTCTTGAGTCTAGTAGTAGTTTTATTAAATAAAAGTTGCCAATTCATTGTGGATGAATTACGGGACATCGGGTTTTGCTAAAAGAGTGGTGAGTGCTGTTAGCGGTAGCGCGGCGGTTAGCCGGTGCTGAGTGAAAAATAAAATTAGAAAAATGTGTTCTAATTTCACTCTTCTAAATTTAGCTATGGGGGTTCACTCAAAATTGGCTAAAAGCCGTGCTACTGCTAACAGCAATTGCAATTTAGCACTCTTGAACAGTAACGAGATTAACTATATTTTTATTCAAAAATACCAGATTTTAAATCTTTTGTGAAGATGGATTCTGGTTTTTTACTTAAATTTTAATAATTGAACTTCAAGATATTCAACTTGAATTTCAGTTTATTCAAAAGTTCATTTTATAGAAGAATTTAAGTTAAGCTCACTACAAGTAATTATTGATGTTAAACATATGAATGAAGAACAAATATCAACACTGATAGAAGTGGCAAACAATTTAGTTTTATCTCACACTGATGAACCTTTAAATGATGTTCAGAGGTCTATCTTAGAACAAGTTTTGCAGGGAAAGCGGCTCAGGGAGATTCAGTACACGGGATATACTGAAGGCACTGTGCAGCGCATATTTTGCCCTAAATTATGGAACTTGTTATCAGCAGCTACAGGGCAGAGAATTCGGATTAATACAGTAACTGCAACATTACAAAGATTATCTAACGCGCCGTTAGAGGTTGTTAGTTCTCCTTATGAACCACCTATTACTAATAAAAAAGTGCGTTACAATTTACCTGCTCGAAGTTGCTCTACATTTGTCGGTAGAGAGGAAGAAATTATTCGCCTTTTAGAATTACTGTCATATGAGCATCCCGCCCATTTAATTAGTGTGGATGGTATTGGTGGTGTAGGGAAAACAACTCTAGTTTTAGAAGCGGCTTATCGCTGTTTACAAGCTAGTGAAAGACAAGAATCTTTTTTGGGGATGCCTACATTTGACACTATTATTTTTACGTCAGCTAAAGAATATTATCTGATTCATTCAGGTTTATTGCAAAGTTTAGCTCCTAAGAGGACTTTGCAAGATATTTTTCGGCAGATTGCGCGCCAAGTAGATGAGTTAGATATTACAGGGGTGAGTTTTGAAGAGCAATTAGATTTAATTAAGGAGGCGTTATCTCATCAGCGAACATTGCTCATTGTGGATAATTTAGAAACGGTGGAAAATCAACAGGATGTATTAGCATTTTTGCATGAATTACCACCAACAGTGAAAGCGGTGATTACTACCCGTGAACAAATTGTATTTGTGCCGGTGCGTTTAACATCAATGCCAGAATCAGATGCACTGCGTTTAATTCAGTATGAGGCACAAGAAAAGGGTGTTTCTTTGAGTGAAAAAGACAGTCAAACTCTATGTAAATCTACTGGAGGAATTCCAGTAGCAATTAATTATTCTATTGGTCAATTAGCTAATGGCTATCCTATTCAAGAAGTGTTAGGAAAAATATCGGATTTGAGAGGAGATGTTGCGCGTTTTTGTTTTGAAAATTCCGTTAAGCCACTGACAGGAAAAGCAGCACATAAGTTACTGATGGCACTGGCACTATTTCCTATGCCAGCTTTACAAGATGCCTTGGTGCAAGTTGCAGTTCCAGATGTGAACATCTGTGCAATTAATGCAGACTTAGCGCGATTAAGGAGTTTGTCGTTAGTCAGGCAAGAGAATAATCGCTATAGTATGCTACCACTGACCCGTGAGTATGCTTTAGCTGAACTCCAAGCATATCCTGATTTTGAATGGGAGGTAAGAGAGAGGTCGATTCATTGGTATTTAAATTTTTCGGCAACTTACGCTGGACAGGATGCTCAAAGTTGGCAAGGACAGTTTGATGGTTTAGAAGAGGAGTGGCAAAATTTACAAGTTGTGATTGAGTGGTGTATGGTTCAGGGTCGATATGCTCAAATGTGGCAGTTTTGGCAAAATCTGGAAGCTTACACCCATGCGATGGGTAGAAAAGAAAGCCGCCTGCGATATTGGGGCGATCGCCTGATGTGGACGACTTGGTTAATTCCCGCCTCAGAACAACGGGGAGACTGGCCTGTAACAGCTAAAGTGATGAGCGATCGCGCCGTTACTCTCACATCTTTGGGCAGGCTGGAACATTTAGCAGAAGCCGATGAGTTATATAGCAAGGCGTGGGAATTACGTCACCATCAAACCCCTGTGTTTAGGCTATGCTTGGCGAGAAATATCGCTGTGTTGCGAATTCAACAGCAAAATTTTGATGTAGCGCAGACATGGCTTAATCAAGCCAGGGAATTACTAGAACAAACGGAGTTAGGGGAAGAAGAGCGATCGCGGCAATTAGTACAACTTCAGTATTATCAAGGGGAAATTCTCTTTAAAACTAGACAATACGAACAAGCTAAAATCACTTTTCACCAAACCCTAGAATTAGCACAAAAAATTCAATGGATACGTGCCATTTTTTGTACTCAAAATTGGTTAGCGGAAATTGCTATCAGACAAGAAAAATTAGATGAGGCTGAACGACTGCTTAAAGAAGGACTGCGCGTAGCTGAAGCCAATCAAGATAAAATTCGTACAGCATTTTGTCAACGTTCATTATCTGCTTTGTCCATCGCTAAAGGTCAGTTGTTAGACGCTAAGGAATGGTCAAGTAAAGCTTTAGATAATTTTGAAAAATTGGGGATGTCTAAGGAAATTGATGAGACGCAAAATTGGCTACGGACATTAGATGCAGATACATAATAGCAATTCAAAATTCAGAATTACTAAAAAATATTAGTTTTTTATGTGGTTCTGATTTTGGATTGTCCTTAAAATATTACTGAACTTGTATAGGCTGTATATTTATTACATAATAAACCCAAGTCTGAAAATGACTTGGGTTTATTATGTTTGATGTTGGCTTCATTCAGAATTAAATATCTATTGTCTTGGTGTGTAGTCTCCTCCATATCCATAATAATTCATGAAGTAAGTTGTACAGAGATTATACCGACCAAAATCATAAGTCCCATTACTGTAGACAGCTTTAACATCATAAACGCATTGGTCGCTATCGTCATGAAAATTGACTCTTGTTGATTCACCCTTTAATAAGGCATAATTAAGAATATTACTCCCCCAATATTGAGAATATTGAGAAGACACATAAAGCCCAACAATTGTCAATTCATTGCTGTTATAAATGGAGAAGTCACGGATATCTATTGCGCTAGCTTGTTGGCTAGTAAGTGGTATTGTTGACAATACCAAAGTAGTACAGGCTAAAGCGTTGCGTAATTTAGTCAGCATTTTACTAATCTCCTAAGATGCAGAAAATATTAAGTACAACCCAACTGCCAAACTCAACGATATGTACTCAATAAAATGAAGCAAAAGTATCAAAGTGAGCGAATCAGAATTTCACAGCAGGCTGGAGGAGAATCACCCATAGAACCTTTGCCAAAGGTTTGCTCAAATAGTGCTTTTGTTTGGGCGAAAATTAATTGCCATTCTAAATATTCTTCTGCTCCTCCCATGCCAAATTCTGGAATGTGTTGTATGAAGGTGTTGAATAGTGTTTGGCTATGTGTATTATTCATTTGTGTGTGCAGGACAGCATCAATTTCTTGAGTAGGTACTAATCTCATACCTGGATATTTTTCACCTAGCAATAAGAATTGTTTGTACCTTAATTGCTGCTGGAGATTATCGGAAGATGCTGTGGGGGTTGAATGCACTTTGATATTCATAAACTTAATTCACTGTGGCTACTAGGTTCGAGAGACATTGCATAACAACATCTCTACAAAGGTATTAATAGGGGTGTGATGTATATACGGTTCAATTTGGTTAAACCGTATATTAAAAGCAGCATTGACAAAGCCAACTAAAACCTTGATTATCTAGAAATAACAAGAGTTTCAGCCGCAGAGATGACTGATTATGGAATACTATCCGCGAATTATTTCTTAACAATTGCTGGAGTTAATAAATCTCAGATGTGGAACGGATGGTGTCAGGATGAATGCGGAAGGATGCAAAAAAATCGCTGGACTCTTGGGTAAATTGATCTGTAGTTACAGCACCTAAGAAGAAAACTCTTTGATTAACTACAAAGGCGCGATACTGTCCCCTTGTCCCGTCACCGTGTCTCATCAAAATATCTAAACCAGGGTGTCCGTCAATTTCATAGTCGGTGCTTCTGACTATGACACCGCTAAGTCCTAAACCCTCTTTGAGTGCGATCGCTAACATTTGTCTCTTTTCCACAAGGTTTAATTGACCTGCGATGGGAAAATCTTTGAAGGTCACTAAGTAGGAAGTGCGGGTAGTGGGGCTGTAAGCTAATAGTCTGTCAACTTCATTGGTTGTCACTTCCTTCGGTATAATCACACTGCAACCTCCGACTGAATTCACTAGTCTTTGTTGAGCTATGAAATTAGGCTGTTGCAATATCGGTTGATTTACCGTCTCGTTTGCGGAAGTGGGTGGTTTAACTGATGCTGTCGCTGCGTTCTGTATTCCAATGTTCAGCAATGCAGCTAGTATGATGGCGGTGTTCTTGGAAGTGTTGCTGTTAGGAAGGTTTGGGGTAGGTGACATAACCTAGATCCTCTTGTCTGGGTTAACTCTATATCTTGCTGTGCAACTCCTTTTTATGCGTACATTACTCATGGAGTATTGGTGAATTGCACCTGCACAAGATTTACCCTATAGAAGAATTACTGATTGCGCTAGGCTCACAACAAACTGATCATTTACTGATCAGTGCATCAGATATAATGGTCTGCCGAATAAATATGATACTTAAATATTTGGGAATTTATATTTAATTTGTATCAAATTTATCTATTCATTAAACATAATTCCAAAAGTTAAAATAATCAAGAATTTTATTTTTTGTCCTGAAAAATTAAGCACATATATCTGAAAATATTGCTTAAATATCAATGCTAAAAAATCCTCTTGACAAGTTAAATAGCTGAATTATATTATTAGTTTATTCGTGAGAATATGATTGCTAAACTAAATAGTAGTCAGTTAAAAGTAACAAATAAATCTACTTGGTATGTATCTTTTACTCACAGTATAGATATCAAGTACCTGAAGAATCTTATTTGTTTCAATATCAGTTTCCAATTTCATAATATTGGGGCTAACTTTGGACAAGATGCTACCCTCTCCTCATTATGCAAATTTGCCAAAATCCCAATTGCTCAAATCCATTCAACCCTGATGGCAATAAATTTTGCATGACTTGCGGGCAAAGCAGTTTTGGCCAATTGCTGAGAAACCGTTATCGTGTGTTGCGGCTATTAGGTGAAGGTGGATTTAGTAAAACTTACGCGGCTGAAGATGTAGACAGGCTGAACGCGCCTTGTGTGATTAAGCAATTCTTCCCCCAAATTCGCGGAACGGGACAACGAACTAAAGCCGCCGAATTCTTTAAGGATGAGGCTTTCAGGCTATATGAACTAGGGGAAAATCATAACCAAATTCCTAGATTATTGGCTTACTTTGAACAAGGTTCAAGCTTATATTTAGTGCAGGAATTTATTCCTGGGTTAACTTTGTTACAAGAGTTGTTCAAAAGTCCTTTTAACGAGGCACAAATTCGTCAGGTTTTATTTGATTTATTGCCTGTTTTAGATTTTATTCATTCTTGTAATGTTATACATCGGGATATTAAGCCAGAAAATATTATTCGTCGTGATGGTGATGACAAGCTAGTATTAATAGATTTTGGTGGTGCTAAACAAGTTACACAAACTAGTGTAGCTCGACAAGCAACTGTAATTTATACCCTTGGTTATGCCCCGACAGAACAAATGGCAGGTTTTGCTTGTCCTGGTAGTGATTTATATGCTTTGGGTGTGACTTGTGTACGCCTATTAACGCAATGTTTGCCGATACAAAATCTTTATGGCAATATCGATGATGGTCTTTATGACCCGATGAATGCTAAGTGGCTATGGCGAGATTATTTAGAAAAGAAAGGTATTTTTGTTAGTGATAATTTAAGTAAAGTTTTAGATAAATTAATTCAACATTTACCTAGTGAGAGATATCAATCAGCCAAGGAAGCGTTAGAGGATTTAAAAAATACCACTATCCCTGAGATTGAAACGCAAATATTCTTAGTCAACCAACCGACATTAGTACCATTACAGCCCAGTTTACAAAAAACTCAACTGCCACTACCATCCTTACAAAATTGTGAATTTGAGGTAGTGACGGTAGATACTGGGGGACGTGTAGTAAATCGCGATCGCCATACTACCCAATTTTTTGTTGAAGAAATCAGCAAAGATATCACCCTAGAAATGGTAGAAATTCCTGGGGGTGAATTTAGGATGGGTTCGCCTAACTTTGAAGGCGACGCTGACGAACGCCCACAACATCAAGTCGCGATCGCACCTTTTTTCATGGGTAAGTATCCCATCACCCAAGCCCAATGGCGGGCTGTCGCAGCTTTACCCAAAATCAATCAACCCCTAAACCCCTATCCTTCTAAATTTAGGGGTTATCATCGACCAGTGGAAAACGTCTCTTGGCACGAAGCAGTAGAATTTTGTGCCAGATTATCCCAAAAAACTGGCCGAGAATACCGTTTACCCAGTGAGGCGGAATGGGAATACGCCTGTCGCGCCGGAACTACTACATCCTTTCACTTTGGCGAAACTATCACCCCTGACTTAGTTAACTACAGCAGTAGCGACAACACCGACAAAGAAGCCAAAAACCGCCCCCGCAAAGAAACAACGGATGTCGGTAGTTTTCGGGTAGCCAACGCCTTTGGATTATACGATATGCACGGGCTAGTGTGGGAATGGTGCGCTGATCCTTGGCACAACAACTATCAAGGCGCACCCACAGACGGGAGTGTGTGGGAAGAAGGCGGCGATATCTATCGGCGAGTTTTGCGCGGTGGTTCGTGGAACTTTGGTGCAGAACTCTGCCGCAGTGCTAGCCGCAGTTGGAATGAGTCAGACGGGGGATTAAGGATTTGTGGGTTTAGGGTTGTTATTGGTTAATATTGGGCATCGGGCATGGGGCATTGGGCATTGGGCATTGGGCATTGTATTTTTCTCCCCCTGCTCCCCCTGCTCCCCCTGCTCCCCCTGCTCCTCATCTCCCTTGTCACCCAGTCCCCAGTCCCCAATCCCTAGTCCCCAGTCGCCAATCCCTTAATTGCCTCTACTAATACTTGATTTTGTTCATCAGTACCAACGGTGATGCGTAATTTATCATCTAAGCCTGGTTGTTTGAAATAACGAATTAGGATGTTTTGCTCTTTGAGTTGTTGATAGATGTATTCGGCGTTGTTTTGCGGCGGTTGGACTAGTAAAAAGTTGGTTTGAGAATTCCAGACGCGAAAACTTAATTGCTTTAAGTCTTGGGCTAACTTGTGGCGTGAGGCTGTGATTTTGGCGATACACTCGTTTTTATAGGCTTGGTCAATTATGGCTGCTGTTCCAACTGTACAGGCGATCGCATCAATGTTATAGCTATCTTTGACCTTGAATAATCCCGCCAATAGTTGGGGGTTAGCTATGCCAAAACCTAAGCGTAACCCCGCTAAAGAATAACCTTTCGATAGGGTTCTAATCACCATCACGTTGTCAAATTCTTGCACCACATCTAAAGCATTCTCATTAGCAAAATCTGCGTAGGCTTCATCAATTACTAACACCCCAGACAAATTACTTGCTAGTTTTCGCAAGTCTGCTTTCGGTACAACGTGACCAGAGGGACTGTTGGGTGATGCAATAAATGTTACAGCCCCATCGGCGGCGATTAATTCAGCAATGGGTAAAGTGTAGTCTTCTGCATAGGGAATCTCTAGAATATCCGCCGCTTGCATCTCAGTTAAGGTGCGATATAACACATAGGTCGGCATAGGATAAACTACTTTGCGTCCAGGTTCAGCACAGGCGCGAATCAAAATACTTAAAACTTCATCGCTACCATTACCCACAATTACCCAATCACTAGGAACACCTAAAACTTGGCTAACAGCTTGACGAAATTGTCCGCCAAAGGGTTCTGGATAACGCCGCAACCATTCCCCATCAATATTTTTAAGTGCTGCTAATGCTTTCGGCGACGGGGGATAGGGGTTTTCGTTACTGTTGAGTTTAATAATTTGTGTACCCCGTGGCGGCTGTTCACCAGGAACATAGCTAGCCATCGCCTCAACATTGGCGCGAAAGTAGTTAGACATAAACGGTTTTAATAAAAAAGGGAATGGGGCATGGGGCATTGGGCATTGGGAATAATAAGTCAGTCTTACCCTATAGCCCTACAAGTCTTATTAAAACATGGGCGATCGCTAGTTGTTGTTGTCCACCACCTACGTTATTCAGCACTCACTACTCGGTCAGATGCCTAATCTTCTTCTAAATCTTCGACTTCTTCCGCCTCAAAGTCAAAGCTATCTACAAGTTCTTCCACGTAATCTTCTTCATCTCCTTCCTCTTGGTAAGAATAATCAATAGTTGAGGAAGAAATTAATCGACCACTATTTTGTAACCAATCAATTAAAGATTCCTCCTGTTTTAGAGGAATTATCGGTGCTGGTTGATAACGTGGTTCTTCGTGAATAGCTGGGTTAGATTGTTTTACCATTTTTCCGTACTCCCAAAGCATCTTTGCTTTCTCTAAAAACTTAGACAAAACAATTGTTCTTTCTTACTAGTGTGATTCTTGGAGTAGCTAAGACTTCCCTCTGATGAGTGATATTTGTCTTATCGCCCTCTTAAACAAAAGCTACTCAATCCGTATAAGGGCATAGGGCATTGGGCAAGCAGGAAGTGTGGGAGGATAGGGAAGAAATCTTTCCCCTCTCTCCCCACACTCCCCACACTTCCCCATCTTCCCAGTCCCCAGTCCCCAATCCCCAGTCCCCAATTAAGGCAATTTAGCTCCACATCTTTTACAAAAATCTGCATCTTTATCATGAAATGCTAAACCACAACCCAAACAACTTGTTTGCACTTGATTAGCAGTTTTTACCAAACCTTTAATTAAATCTCCCACTTGCCAAGGAATTAAAGTAACTCCCGTCAAAATCATCAACACTGTCAATAATCTTCCTAGTTCTGAAATTGGCGTAACATCACCAAATCCGACAGTAGTCATAGTGACGACGGAGAAGTAAAAAGCATCTAAAAAAGTTCCGTAAACTTGGGGGTTGACGGGATGTTCTACCTGATAAATTAAGCCGGAATAGACAAAAATAATCGCAAATAATGTAAATAATATGCGAATGGAAATTATACTGTCTGCTGTGCTGAGATTGCTAAATAAAAATTGTTTATCTATAAATCTAATTAAACGCAAAATTCTAAACCAGCGTAATAAACGAATAAAACTAATATCTACTAAACCAATAAAGAACGGTAAAATCGCCAATAAATCAATAATTGCGTAGAAACTAAAAATGTAATTAATTTTATTTTCTGCACTCCACAAACGCAGAATATACTCTACAGCAAAAATTATCAAGATAATCTTATCTACAACATCTAACTGTAAGCGGATATCTCCAGGTAGATTATATGTCTGAGCGACAAAAATTCCTGATGAGATTAAAACTAAAGCCGCGATCGCTAAATTAACAGCTTTACCGATAGGCGTTTCTAAGTCTGTTAAGTAAAATTCTGTTTGTTTTCTAGTCAGTAACATATTTCATTACCAGTCTGGGAATATGGTATTTTTACTGATTATTCGCCTGAATTGCCAAGCTAAGATGAACCAAGAATATTTTATGAGTGTAGCAATTGCAGAAGCCAAAAAGGGGGATGCACCTTATGGCGCGGTAATGGTTAAAGATAATCAAGTAGTAGCAGTAGCACACAATACTGTTGCTAGAGATTGCGATCCTTCTGCTCATGCAGAAATTAATGTGATTCGCCGTTTAGGGAATCAAATCAAGAACTTTTCCTTAGAAGGTTATAGCATATACACCACTGGTGAACCCTGTCCTATGTGTGCAGCCGCCTGTGTTTGGAGTGGTATATCAGAAATTATCTATGGTGTTTCAATTGCAGATTTAATTGCTATTAATCAGTCACAAATTAATATTTCTTGTGAAGAGGTGATTGCTAAGTCATTTAGTAATATCACAGTGACTAAAGGCGTATTGCGACAGGAATGTTTGAAATTATTCACTTAAATTTATGGAGGATGAATGTCTAAAATTATCGGCATAGATAACATGACAGTAGAAGAGTTAAATCAAGAATTAGCGCATGGTGCTAAATTTGTTGTCTTCCTCTATTGTATTTCTATAGTGATCTTAACATTTAAACGCAGTTCAGAAATCTATTTAGTGAAATCAGGCGAAAATACTTTTATGAAAGGTTTGAAGTTTAACTTGATTTCATTCTTTTTAGGTTGGTGGGGTATACCTTGGGGGATAATTTACACGATTCAATGTTTATTTACTAACCTCAATGGTGGCAGAGATATTACACCACAAGTTATGGCAGCATTAAGACAAGAATAATTTTAGTATTGCCAGTTTAAATGGAATTGTTGAGATAAGATAAATAGGTGTTGGCGATAATAGCGGCTTGAGTGCGATCGCGCAAGTGCAAGCGATTTAAAATATTAGTTACATGATTTTTAACTGTGCCTTCAGAAATATAAAGCTGTTGAGCTATTTCGCGGTTATTTGCACCTGTAGCAATTAACAGCAAAACTTCTTTTTCTCTGGGTGTGAGTTCTGCTAAACTGGGCGGAATAGTTGGTGTTTGACTTGGCGCAGGTGGTTGGAATTCTGTCAACAGTTTTTTGACAATTCCTGGGCCTAACTGAGTATATCCCTTCTGCACGGCACGCACAGCCACAGCTAATTCTTCTGAAGGTGTATCTTTGAGCAAATAACCCATTGCCCCATATTGTAAGGCAGCTTTGACATATTCCTCATCATCAAAAGTTGTCAGCACTAAAACTTTCACTCCCTGAAAACGCTTTTGAATTTCCTTAGTGGCTGCAACTCCATCCATAATGGGCATTCTCATATCCATCAATACCACATCAGGTTCTAATTGAGCAATTAAATTCAAGGCGATTTCCCCGTTTTCTGCTTCTCCGATAATTTCTAAATCAGGTTCTAATTCTAATAAAGCTCTTAAGCCTTGACGAATTAAACTTTGGTCATCAACTAATAATACTTTAATCATTTAATTAACCTAGTTAACGGAATCTCAACGGTAATTTGACAACCACAACCAAAGGCACTGTTAATCGTAAATTGACCACCTAAAGATAAGGCACGATCGCGCATACTTTGCAAGCCAAATCCTGTAGTATTTTGTTCTAAATCAAAACCCCTACCATTATCCTGAATCGTAATATATAAACTACCCCGATGGATAGCGGCATTGATATTGACTTCTGTGGCGTTGGCGTGTTTAGAAATATTCGTTAATGATTCTTGAATAATTCGGTAAATCGCAGTATTCAATTCACTAGCAAAAGCATATTCAATATTAATCTGACAATTGAGAATAATATTACTTGTCTTTTGAAAATCTTCAGCTAAATTATTAATTGCCTCTGCTAAATTTTTATCTTGTAATGGCTGCGATCGCATCGTAGAAACCGACTGTCGCACATCCTGTAAAGCTTTAGAACCCAACTCTTTCGCCCTAGATAAAAAACTATAGGCCTTATCAGGATTGGCTTGATAAAGTTTTAAAGCCGTCTCTAATTGTAGATTTAAAGCCGTTAAAGAATGACCCAAAGAATCATGAATTTCCCTGGCGATGCGATTGCGTTCTTCTAGGGTAGCTTGATTTTCAATTCGGAGAGCATATTGCCGGAGTTTTTCATTAGCGATCGCTAAATCTTCTCGACTTTGGCGTTCTGACAATACGGTATTCATTAACATTAAGACAAATACTAAACTTAAGCCAGACAATAAAGCCAAACTCAACGTAAAAAATATTACCCTCTCAGGTGCTGCTGGTGGTACAAAAGGATTACGTCGGGAAGCGTGGGGTATACGATATATTAAAGTAATTAAAAATAAGGAAAATGAGACAAATGTAACTGATAATCTTCCAGGTAATTGGAACATTAAACAGCTACGAATTACTAAAATCATATAGAGGAATGGAAATGGGCGATCAGGTCTACCGCCGAATAAACTAGTGATAAAAATTAAACTCAATCCACAGGCTGTATAAATAATTTTAACGACATTATTACTAGTAGGTAGTCTCAGACCCATCAAGCCGAAAATAATCAGATTCAAAACGGCTAACTCAGGGAATCTACTAGCAGCTCGCGGTGAGGAATAGGGCAGAACTAGTATAAGAACGGAAAGTGCTAGTAATATCCATTCCAAATACAGTAAAAAGCGAAAAGGATGATTATTAATTTGAATAGGACGGCTCATAATCAAAATAAAAAATTAATAGCCTGCTCTCATCACATATACCCGATTTATACGAGTATCACCAGTCACCTTAATCATAGTTAAACTATGACTAAAGTCATGGGTTGATTCGTGACTTTATCCTCATGTGAATAGCTGATCTGAGTTCATAAGATGGTCGCATGCCAAAGAAAAATCACATGAGGTTATCAATGCAACTTAAATCATTATCTCTGTTAGCTGGTGCGATCGCTCTCACTTTAACCACAACTGCAACCCCCTTCGTTGTCCAAGCTCAAAATACTCCTACCTCTGCATTTCAAATTGCTCAAGCCGACAAAAAAGGCCCTTGGGAAGCTTTAGGACTCACACAAGAGCAACAAACCAAAATTAGACAAATTCGCGAAAATGCTCGTACCCAAATGGAAGCAGTCTTCACCCCAGAGCAAAAAGCCAAGCTAGAAGCAGCACGCCAAGAAAGACAAGCACGCCGAGCGCAAGGCCAAGCTGGTGAACGTCCCGAAGCAGGAGCGCGTCGCGGAAAGAAAATGGCGGAATTAAATTTGACAGATGACCAAAAAGCCAGACTCAGAGCGATTAGAGAAGAGTCTAAAAAACAAATTGAAGCCGTTTTAACCCCAGAACAACGCACCAAACTCCAAGAACTCAAAGCTAGTCGTCGTGAGCGTTGGCAACAACGTCGTCAACAAAATAGTAATTAATTTTGTATCAAAACATCATCTCTCATTTAACCAGGATATTGACATGAAACGCTTAATTGCTGCTGCTGTATATGCTAGTGTTATTCTTTTACCAACAATTGCTTCTGCTGGCGAAGTTTATCGTCGTGAAGTGAATCAAGAACAACGTATTTATAACGGTGTCAGAAACGGTTCTATTACTCCAACCGAACTGCGGAATTTACAACGTCGAGAGGCCGCAGTTGATGCTACTAGAAGACGTTACATTCGTAGTGGCAGAGGCTTAACAGTTAGGGAGCGTAGACAATTGAACCGTCGCGAAAATAATATATCTCGTACTATTTATCGCTACAAACACAATTAATCACCATTAACACTTAGTCAAGATGGGAAATTACCCATCTGACCAAAAGAGTAATGAGTGCTGAGTAATGAGTGCTGAGTAATGAGTGCTAAGTAAAAAGTATGATTAATTGCACCAACTGAACGCCTCGCTACCGCTAACAGCACTCCAATCAATTCAAAATTCAAAATTAAAGAATTGATTACTAAACACCGGCTAAACGCCGCGCTACCGCTAACAGCACTCAAAACTCAGCACTCAGCACTACTAAAAGACTTAATTAAAAAATATATGATGCAACCTCTTGCTGATAACTCCAATCCTACGCCCAATCTACAAAAATTTTTAGATTTAATTGATCGCGTCACCGCCACCGCAGGGAAAGATGTCCCAGCAATTGTCAATATAGAACAATTGCGATCGCTCCCTCCAGATACTTTTGGCAGAAGTTGGGCTGATTTTCTCGACACTCATCAAATCCCACCCTTCACCACTGGCCCCCGACGCAAACAACTTCATGACGGCGTTCATGTCCTTACAGGCTACGGTACAGACCCCATTAATGAAGCGGAAGTACAAGCATTTCTGTTGGGAGCTAAGTTACAACTAGCCAATATGTTGTTAGGACTAGGACTATTACGCGTCATTCACCGCAATCTCAACTATCGTCAACAATTTAGCTGGGATAGACTATGGCGAGCTTACCAACGTGGCTGTCAGTCCAAATTTGACCCCGATACCTGGCAACCCGAACTGCTTTGGCATTTACCTTTAGCTGAAGTCCAAAAAATATTTGTCATAACTCCCAATTAACACCAATTCTTCAAAATTAGGCAACAGATGCAAAGCCTGAAACTCAGATGGTATCTGACTTTCTGAATTGCGAATTGCGAATTGCGAATTGGTATAACAGACTTCTTGCAGAAGAACGGGAAAGGGGAAATGTTCCCTCCCCTTTCCCATTACCTAATTCCCAACATCACAAAATCTTCCGTCACACCTCTAGTAAAGTTGAAAGTAATGAGCTATGAGTGGATTAAAACTCCTAGCTCTTTTTGTATGTCTGAAGAATTTATCATTGGTAGTAAAGTCCGAGTCGTAGCATTACCCCCTTATGTCAAAACCGCCGACCCCATGCCCATGCTGCGTCCCCCTGATGTTGTTCATATAGGTGAAGAGGGTATAGTTCTTGACCGTCGCCCCGGCGGCTATTGGGGTATTCGCTTTGCTAAGGGAGCTTTTCTTTTAGACAGTCAATACATTGAAAGTATAGACAAGCCGCCAGCCAGCAATGACGCTGAAAGCTGAAACTGATTGAGGACGCGAACAATCGCGTCTCTAAAAAACTAAAAGTAAGAAGCATTTTATATACCTCTATTCTTGAGCAAGAATGTAAACTTATGTAAAGTTGTCATTCTTATCTGCATTTATGATTTCCCGACGCAATTTTTTGAATATATTTTTGGTTTGCTGTTTTACGGTGATCAGTTGGTTAAATTTCGCGCCTGTTACTTATGCACTGGGGGGGAAACTACCTGCAATTAATCAACCTGCACCGGAGTTTACTTTGCCAACTAATACAGGAGATGGCCAATTAGGGTTATCTGATTTGCGTGGTAAGTGGGTAGTTCTGTATTTTTATCCCAAAGATTTTACATCTGGTTGCACCATTGAAGCCCGTCGTTTCCAGCAGGATTTACCCAAATATGTGGCGAAAAATGTTGAGATTGTCGGTGTTAGTGCTGACGATATAGATTCCCACGCTGAGTTTTGTGATTCTGAGGGGTTAAAATTCCCGCTTTTGGCTGATACTACCGGTGCTGTGAGTAAGGCTTATGGTTCTTGGTTGGGTTATTTATCTATGCGTCACAGTTTTATCATCGACCCACAAGGCACTCTCCGCGCCACTTTTGTTAAGGTTAATCCATCTGTTCACAGTGCGGAAGTTTTGGCGACACTGGAAAAGCTGCAATCGGAAGCATCTTAGAATTTTGGATTTTGGATTTTAAATTAAAGACTTAACAGCCGTACCCCGATTTTTTCTAGAAATCGGGGTTTTTTATATAAGTAGATTTTATAGATAGTATCAAGTTTTATATGTCAAGCCCTCTTGATGTTTTGTAACAATATTGTTATATTTATTTACATAAGTTAACAAGCTAAGGAAAACGAGATGTACACCACCATTAACGAAAACGGTCAACTCAATAACTACCCCACCGAACCTGAAATGTACTATGCGGCTTACCCTAATCAGGAACAGCAAAGCCGCTATGCACTCCAAGGAGCGATCGCCACTTTATTTATGACTGCAATCATCTTGATCGCTTGCGGTGTCAGCTAATAACGACCGCACATATACCAAAGAATTTAAGAAAATCTAGTAGCTGTGAGGAATTAACAATGTTTGCACCTTTAGTAGTCTTAATTCGCAACTTGATGGGCAAGGTACAATTTAATCAATTGCGTGGTAAAGCGATCGCTTTACATTCGCAAGCGATCACTAATTTCTGTAATCGAATTGGTGTAGAGTCCAAAGAAAGACAAAAGTTGATTCGTCTTGCCAAGGATAATGGCAAGAAGTTGGGTTTATTAGCTTAATTAACGTAAACCGTCATTATCTATTGCGCTGTATGCGTCATTGGGAGCAAGTCCCAACCAAGGATCAGAACTGGGAGTGAGAAATAATTGTGCGTAGACTTTTTCATTAAGTAACGCCACATTATCAGTCTGATTACCTTCTACAAACCATTGATGTATTTGACTGTGCAGCATATATTCGTTTCTGACTGTATCTACAGCCATTGCTGCTTCAAAATTCTGTACCAATCTGGATAAATTATTCTGTTTAGTTTTAGCTTTGATTAAAGCAACACTATTATCATCTAATTGCGCCTCAACATTATAAAGTTGAGCAATTCTATTCCAAGCATCTTCGTTGGTAATTCTGACTAGATTATCGCGATCGCTGCTAGGTTGAATACTTCTAAGTAATGGACGTTCTACCGCCATTTTAGATACTGCTATTGGTGCAGCAATTTCTGCTGTAGCTGGCTGACTCGGATTAACTGAAGCTGTACGTCTAGGGGGAGATTGTATCCCTAACTTGGATAAATCAGCTCGCCATTGAGTTTCAATCGCTTGCAGGCGATCGCTATGGTATTTTTGTAAAAAACCATTACGGTTTGCACTCGCAAGTCTGCTATACTCCCTAGCTGCAATTTCAGCTTGTTGGAGTTGTTTGAAAAAAGCTTTCGGGCCATACAATCCAGGAATAGCATCAATTGGACGACCAGAACTATCTAAAATGTAGTGAATACTATTACCTGTAATTGTCCGTTCTAACTTGCGACCATCGCCAAAATCAATTGTGACTTTAGGCGCAGGACGCACTGATTCCCAGTGGAGAATAAAACGGTCTTGCAGAATTTTGGATATTTCTGCATTGGGGTAAAGTGCGACTCTAAAAAAGCGACTATTCGCACAGCTTAAATCTTGGTCGAGTTTACCCAACAACCGCAGAGATAAAATCGGTTTACCACTAGCTTGAGCTGCTGCTTTAGCCTGTGCTAAATCTGTATACCAATATAAGCGAGAGGCGTAACAGTCTCGTTGTTGACAAAGTGCATCTAACGCTGTCCTCACTTGAGGATCATTGAGTTGGTTAGCATGAGTCTTCAGAAATCTTTGTAAGCCTTTCGATCCCTGTTTTCGCAATGTAGCGACTTCTTGAGATAGTTGAGATGGGGAATTTACCGGAGTGATAGCATCAGCAGCTTGGATGCAACTCAAGCTGAAGAATGCTAATACAAATAAATTTTTATAGCTGCTGATTTTCATATTATTTTCTCAAGTGCAAGGAGCATTACATAAGTTAGGTGTAATATGCCAATTATATGCACACCGTCTAACTAATAATGAAGTAACAAGCATTACCAAAGTTTCCAGCTACCAATGAGAACAGGGTAAATAATTAAAGGTTTGTAGTAAGGACTTTAGTCCTCTCTTCGGAAACACCAAAAAATAAATCATCCCAAATAAACAGCTTAGTAGGGTGCGTCAGTGCGAGAAAACGTAACTATACCAAGAGATTATTCATACTGACGCACCCTACAGTTTGGATATTTTTTTATCTGGAAGTCCCTGCGAGACGATCCGCGAACAATAAAGGACTAAAGTCCTTACTACGAACGCTATCTGATTATTTTTTTAAATAGTATATTCTCATTTTCATTGGTAATGTTTTTTGCCATTCCCTAAACAAACTTGCTCATAACGTTGTCCGGCGATTTCCCAGGTAAATTGTGTTTCGACTAATTGTCTACCGTTATGAGATAGTTCTGCCCTGAGTGATGGATGATCAAATAATTCACTAATCGCGTCAACGTATTCTGCGGGGTGATTGGCTCTCAATGCTGCTAATGGTATACTTTCACCATCGACATCGAGTCCTTCTAAACCGCGATCGCTTGCTACTGTGGGTACACCTGCGGCCATAGCTTCCAAAGTTTTATTTTTAATGCCGAAACCTGTGCGTAATGGCACAACACATACAGTAGATTTATGTAGATAATCTGCCATCACAGGGACGCGTCCTAAGACCTTGACACCAGGAATTTTTTCTAGACTTAAAACCTCTGGTGTGGGTCTAGCACCTACAATACTAAAAGTTGCGTCAGGATAACGGTTTTGCAGTTCTGGGAAGACAGCGAACGCAAAAAATCTAGCTGCGTCGATGTTGTGGGAAGCATCCATCGCGCCGACAAAGATTAAACTGTGTCCCCCTGGATCTTGGTGACGGTAAGGAAATAAGTCTAAATCTACACCGTTGGGAATTACTTGAATATCGATGTCAGGACGCAGTTTGAGGAATTCTTGGCGGTCATCTTCCGTGGTGACGACAATATTAGAAAATTTGCTACAGTATCGCTGCTCGTAACGTTTCAAAACCAAGGTAAGATAGAGGCGATCGCGCAAAGCATTAGCAGCTGCGCCCATTTCTAAATGATCCCGAATCCAACCGTACACTGAACTATGCACATCAATCACTGTATTTACTTGATAGCGAAATTCAGGACGGATATAAATTTCATTGACACTGTGTTCACAGGTAATCACATCATATTTTTGTTCACGCACACAATTATCGACAAAAGCCTGAATTTCCGGTGAATAGCGATGGAGAACATTCGGTGGTGTCGCCTTAGTGACTGATTCTAGGAAGCGTCCCGTTTTCGCCAACAACCCAGCCACAGGATTTTTAGATTGGGGATCTGGCGGTAAGGGAAAAATCAGTAATTCACTCACATACTTGCGTAACTCTTCTACTTCCACATCAGACACACTCTTGTTGTACTGAGTTACCAGCGTTACATCATGGTTTTGTTGGAGGTATTTCAGTAAATTAAAAGTTCTAATTTCCGTACCACCACGACTTGGCGGATAAGGAAAAGTCGATGAAAGCATGAGAATACGCATAGACGAGCCTTAGTTGGGTTAGTATTTTTTATAACTTTTATACTTTACTTGTAAAATATAGCGGCAAATTATCCCAATATTCAAATGAGCTATTGACTCATCAGCAAACCTCACCACTCATCACCAGCTAACCGCCGCGCTACCGCTAACAGCACCGGCTAATCGCCGCGCTACCGCTAACACTACTCATCATTTTCACGTTAAGATTGCTGTAGGCAAAATCTAGATACTCTTGATATACTGACCGATTGACAAGTGTATAAATATTTTTATCTATGTAAAAAATAGCGGTAATCAAAATCAGCTACAAGCTACATATTATATAGTATTCCTACTTGATTTTTGAACAGATACGTAGATAAGTAGGGTGTGTTAGCGACAGCGTAACGCACCTACCACTGAGGTATTCGGTGCGTTACGGTTTACGCCTAACACACCCTACATATACTAAGATTTTTCTCTAAATCAAATCGGATTCCTATAAATAGATTTAAGCCAGGAATTTTTATTGAGTATTTTGCTAAAAAAACTATGAATAATCAACCTTTACTCTCGATAATTACACCAACATTGGGGAAATTTTCTGATTACTGGTTAGAAAATCTGCTGAAAATAGAAGGTTCTGTGCAGTTTGTTTTAGTTTATCCGCCAAACATAAAAATAAAAGCAATTGATGATCCTAGAGTCACAGCTATAGTTAGTCCCTATAAAGGAGAAATGCCACAGAGGTTTGTGGGTTTACTTAATGCTCAAGGCAAATATATTTTAGCCTTAGATGATGATGATTATGTACATCCGCAAGTTTGTACAGCAGTAGATAAATACTTTCAAAGATTTCCTGAAAGTTGGGTTTTGAGATTGCAAAAACTCAATATTGATATGAAAGATGAAGCGCGGATTAAACAAGCTTGGGAAGAAATTCCTGATGTTGACCAATTAGAAATTTGCAAAAAAACACCGGAAAACCCCTATCCTTATAATCAGGGTAACTTTCAAGGTTTATTAGAAGTTCCCATTGCACCTTTAGATAAAAACTTTGATTGGCGTTATTTATTCTGGCCTTTTATTAATAGGACTGATAATAATGGCTATCATTTTGAGAACTTTAATAATATTGTTTGGCGTAACGATATAATTCAGCAAGCATTACCGGAACTTTCCCAAGCCACCAAGGTTTTAGGTGCAGTGACTTGGATACCATCAAGCGGATTTGATAGATTATCTGGTTTATTTGTGCAAGCGAATTTATTTGAAAAAGATGCGATTATCGGTCACTGGATGCCAAAACCAGAACAAATTAGGTATATAGATAAAGACCCTGCTTTAAAACCACCGAGATTTCATGTAATTTCTGATGTATTGCTAGTGAAGCATTTCCCGAAATACGGCTATTTATGGAATTTGGTATTTAGTAAGCTTTATGGCGTTCCGAGAACAGTCGGAAAAGTAATGAAGTTGAAGTTAGGGAAGAAACCACAGAAGTAATTGTGTATTTCTCTGGGAATAAATTTGCGATCGCTCGATATTAACTCACCACTGGTAACAATTAGAGCTACTATATAAGAGAGTGTGTAAATTATTGCTTATTGGGCTAGAGTAGTTAGGTTGTAGATGCTCTAAATTACCAGTATGGACACAAATGAATTAAAGTTTCTCTTAAAGCTATTGGGATGTCCCAACTATCGTGCTGGACTGAGTACAAATACTTTTAATAGTTTCAAAACTGAGAAAAATAAAATTTGTCGAGCATTGGGCGATCGCGAACTGGTAGACTATTCCCGTGAGATTGCCACAGTTAAAATTTTATCTGCTGGTCAAGCCTTGCTGAAACTCCCAGCAGGACAGTTACCCATCACCGACAAAGAACGGAAGGTGCTGGAGAAAATCAGTAGTGCTGGTAAAATCGCACCCAGCAAAATTACCTCCGTCAAAGCTGCTGAACGAGACGCGATATTAAAAACCCTCAGTGAACGGGGATTGATTGAAACTGAATTACAACTCAAAAAGTCAAAAGCTGAGGTGTGGCTAACTGAAAGAGGAGTTGAATGTTTGCGGGATGACTACACACCCAACAAAAGTTCTAATCCCGTTATCAGTCAAGAACTGCTAGGAAACTATCTCCGATTTTTACGCAAGACTTTGCGTGTTAAGCCAGAAACAGAATCTATTTTGTCTACTCCCAGTGTTGAGTCATCAGTTGAAACGATTATCAATATCACTGATGAGGAAATTTTACAAACTATTGATAAATTAGACAAAGAATTGGGTACACAAAATTATTTACCAATCTTTCATCTGCGCCAAAAATTGCAACCACCTTTGTCACGAGATGAATTAGATCAGGCTCTATACCGATTACAAGCTCAAGACAAAATTGATTTTAGCACTTTACAAGAAGCTAGCATTTACACACCAGAACAAATAGATGCCGGAATACCTCAAAATATTGGTGGTTCATTGTTTTTCATTGCTGTCAATTAGAAACGAGCCTTCTGTATAACCGCAATCCCATTCATTGAGCAAGGTTAATTATGTCAAATATTGATGATGTTATCATTCGTGAAGTTAATCCTTTTAATAGAATCAACTCAAAACCGATGAACTTTTGGGAGGAACCACAAAAAGCATCTCTAAATGTTGATTCCATACACCAAGAAGTAATTAATGATGTTCAAGAATTTCTTGATTTAGTAGTGACAGATCATCGCAGTCGTTCAGTCATGATTGTTGGTGATCCAGGTTCTGGTAAAAGCCATTTGTTAGGTCGTCTTAAACGTACTCTCAATTCTCAAGCATTTTTTGTCTACATACTATGTGATTGGGCTGACAGCAATAATATCTGGCGGCATATTTTACGCTATACAGTTGATAGTCTGATTCAAATTCCAGATGAACAGAAAGAATCTCAATTAATATTGTGGCTCAAAAGTTTGTCCGCGTTTACTAAACGTAGTCTCAAACAAAGAATTTTTAATGATAATATTTGGGAATTTCTACTAAATGATAGACAAAAATTCATCAAACATCTCAAGGATACTTATAAAACAGCGCGCATATACAATCCTGATATCTTTTTCGGACTATTACACGATTTGACTAATCCTGAACTTTACACATTAGCGTGCGAGTGGTTGCGTGGTGATTCTTTAAGTGAAGAGTCTATGCAATCACTTAGGGTTAAACAATGTATTGAAACAGAGGACGAAGCTAAAAATATTTTAGCTAATTTTGGTAGAATTTCTAAGGAGACTAAGCCTATTGTATTATGTTTTGATAATTTAGATACTATGCCTAAATTGTCTGATACCTTTTTAGATATCCAACCATTCTTTGATGTAAATACCACAATTCATGGAGAGTCTTTAAAGAATTTTTTAGTGATTATTAGTATCATTACTAATACATTAAATATTCATCAAAGCCGTATTCAACAAGCAGATAAAGCAGGTATTCACAAAACTATCAAGCTGAAAGCTATAAATTTGGAGCAAGCAGAAGCCATTTGGGCTTATCTTCTTAGTGACCTACATCAACAAGCTTCTAAGTCACCTGAATCACCAATCTTTCCTTTGTCTAAACAGCTTCTAGAAAATAGTTTTCCAGGTAAAAGAACATACCCTAGAAATGTAATTAACTTAGGAATGATAGAGTATAAAAAATATAAGGACGATATTCGCAATAACAATCAATCGGATACTACGGCTAATAATGATGGTGCAGAACAACGTTATGGAGACTCAGGTTCAGAGGATAAAACTAAACAGAAAAAAGATAATTCCGAAGAACTAATTAAGGCAGAATTGCAAATTTTATGGGAAAGAGAGTACAAAAAAAATCAGGAAAAAATTAAAAAAATAAATTTAATAGGCTCATCAGATTTAATTCGGATGTTGCAAGAAGCTGTAGAGATGTTACAGGAACAGCAACTTAAATCAAGACTTTTAACTGGTAGATTTGCAAGTTACTCTTTAATATATCAGAAACTTCCTCAAAAGAACAAAATAGGAATAGTTTGGACAGAAGATGCAAACATGAACGGTTTTTTTCATGTCATGAGTGCTTGTCAAAGGGCTATTCAGCAGAATAATTGTCACACTTTATATCTGATTCGTTTAGGTAGTGTTGGTCAAGCAAGACTAGTAGGAAATCAAATATATCAACAAATATTTACTGGAACTAACCATATTCATATAAAACCGTCACTAACTTCTGTTCACTATCTAGCTACATATCATAGCTTAGTAAACTCTGCACTTTCTCAGGAATTAGTAATTCAAGGCAAAGTTGTGAATTTACAATATTTACAATCATTAATGCGGTCATTAAAGATTTTAAATAAATGTATTTTACTGCAAGATTTAGGCATTGTTGATAAACAACAAGATTATCAAAATAATGAAAAGAGAAAAACACAGGATTTACGACCAGTTAAGGATTTTCTATTAAATTTGGTGAAAACTCAAAACTTTATGGGTGTACCTACTTTAATTAAAAATGCAGTTGATCAGTTTCCTAGTGTCAAAGAAAATGATGTTCAGCTACTAATTGATATGTTATGCCAGGAGAAGAGAGTAGAAATTATTAATCCAAAAGCTAAGTTTCAAGATAAATTAATCTGTCTGATTGCAAAATAGTCTGTTTGTATTATGTGACCTTAATCAATGCACTACCTGAAAGAAGCAACGGAAATAATAGATGTTATATCCCAACTAGCGACGGCTAAAACACTGTGGCTAGACACAGAAATTGCTCATTGTTATACATCTAATCCTCAACTATCGCTGATTCAGGTATTAGCTGAACCTACAGACAGAACAGGTGCATCAGCTTACATTCTAGATGTACTGAATAAACATGATTTGGTGGAATATTTTATTAACCAAATCATGGTGCAACCCAACATCCAAAAAGTGTTTCACAATGCTGGTTTTGATTTAAAGTATTTAGGAAAAAAGCTGGCTAATAATATAACCTGTACTTACGAATTAGCTAGGAAAATAACACATAAACGCCTGCAAACAACAAATTTAAAATTAAAAACTTTAGCCGCAGAACTTTGTCATTTTTCTGATGTAGATGCAACAGAACAAGCGAGTGATTGGGGGAAACGTCCCCTCAGCCAAAAGCAGCTAAAATACGCAGCGATGGATACGGTTTATTTAGCGGCTGTTCATCGTCGCTTGTTGGAAATATCTAATCCTGGTGCTGTCAGTCAAATTTTTATAATTAATAACTTTTCAAAGCAGTTAACAGAAGATATGGAAAACCCATCTTTAAGCGTGACTAAAGTCCGCATTGCTTTTGAATGTCCTCGGCTATTTTATTTAAACCATAAGTTTGGTGATAAGGCTATATTTCTACCACCAGATACAGCAATTGGTATTGGCAACCCTTTTCATCAATTAGCAGATAAATTTATTAAATTAGCTTTGATTGAGCCGCAATTTACAGATTTATTCAAACCAGCCGCAGCACAGCTAAATATAGAATCAATTACTAGTGCAGTTCAACAACTGTTCTATCAGCTAGAGTTTTTTCCCTATCTACAACAAGCTATACAAAAAGATGGTGAACAGGGTAAGACACTTTTACAGGTATGGAATGGATTACAAGGATTGATTAAACGCTTTGTTGAGCTATTAGTCATCAATAGACGCTATTGTAGTGCAGATAAATTGATTAGTAATACTTTCTTATCTACAGAACGTAATATTGAAAATTACTTTACTTTACCTGATGGCACAAAGCAATTAGTTAGAGGTGAATTTGATTGTTTAGTTTTTAACTTTGAAATAAATCGTCTATGTGTAGTGGAATTTAAAACCTATCAACCTGTAGATCCTGCTGCACAATTAGCTCAGGTTTCACTTTATAGTTATATGCTGCATCATCACAAAAAAGTCCCTGTTGATTCAGCAGTTTACTGTGTATTACCTGAATTTAAAGAATATCGTTATTCTTGGGAACAGCTAGAAAATACGGTAAATCAGCTAATTCCCCACAAGTTGCTACAAATGCAGCAATGGTTAACTTGGGAATCACCCCATCCTAACCCACCACCACGCACAACTCAGCCTCATCTGTGTGAAATTTGTCCCCAAAAGCAAAAGTGCGGGACTTTTTTTGGTGATGCGATATTTGATCCCCCCCAACCCCCCTTAAAAAAGGGGGAGAAAGAATCTGTTGATACCAAAATTGCGGAACCAACAACCAATGCTGATGACATGGGACAGGCTTTGGTAAATACGCTGCAATCTTTTAATGTTGGTGTGGAATATTTAGGTGCGGCTGTGGGGCCTGCTTTTATTAGGGTAAAATTAAAACCCAATTTAGGGGTAAAAGTTAGCGCACTGCTGAGACTTTCAAATGATTTACAGGTGCAATTAGGATTAGCAGATAAACCATTAATTGCGCCACAGGCTGGGTATGTCAGTATTGATTTACCACGTTCAGATAGACAGGTTGCTAATTTTACAGATTATATTCAAAAACAAAATTTAAGTCCGACTGCACCAATGAAAATTGCTATTGGTGTAAGTCTAGAGGGAAAATTGCTAGAGGCTGATTTATCTGATCCTAATTCTTGTCACTTTTTAATTGGGGGGACGACTGGTAGCGGTAAAAGTGAGTTTTTGCGATCGCTCCTCCTCAGCTTACTATATCGTCATACCCCGCAAAATCTCAAAGTTGCCCTAGTTGACCCCAAGCGAGTCACCTTTCCAGAGTTTGAACGCATGGCTTGGTTACATTCGCCAGTTGTGAAAGATAGCGATCGCGCTACCGAACTTATGGAAGAATTAGTCTTAGAAATGGAATCTCGTTATCAGCAGTTTGAAAAAGCTGGCTGTGCTGATTTAACTACCTATAATCAGCGTTCTCATCAACCCTTACCGCGCATAGTTTGCATTTTTGATGAATACGCCGATTTCATGGCGGAAAAAGAAATCCGTAAAACCTTAGAACAAAGTATTAAACGTTTAGGCGCAATGGCAAGAGCGGCGGGAATTCATCTTATTATCGCCACCCAACGTCCCGAAGCAGGTATTGTCACCCCCATTATCCGTTCCAATTTACCTGGAAGAGTCGCCTTGAGAACTGCTAGTGAAGGCGACTCGAAAATTGTTCTGGGAGGTACAGAAACATCCGCCGCTTATCTATTAGGAAAAGGTGACTTACTCTACCAAATCGGCCCCCAATTACATCGCTTACAAAGTTTATTTGCTCAACAAATTCAGATATAGGAATCCTATTTGATTTTTGAATAAGTTCCGTACATCTGTAGAGTGTCAAAATCAAAGGTAGTGTGTCTAATAAACCACTCAAACATCCACTTTAAATGTGAAAATGAAGGAATTAAAGCACAAAAACGTCGAACCCATGTTTTGGCTTGTAACCAAATATCTTCTATCGGATTTTGTACTGGGCAATTAGGCGCAAAACGGACACAGCGTATTTTCCATTGCTCGCTCGGTAAGCTTTGATTAACAGAGTCTAAGAAACCTCTAATTTCCTTGGAACGATGATAGCTAGACCCATCCCAAAAAATTAGCAATCGCTGGTCAGGAGAGTCTGCTAGTAAGTATTCTAAGTAGTTGATAGTATTTTTTGAGTTTCCAGCATCATAAGCTTTGAGAACTAATTCTCCAAGGAGATAGTCAACTGCCCCATAGTATGTCTGCTTATCTCGCTCGTTGACAACTGGGACTGCGATTTCTTGGTCACTTTTTCCCCATACATAACCACTTAAATCTCCCCACATTAAATGACACTCATCAATTAACAATACTCTTAACTTTCCTGTTTCGATTTCTTCTCGGTTATTTGCCAGCAATGTTTCAATCTCTTTTTTTTTTCTGCAACAGCATTCTCATCGGCTTTCGGATTTACCTTTGTCGTTTTCTTCCAACTGATTCCTGCTTCGGAGAACAAGTCGTAGTAGCTTTGCTTTGACTCATAAACTACGTCATACTCAAAAGCTAGTTGATACTCTAGTTCCCCAAGCTCCCAACAATCTTTTGTTTGTAGCCAGCTCAACACCTCTTGGAGTTGTTTAGCATTCAGATAGCTCTTTCTCCCTTTGTAGTTTAGTCGCAGTCCGTCAATTCCAGTTTCTTCATAGGCTTGCTTCCAACCTGTGATTGACCCTCGCGATACGTCTAAAATTTTTTGGATTTCATCATACAAGTAACCTTGATAAACCAGCTTGACTGCCAATGCTTTCCTTACTTCACGCGCATCTGGACGCATATCTATAAAATCTTGTAATTCAGCAATCGCATTCAGTGCAGTTTCCTCTTTTAAATATTGCCGCGATACTTCCCCCGCAAGTGTAGTAGCTTGTAAATGCTGACTTTTCATTGTTTACTATTAGACTTTTATCCCTCTCCGTATTATCTCTTAGTCTTGTTCACAAATCAAATAGGAGTCCTATATAAGACTGATATCAAATTAAGAAAATACACTTAAGAGTTTTTACTGAATTGCCATCATTGACTATTTCAGATTACTGATAATTTGAAATATCCCTAACTTATCCGATAAATATTACTGTATTAACGAATAAATTCCCGAAAAATCGAAAAGAAGTAATTCATACATTTTAGAGACTTAAAACCAAGCAATACTTGTAAACCCAGGACGAACGGTGTATTTAGTACATATTTTCATCACCATAGATTCTGGAATAAACTGCACAAAATATAAGTATTTCTCATGGTTTTCTGGCAATTATCCAGGCTGAATAAAGATTGCGATCGCTGAAAAACCCTTTGCCTCACAGCAATCTAGCCCCTGAAAACTCACAAATAATTGAGGACAGATAAATATTTCTCCAAAACTTATCTAACTTCATCCTGTAGGACTAATAAGAAACTGAAAAATAAATATATATAAACCTCTCACACCCAAATGGGATGTACAACAATGACTACTAAATTGCTGTCCATGATTGCCGTTAATCAACTAACACTAGTTGTTTATATTGATCAATATGGCTATTATCATTATGAAATAATTCACGGTAAAGGTGTTTTACAAAACACTGAGATATTCTATAATCAAAACGCTGCTGAATTAACAGGAATGTTATGTATAAATTCTATATTAAATTACTATAGATAGGATTTATCTATATTCCAGATTAAGTAAAATTGCAGGATGATTAATATCACTTCAAGGCGACAAAGATTAAATTTTAGGGTTAACAACTACAGCAATTGAGTGCATTTGTGAATATTGTGAAATTTTAGAACCCCGGTTTCTTCAAGAAGGCGGGGTTCTCGCTTCACACAAACAGAGGCGACAGAGTACAGGGAAACCATCTTTGTGACTAATACTGTTTAAGAGGCAATTACGAATTACAAATTACGAATTATCATGATGACGTGTTGCTATATACTCTATCGAGGTCATATTGTTGGCACAACTCTTTTAATTTACCTGTAAATATTAAATTTACCGGAATGTTCAATTAACTGGGAACGCGTCATCAGAGGAATCAAGCAATGGGATATGTAATTGCAACTGCAAATATGAAAGGTGGTGTAGGGAAAACAACCCTCACCGTGAATTTAGCTACTTGTTTAGCAAAAAATTACGGTAAAAAGGTACTAGTTCTGGATTTAGATACCCAAATCAGTGCTACGCTCAGTCTGATGTCACCTTTAGATTTTGCCAAACGTCGCAAACAAAGATTGACATTTAGATATCTGATTGACGAAGTGATCAACCCAGATCCTAAGTCTGAGCTAAACATCAACGATATCATCCAAACTCAGGTCTGTAATCTCCCAGAACTACATTTATTACCAGGAGATATAGACTTATATGATGAGTTTGTGGTGTCAGAAATGCTGCACAGACAAACAGTAGCTTTGGGTGAACAAGACTTTGAAAATGTGTGGAATCGGTTTGAACGTGTCTTGATTAATAACATTTTAAAACCAGTGCGTGATCAGTATGATTTTATTCTTCTAGATTGCGCTCCTGGATACAATTTAATGACTCGCAGTGCTTTAGCTGCAAGTGATTTTTATTTACTTCCCGCCAAACCAGAACCTTTATCTGTGGTGGGAATTCAACTGTTAGAAAGACGCATTGGCCAGCTAAAAGATAGTCATGAACAGGAAGCCAAGATAAATATTAAAATGCTGGGAATTGTTTTCAGTATGTGCAACACCAATTTACTCACGGGTAGATATTACAAACAAGTCATGCACCGAGTTGTAGAAGATTTTGGTGTTGAACAAATTTGTAAAGCCCAAATTCCAGTAGATATGAATGTAGCAAAAGCGGTTGATAGTTTTATGCCGGTTGTATTAAATTCACCCCAGTCAGCAGGTTCTAAAGCGTTTATGCAGTTAACTCAAGAGTTGTTGCAGAAGTTGTAGGGGACTGGGGATTGGGGACTGGGGATTGGGGACTGGGAACTGGGAAGAAAATCTAATTTAGAATATTATTTGCCTACCAAATTTGACTTAAATCTAAAACAAATCCTGGTAATATATCTTCACCGCTTAATGTCGAAGGGTTATCTAATTCTTCTACGGCTTTTTCAGGACGATAAATAAATACTTTTTGTTGTTTTCTATCGATTAACCAACCTAATTCTGTACCATTAGCTATATATTCTGCCATTTTTTCTTGTAATGTCTTCAAATTATCTGTCTCTGAACGCAATTCCACTACAAATTCAGGACAAATAGGGGCAAACCTCTTTCTTTGCTCTACAGGTATTGTTTCCCATCTGGCTTTTTTTATCCAGGCTGCATCAGGAGAACGCACTGCACCGTTAGGTAAGGTAAAACCACCGCTAGAACCAAAACCTACACCTGTACCATCTTGCTTTGTCCATATCCATAATTGGCCAGTTAAATTAAAATTGCGTTCATCTGTTTCTGAGCCTGTGGGGGGCATAATCAATAATTCTCCCTGGTGATTACGTTCAATGCGAAAATCACGGTTTACTTGACAGAAATCAAAAAGTTGCTCGTCACTTACGATGATGTTTGGTTGCATTTTCAACACCATTCCTAAGAAATCTGTGGTTACAGGTGATTGGATGTTCATCATCTTGGAAAATATAAATTCCTAAATAAATGTAGAGACGTTTGATCAAACGTCTCTACATTTATGTTAAACCTGTTTTAAAACTCACCAACTAAGGCGGGAATACACCTTTCACATAACAGGGGATGCTCTTGTGATTCTCCCACATGGGTTGAGTAGTTCCAGCAGCGATCGCATTTTTCGCCGTCTGCATTCACTACGCCAATTCCCCAATTATCAGATTGCAAGTTATATTTCACAGTTGGCAATTTTTCCGGTGAATCTAATAACTCAACCTGGGAAGTGAGGAATAAATAGCGCAACTCATCCACATGATTTAAAGGTGAACAAGTAGATTCAGCTATCTCTTGAAGGTTTGAAATTGCATGATTAGCTTGTTTTTGGGCTTGCAAAATCCCTGTAGAAGCTTTCTCTTGAATTTCTAACTCAGTATTTTGAGCATCTTTTTGAGCTTTGAGAAGATCATCTCTAATTGCTTGTTGAGTAATAGCGTTAGTTGTGATTTCATGAACTTTCAATAAATGACAATAAACTGATGATTCTTCATCATTTTGAGTGTTCAACTGGTTAGCTGGTTGTGTTGACTGTATATTTGCTTGTATTGCTTGCAGAATTTTCAGATTTGCTTCACTTGATGATTGTTTCAGCTTCAAAAGAAACTCATCTGTTGTTTGAAGACTTTGAGAAATTGCTTCACAACTGTCTAAATCTGAAGGAGTATTAAGTACATGGCTTCCTGTATTCATTTGTTGCATCTGTTCGCGTAATTTTTCATCTGCGACATACAACAAAACTTTTGCTTCCAAGGAAGAACCAATCATTTTTTCTATCCGCGCCTGTTCCATCACCTTATTAACATCGGTGCGGAGTGAACGCAGAGTTTCCCAAGATTCTGCCAATTCTGGATTATGCCATTTATCTTCTAGTTTCACCCAACCAGCTTGAAACACTGATTTATAGGGTGTTTTGTAGGGGAGATATTGCCAGATATCTTCAGCAGTGTGACATAAAACAGGTGCGATCGCTCGTGCTAAATTTTCTAAAGCGATGTGTATCACTGTCTGACAACTGCGACGACGGAAAGAATTCGGCGCACTGATATACAGCCTATCTTTCGCTACATCTAAATAGAAGTTAGATAAATCCACCACACAGAAATTCTGCACAGTTTGGAAGAACCGGAAGAATTGGAAACTGTCAAAAGCTTCTGTTACTTCTTGAAACACCTCACGGATGCGGTGCAACATATATTTATCTAACTGCGGTAACTCCTCAAAGGGTACAGCATCTTTTTCGGGGTCAAAATCATGCAAACTACCCAACAAGAACCGCGCCGTATTGCGAATCTTACCGCGCACATCGTTCAGTTGCTTGATAATATTTTTCCCAATGCGGACATCACCGGAGTAGTCTACCGAAGATACCCACAATCTCAGTACATCTGCACCATAAGCTGGGTCTACTTTTTGATTTTTCCCGCCTTCAATGATGGCATTGGGATCAACCACATTTCCTTCTGATTTACTCATTTTCCGACCTTGCTCATCCAAAGCAAAGCCATGAGTTAACACAGTTTTGTAAGGTGCAATGCCATTTACCGCTACACTAGTCAGCAAACTCGACTGAAACCAACCGCGATGTTGATCAGAACCTTCTAAATATATATCAGCTGGGTAGCGTAACTCTGGACGCTGCTTGACTACAGCAGCCCAAGACGAACCAGAATCAAACCACACATCCATTGTGTCAGTCCCGCGACGGTAAGACCGACCATTATTTCTGTAGGACTCTGGTAATAATTCCTCTACCGACAGTTCCCACCAAGCATCAGAACCTTTTTCGGCAATGATAGCTTGCACATGGTTGATAGTTTCCTCATTGAGTAAAGGTTCGCCGGTTTCCTCATCGTAGAATACCGGAATTGGCACACCCCAAGAACGCTGACGAGAGATACACCAATCAGAACGTTCCGCCACCATTGGCGTGATGCGATTTTCACCTTGGGCTGGTATCCATTTTACAGAAGCGATCGCCTTTAATGCGTCTTCCCGAAATCCAGCCACCGAAGCAAACCACTGTTCAGTTGCGCGGAAAATCGTCGGCTTTTTCGTCCGCCAGTCATAAGGATACTTATGCGCGTAAGCCTCCTCCTTCAACAACGAACCCGCAGCCGTCAGCGCATCAATTACCGCCTGATTCCCATCACCCAAGACATTCAACCCAGCAAACTGTCCCGCTTCCTCAGTAAAATTGCCATTATCATCCACAGGCGCAAGAATCGGCAGACCATAACGCAAGCCCACAATGTAATCTTCTTGACCATGACCAGGCGCAGTATGCACCAACCCAGTACCCGATTCCGTAGTGATATAATCACCACCCACCACCACCGGACTTTCACGGTCAAATAAAGGATGCCGATAAGTAGTATGTTCTAAATCTTGCCCTTTGAATGTGGCTTTCACCGTCAACTCAGCCGAGATAGTAGCAGCCAACCGTTCCACCAACTCCGCCGCCACAATCAGATACTTAAATCCTCTCTGCGCCTCTGCGCCTTTGCGCGAAACTTCCACCAAAGCATAATTCAACTCACCATTAACCGCCACCGCCAAATTCCCCGGAATAGTCCAAGGAGTAGTAGTCCATACAGCCACACCCAAATCCGGCAAATACTCACCCAAAACCGGCTTAACCGCCTCAGCCAACCCCGTCACCGGAAAAGCCGCATAAATACTCCGCGAAGTATGACCTTCAGGATATTCCAACTCCGCCTCAGCCAAAGCCGTCTTAGAACTAGGACTCCAGTGAACCGGCTTCAAACCCCTGTAGATGTAACCTTTCAAGTACATCTCACCAAACACCCCAATTTGCGCCGCCTCATATTCCGGCTTCAGCGTCAAATAAGGATGATCCCAGTCACCCCAAACACCATAGCGTTTAAAACTCTTGCGCTGGTCATCAACGGTCGCCAAAGCAAATTCCTTCGCTTTTTGCCGCAATTGCAGAGGTGTTAAATTTTGCCGTTCTGCCGACTTGAGATTTTGTAAAACCTTCAACTCAATTGGTAAGCCGTGACAGTCCCAACCAGCCACATAACGCACCTTTCGCCCTTGTAGCAGTTGGTAGCGATTAATAATATCTTTGAGAATTTTATTTAAGGCATGACCAATATGAAGTGAGCCGTTTGCGTAGGGAGGCCCATCGTGCAGTATAAATAATTCGCCTGGGTTATTTTGCGACAGGCTCTCAAAAATTTGATTTTCTTCCCAGAACTTCTGTATCTCAGGCTCACGCTTGATAGCATTTGCCCGCATATCAAAACTAGTCTTGGGTAAATTTACGGTATCTTTGTAGCTTCCAGGTTCTGTCACAGCTTCATGCCTAAGTTTTATGTGTACAGGTTCTATCAATTATAGAAGATGGTAGGAAGTCACAGATTAGGGATTTCCATCCGATATGGCTTTCCTGAGTTCTTTCCTGGGAACAGGCTAGCGCAAGAGTAGTGACAATCTCTTCGATTAATGAAGTCATTACAGCCATCACAATAATGCCAATCAAACTATATTGTCGTATAACTGACATCATCTCCTTGCGCCGATACATCATAATTCTCATAGAGAACTTTCATATGTCGGCTAAATTGTTCTTCTACAAAATAGCTATTTGAGAATTCGCTGGAAAAAGAAACCTGATGGAAATGATAATCTAAATTCAGTAAATTATAGACAAGCCGCAAAAAATAATCGTCGATCCAAAAATCTACATCAAATAGTGAAATGCCGTATTTTCCTTCCAATCTCCGATTTAAAGTTTTGAGCAACCAAGACCACTGAGGTTTGAGTGTCGGATCAATACGATTACCAAATACAGGATTAAAAAACTGATTTACCTGGCTTGGCCTGACGTTAACTGCTTTACTTAATAAGTCTGTTGCCTGATGGGGAGAAGCATTAAACCAATAGTTAGTAACTAGTAAATCATGTAAATAAGCAATAACAAGTTTAGGATTTTCTTTAATAAACTGCGAACGACAAACAATTCCTCTGATAGATGGAATATTTAAACTCGCTGTTTGAGATAAAGAGAGCTTTTTAACAAAAGCATATCCTTCTAAAATTGAGGCAAACGTATAACAACATACGTAAGCATCTATGCTTTTGTCTGCTAGACTCTTGCTAGCTTCGCGAGGGTCTTCATCCACTAATCTACAATCTTTATTGACATCCATATTATAGAGGTCAAAAAGAGTAATGATAAATCTGTGAGCATGAGTTCCGAATAATGTAGCAATCCTTTTTCCTTTGAGGTCATAAATAATATTTATGGGCGAATCTTTATGGATAATAATATTGATATCCTGTCCCAAAAGATTATAAGAAGCAATTCCAATTAATTTCGAGCCAAAACTCAAGTCATCAAAGAATTGACTACCATTATTTAAGAGAGAAATATCGTCTAAAATACAAATATCTAGTTCTCTGCGTTTCATCTGTAAGTTCATTTCTTTACCAGATGTAAACGGGAGAATTTGTAAATCAAAATCACGATTAATTTCAATATTTTTGAGTAGAGGTTGTTCTAGCAATGATGATGACTTTTGTAAATCAAAAATATGCTTAGTCAGATATCCAGCGACAAACTGTCCGATTGAATCACTTTGAATACCCAGCCTCAGCACATTTTCCTCTTTAGCATCGCAGCTAGCTATGATTATATTTACATGAGGTAGACTTTCTAAGTTGTCTTGATCCAGTCTGAAACTTCTGACTAACCCTTCAGCAGATATTAACAACTCACTAAAACGAGGTACATGGATATAAATACCATAGTCATGAATATCTTCAATGGAAATCACTACTACTTGATATTTAGATATAAGATCAGTTCGACAGAAGTCAGGTAAAATTGTTAATTTTTGATTACTTACAGCATAGTTAAGCAATTCCTCATAATTTTTGACAATCTTGACACTACTTAATTTTTCCCTCAAAAAGCTATTTTTAGATAGCTCCTTATGAACTTCCTCTAAAAGTAAAATATCATCTAGCTCAATATCATCTATGTTAATCAATTGATGATTATCTAAGTATTTATGACCTCCAAATGAGAATAAAAGCATTTTATGAGTTGTTAATCTCGTGCAGTGGTGTTCCTCCTTATATCCAGAGCAACTGTTGAGCAAGACATCTATTTTTACAAGTTGAGAATTAGCAAAAAATCTGTTATTTTGCACTGCGATCGCTTTGATGTTTCGTCCTGGGAAACAAAGCTGAAATCGCTGTAAATGCTGTTTTAGCCATACCTCCAGAATTAAACTTGTAGCCCCTAAAATCAAGTCTTCACCTTCAGCACTAAATGTTGCTTGAAATTCCTCTCGTAGATTTTCTACAGTTTTGACAACATTAAGTGTTTGGGAAATCAATTTCTTACCTTTATTAGTCAAGCATACAGAGCCAGGAGAACGATTCAGGAGAGTCACCCCAAAATAATCCTCTGTTTGCTTTACCTTTTTGCTAATTAATCCTTGACTATACCCCAGTTTTTGGGCTGCTTTGGAAAAGCTACCACATTCATCTACTGCTTTTAAAATTTTGATGTGATTGAGGGTAATATCTTCAATTTTACTCTTATTCATAATTAGCTCAGGTTAGGTAAAGTAAGATTATGAATTATGATGAAATTAAGACTTTCTGCTGTAAATATTCGGCAATAACTAATTTGTGGAAGCGAATAGTATCTTCCAACATGGATTCAAATTTCAGGATGATTAAGTCAATACCAATGGCTTCGTATTCTTGCAGACGTTGAATAATAGTGGCGCGATCGCCAACAAGTTGAGCCGATAAACCGAGGTTAGCCTCAATGGTTTGACTGATATCGAGTTTGTTATGAGCAACTACGTTAGGATCAATTTGCTCTTGAAAGTATTGAATCTGCTGCTGATCCGCAGCACGATAAATAGACTCTAATCTAGCCTCAGCTTTAGCGGTGTCTTCACCAACAATCGCAAAAGCACTCATAGCTACTTTAATCTGACGTTGATAGCGATCGCTAGCCAATCGTTTCACTTTCTCCACCAATGCAGCTGTTTTTTCCGGCGCATCCGCATTGATAAACAAATAATCTCCCTTGCTAGCTGCTAAATTAATTGCACGTTCTGATTCCCCAGCAATGAAAATTGCTGGTGTTGGCGTTGGCTTATCTGTGAGAATACCACCATTGATAGTGTAATATTTGCCATCATAATTAAAATCTTCAACTGTCCATAGCCCCTTGATGACATCAATATATTCTTCTAATCTGGCATATCGCTCACTGTGAGGTAGCCAGATATCTCCATAGCTTTCTACTTCTAATTTCCACCAACCGGCAATCCCACTCAGTGCAAATCTGCCTTGACTCAGTTGATTTTGGATGTTTGCACTCAGTTTGGCAATCACTGCTGGCAGTTTAAAACCAGGTTGTACAGCTGCTACAATCTTTATCCTCTTAGTGTTTAAACTGGCTAAAGCTGATGTAATCCAAGCGTCAGCAACATCATAGCTAGGCCCGTGAACAGCATTTAAATAATGTTCTGGGATGTAATAAAAGTCATAACCTAACGCGTCTGCTTCAACTGCCAACTTGACCAAATCTGGGGTAGATAAATTCGCCTCATGGTCGATAACTCGCAACCATCCCCCACAGACAGGAGACCAAATTCCAAACTGAAGTGGCATAAATTCCTTTTCCAGTACCTTTTTTTAGGAAACCGCGATCACAATACGGTAATCACACGTACTTACCGTATTTTATTATTTCACACTACCACATTTATTTCGGTGATAGAGAGTAGTCGCTTATTACTAGGTGGAATAGTAGCGATAATATTTAAATTTCTTAATTTTTGCTGCCTCTGACTACATGAAACCAATTGGGGATTTTAGATAAAAAACCTGGAAAATCAGGCTATTTCAAGATTACTCATACTACCCATCCCCATTTTGTCTCAGGATGATTCATCACATCCAGGAACATTCAGAAGTATTCCAAAATGGAATATGGAAATGAAATTTAAGTATATCGAGTCACAGCATCTGAGAAGGTGTCGTGATAAAGTCGGACTTATTCATAAATACGGTAATTTGGTCGGATTATAGTATAATCTCAGCATAAACTCTGAGAATCTCTATTTGAGGCATTCAGACTAGTTTCTAGGCACTACCAAGCCTTAATTCTGATTAGGATTTTGCCGTATGCAGTTTTGGCTGCGTTGTGAGTGATGAAAATCACAAGCAACAATCAAAACCCATAGCCAAAAAGTTTCCCTTACAAATACACAATTATGGCTGATATTAAGTTCGCATACTGGATTCCCAACGTTAGTGGTGGATTAGTGGTAAGTAAAATCCCCCAACGCACAAACTGGACTTACGATTACAACGCTCAACTAGCGCAAACAGCCGAAGAAGTTGGGTTTGAATATGCTCTAGCCCAAGCTCGATTTATTGCTAGTTATGGTGCTGAGTACCAACTAGAGGCATTGACAACTGTATCAGCCCTAGCTCCAGTTACCGAGAAAATAAAGTTAATAGCAGCAGTTCACCCTGGATTATGGCATCCAGGAGTAGTGGCAAAAATCGGTTCAAGTATTGATTATCTTTCCAACGGTCGGTTTGCGCTGAATATAGTTAGCGGCTGGTTCAAAGATGAATTCACTATTTATGGTGAACCTTGGTTAGACCACGACGAACGCTATCGGCGTTCAGAAGAATTTATCCGTGTTCTCAAAGGTTTGTGGACAGAAGACGAGTTCCATTTTAAAGGTGACTTTTATCGCATTAACGGTGGTTGGGTGAAGCCTAGACCAATTAGTCAACCACATCCAGAAATCTTCCAAGGTGGTAATTCTAAAGCCGCCCGACGCATGGCTGGGCGTGTATCTGATTGGTATTTTATGAATGGTAATACTATAGAGGGTGTGCGCGAGCAGATTGCAGAAGTATCTGCATTAGCGCGTGAAGCAGGACGCACCATCAAGTTTGGTTTAAATGCCTTCATCATCGTCAGAGATACAGAAGCCGAAGCCCATGAAGTCTTGCGCGAAATCATTGCTCAAGCAGATGTAGAAGCAGTCAAAGGATTTGGCGAAGCGGTGAAACAAGCCGGAGCCGCAACCCGTGAACGTCAGGGAATGTGGGCGAATTCCAATTTTGAAGACTTAGTACAGTATAACGACGGCTTCCGTTCCGCCTTGATTGGTACACCAGAGCAGGTAGCTGAAAAGATTCGCCAATTTTATGAAGCGGGAGTTGATTTAATTCTTGGCGGTTTCTTACACTATTCAGATGATTTACCTGCATTTGGTCGGACAGTAATTCCGATTGTGCGCGAACTCAAAGGTCATCGTCGGACGGCTGATGAGTTAGTTCAAGTCTAGATTGACCTGCTAAAACACATCTAACTTGTAGATCAAATGTCATCTAACTCTTGTAGAGTGGGCTAGACAGCCCACTTTGATGATGCAGATTAAGTATTAAACTTTCAAGAAGCGGTTTTTGTGGATGAGGGCTGTTAATTCATCGCTAATGCAGAGGTATTTCCCACAGAGAAATTCAGATATGATAACTTTTCCGGCTAGAGTTCCAGTAAGCTTTCTCTGCATATTCAAGCTACAAAAATCGCTTCGCTGCACTTAATTTACTACCTAAGACACTTTAAGCATCTGTGCGTTAATCTTCTGAATCAGAGCTAGATTTCACATTCTACCATCAGCGATCGCTCAATTCACTCAATAGTAGCGATGGAATTTGATCTCAAACGCTACAAAAAAATTCTGGAATCTCAAGCTATCCAACGGCAATTTCAAATCAAACAAGTCCGGTTTTGAATCTATGTTGAGAAAGGAGTTTGACTATGACTTCAATCATAAATACTGAACAAAAAGCGCACATTATTCAGAATGACCAAGAAGCGATCGCGATCGCCCATGAATTAGCTACTGAGTTTGCTAAAGGTGATTCAGAGCGCGATAAAACTCGGCGTTTACCTGCCGAAGAGGTGCAGAAGTTCTCTCAAAGTGGATTGTGGGGAATTACAGTACCGAAAGAATACGGTGGTGCTTTTGTCTCTACCGCCACCTTAGCAGAGGTAATCAAAATTATCTCGGAAGCTGACTCTAGCCTGGGGCAAATTCCCCAAAATCACCTCTATATGGTGGAAGCCATTCGTTTGGATGGTACACATCAACAAAAACAATTCTTCTTTGATTTAGTCCTCCAAGGTAAACGATTCGGTAACGCCTTCTCGGAAATTGGTACAAAGTCAGTAACTGATATCCAAACCAAATTGCAGCCAGATGGCTCTGACTACTTACTCAACGGCCGTAAATACTATTCGGCGGGTGCATTGTTAGCCCATTGGGTTCCTGTCATTGCCAGTAATCCAGAGGGTAAGACAGTCGTAGCATTTGTGGAACGAGATGCAGAAGGACTCACTTTGCTTGATGATTGGACTAGCTTTGGGCAGCGTACCACTGCTAGCGGTACAACCATCATTGAAAACGTCAAAGTCAAAGCAGAACACATCATTCCCCATTATTTAGCATTTGAGCGGGCTACACCAATGGGTGCGATCGCCCAAATCATTCAAGCTGCCGTCGATGTGGGTATTGCGAAAGCCGCAGTTCGTGACACCATTTACTTTGTTCGCAATCATACCCGTCCTTGGGTTGATAGCAATTTAGAAAAAGGCTATGAAGACCCCCTCACCCTCTATAACTTAGGTAACGTCCAAATTCAGGTTCATGCTGCGGAAGCATTGCTGCGACGCGCGGGTGAATTTATCGACATCGCCAACGAATCAGGTTTAGAAGAACCCAAAGTCGTAGAAGCATCAATTGCGGTTGCGGAAGCCAAAGCCCTAGCCACCGAAGCCTCATTACTAGCTACCAACAAGTTATTTGAATTAGCCGGTACTAAATCCACATTGGAGGAATTCAACTACAATCGCCACTGGCGTAATGCTAGAGCGCACACACTCCACGACCCGGTGCGTTGGAAGTATTACGCCGTTGGTAACTACTTCCTCAATGGTGTTTATCCCCCCCGCCATCCTTGGCTGTAGCTAATTCCCATGTTTTAACAGCAACGCCACAATTGGTCACGTTGCTGAAACTATCTAGAAAGTAAAGGTGGTTCTGACAGTGCCAATTACGGCATCCTGATTATCATTGTTTTGACCAGGGGCTGTTATCCAAATTACGCCAGGAGTGATAGCAATATTATCTGTCAGCCGATATTTATAAAAACCTTCAATATGCAAGGATAAATCATCAGCAGGTGCAGGATTTCCACCCCGATAAGGTTCTGCACCTATAACAATGCCACCAAGATTACCTTGTTTACCTAAATCTGGGAAAGCCAAGCCTAAAGCGTAGTACCAAATATCTGCACTACCGCTACCTGTAAGATTTTTGGCATTAGTGTAGCCAAAGAAGCCATTCACGGCAAATCGAGGACTAAATCTATAAAAAGCTTGTACTCCATAGGAATTAGTAATCATTCTTTCAAATGGAGTGTTGGCTTGTTGAGTTCCGACCAGTGTAAAACTACTACCCAAGTCAAATATCGCTCCCCGATTTTGGTAAGCATTGACATAGGTAAAAGCAATACCAGAGTTATTGTTGGGGTTCCAAGCTAATTGTCCAAATGCACTATATTGACCATTCAAAAAACCACTGTCTGCTTGCGGACTGGCATGATCTCCGGCTAAATAACCCAAACTCAAAGTTAATTTGTCACTGAACCGATAATTGAAGCCTCCGCCTGAACCGCCACCAATCCGATAAATCGGACTAGAGGAAGCAAATTCTGTTAATGCACGACTGCCTCCAGTCGCACTATCAAGATCAGGACTCATCGTTGGCACAAAATCAAAGAAGACTCCGTTAACTGCTCCTATATAAGCATCTATCTTGTTGCCAATGGGAAAGTAATAAGCCAGCCAATCAAGAGCCACATTATTATTACCTGGAGAGAGATTAAAAGTTTGCAGTCCTTCGGCTGTACCATCTGGCAGCCTTAAGGTATTAGCATTTCCAGCCGTTAAACGGACGTTGAGAGTGTCTTTACCTGTAAAACTACTTTTGAAAACCAGGCGGACTCGATTTTGAAAAACTGTATTGCTACCATCAACCGAACCAGTAAAGGCATCTGTAACGGCAAATATGGCTTCTCCAAATAATTTGGTGGTTGTAGAAAATTGATTGGCTTCTAGTTCAGCAGTTCTAGCTTCTAAAGTATCAACGCGACCGCGTAGAGTTGCTAACTCAGAGGCGAATTCTTGCTGTAGTCGTTGGATAGTCGCTAAGTCTTCTCTCGTAACTAACTCAGATGTGGCTGTGGCGATTAGCTCGTTAATTCTAGATAGACAAGCATTTAAACCAGCAGCAAACTCATAGCGAGTAATGGCGCGGTTTCCTCGATAGGTGCTATTTGGATAGCCTGCAATGCACCCATAACGTTCAACTAAAGACTGTAAGGCACTAAATGCCCAGTCATTTGGTTGCACGTCTGAAAATTGTGATACAGATGTTACCTGAGACATCTGATCAGTGTCTGAGGCGATCGCATTTGCTGCATTGCTTGGCATTCAAGCCACAGTCTCTAAATCTAGGTTCTGAGCATATGCTGATGTACTGGCTAACAAAGTAGCACTCAAAATTATTGACTCTATGGCTAAATGATGAAATGAACCCTTGAACATTCCAATTACTCCTCATATTTTCGGGGGCAAAAATTTATCGCCAGTCATTAAACATTTGAGCAACTCGTCAAGCTAAACACTGATGATTTACATTGCTCAATGTTGAATAACTCTAAAGCACAAAGATTTTCACTAATATTGCTCACCTTTTGACTACATCAGTAAATTTCTAGGTTCTAAGCTGCATATTGCCAGCAAAAATTGCCTTTTTCACACAAATAAAATCCTGGCAATAGCTGTTCTATCTGCCTAGATCATATCTATGTCTCTGTAAACAAAAATGACAACATTACAGAATAATCTGAATTTATGCTTTTAAAATACTAAATATCTATTAACTTTAAGTAGATTGTCGTATTTAACCTAAAAATATCACATATATAATTGGTCAACACAAGTGCATAAGATATTTTATGACAAATTTTTTGCTACTTATTGGAATGTGTTAAAAATCTATAACTTTTAGGAGAAATAATTTGATTTGAACTTGCTTTATTATTGATAATATGCCATGATATGCAAATATTACAGTAAATTAATCTAGATACTGTAGATTAAAACTTTTCTAGCCAGAATTTATAGTTGCTCATTGCAACATGGTCAATGGGAGAAGTGGCAAGTTATGCAATTAATTGACACTAAAGAGTCTCAAAATTATCTTGATATAGCTAAATCTTTAGCAGAGGAATTTGCCCAAACTGCTGTAGCGCGGGATGCTAAAGGTGGAACGCCAAAATATGAGCGCGATCGCTTACGTGAGAGCAACTTACTGAAATTGATCATTCCCAAAGAATATGGCGGCTTAGGAGAAAGCTGGATTACCGTTTTGCAAATTACCCGCGAGTTTGCCAAAGTTGATAGTTCCATTGCTCACGTTTTTTCGTACCATCATCTAGGTGTAGTAATTCCCCATATTTTTGGCTCAGACGAGCAGAAACAACGATACTACTCAGAGACTATTCGCAACAATTGGTTTTGGTGCAATGCCCTGAATCCTTTAGATAAAAGAAATATCCTTACCCCAGAAAATAATTATTTTCGACTCAACGGAGTCAAAAGTTTTTGTTCAGGCTCTCAGGATTCTGATATATTACCCATCACCGCTATTCATCAAGAAACTGGTGAATTGATAATTCTAGTAATTCCGACTCCAAGGTCAGGCGTTACTGTTAATCATGATTGGGATAACATGGGACAACGGCAAACAGATAGCGGTAGCGTTACATTTGAAAATGTCTTGGTTTACCCAGAGGAAATTCTAGGTGTGAGAAATAAACCCAGTAAACCTTTTACTACTATTCGTGCCTGCTTAACTCAATTGAATCTTGCTAATATTTATTTGGGAATTGCACAGGGAGCATTTGAGGCTGCTAAAACATATACCCTGACAAATACCAAACCTTGGCTGACATCAGGTGTGGAGAGTGCAACTAAAGACCCTTACATCCTCGAACACTACGGAAAAATGTGGACTGATCTGCAAACAGCCAAATGTTTAGTTGAGCAAGCAGGAGAATTATTACAAGCGGCTTGGGAGGAGGAATGGTCACTTACCGCAGCACAACGGGGAGAATGCGCGCTTTTAATCGCCACAGCTAAAGTCGTCGCCAGTAGAGTCGGTTTAGATATTACCAATCAAATTTTTGAAGTTATGGGCGCACGCGCCACTAACACAAAATATGGCTTTGACCGTTATTGGCGTAATCTTCGCACATTCACACTCCATGATCCAGTTGATTATAAAATTCGAGATATAGGAAACTGGGCATTAAATAATGAACTGCCAGAACCCAATTTTTATTCCTAATTATAAAAATAAAACCCAACATCTAGGTTCATGTTGGGTTTCACTATATCAACTAGTCTGATTATCTGGCGGTACTGCTCCTGGTGGGGCTTCGGCTGGGGGTGCTAACACCGCATCTGGGGCAATTTCTTCTACAGGGATTGGTGTTTTCTCCTCAGCCTCATTATGTGGTTGAGCAGCTTCCACCAGTTCTGGGGATGGGGGATGGGGTGGAATTACTTCTGGTACAGTTTCAGTTTGCGGTTCTGTTTCAGTTGTCGCTGCTACTTCTGTGGGTTGTTCTGCGGCAACAGTTGGGGATTCAGGTTCAGTAGTAGTAACAGGCTCTTGGGTTGGTGTTTCTGTATTGTCGATAATCTCCACAGCAGGTTTTGTTGTGGTTTCTGGCTCTGGAGTTGTGGTTTTTGGGGTAGCCGGTTGTTGACTGCGGTTTTTCAAACCACCGAAAAAACCACTGACAGCTTGCTGCAATTGCGCCAAAGGTTGGGGTAAAGACAACTTATTAGTCTGTTCCTGTAGTGTGGTTTTCACAGTTTCTGAACTAGGAACCGGAGTTTGTTGTAGTAAAGGAGTCACCTGACGACGTAAAGAGAGAGTTTGCCAGCCAAACCACACCAAAAGAGCCACGCTAGCCACATGACCCAATAGCAAACCTCCAGAAATGCGAGGAGCAAACACCCATAAAACTAGGGCGTAGAATAATCCCACACCACTCCAAATAAAATCATTCTTGCGGTGGATTTCTGGGAAAAAGAAAGCTGATATGTAGAGGGCTAAACTACCAAGGCCAACCACCAAAGCTAGGACATTTGCCAGCATTTTTGCTTACTCCTTTTACTAGGGAATAGGGATTGGGGACTGGGGACTGGGGATCGGGGATCGGGAATGGGGCATTGGGCATTGGGCATTGGGCATTGGATATTGGGCGGGTGTTTCCCTATTCCCTATTACCTATTCCCTATTCCCTATTACCCAGTCCCCAGTCCCCAGTCCCCAGTCCCCAATCCCCAACCACCAGTCCCCAGTCCCTAATAAAAGCAAATTTTACAAATTAATTGTTGACTTAGATACAAATTAAAACTATTGAACGGTGTTCCTAGTGAGCTTTTATTGTTTAAATTAACTCTTAATGTCTTCTTTAGGGGAGAAGAGAAGAACTCAGACTACCCTTAAAGATGAAAGAACCTGCAAGAGTTAGCCAAACATAGTTTATGACACTACAAAGCTTTGGTGTGATTGGTTTAGCCGTTATGGGCGAGAACATCGCTCTAAACGTTGAGCGTAATGGCTTCCCAATTGCAGTTTATAATCGCTCCAGAGAAAAAACCGATGCTTTCATGGCACAGCGTGCCGGAGGCCGCAATGTTAAAGCTGCTTTTACCTTAGAAGAATTTGTTGCCGCTCTAGAACGTCCCCGCAAGATTCTAGTGATGGTGCAAGCTGGTAAACCAGTTGATGCGGTCATTCAGCAACTAAAACCCCTGCTCGATGAAGGCGATATCATTATTGACGGTGGTAACTCTTGGTTTGAAGATACCCAAAGACGTACTCAAGAATTAGAACCCGTTGGTTTACGCTTTTTGGGTATGGGTGTCAGTGGTGGTGAAGAAGGTGCGCTCAATGGCCCTTCACTGATGCCTGGTGGTACACAAAGTTCTTATGAGTATCTGTCCCCAATTTTCAACAAAATTGCGGCTCAAGTTGATGACGGCCCTTGTGTAACCTACGTTGGCCCTGGTGGCTCTGGTCACTATGTCAAAATGGTACACAACGGTATTGAGTACGGCGATATGCAGTTAATTGCAGAAGCCTACGATTTGCTGAAAAATGCTGGTGGACTCAACGCACAACAGCTACATGAAGTATTTGCTGAGTGGAACACCACAGACGAACTCAATTCTTTCTTGATTGAGATTACAGCTAATATCTTCCCCTACGTTGACCCCGACACCAAACTACCCCTAGTAGATTTGATTGTTGACGCAGCCGGTCAAAAGGGTACTGGACGCTGGACAGTACAAACTGCTTTGGAATTGGGCGTTTCTATCCCCACCATTACAGCAGCCGTAAATGCGCGGATTATCTCTTCTATTCGCGATGAACGGATTGCTGCATCTAAGCAGTTGACAGGCCCCAGTGGCAAATATGACGGTGCTACCAAAGACTTTATCAATAAAGTCCGCGATGCGCTGTACTGCTCCAAGATTTGCTCCTACGCTCAAGGGATGGCGTTGCTATCTACAGCTTCCGCAACATTCAACTGGAATTTGAATCTGAGCGAAATGGCGCGGATTTGGAAAGGTGGTTGTATTATTCGCGCTGGCTTCTTGAATAAGATTAAGAAGGCATTTAACGAAAATCCTGCATTACCTAACTTGCTACTTGCTCCTGAATTTAAACAAACAATTCTCGACAGACAAGCAGCTTGGCGGGAAGTAATTATCACAGCTGCCAAACTCGGTATCCCTGTACCTGCGTTTAGCGCGTCCTTGGATTATTTTGACAGCTATCGTCGCGATCGCCTACCCCAAAACCTCACCCAAGCACAACGCGACTACTTCGGCGCACACACCTACCTGCGTACCGATAAAGCTGGTGCATTCCACACCGAATGGGTTCCTATTACTGAAGCTAAAAAGTAAGTTTGTCACCCTTTCAATCCTGAACTGATTTAAGAGTGGCTCTAAAATATTAGAGCCACTTTTTTATGAGTGATTTAGCAAATAATCATTGGTTAAATATTGAGCATCTATTTGATGTTCTCTAGGAAGATATATTGCCACAGGAATTCCTATATCATTTAAATAACGACACATGATTGGCCCGACTTCAGCCCAACTCAAGTTACCTAAACCACAACCTAAAGCTGGCATGGCTAAAGATTGAATACCACATTCTTGATAGTTTTTGCTTACCCAATCTAAACCACCTGCAATATCATCTAAGCGTGAATTTTCTCGCCATTGTCTTTTAGTAGCAAATAACAAAAACCACTTGACAGAATTAGCTGTTACAAGTGGCAAGCTCAAATCAGCTAGTTCTTGATCTAATGATGCTTCCCGTTTATAAAGATATGGCTTTGTCGCAGTCAGTTGTTTGTTTCTACAAGCATCTTGATAAACTACATATACATCAGGAAACTGATATTTTGCTCGTGATGCTAATCCCTTGCCCATGATGCCCTGAAGATTCACACTAATGGTCAAAGTTTGCATATTGGAAAAAAACATATCTCCATCAATTAAGGAAATATTCTTACCAATTCTAGTAGCAAATATGGGTTGAAAGAACATATTAGGTTCAGGAATCACAGGAATTTTAGCTGTACCTATCAGTTGTTCTACTCGCTCTTTAGCTTTATAATCAGCAACAAAAACTGAATGTACAAGTTCTGGACTAATTTGATCAAGAACTAAACACTCAGCCATAATTTTACGTTTTGAACCATCTAGCTCATTCCACCACTCATTTTGAATGATTTTCCACTGTTTTTGTAAAGTGGCTAAACCGTCTTGAATAGAGAAAAATTGTGTTGGTTCATTGGCAGCATTGCCATCAGTAATCAATGCTCCTGTTGCTCCTAATACATCTGGTTTAACTCCAACAACAGCAATATCTCGCTTGTCTTTTTCATGAACTACCCGATACATCATGGGGTTACGTGGCTGAAAATATAAGTTGGCATACTCCCATGAACTACTATTTGTCGGTGTAGACTTATCTTTTCGTTTGCTCACAATCCCAACATCGTAAATAGGTATAGATGAAACTGCTAATTCCTCAACTTTTTTGTGAGATAAAATACCTCTTTGCAGGATTGATGGCAGATTTTCAATATGGGTGATGTAATATAAACTTTTGATGTCAGGTTTTCTCATAAATTTTTATGGATTGTTATTCCCCATATATTTAGCTTTTAATTCTTCTAATTCTCTATCAATTTCACTTTGGTTAGTCGATGTATTAGTTGTGGGTTGTGGCTGATTGTTTTGAGGCTTGGATTTACCACCAGGGAGAAATTGCGTTTTCAATTGCTCTAGTTCTAAGTCAACTTGACTGGGTGTTGGACTAATATAAGTAGGCGGTAAAGTCGGTGATGTTTGATTAGTCGGTTGAACTGCGATTGCAGCATTGGCAACGGGTTGATTTAAATCTTGCAAAACTGCGTCTACTGTTTGATAGCGTCTGGCGGGAATGCTTGCTAACATTTTGTTGAGAATGTTAGTTAAACTATTGCTGATGGGAGCTTTTAAGTATCGCTGCCACATCCAAGTGTCATTATTTGTATCGTAGGAATCAAACGGCGATCGCCCAGTTAATAAATGAATACAAGTCGCCCCTAAACTATAAATATCACTGGCAAAAGTCGCCCGTCCTCTAATTTGTTCTGGTGCAACATATTCAGGGCTACCAATACTAGTTCCAGTTCTATTTAAAGCCGTGCCAGTTGCAGATTTAGAAGCCCCAAAATCAACTAAGACTAATTTCTGATCACTACCACGTAAAATGATATTTTCGGGTTTAATATCGCGGTGAATTACTTGTCTAGCATGGCAAAATTGCAATACATTCAATAAGTCGCTAAGTAATTGCCGAATTTGGGTTTCATTGAATGCACCTTTATTTGCCAATTCTTGGGCTAAGTTTGCTCCATTGATAAATTCTTGTACTAAATACTGGCGATCGTCTTGGGTAAAGTACGCTAAAAGTTCAGGGATTTGAGGATGTTTACCCAGTTCATCTAACTGTACCGCCTCTTGGGTAAATAACTCCACCGCTTTTTGGACTGTGTTTGTCCCTTGGGCTTGGGGGTAAAATTGCTTAATTACACAATGTGGTTTCGAGGGTTTATCTTCATCTACAGCCAAGAAAGTTCTGCCAAAACCACCTTGTCCGATGGGTTTAATTGCGCGGTAGCGTTCTTTGAGCAGTAATTTAGAACCACAACTCAAGCAAAATTTGACATCATCAGAATTTTCCGGCTTGGGACAACGGGGATTAAGACAGTAATTCATTGGCGGGATGGCGTTCACATCGCTCTTACTGTCTTTATTTTGCCTTGTGCTAGCCAAGAGTGGTTAAGTTCTTTATCCCAACAAACGCTTTAATAGTTTGTAAACCTCATCATCGTTGCGCTTGCCAACTAAAATGACTTCTACTAAATCTTCTTCAGGAAAAAACCGATACACAATCCGATATTCGCCACTATCGACTCTGTAATAACTTGGATACCCTGACAACTGCTTACTATCAGCAGGTAACGGATCAATATTCAAAGCCAAAACTTTTTTTGCAATCTGTGCTGCTATTTTTGGTTGCAAGCCGTTCAAGAAATCGAGAACAGTTGCTAAACCATCAAGCCTCGCCATTAGCTAAACGCTCCAGTGCAGATGTAAAATTCTCCGTTCCAACCATCGCTGATTGGCTCAAAGCCGTTTCAGCTGCTTGTCCTAAAAGCATATCTTCCAATTTTTTCAGTCGGTTAACTAGTTTTTGGTAATTTTTCGGTGAGATATTTAACCTGTCTGCTGCTTCTAGTATCTCATCTACTGATTCAGGAGCATCAGCAAATAATCCCAGTAAATGATCTGGGTTTGGTTCTGTCACTGTTAATTGATCAATTGCGTATGCAAACAATTGCGACAAGTCAAAATGATGCGAGTTTGCTAAAGCGATCGCTTTTTCCAGGGTTTTTTGGTCGAGTTGCAATTCGATTTTTTCCATGCTGCTTAATTTCAAAACCTCTGTACTAGGCTGATTCTAGCATTTGGGATAGACGGCGAATGGCAGGGCGATAACTTTCAACAAACGCTACTTGAACCGAAAAAACAATCCAAAATCCAAAATCCAAAATCCAAAATTCCGATGTCCCCAGTTTGTGTAATAATAAGCCGATCGCTAGAGTAATAAGTTACCAACTGTGCAATCAACGGATAATATCAATGACCTCGCTGCTGCACTGCAACAGCCTGCGGATCTTACCTTTGAACTGCCCGATCCCGAAGACGAACAGATTCCAGAGTCAGATTTCCAACAGCAGTTGGATATAGCTTGGCAGGTGTGCGATCGCTTTGATTTGCAAACGGAAATTTGGCGGGGGCGCATCTTAAGGGCAATTCGGGATCGAGAAAAAAAAGGTGGTGATGGCCGTGGTACTGGTTTTCTCAACTGGCTTAAGCAACGGGAAATCAGTAAAAGTCAAGCCTACGCCTGGATTCAATTAGCTAATAGTGCTGATACTCTCTTGGAAGAGGGCAAGCTAGAACCCAGTGCTGTGAATAACTTCAGCAAACGCGCCTTTGTGGAAACCTCGAAAGCTTCCCCAGAGGTGCAACAGATGGTGAGTGAAGCGGCGAGTAAGGGCGATCGCATCACGCGGCGCGAAGTCCGTCAACTCACAGATGAATGGACAGCAATGTCGTCGGAATTATTACCAGAACCCGTCAAGGTAAAAGCTGCCGAAAATTCCCTTCCTCCACGCTACATTGCCCCTCTAGTGAAGGAAATGGAAAAACTGCCCGAACAGCATCAAAAGTTTATTCAAAAGGAAATTGCAGCTAATCCTGATGTCGATACTCTCAAGCAGGTAACGACAGAAGCGCGTCAGCTAGCCAAATATCTGAAATCTGCTGCCCAAGTGCAAGCTTTAACAGATAATGATGTCGATATTGAAACAGCTTTAGAAGAAGCCCAAAGGGTCGGTTGTTTGAGTGTGGCTGCTGATTTAGTTAATCAAGCATCCCAAATAGAACAAACCATTGCCAAGTTATACATGACTTGGAAACGGATTACTAATCTCGCAGATAGATTATATGTAGATACTGGAGCAAGTACACCCAATTTGCGATCGCTACTCAGTAGCATCGAACCTCTAGGTAGCGAAGTCATGGAAGTGCAATTAAGCGGTGCAACAGAACATACAGTGAGGTTGCAGATTCAGGAAACGAATTAGGGCATTGGGCAATTCAATTTTGGATTTTGGATTTTGGATTTTAAATTTTAAATTTTGAATTGATTTGCCCCCTAGCTTCCTTCACTCACCTATTAATTTATGAATATTAAAGCCTGTGAGGATAGCAACAATTAGCCAAGTGATAGCTAAACCAACAATTTCCGCTAGAAACAGGCGGGTTAATTGGTGTAATATGATGCCCACAGCCGAACCAATCGGTAAGGCTACAGCCCAACACAAGGAATTCACTATCATCCATTGCCAAGCCCACGGTTTTGGTTTGCGTATGGTTAACCATTGAGATAACCCAATAGCGAAGCCGCCAAATGCTCCATGTAATGCCCCAAAATAGAGCCGAACAGATAATATTTCCGACGCTGGCACACTCCAACCGAATGCACCCATACCGATGACTGTGAGTATTACCCAGGCTGTAATAGTTAAGATAATCCATCTAATAGTGTAGATATTTTCTCTGAGGATGAGACTTTGGGGTATAGCGATCGCAATTCCTCCCATCGCCGCTTGTAATACACCAATCTCAGCCCGTTCACCAATTTCAATCCAACATAAACTCACCAAAAAACCGCCAAAAGTCGCAATAGTCCACAGCAAGACAAATTTTAACGGCGTTTTGGCAGAAGTCATTATTAGTCAATAGTTATTAGTCAATAGTCCATAGTGAACAGTCAATAGTCATTAGTCAATAGTCAATAGTCATTAGTCATTAGTAATTAACCGTTAACACTTCTTTCTTCTACCTTATCTACCTTGTCTCCCTTGTCTACCTACCCTCACCTCTCCTACTTCCTCCCTATCGTCAAAGGTCTATTCGCCTTAGCTGCAAATAATTCACGAAAAACTTTGCGGCGTGTTTGGGGTGATTCTGGACTAATGTAACCCCAGAGACTTTCCCAATAGAAAAAAGACATACCAAAAAATCGGCGATCGCGCACTGCTTCTACCTGTCCTTGCACCTGTGTAATCTTGACTGGATTCCTTAAAGTACCTGTAGAAATCCCAATCGCCACGGGAATTTTAGTTTGAGCAAATTTTACAGATGGTGTTTCTAGTTCAGCCAAAAAACCAGTTTGATCACCACGGTAAACTTGTAAAATTAACTCATCTATCAACCCTTTTTTGACCCAAGTTTCCCAATCTTGTAAATAGTTTTTATAAGAAAAATCCTGCCCATTAGGAGACAAAGAAATTTTAATATTGGGTCTTATCTCCTTCACAGCTTTATTAATCTCTGCCATAAACCCAGTAATTTTATTAGCACGCCAACTCATCCATTCTGGGTTTAAAGGGTCACTTGGTGGACTTTTGCCTTGATTTTCTTTTTGGTATAACTCAACAGTAAAAGGGTCATAGCCAAACTGCACAGGCATTCCAAAATGATCATCAAATTGAATACCATCTACATCATAATTACTGACAACTTCTGTAACTAATGACAAAATAAACTCTCGCACTTCAGGATGTAGTGGATTTAGCCAAGCCAATTTATTCGTCGGCTCATTATTTATTTCTTCCGGTAGCATTTCACTCATAGTTTTCTCCCCCTGTTTTCCAGTTGTTAACCAATCAGGATAACGTTTTACGAGTTCTGAATCAGCAGGAGTCATCAAACCATATTCAAACCAGGGAATAACAGTCAAGTTTTTAGATTTAGCTAACTTCAACAACTTGGCTAAAACATCTTGACCGCCATGTACAGTATTCAGTAAAGGTTCAACATCACTACCAGTAAACAATTTTGCTGCATTACTTTTATAAAAAGTATAGCCCCGATTCCAAACTACAGGATAAATCGTATTAAAATTGAGTGCCGATAATTGATTAATAGCACGGTCAATGCCCCAAGGGACAAATAGCACACCGCTAGCGACGTTAGTTAGCCAGACTCCGCGAATTTCTGTGGTGGTGGGTAAGCTATTTTTTTCTTGATAGTCAGATAATGAAGGATCTGAAAATATTGTTAAACACAATATGAGTTGTACACAAAGCAAATAAAATAAACAAAGTTTAGCCAACCGGTTCATGTGTGGTTTTGACTTCGTTGGGTAGAGATATTTATCAATACGGAATCCATCATAATTTTTCTGGATAATGTAGAAATATCATAATAATCTGCCAAGATATAAAGTGCCAAATAAACATCTATCACTTTACATCTTGGCTGGAATTTAACTATTGAGTAGTTAACAGTGAACAATTAGATAGCGCGAAGTAAGAACTTTAGCCCTTCATCTTGAATCCCAAAGGACTAAAGTAGTTTGCTAGGGTGCGTCAGTATGAATAATTTCTGAGTATAGTTTAGGTTATCTGGCACTGACGCACCCTACATTTTGCATCTTTTCAAAACCTGTCTACACCTGCAAACTGCTGATTATTCATTTGATTTGCAGCCTCTCCACAAGTGCGCGGTGTCGGAAATATCTTCCCAGGATTTGCTAAACCTTGGGGATTAAATACTTGTCTTATCCACTGCATGGTTTCCAAATCAGTATCACTAAACATATCTGGCATATAGCATTTTTTATCAGCACCTATACCATGTTCCCCAGAAATACTACCGCCAACTTTGACACAAAGTTTTAAAATTTCTCCGCCTAATTCCTCAACTTTTTCTAACGCGCCAGGAACAGCATTATCAAACAAAATCAATGGATGTAAATTACCATCACCAGCATGAAAGACATTCGCAATTTGATACCCAAATTTTTGGCTTAATGCTTCAATCTCTTGTAAAACATAAGGTAACTGCGTCCGAGGAATTACCCCATCCTGCACATAATAATCTGGGCTTAAATGACCCGCCGCCGCAAACGCCGCTTTTCGTCCTTTCCACAACTTCAATCGTGTTTCTGGGTCACTAGCCGCAGTCACATTCCGCGCCCCATTCTTTTGACAAATTTCCGCAACCCGCTTTTTATTTTCAGCAACTTCGATTTCTAACCCATCAATTTCAACTAATAAAATAGCTGTCGCATCACGGGGATAACAATTAGTAGCAACCACATCTTCTACAGCGTTAATACTAATATTATCCATCATCTCCATGCCGCCAGGAATTATCCCCGCGCTGATAATATCAGAAACAGTTTCCCCCGCAGCTTCTACACTAGTAAAATCTGCCAACAGTACACAAATTGATTCTGCACTTTTCAGAATTCTCAGCGTAATTTCAGTAGCAATTCCCAAAGTCCCTTCCGAACCAACAAACACACCCGTTAAATCATATCCAGGAGTTTCAGGAATTTCTCCCCCTAAATCAACAATTTCCCCTGTCGGTGTGACGATTTTTAAACCCAAAACATGGTTAGTAGTTACACCATACTTTAAGCAATGTACCCCGCCAGAATTCTCCGCCACATTCCCCCCAATGGAACAGATAATTTGGCTGGAGGGGTCAGGAGCGTAGTAAAATCCAGCACCACTGACAGTCTGAGTTACCCAACTGTTAATTACTCCTGGCTGAACTATGATGCGTTGGTTATCTAAATCAACATTCAGAATTTGCCGCATCAGAGAAGTAACAATTAAAACCGAGTCATCAGAAGGTAACGCGCCGCCAGATAAACCAGTTCCCGAACCCCGTGCGATGAAAGGTACAGCATACTGGTTGCATATCTTTACTACCGCCGCCACCTGTTCCGTAGTGCGTGGTAACACCGCGACAGCAGGACGTTGACGATAGCTCGTTAAACCATCACACTCATAGGTGATAAGTTCTTCACGACGTTGCACTACGCCATTTGTACCTAAAACAGCCTCGAATGCTTTAATGATGGGTTTCCAGTTACGTTGTTGTTTATCTTGGGTAAGCATAGATTTTTATTTAACTGCCAAGTGGGTGAGTTTAATTTACTATTGTGGCCAGAATAGCAGTTTAGGGGTATGAAGAGGCGATCGCTCTCATCTTCATCATTCAATTTAATAATTCAAAGGAATAGACTGATTTATTTTTATTGTATTAACTGTGTTTATGGCAAGCCTTGAAATTAAGTGTAGATAAATAAGCAGTATTTCATGCAATTATGAAACCTAGTTATTCTTCAATAAACTTTCCTGTTTTATCTATAAGATAATACTGATCACCAATACATACTTCTGCTAGCCCTGATGAAAATAAGTTAGCCATATCAAACTGAGGTTGAATCACTACTTTTCCAGTTACATTGATATATCCGCTTTTTCCATTAATCAGAACTTCTGCTAACCCTTCTGAAAAATAGTAAGCCCATTCAAATTGAGGATGGATAATAAAATTTCCGTTCGTATCTATATAACCATACTTTTCACCAATCCGAACAGATGCTAGACCTTCAGTAAACTCATAAGCATCTTCAAATTGAGGCTGAATTATTACTTGTCCTGTTCTATCATCCATATAACCCCACTTGCGACCAATTCTTACTGGTGATAACCACTCATAATTAGAGGGTTGTAAGCGTAATATATTGAAATTTAAATCATTGAGTACCTCTGCCGCCTTAGAATAGCGTTTGCGAAAATCATATAACACCATTTTGTCTAAAATTTGTGCAAGTGATTCACTTACTTGAGCTAGATCACGCCAAGCTATCTCATCTGTTGCATCTATAGATAACTGCATAGGATAATCTATACCTGTTAGTGCCTGAATAGCAGTTATTCCCAAAGCGTAAATATCACTGCTGAATTTAGGTCTACCTTGGAATTGTTCCACAGGTACATAACCTGGACTACCAACAGGAATAGTACACTTAAGTATTCCTGAAGTAGTGATTGGTTTAACAAGTCCAAAATCAATTAACACTAACTTACCATCAAATTTACGTCGCATTATATTTGAAGGTTTGATATCTCGGTGAATAACATTATGTTCATGAATGAAAACTAAAATCTTGAGCATTTCTTCTAGAAATCTAATTACATCAGACTCCTTCCAACGAGTTCCTGAAGTAATTTCCTGACTCAAATCATTTCCATCAATAAATTCTTGAACAATATACATATTTTTTCTTTGTTCAAAATAAGCATATAATTTAGGAATTTGAGTATATGTTTGACCTAGTTTGTAGAGGATTTCTGCTTCTTTTTTAAACAGCCTCTCAATATCTGCATATGGAATATTTTTAGCAATAGCTCTAGGTTTAAGATGCTTAATAACACATTTAGGCTTGGTTTCAGTAGGAATGTCTAAATCTTCAGCTAGATAAGTCTCTCCAAACCCACCATAACCCAACTGACCGATAATTTTGTAGCGTTTTCGTAGTATCCTTCCAATCATTATATTTTTACTAAAGAATTAATATATATATTCCGATATTATTCTCTCATTTATTGTAAATACACTGCTACATAACTTCAAGTTTTCATCTGAAATCAATTAACATAGAAATAACGCTCTTAAATAAAATGGATAAAATCATGGTTGAGCAACTTCTCATCAACAATGATGATTTCTACATACCAGATGCCAACCTGCTAATTACCGAAGATGATACACCTGTGGACAATTTTGCATCTGCCAAACAACAACGCTTATTAGTCAGTTCTCTTTACAGTTCTTTACAAAATCAGACCTTTTTAGCCGAAGCTAACGTTGGTATTTATCACGCAGATAAACAGCCTGCAATTGTACCTGATGTTTTTCTCAGTTTGGATGTTCAAACTCCTGAAAACTGGTGGGAGAAACAAAATCGCTGTTATATGGTTTGGCGGTTTGGTAAACCTCCAGAGGTTGTGATTGAAATTGTTTCTAATCAAGAAGGTGACGAACTCGGTAAAAAACTGCAAATTTATGAACAAATGCGCGCCAGTTACTACATTGTTTATGATTCCACTCAACAATTAGGAGAAAACATCCTGCGGGTTTATGAATTGAGGGGAAGACGCTATTTTGAAACTTCCGAAACTTGGTTAGAACAAGTAGGTTTAGGTGTCACTCTCTGGAAAGGGGAATTTGAAGGTAGACAGGATACTTGGTTACGTTGGTGCTATCAAGACGGTAGTATTTTACTAACTGGTGATGAACTGGCTGAACAGGAAAAACAGCGTGCTGAACAAGCAGAAGCACGAGTTCAATTACTAGCAGAAAGACTCAGAGCAATGGGAATTGACCCTGATGCTTTATAAATAATAATTACATCATAAAATCCCTGACTTGTAGTTTAAACTTTACTCAAGTCAGGGATTTTTTCATAGCGATCGCCTGATAATATCCGATTTAATGATGGTGGTGGTGATGGTGATGATGAGATATCTGTGGATTCACTGCCACTGACTGTTCATTTTGTAACTCTGATATGTGAATATTCGCCCATTGTGCCGCCATTGCCAAAAACTCTGGATGGTCGTTCACACAAGCCATCTGCACATAATCTACTTGGGGATACTTTTTCTCTAAAGCATGAATAATGTGGTGTACATCCAATAAAGTTTCGTGATTTTCTGTAGCAAAGCCAATAGGCATAAAAATCACTGCTTTTGCGCCTAATTGAATCAAGTTAGTAGCAGCTTGTGTGGCGTTTGGTTGTGTCCATTCAATTAAGGGTGTGTCGTGATTGAGCCAACCGACAGAAATTAAAGGATAGCGATTGATTAATTGATCACGCACCAAATCATATAATGCTTGACTTTCGGTAATACCAGAGGTGAATCCTTTGGCTTTGTGCGGACAACCATGATTCATCAACACAATCCCGATTTGGGAAGGTAAATAAGCTGCGGCTAAATCAGCATTAATTTTTTCCTCAACCAGATGAGCCATCAAATGGATATATTCCGGCTCATTATAAAATGATGGAATATAACGCAGTCCTTTGACCCAATGGCGATCGCCTTCAGCCATTCCTGTAAGAGCCTTATTAACTTGCTCAATCGCAATCCCACTAGTAAAGATAGAATCAACTACCAGTAGTGGGTAAATTAAAATTTTCTCAAAACCTTGGGCTTTAATTTCTGCCAAAACCTGGTGAGGTAAAAAAGGAGCGCAGAAGTTAAACGCTTTAAAAACTTGGATACTATTACCCCACTTAGCTTGTAATAGCTGTTCAATACCAGCACGTTGCTTTTCAAAGATGGCATTGTGAGGAGAGATAAAATCGTGATGTTGGTGTCCCCACTCGTGACGGTCAAATAACGCCAATAGTTTTGCTAAAGGTGGATAAATCCAGGTTGGTACAGGTGCAAATTTAGCAGTCAGTAGATTTAGAGCCTGTTCGTTATAGTTGGCAAAGTCTTCATAACTTTCGACCTCGCCATATCCCATGAGCAGAACTGCTACTCTGTCAGGGGTTGATAAATGTTCCTGGATACTTTGTAATTTTTCCGGCGTAGCAACCACAATGAGTTCCTCAATATAGACCAGAATGTAGATTCAAACCAGCAACTAATGTGATGAATGTGGAAGTTACTGGATTTATTTCTAATTAGTAAACCATTATCCCTTCCCCCTGGAGGGGATAACCAGAAAATTGACAATAATATATCAAAAGTCATATGAGTGTTATTACTTGATACTTAGTGTTAACAGGGATTGGGGACTGGGGATTGGGGATTGGGGATTGGGGATTGGGGACTGGGGACTGGGGATTGGGGATTGGGGGAGACAAAGTAAAAACTAATGACTGATGACTAATGACTGATGACTAATGACTATTGACTAATGACTAATGACCATAATCATTTGCCCTGGTATTCATGAACCAAAGTTAACTGAAAGCTTTATTGCAGGATGGTTATATGCGGACTCAGAAAAAAAACCAGATACATCCTTACTCTTACACCCTCACATTTTAGTGATCCCCGCCGAGGGAATTTTTACTTTATCAGGATTTCATATTTGGCAGTTTATGCAAGATTGCTTACACAATAGGCTAAAATCGCCAGTTATATTCATTAGTTTTAGTGCTGGTGTCGTAGGAGCGATCGCTGCTGCTACTCAATGGCAAATGATGGGGGGTAATGTTCAAGCATTTATTGCTATTGATGGATGGGGTGTGCCACTATGGGGGGATTTTCCCATTCATCGTCTCAGTCATGATTATTTCACTCACTGGAGTTCATTATTACTTGGTAGTGGGCAAGATAATTTTTATGCTGAACCATCAGTAGATCATTTAACCATGTGGCGATCGCCCCAAACTGTTAGAGGCTGGCGGGTGAATTCCTCTGGAGACGAAATCAATACCCGCAAAAACCCCCTCACCGCAGCTGAATTTTTACATCTATTATTAGAACGCTATGAACCAAAACAATCCGGAAAACAGTCTCAATAAACGGGAGTGAGAAATAAAGGATATTGGGCAAAGGAGTAAAAATCTATTGATAAAGATGTGGAAAGGAGACTCAGAAACCGAGGAGTGAAGGAAAATACCCACAACTTCACACTTTCTACTCAGCTTTCCCAGTCCCCAGTCAAGAGTCCCCAATCCCTAGTTCCCCATCTACCCTAGTAAAAATACTAAAGTGATCCATGTTTCCAACTGAACCGGCTGCCGTCAATCACGGGTTTGGCGCACTGCTGAAAAATCGTAATTTTATGCTTCTATGGCTGGGACAGCTATTATCCCAACTAGGAGATAAAGTATTTTTTGTCTTAGTGGTGGCGTTACTCAAAAATTACCCCCCACTTCCAGGTTTAAAAGAAAGCTCCATGTACTCAATTTTGATGGTAGCTTTTACTTTACCTGCTATTTTATTAGGTTCTGCTGGTGGTATTTTTGTTGACCGCTTTTCAAAAAAACTTATTCTTGTGGGTTCTAATGTCTTGCAGGCCATATTTGCCCTGTTAATAGCATTTTCACCCAAAGACTTCCTACTATTTTTAATCCTAACTTTTATAATTTCTGCTTTGGCACAGTTTTTTGCCCCAGCTGAACAGGCTGCTATTCCTGTGGTGGTGCGGAAAGAAAACTTTATGGCCGCCAATGCTCTTTACAGTAGCACCATGATGGGAGCTTTAATTATTGGTTTTGCTATTGGTGAACCAATATTGAGTTTTGCAAAAACTTTTTTGGGTGCAGTTTATGGTCAAGAAGTTGTAGTCAGTGCATTATACGTACTATCAGCCGTTGCTTTTCAGTTAGTTGATTTTAAATCAGATCAGAAATTTGTTAGCGATCGCAGTACACTCATCGACCCTTGGGCTGATTTTAAGGAAGGCTTGCGTTATCTCAAGAAAAATCGCCTAGTCTTGAATGCCATGCTGCAACTAACAACATTATATTGTGTCTTAGCAGCTCTGATGGCTTTGGCAATTAGGTTAGCACCAGATTTTGGTTTAAAACGAGAACAATTTAGCTTTTTCCTGGCAGCAGCAGGTGTGGGGATAGTATTAGGAGCCGCTATTTTAGGTCACTGGGGCAATAAATTTCATCACAAGCCCTTACCATTAATCGGATTCTTAATCATGGCACTAGTATTAGGAGTATTCACTTTTGCTCAAAATCTCTGGCTAGCTTTAGGACTGTGTGGATTTTTAGGTGTTGGTGCTTCCTTAATTGGTGTACCCATGCAAACACTCATTCAACATGAAACACCCCCGACAATGTACGGCAAAGTGTTTGGGTTTCAAAATCATGCCGTAAATATTGCATTGTCAGCACCTTTAGCAATTACTGGGCCATTAATTGATCAACTGGGTTCAAGAACTGTATTACTAGGAATGAGTTTTATCGTTGCAGTTGTAGGTGTTTGGACTTGGAAAAGTACCCGCCGAGTCTTACAAGATGTGATTTAGTTAATCTTAGGAATCGCGTAGTAAGGGAACAGGGAACAGGAAGTAAGAATGAATCAAAGTGTACCTAGCTTTGCAGAAATCAAAGATGATTCCTATAGTCAATAGCTATTTAATTGACGGAAACACCGTTTTGATTGAATTTTTTTAAAAAAGCAAATTCTACATCTGGTAATTCTTTAAACAGTACGCTGCTCAGATAACGTTCGCCAAAGCTAGGTTGTACCATCACTATTAAGCGTCCGGCATTTTCTGGACGTTTGCCTACTTGAATAGCCGCATATAAAGCCGCACCGGTAGAAATTCCCGATAATAATCCTTCTTCTCTAGCTAGACGACGACTAAAAGCGATCGCATCTTCATCAGCTACTTGCATCACTTCATCAATTAATTCCAACCTTAGCACCGACGGAATAAACCCCGCCCCAATTCCCTGAATTTTATGGGGTTTAGGATTACCACCAGATAACACAGGACTATTACTGGGTTCTACTGCTACTACTTGAAACTCCGGTTTGCGTTGCTTGAGAGCTTCTGCGACTCCTGTAATTGTTCCCCCAGTACCGACTCCAGAAATTAAAATATCGATTTTACCTTCTGTATCTTGCCAAAGTTCTTCGGCTGTAGTTTCTCTGTGAATCTTAGGATTAGCCGGATTAGCAAATTGTTGCAACATAAAAGCATCGGGTAAAGATGCTGCAATTTCCTCGGCTCGTCGGATAGCTCCTTTCATCCCCTCACTACCTGGAGTTAGTTCCAGTTGCGCGCCATAAGCTTTGAGCATCGCACGCCGTTCTAAGCTCATGGTATCAGGCATCGTCAAAATTAACTGATAACCCTTAGCAGCTGATACCATTGCCAAAGCTATACCCGTATTCCCTGAAGTCGGCTCGACTAAAGTCGTCTTCCCTGGTGTAATCAATCCCTCTGCTTCCGCCGCTTCAATCATACTCATCCCAATTCTGTCTTTGACGGAAGCTGCTGGATTCATTCCCTCCAACTTGACGACAATTTCAGCCACACATCCCTCCGCTTGAGGAATGCGATTCAACCTGACAAGAGGTGTTTTCCCGATTAATTCTGTGATGTTATTAGCAATTCGCATGATCTTTAGACTCCTGGGATCTACTCACAAGTTTTGATCCTCAGCTTGAGCCTATTATACTACGGTAAGCCAATTGATTTTTAGCCTTTTAATGTTGATTCATTTTCAAATATTCGTACAAATCACTATTTTTATTCACGAAAAAAGGCAGAAGAGATGCCATAAGCATCGAAAAATCTGTGCTTAACGTCGCGGCATCTGCTCATACTGCCATCAGTTAACCATCCCCGTTAGGATGTTATATCCCAACGCTTTGCCGAGGAAGTTGCAACCCCCAAACGTTGCACTACCTTGAATACCTGTTAACAACCATAACTAGGCTGTTGACTTAAAATACTTTAAATCGATTGGCTTAACGTATTTATTACCTAACAAAGTTTTTCACACACACCACAAAAAATAAAGTATTCTTCACGACAAATTAGCAAGTAAAGTTCTGTAAACTGCCCTGAAATAACTTTTCCAGGGTACTTGTATTTTATGGCGATTTATGCAAACATCACAAAATAAGTAAAATACTTAATCTCGATAGATTTAGTGTATTTTGCGATTTGAGTATGAATAAAATAGGAAAATCACCTCATGGAAATTGCGATCGCTAATGCTAAGTTTAGCAACATTTTTATTTTTTGTATGGGAAGCAAATCTGATTACTGAATATACTGCTTAAAATCAAGATTTCTTGATAATGAATAGCAAAATGTATGCGATTTTATTGAATTTACATACATTCCACAAGAGTCATATAGCCTTAATACAACTGACTGGCATAAGAAAATTTATTTCTAATTTATGCCTCATTTGCCATAAAAATATTTATCTTTTTTAACGATGGATGTGATGTCTTACAAATAAAATTTTCCACAAAAAATCTAATTAAACCAGTGAAAACCATCTAGTTTTGTGTCAAGGGAAAATATCAATGTTACGATTACTATGGAATTATTTTTTAGTTGTTCCAACTATTTTTGGTACTGTTTTAGTAATTTCTTCAGCCAGTAAAGCGATAGAATTACCTGAGAAAAAAATCATTGCTGAAAATGCAGATATACCTGCACAAGAAATTGCTCAGAATTTACCGGAATCATCAAATTCATCTAGCCAAAATCCAGAAACAGATAATTCAACCACACAATTGACTGGTCAAGTGACATCTGTCTCACAGTTATCTGATGTCAGACCGACAGATTGGGCATTTCAAGCATTACAGTCTCTTGTAGAAAGATACGGTGTGATTGCGGGTTATCCAGATGGCACATTTAAAGGGAATCGTGCGCTGACTCGTTATGAATTCGCCGCAGGTTTGAATGCAGCTTTAGACCGTCTCAATGAATTAATTGCTAGTAATACCGGAGAATTGGTACGGAAAGAAGATTTAGCCACATTGCAAAAACTGCAAGAACAATTTGCCACAGAACTTGCACAATTGAGAGGAAGACTAGACGCATTAGAAGCGCGGACTGCGGAAGTCGAAGCCAATCAGTTTTCCACTACGACTAAATTAGTCGGCGATGCAATTTTCGTGGCTGCGGATACATTTGGCGATCGCGCTAATAATACACCAGCAGACGACACCGAAGATAGGACTAACACCTTTTTTAGCTACCGCGTCCGACTGAATTTGCAAACTAGTTTTACCGGTAGAGACCAACTGACCACAATCCTCACCGCAGGGAGTGCAGTTCCCAACTTAACCAGCACCACAGGAACAGCAATGACCCGCTTTACCTTCGATACTGATGGTAGAGAAGGAACATACCTCAGTCAACTAGTCTATCGTTTTCCTGTAGGAAAAAATGCCACCGTTTGGGTAGGGACAAGAGCTTTACAACCAGCTGTATTTACTCCTACTATCAATGCTTCCGTTGGTGGTTTGAATGGCGCACTGTCTCGTTTTGCTACATTTAATCCCACTATTTATCGACCAGGATTTGATGGTGCTGGTGCGGCCTTTGCTTATAAATTCAACAGTCAGCTACAACTCAACTTGGGTTACATCGTCAACGATAGTCAAGCTAACAGACCCGAAGATGGTAATGGCTTTTTCAACGGTAATAGTTTGGCATTAGGTCAACTCACTTATTCACCTAGTCGTCAGTTAGATGTGGCTCTTGCCTATGGTCGTAAATACTTTGGGACTGGGACTGGTTTTAACTTAACCGGTGGGACAGGTAGTGCTTTTTCGAGAAATCCTTTTGAACAAAACGCGACAACTAGCGATAACTTTGGTCTGCAATTTAATTGGAGAACTAGTAGCCGCCTTCATGTAGGTGGTTGGTTTGGTTATACCCTCGCACATCAGCAAAATGGTTCAGATAACGATGCGACTATTATCAATGGCGCGTTAACCTTGGCTTTTCCAGACCTGGGTAAACAAGGTAATGTTGGTGGTTTCATCATTGGTGTACCACCAAAAGTCACAAGCAATGATTATCGACCCAGAGCTAACGCAGCCCGTCGGGAAGACCCAGATACATCTTTACATTTAGAGGCTTTTTATACTTGGCGCGTCAGTGACAACATCAGAGTCACTCCCTCTTGCTTTGTGATTACCAAGCCAGAACATAACGGAGCGAATGATCCCATTTGGGTGGGTGCTGTTCGGACTACCTTTAGCTTTTAAGAGGGGTGTAAGGGTGTGGGGGTGTAGGGGTGTAAGGGAAAACCTATGCCCTATGCGCCATGCCCAATCTTTAGTTCGTTATTCTTAATATTTGAATATCTAATAATTAGATTTTCGATTATTGTGATGAGCAGTACATATTTTTGATGGACTCATCGTGTAATCTTTATTCACTGAGTAAGATTGCTACGTAAATTTAACTACACGCCAAATAGCGATCGCATTGCATTATTGAAGAACAAGAATATGAGTAAGAAACGGAAGTTTCGTTTAGGTGCATTTATTCAAGCTACCGGACATCATGTTTCTGCCTGGCGACATCCAGATGCCCAAATAGATGCAGGTTTGAATTTCCAGCATTATAAAGAAATTGCCCACACTGCCGAACGGGGTCTATTTGATGCGGTATTTCTGGCAGATAGTCCGGGTGTTTGGGGAGGCGCACCAGCAACTCAAAAACGCAATGGTAAACTTGTTCATTTTGAGCCTGTGACGCTCTTTTCCGCTTTATCCGCCGTGACAACAAACATCGGCTTTATTGCTACCGCCTCCACCACCTACGAAGAACCCTATACCCTAGCTCGTAAATTTGCTTCTTTAGATCACTTAAGCCAAGGTCGTGCAGGTTGGAATGTCGTTACCACAGGTAATGAAAACGCCGCCGCCAATTTTGGTCTTGAGCATCACCCAGAACACAGCGAACGTTATGAACGGGCGCAAGAGTTTGTGCAAGTGGTGAAGGGTTTATGGGATAGCTGGGAAGATGATGCTTTTCTGCGTGACCGAGAATCAGGGATTTATTTTGACCCCGATAAACTGCACATCCTTAACCATAAAGGTAAGCATTTTTCCGTCAAAGGCCCGTTAAACGTCGGTCGCCCACCCCAAGGCTACCCAGTGATTGTACAGGCTGGAGCTTCGGAAGCTGGAAGAGACTTGGCAGCACAAACGGCGGAAGTGATTTTCACCGCCAATCAAACCTTAGCTGATGCCCAGGAATTTTATGCTGACGTAAAAGGTCGGTTGGCAAAATATGGACGTTCTCCAGACGACCTAAAAATTATGCCTGGGGCTTTTCCAGTCATTGGACGGACTGAGGAAGAAGCTCAAGAAAAATACGAATTCATCCAATCTTTGATTCATCCCGATGTGGCTTGGGGAATCTTAAAGAACTACTACAAAGGTGTGGATTTATCCAAATATTCCTTTGATGATTTAGCTCCTGAACTCCCCAACGAGACCAACAATAATAAAAGTCGTCTGAAACTAGTCAAGGATTTAGCTAATCGTGGAACTTTGACTCTGCGCCAATTGTATCTTGCCCTAGCTACTGCGCGGGGTCATCGTACCATCATCGGTACTCCCGAAAGCATTGCTGACCAGTTAGAAGAGTGGTTCAACAACGGTGCAGCCGATGGGTTTAATATTATGCCCCCCATACTGCCCACAGGATTGGATGACTTTGTGAATTTAGTGGTTCCCATACTCCAAAAGCGCGGATTATTCCGTACTGAGTATGAAGGTAGCACCCTGCGGGAAAACTTGGGATTACGTCGTCCGGTGAATCAGTTTGTTACTCAAAAAGAGTCTCAGCGATTGGTTTTGGCGTAAAGACAAGACGGTTCTCGGTTCGTAGTGAGGACTTCAGTCCTCATTAAAAACTTACTCAGTAATCACTCTGTAATTCTTTGAAGGATAAAAATCATGACAGAATATAGCAGATTAAAAACCTCCCGTTCCGCCGCCATCAAAGCAAAACTCGATTATCCGGTCATCGACACCGATGTTCATACCAATGATTTCACCCCAGCTTTAGAAGATTACATTGCTAATTACGGTGGTGCAGAACTTGTAGACGCATTACGCAAAGCCGAATCTTCTCGTCTCAACTCCAAAGTCAATGGTAAAGACTGGTATCAACAAACCCCAGAAGAACGTCAATATTACCGCACAATTCGTTCTCCTTGGTGGGCAAGAGTTACCCGCAATACTTTAGACTTAGCTACTTACACTTTGCCAGAACTCTTTTATGAGCGTCAGGCAGAACAAGGTTCAGACTATTCTGTACTATTTCCTAACAATGTATTGGCACCAGCTGGAGCTAAACCAGAACATCGCCAAGCATTGCAACGGGCGGTAAATCATTATCATGCTGACTTGTATCGCAAATATAGCGATCGCCTCACGGTAGTTGCTGGCATCCCTATGACTACCCCTCAAGAAGCGATTGAAGAGTTAGAATTTGCTGTAAAAACACTAGGGCTAAAAGTAGCAAATATTCCTGGTGGTGTAAAACGTCCCATTAAGGCGATCGCTGATAAATACCCAGCCGACCAATACCCAGAAGTCGCCAAATACGCCTCCTATATTGACTTTTACGGATTGGATAGTGAATACGATTATGATCCATTCTGGGCGAAAGCAGTGGAATTAGGTGTACCCATTACTACCCACTATGGTAGTCAAGGTTGGACTGGACGCTCCTCCATTAGCAACTACATGAATAACCACATCGGTCACTTTGCTGATGGTTCACAAGCGTTTGCGAAAGCGTTGTTTTTTGGTGGTGTAACCAAGCGTTTCCCACAATTGCGCGTCGCTATGCTCGAAGGTGGCGCAGATTGGGGCGCACACGTTTACATTCACCTAGTAGACCGCTTCTCCAAACGCAATCTCCAAGGACTGCAAAACTACAACCCAGAACTCACCAATGCTAACGAGTTGTACGCATTATTTGAGCGTTTCGGTAGCGAATTCTTAGAAGCTCATCCCCTCACCAAAGAAGAATTAACAAAGAGCGTCTTAGGTTCTTCTTTTAACCGTCATAGCCGTTCACCCATTGGTAGCGAACTAGAAGACTTTGCGGCGGCTGGAATTGAAACTATTGAAGATATTCGCGATCGCTGGGTAAATAGCTTCTTCTTTGGTTCTGAATCTGATGATCGTACCATTGGCGCAGCCTTCAACGACAAAGCTAATCCCTTAAAGGTGAAAATTAACGCCATCTACTCCTCAGACGTTGGTCACTGGGATGTACCCGACCTCACAGATCCTCTAGCAGAAAGCTGGGATCTAGTCCAAGAAGGTGTGATTTCTGAAGCAGACTTTAAAGCCTATGTCTTTGGTAATCCCTACAAGTTCTACACCCAAGCTAACCCTGACTTCTTCAAGGGTACGGCGATTGAATCTAAAGTCAGCACTACATCCCCACAGGCGGATAAAAACTTGGTAGTGGCTTAAATCACTGCATAGAGGCTTTGAGATATTTGGGTCAAAATTGCAGAACTTTTAGGATTTATGGGGATTAGATAATTTCGGCGTTGCTGATTAATGGGATGATTTATGTTTCGCGCAAAGGCGCAAAGCCGCAAAAAATCGGTAGTTGACTTTGCTAGAAAAGCTTAATTCATCCCGCATTTATGCAACGCCATAATTTCTAGTCCCCAATTTCTAAAATCATACACATTTGAGGAACTACAACTATGGCTATTGAACACCGTTCTAGTTTATTTCCCTATCTTTTCTCCCCTATCTCGGAAGATACCAACAAACCCGCGCCTCTGGTGTTGTTTTTACATGGGGCGCGCGATCACGGTCAGGATTTAAATGTACTGTTGAAATGGGGTTTACCTCGTTTTGTCGATGAATCTAGTCCTTTACCTTACTTTTTTGCAGCTCCCCAACTTCCTGAAGGACAAACTTGGGTAGACAGAGAAGCAGATGTGATTGCTTTGTTAGACAATCTCATCGCCTCTGAAGCGATCGATCCCTCTCGTGTAATTTTATCTGGATTTAGCCTGGGTACTGCCGGAGCATGGCACATCGCCGCATCTCATCCTGGCCGCTTCGCCGGATTAGTAGCAGTATCTGGTCGTGTTCCTCAAACATTAGAAGCAAAACAGCTAGCTGCACTCAAAGAAATTCCTATTCAAATATTCCAAGGCGGTAAGGACGAGAAACTGTCGCTAGAAGACACACAAAAAATTGTTGACACCTTGCGCGAACTGGGGGGAAAAGTAGACTTTACCATCTTCCCTGAAGGGGATCATTTTATTGCTGATGAAGTTTATACTGACTCGAAACTGCAACAGTGGTTCGTTTCCCAGAGTTTGCGCCAAGCTTCTGTCGTGTCTTGATGAGGAATTGGGGATTGGTGAATTTTGAATTAGGAACGCAGCAACATGACATTACCCACAACTAAACTTGGTCAAACCGGACTGACTGTTTCTCGTCTTTGTCTCGGTACAATGACCTTTGGATTGCAAACAGATGAAGAAACTTCTAGACGCATCCTCGATACAGCCGCCGATGCTGGTATTAACTTTCTCGATACAGCCGATGTTTATCCTCTTGGGGGCAGACTAGCGACGGCTGGTAGTACCGAAGAAATCATTGGACGTTGGCTCAAAGGGAAACGGGAACACTTTATTGTAGCTACTAAGTGTGTGGGCAAAGTTGGGACTGCACCTTGGGATCAGGGTGCTTCTCGTAAGCATATTTTAGATGCAATAGATGCTTCCCTAAAACGACTGGGAACTGATTATGTTGACTTGTATCAGTTGCATTCTGACGATGCTTCCACTCCCCTAGATGAGACATTAGAAGCCTTAGACACAATAGTGCGTGCGGGGAAAGTGCGTTATATCGGAGTTTCTAACTTCTTGGCTTACCGACTTGCTCGCGCCTTGGGTCGTGCTGATGTGCGAAATCTGACTCGTTTTGTCTCCATTCAACCCCGCTACAATTTGCTGTTTCGGGAAATTGAGCGAGAACTTCTACCCTTAGCTAAAGAGGAAGGCTTAGGTGTAATTCCCTACAATCCCTTAGCCGGAGGTTTACTGACAGGGAAACATAACTTGAGTAACGGCCCAACCCAAGGTACACGCTTCACTCTGGGGACTGCGGCCGAACGTTATCAAGAACGCTATTGGCGCGATCGCGAATTCAATACTGTGGAAGAATTACTCACAGTGGCAGAATTTGCGGGATTGTCTCTCACTACTCTTGCAGTGGCTTGGGTGTTGGCTAATCCTATTATTACTGCTCCTATTATCGGGGCTAGTCGTCCAGAACAACTCACTGAAACCCTCAAGGCTGTAGAAATTACACTCGACGACAATTTAAAGCAAAAGTTAGACAATATCACCAGCGAATACCGCAAGGGTGATTCTCTACGGTAGTACAGAAAAATAGTTCAGGAGTGATGAGTGCTGAGTGCTGAGTAGATAAAGAATGCGACAAATAGATTTCTGTAAAGCGCACCAGTAAACTATTCCGCAATCCACAATAATGGTATGACTTCTAAAAAACTCATTTTACACGCAGAGATTGCTGCCGAAATTGAGCCGCATTTACCATCTGACACACAGATTGCACTTGTGGATAGTGATGGTAATCTTGACCGAGATGCGAAGGATGCAGAAATCTATTTTAGTTGGTTTTTCTTAAAGCCAGCTACTTTACATCGAGTTTTAGCCGCCGCACCCCAACTGCGTTGGCATCATGCACCAAACGCAGGTGTAAACCACATTTTAACCCCAACTTACTTAGAACGTAACCTCATCCTCACTAATGGCGCAGGATCTCATGCAATCCCGATCGCAGAGTTTGTGATCACATATATACTGGCTCATGCTAAGTATTTGCCAGAACTCTATAATTTACAAGCTCAACGCCATTGGCAAAGAGGCTTTGCTATTCAAGAACTGACTGATGCGACTTTACTAATTATCGGTGCAGGCGGTATCGGTCAAGCCATCGCCCAACGTGCTAAAGCCTTTGGAATGCGAGTTTTTGGTAGTCGTCGTCATCCCCAAGCACTACCAAATTTTGACAAAGTCGTAGGTGCAGATGAGTGGCGCGTGCTGTTACCAGAAGTAGACTATTTAGTCATTGCGACACCACTCACACCACAAACCAAAGGTCTAATTGATAAAACTGTACTGCGATCGCTCCCTCATCATGCGTATTTAATTAATATCGCCCGTGGTGCAGTTGTAGATGAGCCAGCTTTAATTCAAGCCCTCGCAGAAGGTTGGATTGCTGGCGCAGCTTTAGATACAGTTATCGATGAACCTTTAACATCGGAAAGCCCTTTGTGGACTGTTCCCAACTTATTCATTACCCCTCATTGTTCTGGTCATTCCCCCAACGTCAAACAACGTTCCATAGAACTATTTCTCGATAATTTCAGACGTTATCAAAATGGTCAACCCTTAAAGAACGTTGTCGATCAACACGCAGGCTACTAAACACACCAAAAAAATGACAAATACAGAAATTCGCACTGCTTACGTGCAGATTCCCAATGCAGATTTACAAATAGATGCGTATTTAGCCCAACCAGCCAGAGAAGGGGTTTTTCCGGCTGTGATTGTGGTGCAAGAAATCTTTGGCGTGAATATTCACATTCGGGAAGTAGCCGAAAAATTTGCTCAAGAGGGATATGTAGCGATCGCACCGTCACTTTTTCAACGTGTTGCACCTGGATTTGAAGCTGGATATAACCCCGAAGATATCCAAAAAGGTCGAGGATATAAAGACAAGACCACAACTACAGAAATCTTGAGCGATATTCAGGCGGCGATCGCTTATTTAAAAAGCTTACCTCATGTCCAAGCAGATGCCATTGGCTCGATTGGTTTTTGCTTTGGTGGTCATGTGGTTTACCTAGCAGCCACTTTACCAGATATCAAAGTTACAGCCTCTTTTTACGGTGGTGGTATCACCACTTCTACCCCCGGCGGTGGAGAACCTACTATTACTCGCACTCCTGAAATTAAACGACCAATTTACCTCTTCTTTGGCTTAGAAGACCAAGGTATTCCTTTAGAGCATACACAACAAATTGAGGCTGAATTACAGAAATATCAAATTCCTCACGCTGTTTATCGTTATCCCGATGCAGGACATGGTTTTTTCTGCAATCACCGCGCCAGCTACAATCCCGAAGCTGCTACTGATGCTTGGAAAAAAGTTCAAGAACTGTTTGCAAATTATCTACAATTCCAGACAGTTTAGAGGACTTTTACGAGTAATTAGTGGCACTTGAATATTCAGAGATTCACTAAAAATTGTTTGGTGTCTGTTAGTAATTTTTTCTCACCAAGCGTCCATGAAATACCCAGATTTTGCGAAAAAATCTGGGTAAATTTGCTTGTGAAATTTAAGAAAGAGTAGTTTGTAATTAGTTTTTCCCCTATATCCTCACAGCCTTACACCCTACTCTTTGTAGTCTTCTAATGTTTTCAACTGGCGAATTTCTGGCCAAATCATAGCTGTGGCAATCACTACCAAAATCGTACCAATTCCACCCCCCACAACAGAAGCCACTGTACCGAATAAGGTGGCTACTAAACCTGATTCAAA